>NZ_CP014608.1:1252949-1879423 GCF_001586165.1 Obesumbacterium proteus | reverse complement strand
ACCGTACTGTGCAGAAATGTTGTTCTGGTTAACGTTGAAAGACTCGCGCTGCATCAGCAGCTGATTCCACGCCTGTTTCACCTGGTTATATTCGGTGACCAACTTCTTATTGAATACGATCATGCGGTTGCTTTCCCTGATTTGCGAACTTTCACAAGCTGAACTTCAGCGCCAACGGTGATTTTTTCGCGTGAGTAAAAGAGGACAACATCAGTGTCTGGAGCAGTTGATTTCTTGAGTGTGCCGTCACCAGAAGATACTAAGCCTTCGTTCTCCAGCAGTACCTCGCCGGCCTTAACTCTCATGTGATAATCAACATCGTCTTCACACGTGATTGCTGCGCCAGTGTCACCGGAAGGAACGGCATCACGAATATCGCCACCACCGATATAGTTATGCTGAAGTGCCAGAGCAACGCCTGCTCCACCGGCAGTAGAGTGAACTGCCAACTTCCCAGTGCTATCTAGCATCACAAGAGAGCCAGGCATAACATCAGCAGCCATGATTGCTTCAATGACCTGAGGGTCATTCTTACGGGCTGGGCCCGCGATTACGGTATGGAAACGAGGAGCGAGTGCCATTATTCAGGTGCCTCCATAGTGAGAATGTCGCTTTGTGCACTGTTGCCCTGGAAAGCAGGGTTAAGACCTGTGCTGGTCTGGCACTGTGAATACATGTCATTCAGCGCATCGCCTGAAAGCGAGTTGATCGCAGATTCGGTCATGAATGGGAATTTCGTCTTTACCGCTTCACGCTTCGTTTTTAGGTCTTTCTCGGCGTTGGCCTGCAATTGAGTTTTCAGGGTGCTGATTTCATCGGTCAGTGGTTTCAGAGCCAGATTGACAGCTGCGGTAATCGCTTCAGAGTTAATCTGAGGCTGACCAGGGTCACCACCTTCTTTCTTAAGCGCTTGCTTGTTATAGGCGTCCCAGACCTGATCGTCGGTCAGCCCCTCGGTTTTAACGCCTGCGGCATTGAGCGCGGCGATCATCTTTTCTTTCATCGGGTTTAGTTCCTTATTTGTGGTTTTTACTTCTTCGTACTCGGTTGGCTTGCGCACGACTTCTAGGGGATCGCCGACAAGCGTTACGACCTTGTCAGAGATGAGATACTTCTGATCGAAGAGCTTAGGTTTGGTGTTATCTCCATCCTCTTCGTAAACAAAATGGTCAGGCCAGACACTGACGACATAGCGCCACTTCTTGTCGTCCTGCTTGATTGACATACGTAACGCCTGGTAGATATCGTCGAAAGACATCTCTGAAGCGTTACTCATGAAGAACTTAACTTTGTTCCACCATCCGTCTTTCATGCTGTTGGCAGCTTCGACAATGCTGGCGGTTTCAACCTCACCCTCCTGTCCGTCAGCGTTAACGAACATACCCACGCCATCTTCCGGTGTGCCAGCGCCAGGCTCATCAAGCAGGATGGCGATATGGTCGAACTGCATGTTGTGAGCTACCCAGGAGTATTTCTTGCCTTTCGACTCCCCAGCCTTTTGCTCTTTGTTAAGAAGTAGCCCTGTAGAGAGATGAATCGGTTCTGAATTTGTCCCTGCAATCATCTCGTCGAGCCTGGCGATCAGGCGCTTACCATCTGGTTTTGTCTCGGCTACTGCCTTATTGACATAAACGTCATTAACCGTCTTATCCCCTGACTTACTGACGTTCTGAGCCCATGCACCGGCGTAGTAATCATTGACCGCCTGCGGGTCATTAGCGCTGACGTATTTGCCGTTCACCATCGGGTGGCCGATCGGCATTAACTTGCGCTCCATCGTCTGGTAACTGTTGTTAATCTCCTCCGCCGAGTACAGGCCACCATTCATCACGATGTCATCGACGATCGGGACCGCACCACGAATGACGTAGTGTTCCTGACCGTTGATGGTTGTCGTTGAGATGTTGGAGGCGTTGATGGCGAGGGATTTAACGTGGATGCTGGATAGCTTCACGTTGCGTCCTCATTGGTGGATTTCAGGCAATAAAAAAGGCCGCCTGAGCGACCTGTTTTACTTGATATTTCTACTTAAATTTTATATCCAGATAATCAATGGTTAATTTCTTGCTGGCATTAACATCAGCCCATGACCACTCACTATCATAAATTTTCTTCGGGTCTTGCCGTATCTCATCTGCAAAATTAGCGAGCGCATCAGCAATCATATCTGCCACCTCCAGAGAGGTTTTATCGAAATCTATTTCGCTGTCTTTTAGCATAACAACCTGTCCTTTAATCTCGCCATTAGATTGCAATGATTATACATTAAGCTGCTTCTGCTTTCGTCCACTGCTTGCGCTCTTTCGCCAACTTATCGACCAACCCTTCGTTAAATACACTACCGTCGTCGTTGAGCAGCACCGGAATCTGGCTGCAGTAGCAGTTATACCGGTTGCCGTTCTCAGCATAGAAGTCTCGCACCTCTTCAGTGGTGTAGACTTTTCCATGACGGCTGGCGTGCCAGAATCGCGTGGCTGGTTTGAGCGCTGACAGCCACAGGAGCCCAGTATTAAGACCTAGCCGTTCAGCGGCCCAGTCCGTTTCGTTCCATTGTGCCTGCCGAAGTGCGCCGACCTGCTCAGTCTGAGCGATGGTCTTGGCCTTCAACATACTGACATCGAGGCGCTTACTGATGACGCTGGCCGTCTCTCGCGGGTTAACGCCCCTAGCCACTGCATCGGTGATGATGTTGGTCAAATCGCCGCGAGCGGTATCGCTGATGACCTTCCAGTCACTGAATGTTGTCAGCCTTGCCGCTGCAATCTGGTTTAGATAACCAGGGCTGTTTAAAAGCTGCTGTAACGTCGTCTGGCTGGCGTACACCTGCGACTGCTGTGAGAGGTTGTTGAACGCCTCTAGCGTGCCGCGCTGTGCTTCTACGGCGACGAAATCCATCGCCCATAGGTTTTGTTCTCCGCCATCCAGCAGGTAATCGTCGAGAATGCCCTGCACCGCCTCTAGCAAGTCAGCCAGCTCTTGCGCCGACATGTCGTAGATGAACTTGCCAGCGTTGACTTGATAGAGCCGCATATCCTCGCCGTTATCGTGGCAAAGAAAGTGCCAGTTGTGGCTATTTACCTCTCGCTCTCTCCCTGTCAGGCGCTGGTCGAACAGAGCTTTCAGCGAGCGCTTGATGCCGAGATACCTTTCCTCGATATCACGAAACATTGCATTCACCTGCTTCGCCGAGCGCGTAGGGTCAACCTTACTGCGCGGAACTATCGGCAGGCCCACCTTTTCCTTCTGATCGGGTGTCATCGGCCAGTGGGTCATCGGTTATCACCTTCTCATCCGGTTTCTGTGGTTCTTGCGGCTCAGGTAGTGGGTCAAGCCCAACAATCTCACGCAACTCATTGGCCGTGAATGGTGGTTCACCACCATAGAAGCCAGATGTTTTCTGCACGATGTCGGCAAGCTTAGAAGCATTCTCGATTTTCTCTTTCTCGCCGGGTGCTAGCAGGTCGCTCCATGAGATGGTTACCTCGCCTTTTGTCGGTGGTTCAATAACTCCCAGCGTCCATAAGCGTTCAAGCAGTGCAGTGATGCGGTCAGTCAGGAAGCCATTGCGGCGAGTATTACGACGAATTGCCCAGTCTGTTTTATCCTCGTCGCTAGCCAATCGCCCGGTCTGCTGACCGAACAGAATTGTGAAAGGGATTTGCACTGAAGCTGCAAGTTCATTGGCCGTGACCTCCCATGTTGGACCAGGATCGCCCGGTGTCACGCTCAGAACGTGCATTTGTCCAGCCTGCATGACTGCCGCAGCGTCGGTGCCTCGGTTAAGCTTGTTAACCTTGTCGCCCATTGCTTCGCCGAGGTCGGCATATCCAGCTTTCTTAGCCTGGTCTGCCAGCGTGTTCATGTCGGTTTCTTTGCTGAACTCAACGGCAATCTGACGACTAGCGTTCTTAAGGAAGCCTTCTGCCCCACCACCGGATACTTTCTCAAGATCGAGGCCTTTGTTGTAGCCAGCTTCAAGCAGAGGGATGCCAGACAGGACATTGTCATCCTCGGAGCCTTCACAGAACAGAATTACGCGGCTCGGGTGTACCGGCTCCCCTCGCATCGGCCCAACGAAAGCCTCATCACCAACCGGCTGCTCGTTGAAGTTGAACATCTTAGGCAGTCCGAATGTTTCAGACTGCCTGTCATTATCCCACTCAGCGACGGTTAGCTGCGGCTCCCATACTGGAATAAGCTTAACCAGAGCAGCCTCACCCAGGCTTTTAACCAAGGCCGTGTCAACTTCCTGATCCCAGTCTCGATTATCTTTCACCTGCAGAAGCAACGCAGAATAACGCCCAACCATGTTACGGCGATCGGCGTCCTTCACCTTTGGCCACCACTTCTTCATAAATTTGGTAACGTTCTTTTCCCAGGCGTTTGTTTTTTTCAGCCTCCTGAGCTTCGTCACCATCAACGATGATTGGATAATCTTGCCAGCAACCATCAAGCAGACGATGCACCACAGCGAAGCCAGCGGCATTGCGGCGATACATGTTGTAGAAGTCGTTGAAGGTTATCGTGCGCGGATACCCAAATTCATGGTAAAGCGTCGGGCGCTTTGTGTTACCACCACCAATTCCAATGGAGTTAAGGTAATTAGCTCGCCGCATTTCAGTGGCGAGGTTGTTCACAGCCATCTGAAGGCCGTTATTTTGTTCGCTCACTGGCGATGCTCCTTAAAAGAATACTGTTCCGATCTGCTTGCGGTTGTTCTTCGCCACTGCGAAATAACGGAATCCGTCGGAACCGTGTGATGTGAAGTCATGAAGTGGTTTATCTTTCCAGCAGCCGCGCTTGCCATCCCACTCTTTGCGGTAACCTTCCAGATGAGATATGCCTTCTGAGCACTTATCTTCATCGAAGACGCAGCGCGGTAGGATTTCACGGACTGACTCAATGCCGGTATCAACACCAACCTTTGGCACGACTTTGAATGTCATCGTGTACATCTGCCCGTCAATCTCATAACCCTCTCTGGCCAGCTCGCGGCGAGACTTCGCATCAGAGCCAAACTCACGGTTATCGATGTCATGTGGGCCCCAGTGTTCGCCGTACTCGTAGCCTTTATCCTTCAGCACCTTCATGTAGTGCCTCAGACCTTCGCCAGAGTTCTCGTAGTAGTCGATGACATGGAACTCTTCACCAACTTCACGCACGAACCAGATAGCCGTGGAGTCGCCCACGCCGATATCCCAGAACGTGTGAACCGGTAGGTGTGAGTTGTCTGGTAGCTTGCCGATTCGGCCATTCTCGTACAGCCATCGGAATTGTTTGGCGTAATACGCGCCTTCAACTGACTGTTGGAATGCCTCAGAGGGTATCGAAGGATATTCACGCTTCATGTCGTCGCCGAGCGTTTTCTCTTTCGCGAGATACCACGCTTTCTGGCGCTCATTCAGCGCTATTCCGTACTTACCCTGTAGCTCAGCAAAGTATTCGCAGAGCCGTTCTGGTAGCTGCTCTACTGGGTCGATGGCATAGAGTGGATTCTTCCACCATGAGAAGAAGAAGAATTTCCAGTCGAGGTTAGATAATGCTTTCTTCTGTATCGCCGCTTTCTCTGCCGTTTGACAGTAGTCAAAGAAGTAGCCTGCGCGCCCCTCGGCAGTGCTCTCGATTGTCGTGAAGCAATCAGTGGATACCGCTTCGAAAGCACCAGTGACAATCTCACGGGCTTTGTCTGGATACTTAGCGCATATCTTCCCGAACTCGGAAACGTGTAGGTAGCGCAGTGTGCCGCCACGAAATGATGTGGATACGTAGAGCGAACCACCATTGTTGAACACCAACTCCCCAACAGAGTCATTCTTTGCTGGGTTAGCTTTCCTGATGATCGCTGGGAGGTTGTCATATGCGTATTTCACTTTCTCGCGAAATAGGCGCTTAGCATCATTCAGCGTGTGAGCTATCAGTGCACACTTTGCGGACTCAAATAGCGCCGCATCAAGCTGAACAATACAAACTAGAGTGGTAAATCCTAACTGACGGGCCTTGAGTATGATGTTGCGCGTGTGCACCCCATCAAAGTACTCAAGCTGCTCAGTAGTCATCCTGAACTTAACTTTCTTACCACTCTTATCGGTGATGTAATAAAGATTATTTAATCGCCAGAACCTGTTTTTAAGGTTCTTTTTCATCTCTGCAAAACGCTGGTTGATTGCTGACATTGATCACGCCTCTGATGATATCTCCCGCAGAAGCTCAGCCATCTCGTCATCAATGGAGTGTTTAGTTTCTAACTTATCGGAGAAGGCCTGAACGCTGATATGCTTGCCTAACAATTCGAGGTTCTTCACTTTATCAGGCCATTTGATTTTCTTAAGCAGAGAAGGCACATCGCCGGATGACTCAACCACGTCAATCCCTGAAAGAGTGGTTCTCCATACCTTGGGCCAATCTTTAATCGGCTTTAGCTCACCGTTTTCAAGCAGAATGTCAGCTACGTCCATCTGATCAATTTCAGCAAGGCGTTTTAGAACGTAAGCAGCATCAATGCCAACCTGCTCGTTACGCTCCTGCTTAAGCTGAATAATACGTTCGGCAATGTTTGGTTTTGTTAGGTTTTCACAACCAGTTGCTCGGGCAGTTTTCTCACTGTACCCCGCACGAATGGCCGCTTGTGTTGCGTTCAAATCAACGAGGTACTCGCGACAAAACATTTCTTGTTTGTCGTTGAGCGCCATAATTACTCCTGAGTTTCTTCCACTACCGGCTTGAATGTGATCTCACTCAACTCATCAGGCTGAATGTATGTCCATGAGCCGTCATGTCCTGCAATAGCAAACAGACCGTTAACCAGTCTTGGTTCTTTTGTTGTCATGATGCCTTCGTATGTGGTTCCGTCTTTCTTTGTTGCTTTGACGTTGTATTTATCAGCCATTGGCGAACATTCCTCTAATTTGTGAGCATCCGCCCTCGGGCGCCATGTGAACTTATGCTGCAATATCGTGTGCTCTCAGTGAAAACACACTGTATTGCTCCATGATTCTTCTGCCACGGTTCATGTAACCGCCATGAGAGCGAGTGGTATTCGCTCGGCATTGGTCGTTATTGATGTCTCTGTACGCTAGCGGCTAGGAGAGGCACCGGTTATTGCTAATACAGAGATGCTGCGACAACCCTACGCAATTTGATTTGGTTAGCCAGACTCGCCCCGCTTCGCAGAGGTGCTAACTGACTTCATTCTTCCGCTTTACTTGGATTACCGTATCGCTTTTCGCCTGTGCGCTTTAGCACTCGTAATTGAAGATTTACTGCGCGAATAATTTCCTTAGCCGCTGCCACCCTTCCCGTGTCGAGAAGATCAAATGCGTTCCCCATGACCTCTTCTATGTAATCAATACGGTTGTATTCAGATTTGGTCATTGAGCTCACCTTTGGGTATCGTTAGCAGCCCATATTCATCCCTGTCGCCAATATCTTCTAGCATGTCGCCAAATCCATGAACTAAGGCGTTCATATATTTTATGCCGCGCTTGCTTAGCTCTGGAACTTTACCGCCGCATATCACTGCGCCTTTGGCTGGAGTGGGATCAAATTTTTTCAGGAGCTTTGAGTAAAACTTTGCTCTATAGCTACTTGTCATTCGGTCTTTTGGATATCCGTCGAGTAGACCCCATAAGAATGAGTCGCTTACTTCAATATCCCCAGTTTCATATCGGTAGATTGGACGACGCCATAATGCCATTAGATGAAGCAAATAAGCCTCTGCCACGCGAGAGCAGAAGAAATCACATGAGGTTTCATTACTCATCATGGCTTTCCCTCCGGCAGACCGGGGATCGTAACCTGAATCTCTTCAGCTAGTAATTTACGCTGAGACTCCAATTGGTTTTTCTCACCACCAACACCCCATTTGTTCATTATTCTGGCGGCAGTACTCACGCGACGCTTTTTAGACTGATATTTAAGCTCTAGCAGGTTTGCCTGAGCAAACTTACTAACCTGCCCTAATATCACGCTTCTGAATGTTTGATATACCTTCAATTCAAATGCTGGAGATAACCAAGCTGCGTATCTGAGAGCAATAAGCTCATGCGCCCACGTACCTCGCTCGGAGCCTCCATGAATGGTTCTAAGTATTTGATTTTGTTCCAAGGTGCTTTTTAGCTCCTTGGTCACTTCATCGACATAACCCTTGATACCATCTGCTTTAAGGAACTTACTTGGCTTTTGCCAAAGCTTGGCCTTCTTAGCCGCCACTGCCGCCTTGTGTAAATCATTAAGATTGTAAGTACCAAATTCTGTATTTCGAACTGGCATATTTTCGATAACAATATTCGTTGGATATTGCATGATGACTTCCTTTTAGTGATAAACCTTGCGCTCAGGAAGAACCAGCCCGTAGAGGGTTCATCAGACCACTGCTGATCTCCTCAAGGCTTATCCTGAAAGGTTCTACGGTAGAATTGCGCCGAGCGTGGCGCTGATGGTTTACTTCAGTTGTAAAAAAGCCCCACCGAAGTGAGGCTATAAAGTGGTAACGGATGCTTTACCCTGATAAATCAGGAGATTTAAGGGTTCAAGCCTTTTTAGCTCTTCTTCCCGCATGGTCACCTCCTATTATTTTAAGTACTGGGCGTGGGTATAGATCTGTAATTCCTAGCCGAGCTTAGCGCGAACCAGAGCATCTTTAGCTTCAAGTAATTTGCGCAGACCTGCTGATTTTTCAGCACCATCAGCCAATGACTCATCCATCAGTTTTGCTAGCTCGCCGATTGGCTTGCTAACTTCCTGTAGATGAGCTGGAAGATGTTCATATGCGAAATACTTCATGATTGGTGCAGCCATTTTATTTCCTCTGAATGTAAAAAGCCCCACCGAAGTGAGGCTCTATTGGCACTGTGTGCGGATATAACTCTGTAACCCGTTAATCATTGTTTCGGATTGTTTGATTCGTTCGACGAGACTGAGATAATTGCGTTCAAACTCTGCATCATATCGGGGGCTGGTTGCATCAGGCTTGCCGGTGGCGGCGGTGGTTTCGGGCAGCTTTGGACAACTGGCCGCGATGCGCAGCCGCTTAGTGCCAGTGTTAAGGCCAACACGAAGAGTTTCAATTTCACTTTTTGCATTAGCTAATTCCTGAGTGACTTTGATATCGAGCTCGGCGGCCTGTACTCGTTGCCGCTGGATGTTTTCGAGGTCTGCTTTCTGCTGATTGGATACCTGAGTGATTTCTTTCAGTTGGGTGTTTAGCGACTGCATCTGGCTTGTCGTGTACCACATGCCAACTAGTAGAGCGATGATGATCGAAAGTAACGCGGTGGTTAACTTGCTCATTCATCCAATCCCCAGCACGCCAGCGCACTTTCCTGATCACGTCTCTCCACTTGACCATAACAGCCATTCTTTTGGCCTTTTGTCAGTCGGCAGTCACGTCCACCATCTTTAATCCACCAACGGATTGCCTCACAAGCACCTTTCCGATCGCCTGAATTAAGTCGCTTATAGAACGTTGAAGGGAAACATTTACCGGGGCCAATGTTGTAAGGACAGAATGATGCAATGCCTGCTTTCTGTGGTTCGGTAAGGGGGGACGTGAATATTCCGCTCTACCCAAGCTAATGCCTTGTCGCGTTCTATGGCGTTTACTTGGTCGCATTTGGGCTGCGTTAACTTCATTCCCTGAACGACTGGCTTACCATCAACCATCGTTGCACCACGGCATATCGTCCAGACTCCACCGCCATCTCGGTACGCTGTTAGACTGTTTCCTTCTTTCTCATTGAGAAACTGGTCAAGCAATACCGGAGCCGATGCACCTGATACGATGAGGGTAATCATTGCCGCGCTTAATTTATTTCTCAGGGATGGATTCATTACTCACCCCTTGAGGCTTTGCGCCGGTCTTCTTTTACCTTGAAGTAGAGATTCGCTAGAAACGTCAGGAGGCCAAATAGCAGGCTTCCAAGAACGCCAAACGCTGCCCACTGTTCAGGTGAGAAGCCATCAAGGAGTTGTTTAAGCCAGAATAAGGCGCTACCGCCTGACGCTCCGTAGGAAATACCTGTTGTGATTTTGTCCATACGTAGCATCGTCTCACCTCCCCGTAGGGTTAGGCGCTGTGTAATTAATTAGGGAATAGCGTCACCCGTATCCATGCCAGACAAGGAATGTGTGAGTGCGGTTGGTTGGTTTTGGATGACGCTAAATGCAAGAAAGCCCCGCACAGTGGCGAGGCTTGAAATTGATACCGACCTTCCAGCCGGTTAGGTGGTGATAGCAGTCAATGAGACGAACTTACCCACTGTGCGATTGTTTTTCTGGCGTCGCACCGGTTATCCAGAAAGCAAAAAGGCCAGCGATTAAGCTAGCCTTTTCTTTGTTACTGCGCTCTTTCACTTTTGCTCCCGAGCATGCACTAAAATATACACTTTCATTTCCCAAAATCAAGAGAAATAGAAAATATTTTTACTCATGCTGCATTTTGAAGTATTTCCTTCTCCATTGCATGCTTCATTGCATAGTACATTTCCTCTTCCAGTATCTCTTCACACCAGATAACCCGCTTTCGGCAAAATTGAACATCTGCACCAGTGATGTATGAAATCATCCGTGCAATGTCTTGCGGGCATTTGCGATCGCAATATCGTTTAATAGCTACATCGCGGATCAGGCTTCCACGCTTAATTGCTTTCTTCATGACTGACTCAACAAAAGCGGCATCATCTGATTCTTTGGCGAGAGCGATGATGTTGCTTGCTGAGGATGCTGGTATCACAATTTCACGGGACTTCTTGAACAACTCTTCACCTCGATAACCTTGCTTGTGAAGACTGTTCACCACTTCAACTATCCGCTCAGACTGTGTTTCGCTCCACTCTGAACGAACCATTAATCGACCAATTACGTTAACGCATCCTGAAGGAGCATCATCACCGCCGAGGTAATGGCCCCAGAGCGACAACATATAGCGCGTCCACACTCGCTGTGATGGCGTGATGGTCTTCTTCCCTCGGCACCAGAGTCGTCGTAAATCTGCCTGTCTAAATACCATGGGCAGTGTGTAAATCGCGTCTATTGGTCTCATCGCTTACCCCACCTATTTTTCCCGCAATCCCCGCGAGCTGTCATGAATACGCCATTCACTATTGCGTGGTGCTTGGCCTCTTTGTCGTGAATGTATTTGGATATGGTTTCTCTGTTGATGTGCAGCCGTCGTGCTAGCTCGCTCTGATTGCCGTATGTATCGACTAGCATGTCGGGTATGGTTCGGATTTCGGCATTCATATCCCCTCCAGTTCGGTGATGACTACTTCCAGCTTTCCGCCCTTCACCATCTCACCGCGCCGCACCCTGAAATCATCAATCTGCTCGTCGTCTTCCATGAATCCAGCATGCACAAGCGAATCAAAGACAGCCTTTTGCAGGTTGTCTAAGTCTCGGCGGCGTTTGTCTGGTACGTGGGCGGTGATTGAGAATTTGAGTCTGGAGGTGGTGTTAATATCGAGGTTTTGTTGCTGGATGATGGTGATAATGTTTTGTCGGTATTTTGTGCCTTTCTCGCTGATGTAGTGCCGTTGCCTTGCGTGTCGCCAATATGTGTTTAGGCTCGGCGGGTACGGCAGCGTTAGCCGGTATTCCTTCATAGTTTTAGCTTTCCCTCTGCAATCAGCGCGGCCTGAGTTCGTATTACTCCCTCAAGGTGTGCCATATGCGCTTCACCAGCGTCTGTGCGCCTTGTCCTGCGGTCTATTTCATCGTGACATGCAGAGCATGCCCAAGCGCCGAATAAGTCGTTAGGCTTCATCCCTACGCCGCATAATCCAGCCATTCGAAAATGAGCCAGCACTACCGTCTCGCTGTTACCGTTAC
Organism: Obesumbacterium proteus; assembly: GCF_001586165.1. Taxonomy (NCBI): domain Bacteria; kingdom Pseudomonadati; phylum Pseudomonadota; class Gammaproteobacteria; order Enterobacterales; family Hafniaceae; genus Obesumbacterium; species Obesumbacterium proteus. The sequence goes on along the minus strand of NZ_CP014608.1, from coordinate 1,867,600 downwards.
ATATGCCGGGTAAACGCACTTGGCATTCTCGGCCTTGGGCTTCTTTCCGAAGGTTAGCCATTGTTATCTCCTATCTGGATAACGGTCAGGCCGTGACCAAACACCGCACCTGTGTCGATATAGCGCTGATTGAAAAAATTCATGGGGCTGCGAGCTGGCGTGTGTCCAAAAATAAACTCGTCCGCACCGGTAATGTTGCAGCCGATCCCGTCCATTGCGTTACTCACCCGCTCTCGATTCCAAACCACATCATTCTCATCGACACGTTTGCCAAATATGTATTCGTTTGATGGGTAGTCTGCATGGGCTATCACATAGCTCTTGCAGGGGAAATTGACTTCGATAATTAGCGGTAAACTTTCCGCGTATGCGATTAATGCTTTAGCGAGAACCTCTTGGTCATAATCGAGGTAAAAGAACCAGCCACCGCCATTAGCCAGCCAGTGATTTACATTGCCGGTGCCGTTTAATGCCTGAATAGCCATCTGCTCATGGTTACCGCGTACAGCTCTAAACCATGGCTGAGTAATCAGGTCTAGGCATTCGACGTTCTGCCCACCACGGTCGATTAGGTCACCAACTGAGATAAGCAGGTCTGCGTCAAAGTCGAACTCAATCTCTTCGAGGTGCGTCATCAGCATGCCGTGGCAGCCGTGTAAATCGCCTACTACGTAAACCTTTCGATATTCAGTTCCGTTAATGCGGAGGTATATCCCTTCGCGCGTTTCGCCTTTAGCCATTCTCACTCTCCTTCATCATCAGGTAGACGATCATGGCGGCACGGAGGGGGTTGATATCTTTATATCTAAATGACTTTCCATCACTCATGACATTATCAGCTACCCACTCATTGCTATGTGCTATGTATTCCTCTGATTCATCTGTGAATTTATAATGAGGACTAATACTTATAAGGGATTCACAAATAATCAGCCATGCGTCTGATGGGTTGTTGCAGGGGTTGAATGGGTTTCCGTTCGATGGCCTGTATCCATTAACGAAATGCTCCCTAGTTTGCCAGATCGGACCCCGTTCGCTTGGTTCAATGTCATCATCAAATTCGTCCTCTGCATCAAGGAAGAAGAAGTGTTTAGTCATACCAAGTGCATTGGCAACTTTGCAGTTAATCTCAAAGTCGCTCATCTTGCTGTAATCAGTCATGTCTATTCCTCGCTCGCACTCTCAGCCAACGCACATCATGCAGGTGGGCGCTGTAGTTGAAAGTTACTGTTGATATGGGTTGTGGTTTACTGCGTGGAGTGGATTTGTTGAAGATTAAGTTGTCTATCGCTATTTGTGTCGGACTTCGCTGTCGCTTCATGCTGCTGAACTCCTGTTGTGTTGTTGAGCCCAGCGCATCGCGGCTATGGCATCATCACCGAACTTAACGTTATGCTCTGCACCAAATGCCTGTATCAGCTCTATCAGGTCACGCATTTCACCCACAGTCATTCGACTAGTTGATTGCCCAAGCACAACGAACCCGCCCTCAATGCCAGGCGCCGATCGCTGACCTTTGAGTGATGCAGTGAATATGTGCTTCCAGTCTTCACTGCTGAGAGTTAAACCATGCCAAACGACTTGCTCACTGATATCGTTAAGCATTGCCCATAGGCGCGCATTCTGGTCTAGGGTTCTGGTTCGCTCTTGGATGGTTACTACGAGGGGTGAATCTGGATTGACTGGGAGTGACTGGATGAACTGTATGGCGTTTTGCTGTCGGTGTCGGTCTATCAGAAAATAGGCCTGTTTATTCATCACTCCCCCTTAACCTTGATGCCAGCTGCGCGGATCGCCTTGCGTACGGCGATGATAACCTTATCCTTCCCGTCCTCATGACCCATGGCATAAGCACCTTCTTCACCATCTTTCCATGTATCATCGTTGGCTTCAGGCCAGTCAATATCTAACTCCACCGCCTCGCGGCTTGCTTGCCATGCCTCCCATGCCACCCTATCTTCGTGCAAGGTGTAGGTTCCGTCTTGCTCAACACCTACATTTAAAACATGAGGCTGAGCGCGTAACCACGCTTCAAACTGTTCACGACTTGTCATGACAGGCACCCCTAGCTGTATTCATTTTTGAAATCAATTTGTTAATTTCATCTTTTTTTTCTGACGAGATGTTTTGAACATGGGATTTAATTAACCTATCGAATCCTTTGCTAATCTCTCGCATCACAAGTTTTAGAAAAAATACTTTTAACCATCTTGGAGAGTATGGGCTTAGCCCTATATTCTTTAAAAATATCAATTTTAACTTATTCATGACTATCTCCATCTCCGTATAGCGGTAAATAAACACACCTGTAAACAAACTGAATAAACTCGCTCAGGAATACATTCCATTCAGGATCAGGGGTGTATCCAGCGGCTTTATCAACCATAAACTCAATACCGTTGCGCGGTTTTCTCGGCCTGTATACGCCGTAGATGCGCTCAAAGTTTGAGATAAGCTCATCTTCCTCTAAGCTAGCTTCAATCGCTTGGCTTAGGCGCGGATCTGTTATCAGGGTGAGCTTGATGCAATCTGGTAGGCTTGTCATGACTATCTCCTAAAAGTATTTGGCTCTGAAGCCGCAAGCGTTGCCCTTGTCCATAGCCCAATTTACGGTGTCCAGATCCCGAGCTTCAGCAATAAGACTAGATATTGCCGTTTGTGCTCGACGAACCAATCCACGATTAATCAACTGCTCGATTTCCTGCTTCTTGGACCCGATGGTTACTGTATTGTCTTTTGCTGTAATGACTGTTTTCTTGCGGATTGGCGGCTTGGTTTTTGCATGTTTTGGTGCTTCTGGGATTCCATACAGATAGTGACCGCGATCCCCAGTCTTTGTAAGCATTCCGATTCTGGCTAGATATCTCAGACTTGAGTTAACTTCTCTGACGCTAAATCCAGTACCTCTGCATATTTCCCCCATTGGAGACGCGCCGTGCTTTTCGATGTGGGAGATAACCGTTCTAATTTTTGACATCACGCAGCTCCTGAGCTTCTGTTTCAAAGGCATCTGCTCGCCAAGAATCAACGCGATCAACCATTCCATCGTAGTGCGTCTCACATGATGTGAATCCGTGATACGTGAGGCCGTCGCCGTATTCGAGATGCTGGTGACACATGCAACACTTGCTCATTGCTGACCTCTGCGCGGTAGGTTTAGCTTTTTGCGAATATCTGCAATTTTCTGTAGCCCAGCTTCATTGCTGATCGGAATGTGTAGCTTTTCCAACTGAACAACCGGCTTTGGTATTTCTTCACCAGACTCAATGCGCCGCCCCATGATCACCAACTCTTCAGTGCAACTCTTGCGGAGTTCTGATTCAGACTGGTTCTTGCCGCGCATCTGCGAATATAACTTTGTCACCATCCAGTACGCCGCGTTGCTAGGCCACGGATATGACTCGGGTGACGAATACAATCCACGGTTAGCGCAGTACTCCATCACTAGGCCATACAGCTCTTCGCTACTTGGCAAGCCGTTAGCTTTCAGAACACCTTGTTTGCACCATGCGATGAATTGACCGGGTGAAGGCCAGAACGGAGACTCACTGGATCGGGCGTGTTGCATACCTGCCGATAGCTGCTCTCTGGTTCGGATTCCATTTTCAGCGAATGCAGCAATCCACTGTTTTTTTGCTGCGTTCTCGTCTTCAGGTCTACGCAGGTTGGTTTGGCTTGCCGCTGGAAACACCTGTTTGAGTTGGCGAAACAGAGCGTCAACCAAGTTTTCAGCATCAGGATTCACTACCCCCTGCATTGCTTGTGTAGCTGGGTTGGACATTCTGGCCAGCGCCGAACCATCTCGGTTTGCGATAGCGCTCATCAGTCGATGTGTCATATGAAATCCTCCCATGACTCTTTGCTGTTCCAGTGCGGTACCGGATCAGCGCTTGGTCGTTGGCTTCGGTTTGGTTTGCCCATCTGGGCAGATAGGGTTCCCCATTTTTTCCGCAGAGCTGCTGGGGATAGGATATTTGAGCACCAGAACGAATCTCGGTTTGCCCAGAGGAATAACTCACAAATCTCTTTGTGCGTTCGGTTATCTTGTTGTCTCATCAGTCGAACTACGTTTGCCCAGTCTGCCCAGTTAGGCTCTTTGGCTGAGGCATCAACCACGCAGACCTTCTCGTAAATCCAGCGACTAGCCCTGTCATCCTCCTGAGTCCCCCACTTGGCTCCAGTGGCTGAGTAAACAAACGCATCTGGATGAGCTGAGAGAAACTTTTCCAAAGCGGCGTTTGAGGATTCGCGAGAATTCTCAGACGATAGTCTTTTAATATTATTGTTATTACCTTCTTGTTCATGATGTGCGGGTTTATGTGCGCCTTTATGTGCGGCATCACTGCCGGAAGCCGCGCCATCACTGGGTTTGTTATGTGCGGGTTTATGTGCGCCTTTATGTGCGGGTAAATTGTCTGTTTTTTCGGCATATTCAGCGTAATTTAGAATGGTTATCACCGTCCCTTTTCGCTTCTCTCCGTCCACAGAAATCATCCCTTCCTTGACGAAAAAGTTCAGCATCCTAACCACTGCATCACGACTGGTTGGCTTCCCATTTCTATCACAAAGGGAAAGCCCTAATTCAGCCGGTGTCACGACCAGTTGACCGACTTGAAGATCCCATAGGTTACCTTTGAAATTAACTGTACGGGGCTTTCGCTGAGCCCCTAATAACAGGTCTTCCCAGAGAGTGCGAAGGAATACATCCTTTGACCATGATGTCTTCTTAACGCTTCGGTACAACGGGACATAACCAAGCTTCTGGTTTTCCATCCGGTTGCTCCTGCGCTTACGTTCAGCATTAAAGTCAAAGAGCTCAGCTGTAGACATTGCCTCCCCCTTTGCTGTTTACACATTTAGAATGTGGTGCCATAATTACTCCTGTGAATTGATCCAGTACTAGAAAGTCATAGTGATCTGAGAGTCGTCAGCTGTTACCGCAGTTGGCGACTTTTTCTTTTGTGGCAATACCGATTCCACAGCCTGACGCGCTACCTCACGAATCAAACTGGTTTCCCATACCTTCTCTAGCAGTACGAACATCGTTGCCATGTCGCGGATATTTAGGCGGCTTACTTTCGATTCGTGCCACCCTGCTTCCTTCGCTAACTCTCGGTTAGTCTTCTGCATCATCCGGCAGCGGAGTTCTGTCTCCACTTCATTGATGCGCTTGCTATAACTTGCATGTTCCATTTGTGATACTTCCTTTGTTGAATAAATAGTTACACCACCGGTTAGGTGGTTGGGGTTTCCCCACATTGCGGCAGGGAGGCTATGACTGTTAAAGAGCGGTGTTGCTTAAGCTGCTAAGCTTGTTTTATCTGGGTTTGCTGCGTTCAACAGCCACTCAGAAGTGAATTTTCCATTTGAGGCATTAGCTAACAGCTTTGAATAATTGGTTTTACCTGTGTACTCGGTACGGGGAAGCGTCCCCTTTACAGCCCATTTATGAACTGCCACAACTGATAAACCGCATAACTTAGCTGCTGCTGTCTGCCCGCCAACCGCATTTACTGCAATTTGTACAGGGTTCATAAGCATCCTTATTAACTAAATTAACTTCGGGTTAAGAATATATCTTAACTGACAGTTATGTCAATTCTTTGGATAATTAACGCATGGTTAAAAAAGACGATGTGAAAGAGGCGTTCTCTCGGAGACTTGATGCGGCTTGTTTAGATGCAGGCGTGGCAGGTAGGGGATTGCCCGGAAGAATTAAAGCAGCCCTAAAAAAACAGGGTATTGAAATTAGCGAACCCGCTATCTGGAAGTGGAGAAATGGAGCGGCAATTCCAGACTCAACAAACATCCTTGCGCTTAGCCGGTGGCTGAATGTTAGGGCTGAATGGCTTGAGTATGGAGTAGAACCTATGAGCCAAGATGCAGCTATAGCTCAAAAAGAACCAGATATGCCTCCACAGAACCAGTGGAGTGGCGTTGACGTGTGGGATAGCGATACACCTCTCGGTGATGATGAGGTGGAGATCCCTTATTTCAAAAGTATTGAGCTAGCAGCAGGACACGGATGCGTGAATAACGAAGACCATAATGGATTTAAGCTTAGATTCTCTAAAGCAACACTTCGTCGCGCTGGCGCAGATCCAGCCTGTACCATCGCTTTCCCAGTGCATGGGCACAGCATGGAACCAGTAATCCCAGAGGGAACTACGGTAACTGTTGATCTAGCCAATAAAAGAATTATAGATGGGGCTATTTACGCAATAGACCATGGTGACCTATTGAGAGTTAAGCAATTATTCAGATTGCCAAATAAGAAGCTAAGCATCAGAAGCTACAACAAAATAGACTTCCCAGATGAAGAAGCCGATCAAGATAGCGTTGAAATAATTGGTCGAGTAATTCATTACTCTGTGATGCTAGTCTAGTAACACCCCGCCGCCGAGCGGGGTTTTTATTGCCCTCACTCCTTCATCGCCTCCGCTGCCATTATGTACGTCGCCCTTCTCTTCTCGTCATACTCTATCTGAGCGAAAGATTCCAACATCGAAATGATGTATTCCTTCTTCACCTCTTGCTTGTAAGACACCAAATTCAGCGTTGCCTTTCCCACCGCTTCGCATAGGTCGTTATAGCCGATCGCGTTCTTTTCCATATGCCCTCCTTTTTTTTGCTCACTTTACCACCAAAAACAGCCCAGATATCCAATCATAAAAAATAAAACATCACTAGGTTCATATAGTTAACTTATAAACTTAACTTTATTAACCATTGGTTATTGACTGAAAATAACCACTGGTTAATAATCTACTCCATCAACACGGCAGGACGCACTAACCAACAGGAAGTTGGATGCTCTTTAACAATCAGAAGGTATGCCGAGAGGTGTACACCAAAGTTAAGTTGGCTTTGGCGGTGATGTGAATTGCAGGGCTAAGACCCAAACAGAAGATAAGCATCTGGCGCATCACAGCCAAAGCTAACTAACGGAGAAATCCATGAACGCAAAACAACGCTGCAAATTACGTCGTTTAGAGCGCCGTAGTGAAGAAAGAAATTCTGCCAATGCAGAGCGCCGGTTGGCAAGCAAAATCGCTACCACGCTCTCTGGATGCTCAGAGAGAACAGTAAAAGCACTATCACTACAGACACCGAGAGCTGCTAAAGAGCTTGAGGTTGAGGTGAAACGAAGTAACCACCGTATTTGGTACAAAGACACGAACCCGCTTGGTAGCAAGATTCATGCGGTGCAGAAATCACGCGGGAAGAGCATTCCCTTAATTTAGAGAGGTAGGTATGAGCGGTACAAAAACCATGAATGACTGGCTAAATGAGGCCAGAGCGCCGAGATTTGAAGATCGCTGGTACTTCAATCGCCGAGTGATTTGCGCAGATGGTTATAGCGTGTCAATTCAGGCTAGTGATTCTGCATACTGCCAGCCTCGAAGCGACTTTAAAGATATTGCTATGTATCACTCTTTTGAGCTTGGATTTCCGAGTGAAAAAGACGAAATCATTATGGATTGGTGTGAAGACGTTCAAGATCCGACAGGTACCGTTTACGCTTATGTCCCTCGGAATGTCGTTGAGAAGTTGATTGAGAAACACGGTGGAATTACAGCTCTACATGAGAGTGTGGAAGCAGATTAACAGGTCGCTTAGGCGGCCTTTTTTATTGCCTGAACAAGGGGTGTGAGATGGAAGAAGCAAGAAAAGAGTTTGAGCTTTTATGTCCGCTCAACGGATTGAAGAAAGATAACCCAATCATTCTTTCTGCAAATGCTGGCGTTGTCTATCGTGATGCCAAAACCCAGCAGGCATGGCGCTTCTTCTTAAAGGGATGGAGAGCTAAATCAAAAGCACTGGCAAAGAATAGTGAACAGGCCGCCTAGCGGTCTTTTTTATACCCAGAATGGAGATAGATATGAAGCACACACTAAAAGTTTATAAAGATTCCAAAGAATACCCTGATTACATGAAAGTCCGTTTTGATAAAACAAGCATAGGTAAATCATTCCTGTTTAATGGTCACCGATGGGCGTATGAGCATAGTACATTCGATGATTCTGGCAATTACGACCTGCTTTATCGTTTCGACGATGAGCCATACCCAGAGGAAAAATCAAATTCTGTAGATGAATTAACTGCTCGCGATTACTTCGCATCGAAGGCGCTCGGCCTGTGTTATGCGGACTACCTTAACTACGCCGCTGAGAATGGTGTTCAAGAAGGCTGGAGAGATGGCGTAGCGAAGGATGCTTATCTAATGGCCGACGCAATGTTAAAAGCCCGTGACGAGTAATGCACCTAGCAGGTATTCACTGAGTATCTGCTGTGAGCAATCCCGCTCATAACTGGAGAATGACTGCTCTGGTTAGCTGACACGTTTTGCCCCTCTCGTTAGGGGCTTTTTTATACCCGCTTCATCGCAAAGCGTAGGCGTTTTGCAATGAAACCAACAAAGGAGATCGCCAGTGAGCGAGATTACAGATTTAGTCGTCATTGAGAAGACCAATGCTCTAGCGGTCTTCACCAGCCAAGAGCAGCTAGACCCACTTATTGAGGCTATCGAGAAAGAGGCTCGCAGTCTGGTGCCGGATTTATCGACAAAGAAAGGCCGAGACGCTATCGCATCTATGGCACATAAAGTTGCCCGTTCGAAAACTTATATCGACAACGCTGGTAAAGACCCCGTAGCCGAACTAAAGGCGCTGCCAAAGCAGATTGATGAAAGCCGCCGATTAGTGCGTGAGCGGCTGGATGCGCTGAAGGATGAGGTTCGACGACCACTTACTGAGTGGGAAGCTGAGCAGGAGCGTATCAAGGCCGAGGAAGCCATGAATGCCATGCATGAAGAAGCGCTGGTAATGAATTCAGAGTTCGACCGCCAACGCGCAGCCAAGATTGAAGCCGATCATGAAATGGCTTTACTCATGAACGAGAAGATTGACCGTGAGCGCGAAGAAGCACGACAGAAAGCCGAGCAAGCCAAACGCGAGCATGAAGAACGTATTAAGCGTGAGGCCGAAGAGAAAGCACGGCGCGAAGCAGATGAAGCGGCAAAGCGTGAAATCGAAGCGGCAGCAGCCAGAGAACGTGAAGCGACATTGGCGAAGGAACGCGCCGAACGTGAAGCCAAAGAGCTGGCGGAGAAGGCGGAGCGCGACCGCATAGAGGCGGAGCAGCGAGCCGAACGCGAGAAGCAGGAAGCCGCTGAGCGTGCTGAACGTGAAAAGCAGGAAGCCATTGCCGAAGAGCAACGAAAAGCTCACGAAGAAGCCGAGCGAATTAAGCGTGAAAACGAGCAGAAGGAACAGGCTCGATTAGCTGAAGAAAAGCGCATCAAGGATGAAGAAGCTCGCCGCGCCGCAGATAAAGAACACCGCAAAATAGTAAACAACAAAGCACTACAAGACCTTATCGCCGCAGGTGTGCCGGAAGAATGCGCCAAGCTGTGCATCACGGCTATAGCCAAAGGCAACATCACCGCAATCAGCATCAACTACTAATCAATCAAACAGGAGTAACCCCATGCAAGAACTCAGCTTTGCAGGGTGCCCTCGCATGGGCACTCTTCGCGAATCACAACTAGACCGCATCGTTCGTATCGTCACTCAATTCTTCTCACCACTCTGGAGCAAATAACTATGACTGATTTCATGAGAGAACCACGCCGAATCCAAGCGGTGAGAGCTTGTCGATTTCTGCGCTGGGTTAAACGACTTCCGGTAGTTAAGCACTTATTTATCAAAGGTGATCCGTTATGAATGCATCAGTGATTATCGAGCTAAATAAAATCATCAGCGGCTTTAGCGAACAGACCAGTGAATTAGTTCTCCAGCAGGCCGAGGCGTGGGAAAAAGAAACAAAGCAGTATCACATCATCAAAGCATTAAGCCATCTGTCAGGACTCTCCCACGAAGCATTAGAGCTAGCTCTTGAACACGGCAATAACCCAGAAATATTAGCTACCGCCCTATTCTCTATTCTCCAATCAGCAAGCCAGTACCAAACAGCCATCGAGCTTAAACACATGCAGGAGGCAGCATGATTGAATCTGGAATCTATTACGGAATGTCAAACGAGGAATACCATGCAGATGAAGCGATCGGTTCAACAAGCATTAAAGCGATCAGCGTTAGCCCTGCCAACCTTTACTTCAACAAATTTAAAGGTAGTAAGTCTGCCAATATAGGAACAGCGATACATGCTGCTCTATTAGAACCTGATGTTTTTGAAAGAGAATTTATTCTTGATGAATCGTTAAAAACAAGGGCTTCTAAAGAATATAAATCACTAATCTCATCTGGTATGAAGGAAGAACATATATTCATAGGTAGTGAAGTGGAAACTATTAATAGAATGGTGGAGGCATCACAACTTAACGAAGATTTTATGTACTACATGGGGACATCTGGAAAATCTGAAGTATCTATGTTTACCACATGCCCAGAAACTGGACTAAGGCTTAAATGTCGCTTTGACAGGATTTCTGACTCGCTTCCATACCCATTAGATGTTAAGAGCTGCCAAGATGCATCAGAGCGTGGATTTAGCCAAGCATTCGGTAAGTATCACTATCACATTCAAGCTGCGTTTTACTTATATGTTCTGAAATTGGTAACGGGGAGAGATGTAAATCAATTTTGTTTCTTTGCCCAAGAAAATAAAGCCCCATACAGAAACTGTATGTATTACATAGGCGATGACTCTCTAGAGCTTGGACGAAAAGAAATGATGAGATCACTTTCCACGCTGAAACGTTGCATAGAAGGTGAGTTAGATAAGAGGGATGGAATAGCTCTTCAGTCATCTGAAATTAACCTTCCATCATATATGTTCGATGACGAATACGCTGACGAGGTATACCTGTAATGGACTTATCAAACACAATTATCCCTAAATCAGACCAAATAAATTTTGAAGACGTTCAGTCTTCGCCAATCACAGCAAAAATTAAGTCGGTAAGGTCTGGAAACAAAGAACAGCCTGTTTGGATTGATTTAGATGGGTTTGATGGACGCCCATACAAACCATCTAAGTCAATGAGACGAGTGCTAATAGGCGGATGGGGAAACGATGGGCATTCATGGGTTGGTAAAACGCTGTTGCTCATAGGTGACCCAAACGTCAGGTTCGGTGGTGTCGCAGTTGGTGGGATTAAGATTCAAGCAATGAGTGATGTTGAGGCTGATTTTTCAATGATGCTATCTGTATCTCGAGGTAAGCGGGTAGAACATCGAGTTAAAAAGTTAGTAATTCAACCTACGGTTGTTATGTCAGCCGAAGATAGTGCCGCATACGATGACATAATCAACAAAATGGGATTATGCCAGACAGCAAAAGAGCTAAAAGAATTGGGAGAAAAGTTGGCTAAATTGACTATCAGTGATTCAGATAGAAAAGCAGCTCTTGAAGTCTATAAATCCTGCTCAGAAAAAATTAAAAATATATCGTAAGAGGTGTAAATGCGCCGATTAGCATTCTATCGGCGGCCTCATAACTCCACAGGGTTCAAGGAAAGCGTAGTTAGGATGCTCGGGAAAAGGCCAGCGACAGGATTAGAGTTAGCTGAGCATTTCGGAATGAGGTTGCCTGAATTCAATAAAAAGATATACCAAGTCCTCATTGACACCAAGGTTGTGAAAGTCGTAGCCACGGAATGGGCTGAGAAAGAAGGAATCAGGGACCGAATCTATTCGATAGAGCGAAAAGCAAAACGACTCATCCCACCCCGACCAAAGAAAACAATCCCCATCAGTCTCAAGTCATTAGATTCAATAACAAACGGAATGAAGCAAAAGCATATCGACGCAGCCAAGCGCCGAGCAAAGCTTATTGCATCTGGTGAATACAGAGACTGGATGGACTAAGGAGATATTCATGAACAACCTACCAATAGAGACATACGAATCAGTAGTTCAGCAGCGTGATGCGCTGGAGAAGAAGCTGGCTGAATTAGGCAAAGAGAATGCCTATCTACTACCAAGTGCTGCTAGTGAGCTTAATACGTCATGGATGCTGCATAAAACAATGCTTGGGGCTCAAGTCGCCCTTTTCTGTGTAGTCAATGGAGACTTTCAATCAGCGCGTGATTGGTTGGAGGGAACAACTGACGAAGCAGGAGCAGAGATTCCTGACGGAATGACCATTCCTGAGCTTCAAGAATGGTTCGATAGCCAGATGGTGAGCAATGACGGGAATAACGGTTTCCTTAGCCACAAACAAGCAGAGGAAGCGATTAAAACAAGGGTTCCAGCCACCGACGCATTCACCCGTGAGCTGATGGCAAAAGGTGTTGATGCTTTAGCTGTGAAATACAGAAACATGATTGAAACCATGCATCCAGATACCATCGCATACGGTGCATTAAAGCAAGAGTTTGAGTCGGTAATCAAAGAGGCTAATAAATTCGCAGCCCAGCTTCGCAAGGGGATTAATGATGCACAGTAACAGCAAAGGCCTATCAGCGATTATCGATGACCAAATTATCCAAGTTATGAAATCTCACGGCCGATGCATGACCTACGTTGTTACGAACTGGCTCCGTGATTTTGATAAGAAAATCGAAACACCAGCAGTATTGCGTCGATTAAAAAAGTTGGAAAAGGCCGGAAAGGTTCAGCGCGTGAAAAGCGTCTATAAAACTCAAATCTGCTGGGACATAAAACATGACTAAGTTAACACCTAAGCAAATTGAGGTCTTATCTTGCGTTTGCAACGGGGAAAAAACCTACGCTATCTGGCGGCAAACTCTCAACGCATTACTGCGAAAAGGATTAATAACCAGAACCGTTGTTGGATACTCAATTACAGCGAAGGGAATCGACGCAAAGGAGCAGAGCAATGACTAAGTTAACAACTGAGCGGTTAGAGAAGCTGCAAGACGATTTATTGCAGTTTCAAGATTCATACAGCGATCCGGCAGACAAAGAGAACTACGACATATTTGTTGATGCTCTTCATGTGATTGATGAGTTTAAAATCGCGAAAGAAAAGATTCTGGCATACGAGCAAGCAGCTAAGAATCCCGCTGCTTGGATTGTTCACATGCGCACAGGCGATCAATTTACCACTGATGGAGACTTTGTTGGGCTTGGTGAGGCCACGCACGGCATTCACTCTACGCCGCTTTATGCAGCACCGGTAATACCTAAACAGACCGAGCCTGTAGATTTGAGTCAGCAGGTGGAAATACTAAATAGAATCTTGAATTGGATATTAAAAGAGCTTCCAGTTCCGACTAAAAAAGCCTCGGCAATGGCTATCCGATTAAGTTCTGTGATTGACATTATTTCAGACCTTGAGGTTTCAGCCCCAGCACAGGAGCAGAAATAGATGCTGATAGCCGGTTATATCCTTCTAGTCAGCGCCTGCGGATTAGATGCTTGCGACGCCCTCCCCGTTACACCTGAAGTCATGCCAAAAGAAACCTGTGAACAATGGATAAAGCTGATTCATGAGAAGCGGCCTAACCACGTTCTGATGTGCTTACCAGTTAACCAAGATTAATAGCCGCTAACCAGCGGGTTTTTTATTGCCTAAGTTTGGAGAAAATATGCAAATCGAAATCGGCGAATACGTCATTACGAGCGACACATATAACCTGATTCTCAACGAGAAAAAGGTAGCAAAGGAAGGTAAATCTGCAGGTGAAGAGAGGCTTCAGTCCATCGGGTTCTACTCAAAAATCTCCACGCTTATCTCTGCATTAATTCAGCGCGAGGTTCTGCTCTCTGACGCCCAGTCATTGCAGGCAATGCAGCAATTAATAGAGCGAGTTTCATTGCAGTGTGAAAAGGCTTTCAAGGACTTTAACAATGCGACACATCATCAAGGGTAATCCAGAGCGTAAAGAAAGAGCGGCGATGAAAGCTGCTCTCGATATACATCAATCCAAGTACGGCGACTATGGGCCAACCAAGAAAGGCGTCACGTACACAATCAAAGTTAGCGAAGAGAAATTCTTCATCGAGATTATCAACCGAGAGAAATCATATGTGGCTACATCGATGATGCGGCCTAGGGATTTATCCAAAGTGTGGGGGAATGCAGCGTGAAAAAATACAAACTGATTTATGCAGACCCACCGTGGACATACAGAGATAAGGCAGCAGATGGCGAGCGTGGTGCATCATTCAAATATCCCACGATGAGCATATTGGATATATGTCGCTTACCGGTATGGGACTTAGCTGATGAGTCTTGTCTGCTGGCGATGTGGTGGGTGCCAACGATGCCAGCCGAAGCGTTGAAGGTTGTCGATGCTTGGGGATTTAGATTGATGACTATGAAGGGATTCACATGGCACAAGACAAATCGACGCAAAGGAAACAGTGCGATCGGCATGGGCCACATGACAAGAGCCAATAGCGAAGATTGTTTGTTTGCGGTTCGTGGCAGGCTGCCAGAGCGATTTAACGCAGCGATCTGCCAGCATCAAACTTTCCACCGCGCTGAACATAGCGCCAAGCCCCCAGAGTTTCGCGATCTGCTTGTTAGCTTGCTAGGCGACGTGCCTCGCATTGAGCTATTTGCGCGTCAGCAGGCTGAATGTTGGCATTCGTGGGGCAACGAGGTCGGTTGCAATATCGAGTTCCAGCAAGGAGTGAAAGCGGCATGACATGACAGCAGAACAAGACAACGCGATCCGCAATGTTGCGCGACGATGCAACGAAGCAATGAAATCTGCAATAAAGTCCGCGCCCAAAAAAACCAACATCGACACAATCACCCGCCCGATTCTTCTCAGCCACTACGAAACCATTAAACCTCTCGGAATTCCATTCGTTAGGTTCCTTTGGACTATTGGCATTTTGAATGGGCAGTTTGAGGATAAATGATGGATGAGCAATATCTAAAGGTATCAGCCGTCGCCGAACGGCTAAATGTTTCACCTCACACAATCTACAGGAACCCTGTCAAGTTCAACATGTTCAAGGTGGGTGGTTCATGGCGTGCAAGAGAAGAAAGTCTGGAAAGTTTATCAAGCAAAGTTAACAATGCCATCCGGCTGGGTGTGGTCGGTAAGGAGTCAAAGAAATGCCGATCGTCAAAAGAGGAAGCATATACTGGGTCGATATCTCCGCTCCAGACGGAACGCGAATTAGGCGTTCTACTCGCACCGAGGAAAAAACGAAAGCTCAGGAGTACCACGACAAGCTAAAGCATGAACTATGGCAGGTTGCAAAGCTGGATAAGATACCTGACCGTATTTTTGAGGATATAGTTATCCTTGCATTACGTGATGCGGAGAACCAGTCTTGCTTTGAAAATAAGCAGATTTACGCCAGATACTGGTTATCTGTTTTCCGTGGGCGGATCATCTCTAAAATCACAGGGGAGGATATAGCAAACAACCTCCCCACTCACTCTACCGCAAAGAAGTGCAAGCTATCTAATGCCACCCGTAACCGGTACAGGGCATTTATTATGCGAGCATTCTCTCTGGCTGTTGCGTCTGGCTGGCTTAATGGAATGCCTCACCTATCAACGCAGAGAGAGCCAAAGGTTCGTGTGCGTTGGATTGAGAAGGAACAGGCAAGGATGCTTATTGGGGCTTTGCGTCTGGATTGGATGAAGGATGTGGTTTCATTTGCGCTGCTTACTGGCGCGAGGAAAGGAGAGATATTTTCTCTGAAATGGGAAAACGTTAACCTATCACGTCGTATTGCCGTGGTTACGGCAGAAAATGCGAAGTCAGGGAAAGCGCGACCGATCCCCCTCAATGATGAGGCCGTGAAAATTATCTCTGGACGTAGCCGTGAATCTGAATATGTTTTCTCAGTAGACGGCGGCGTCATTAAGGAGATCAGCCGCGCTGATTTCGCAAACGCATTGAAGGTTTCAGGCATCTTCGATTTCCGCTTCCACGACTTAAGGCACACTTGGGCAAGTTGGCACGTCCAGAACGGAACACCGCTGATGACACTGAAAGAACTCGGAGGATGGGAGAAGCTAGAAATGGTCAATAAATACGCTCACCTGAGCACTGAGCATTTGAGTCGTTTTAGTGGAATTGTCACGTTTTTGGCACAAGACGAAATCGGTAAGGAAAATCGACCAGCCTTATCACTTGTAAACTACTGATTTAAAATGAGAATAAAGGCGTTATTCAGAATTTAAATCTGGACAGCATCAGAAAAACAGTCTGATGTTGCATTCCTAATGGAAAGAAGCCCTATTCAACATACCCGTCAGAGCGGGAAGCTAAACATTATATGGGCAAAAATTGGCCCGTATGCTGCGTCATACCAACAGCGACACGGGCCACGAAATCACTCAGCAGAGACTTTTTCTTGCTCTGCCAGCTCGCTACGGGTAATAAACATGGCATCCCCATAGCTAAAGAAACGATATTCCTTTGCCACCGCTTCGTGGTACGCATGCATGGTATTTTGATAACCCGCAAACGCAGACACCAACATGATCAGCGTGGATTCAGGCAAATGGAAGTTGGTTATCAGAGCATCAATCACCTGATAGTGGTAGCCCGGATAGATAAAGATTTGCGTATCGTCAAAAAATGGCGCGATGAGTGCGTCTTTTGCCGCCGCGGCCGCACTTTCGATCGAGCGAACGGACGTTGTTCCTACCGCAATAACCCGATTGCCACGTGCCTTACACGCCAGTACAGCATCAACCACATCCTGTGGCACTTCGGCATACTCAGAATGCATAGTGTGGTTTTCGATGGTATCAACACGCACTGGCTGGAACGTCCCCGCGCCAACATGCAGTGTCACAAAGGCCATCTCAACACCTTTGGCGCGTAGTTTTTCCAGCAACGGCTCATCAAAGTGCAGACCCGCAGTCGGCGCAGCAACTGCACCAGGGCGGGAGCTATAGACCGTTTGATACAGTTCACGGTCAGCATCTTCGTCAGGACGGTCAATATAAGGTGGCAATGGCATATGACCCGCCGCATTCAGGATCGTCAGCACATCACGACCGTCGTCAAAGCGCAGTTCAAATAACGTGTCATGGCGTGCAACCATGGTGACGCGAATATCTTCGTTATCGCCCAACAGCAGCTCAGCCCCTGGCTTAGGTGACTTCGAGGCACGCACGTGCGCTAATACGCGGGTATCATCCAGCACGCGCTCAACCAACACTTCTAACTTGCCACCGCTGGCTTTACGGCCAAACAGTCGCGCAGGAATAACGCGGGTATTATTGAAAATCAGCAGATCGCCTGCTTCGATTTTATCCAAAACGTCGGTGAAAACGCCGTGCTCTAATTTTCCCGTTGGTCCGTCCAGCGATAACAAACGGCACGCGCTACGCTCTGCTTGTGGATATCGAGCAATAAGGTTATCGGGAAGTTCAAACGAAAAATCAGAAACACGCATGGTTAGTATTCACTCTATATATAGCAGACGTAGGAGCACGCAAAAAACAGGCCGCTTAGTCTAGAGCCGCAAGCGTTCGGCTGCAACTGTTAAGCAGTTAAGGATGTGATTAGTCTTTGTTAATAGGAATTTTTAACCATACAAAAAACATGGATTAAACATCTTCATTCTCATTTATAATGATCGAATGAACTTTCTTGCCCATCTTCACCTTGCCTCACTAGCCAACAGCTCGCTGTATGGCAATATTTTGGCCGATTTTGTCCGCGGTAACCCACAGGGAAATTATTCAGAACAGGTTATCGACGGCATATTCATGCATCGCAGAGTCGATGTCATGACCGATCGCCTTCCGCAAGTCTTGGAAGCGAAACGCCTATTTCGCGAAGAGTTTCGCCGCGTTGCCCCCATTACCCTTGATGTTGTATGGGATCATTTTCTCGCTCTGCACTGGCAAGAATTGGAGCCAGAAATCTCGCTTCACTCTTTCGTCAACCGTGCTCAAATTGAAATTGTGCCGATGCTGCCGAATTCCCCAGAGCGTTTTCAGAACCTCAATGCCTATATGTGGCAAGAGCGCTGGCTAGAACGCTACGCTGAACTACCATTTATTGCCAAAGTGTTACAAGGTATGGCAAACCGCAGGCCGAAACTCGGCGCGCTGGCGGGATCTTTTAACGATATCGAAAACAACTACACGCTTCTTGAGCAAACATTTTGGCAGTTTTATCCGCAAATGATCGCCCAAGCCAAGGCAAAGACCCTATAAACACTGACGCTGTTAACAGTTAGTGCGTTTCCCTATTGCCCTTTTTTACAAAAGCGCTATGTTATATACCAATCTTTACTTTTACCCTTTTGCATTATTGATAGGTAAAAGCTATCTTATCAATCGGCGCTTTACGCTTTATTCACCAACGTTTAATACGTATAGTGACTCCCGACCTAAGAATTTAATCATCCATCCAACATACAATTAACAGGAGTTAATATGGTCCTGGTTACTCGTCAAGCCCCTGACTTTACTGCCGCTGCCGTACTGGGCAACGGTGAAATTGTTGAAAACTTCAACTTCAAAGAATTTACTAAAGGCAAGCCAGCGGTTGTCTTCTTCTGGCCAATGGACTTCACTTTCGTATGTCCTTCTGAGCTGATTGCTTTTGACCACCGTTACAAAGAATTCAAATCCCGTGGCGTTGAAGTTGTTGGCGTTTCAATGGACTCTGAATTCGTACATAACGCATGGCGTAAAACCCCTGTCGACAATGGCGGCATCGGTGAAGTTCAGTACCCACTGGTTGCTGACATCAAACACGAAATCATGCAGGCATACGGCATCGAACACCCAGAAGCTGGCGTTGCGCTGCGCGGTTCATTCCTGATCGACAAAGAAGGTGTGGTTCGCCACCAGGTTGTTAACGACCTGCCTCTGGGCCGTAACATCGATGAAATGCTGCGTATGGTTGATGCGCTGCAGTTCCACGAAGAGCACGGTGATGTTTGCCCAGCTCAGTGGGAAAAAGGCCAAGAAGGTATGGGCGCGTCTCCAGACGGCGTCGCTAAATACCTGTCTGAAAACGCTGCTAAACTGTAATTCAGTTAGCAATGTGAGAAAAGCGGCCGATTGGCCGCTTTTTTATTATCTAAAGATCGTATTAGACCGCAGCCCATCGCCATACGGTTGCACTTTCAGTAGGCAACGTCAGTTCGATATAATCTGCCTCTCGTACCAATTTCCCCTCACCGACGACGTTTTCCCAACAGCCCGCTGGAAGGATTGGCGAATGAGGTAAAACACAACGCCCTTTCCCCTCTCGCTGTAGCGCTACGAGCAGCGTTTCATCTTCATACTGACGAACAAACACCAGCGTATCAGCGCGTGCGTGAACCGCCATGCATCCACCGCGACGTAATGCAGTACTTTGATGCCTCAGCGCAGCCATCTGCTGGGTTAACGCTAATAAGTCACCGTCCCAACGTGATTCATCCCACGGGAATGTCTTACGGCAAAACGGATCGTTGCCACCATCAAGACCAATTTCATCACCGTAATAGAGGC
The DNA here is from genome assembly GCF_001586165.1 of Obesumbacterium proteus. Taxonomy (NCBI): domain Bacteria; kingdom Pseudomonadati; phylum Pseudomonadota; class Gammaproteobacteria; order Enterobacterales; family Hafniaceae; genus Obesumbacterium; species Obesumbacterium proteus. Next base: position 1,848,232 of record NZ_CP014608.1, on the reverse strand, counting down.
ACGGCACACCAATCCAAGTGAAGAGCCAAACCAGCGCCATACGCATACGCTGTGGTTTATCGGCCAATAACGTTAAAAAACGCGCGGTGTCATGGCTGTCTAGTTGATTGAACATAGCTAACTGCTGAGTATGCGATAAGCCCGCTCGGTAGCCGTTCATCCACTCGACACACTGCTGAGCATCAAGCTGGATCGGCTGATAAGCCACATCAACCCCAGCTAAAAACGAGCGCACCGGCAGAGCAAACCCCATATAGTTCATCGCGCCATCTTCCACACCGGCCTGCAGCCAGCGCCGTGCATCACCAAAATGCTCACCAAATACATAAGCCTGAGGATTTTCATTTTTAACCGCACGATACATCCCTGCAAGATGATGCAAATTACCTCGGGCAGTCCCTCCTTCCCCCAGCATATGCACCACATCAAGTCTCCAACCATCAATCTGATAAGGCTCTCTCAACCAGTGCCGCAGTATGCTATCGTCTGCCTGATACACGCTGTCCACCACCGCCTGACTCGAGAAGTCGAGCTTAGGTAACGTTGCGTTTCCTTTCCAATCAAGCACGCGGCCGTCAGCAGTAAACGTGAAACGCATACGATGGGGAGATGCTGGATCGTAAAACGCCCCACCCGTTCGTTGCTGATAGCGATCAAACCACGGATGAGTGTCACCGGTGTGGTTAAACACACCATCAAGGATCAAACGCATACCGAATTCTTGCGTTGCCTCACGCAGGCGTACCAAAGCGTCATTACCGCCAAGATAGGGATCGACCTGATAATAATCTTCAGTGTCATATTTATGATTGCTGGGCGCGGTAAAGATCGGATTAAGGTACAGCGCCGTAACGCCAAGCTCCTGTAGATAAGGTAAACGTTCGACAATACCGTCTAAATCACCACCGTAAAAAGTGGAAGAGGCATTTTCTTCTGTTAAAGGTTCGTCCCATTCTTTACGGATCACCTTACGTTGCACCGCATGGTGATAATAGCTGTCATTTTTTACCGTATGATCCTGTCCGCTGGCCGCAAAACGATCGGGGAAGATCTGATAAAAAACCTGATCGGCAACCCACTCCGGCGACTGAGTTGGGATCTCTATTGCAAATTGCTCCACCTGCGCTGGGGGTACAACACTGAAACCCTGTGGCCCAAACCACTGCTGTCGGTCGTTCCATAGAAATTTAAAACAGTAGCGACGAACAGCCTCACCGGCCAACAGCGTGAGATCGGCCTGATAGCAGGTAAAACTCCCCTGCTTTTCTGGCTGCATCGTCAACAGCCACTCCTCATTATCTGGCTCACATCTCAACATAACCTGCTGCGGCAGTTCATCGTCTCCCTGCACCCAAAGACGGATCTCAAGGTGATCCGCGTGATAACGTACATACGGTGGTACCGGTAGATGCCAGGCAAACAACATAAAATTTCCCCCACGAGTGATTAACGCTGAGCATGCCACGTTGCGATTAGGCCGCACTCCTCTATAACCATTTTTTATAGGGATGAGCGAGGGGGAGGATAGCGATGATGATGTTTATATTGGTGCTTTGCTTCGCTTTTGGTTGACTGAAAACGCCAAGTCGTTAGCCTATGTCAGCTTATTGCGTCAAATTATTTGAAAGAAAAGGGAAGCTCAATGCACAACACACTGAGACGATGGCTAGAACAATACGGTATCGAATTCACACATGTGACTTCGCTGATTCTTGTTATTGGCCTCATTATGGTGACCGCGGTCATCATTCATCTGCTTTTGCATCGGGTGCTACTTTCTCGCTTAGAAAAGCGCGGTCAACATAGCAAAATGCTATGGCTGAAAGTGATTACCCAGCATAAGCTTTTTCATCGCGTAGCCTTTACGTTACAAGGCGTTATCGTCAATATTCAAGCGGTATTCTGGCTGCATCCTGGCACTGACGCGGGCGATGCTCTGATTATCTGCGCGCAAATGTGGGTAATGTTGTACGCGCTACTCTCATTCTTTTCACTGCTCGATACCCTGCTCGACCTCACGCGCAGCATGTCTATCGCGGAGCAACTGCCGTTACGCGGGATCTTCCAGAGTCTGAAACTGGGTGCGGCAATCATCATCGGCATTTTGATGATTTCGCTGCTGATAGGACAGTCACCGCTGCTGCTAATTAGCGGCTTGGGTGCGATGGCTGCGGTGCTGATGTTAGTGTTTAAAGACCCTATTTTAGGTTTAGTTGCCGGCATTCAGCTCTCTGCAAACAACATGCTTAAGCTGGGTGACTGGCTGGAAATGGCAAAATATGGTGCGAACGGCACCGTTGTTGACGTTGGTCTGACGACGGTCAAAGTACGCAACTTTGATAACACCATCACCATGATCCCAACCTATGCGCTGGTATCTGACTCTTTTATCAACTGGCGTGCCATGTCAGAGTCTGGTGGACGTCGAATCAAGCGCAGTTTGAATATTGATACCACTAGCGTTCACTTTATTTCAGATGAAGAGCATCAGCGGCTGATGAAAAGTGCGCTGTTGGCACCTTATATCGATGCCAAAATCCAAGAGATCAAAACCTATAACAACGGGTTGCATGCCGATCTCAGCTCACCGCTAAACGGTCGACGGATGACAAATTTAGGCACCTTCCGCGCCTATCTGATTGCCTATTTGAATGCGCACCCGCAGATCCGCAAAGACATGACCCTCATGGTTCGTCAGCTTGCGCCAACGTCTGACGGCTTGCCTCTGGAAATCTACGCCTTCACCAATACAACGGTGTGGGCGCAGTATGAAAGCATTCAGGCCGATATTTTTGATCACACTTTCGCGATTATTTCCGAATTTGGCCTACGCGTACATCAAACCCCAACGGGCAACGACATGCGGGCAATCGGCCATACACAGCTAAACTAAGACTCTCACATCCCTTACCTTCAACTGACACTTCTCCACAGAATTGTTTCTGAAGGTAAGGGAGCGATGTCAAACATGGCTAAAAATGTCCGTCCCCTTCCCTTCCAATCAAAACCTGTTATCAATAGCACTCCATTTATTCAAATCAACGGAGGGGAATTTGTTCAGTACATTTTGCCTTAGTAAGCTAAGGGCACACCTAATGCCATTTTTGTCTGCGCTGATCCTGATTACCAGTCTGCACTCTGCCGACGTCGATATCAGTAAACTCGCCAGCCAAAATATTCAAAACTACTCTCAACTCACTAGCGATTTACATGACGTTCGTGAAGCCCTGATTCTCAGCGTGCGTGAGTCTCGGCGGGAAGAACAAGATGAAGAGCACCATGAGATCACTGCACCCGCGACAAATGCAGAATCAGGCAGAAATCTCCGTTTAGGTTGATATGACCTCGACATCGCTTAGCCCATAAAAAAACACCCATAAAAAAACGGAGCCATTTGGCTCCGTTCTTATTTCATCAAGGTTTGATATTAATCAGCGATGTGTTTTTCTTTGTCCTGCGATGCCACTTTGGCTGACTTCTTCACTAAGCAATAGCCCGCCAGCAACACCACCACCCAAACCAGCCCGGCATAAAGCGATACGCGGGTATCAGGGAAATAACCAATCAGGCCGATAATAAATACGAGGAAAATAATACCGATGACCGAGGTAAATATTCCCCCACGTAATGGGAATTCCAGCGCTTTAACTTGCTCTGCGCTTAAACTGCGGCGGAATGCGATCTGAGAGAACAGGATCATAATCCATACCCAGACGGTTGCAAACGTGGCCAGAGAAGCAATCACCAAGAAGACATTTTCAGGCATGATGTAGTTTAGGTACACCGCAATCAGCAGGGCTAAAACCATCACCAATACCGTGACCCACGGGATACCACGGCGAGAAACCTTAGAGAAAATCTTCGGCGCATGGCCTTGCTGAGCCATACCATGCAGCATTCGCCCCACACCAAACACATCGCTGTTAATCGCAGACAGCGATGCCGTAATCACGACGAAGTTCAAAATCCCGGCTGCTACGGTGATCCCCAAGTGCTGGAACGTCAGCACGAACGGACTCCCCTGCGTTCCCACTTGATTCCACGGGTAGATCGACATAATCACAAACAGCGTGCCCACATAGAACACAAGAATTCGCAGCGGCACCGAGTTGATGGCTTTAGGAATCGACACTTTTGGATTTTCAGCTTCACCCGCGGTGATACCGATAATTTCTATGCCGCCATAGGCAAACATCACCAGCTGTAGCGAGAAGATCATTCCTATAAAGCCATTACTGAAGAATCCGCCGTTGCTCCACAGGTTGTGGATCCCCGTAGGCTGGCCGCCGTTTCCAATGCCCCAGAAGATGATACCAATACCCGCTACAATCATGATGATGATAGTGGCGACCTTGAAGAAGGAGAACCAAAACTCAAGCTCGCCAAACACCTTCACGCTCATCAGATTAACCGCACCGATGATCAGCACGACGCTGAGCACCCAGATCCAATGCGGAACCGCAGGGAACCAGACGCTCATATAGATGCCGAACGCGGTAACATCGGCAATGGCGACAATCAGGATTTCAAAGCAGTAAGTCCATCCGGTGATATAACCCGCCATTGGGCCCAGATAATCCTGCGCATAGCGAGAAAAGGAGCTGGCCTGAGGGTTATTGACCGACATCTCACCGAGCGCGCGCATGATGATAAAAGCGACAACGCCGCCAATCAGATAAGCCAGTAAAACACTCGGCCCCGCCATCTTGATGGCGTCAGCGGAGCCATAGAACAGTCCAGTACCAATGGCAGAGCCTAACGCCATGAAGCGAATGTGACGCGTATTAAGCCCACGTTTCAGCTGGTTGGGTTGTTGTTGCATACAAAAATTACCCGTTAGTACCTGTCAAAAAAAACACGGGCGCTATACGCCCGTGCTGCAAATAAACTCATATTTTTTGATTATAAATGCACAGACTTCTGAATACACTATCTAAATATGTAATGAGTTCCGTCTGGAGTCATCTTTAGTTATGCACGGCAACGTTACGCGCGCCCATGGTACGGTCGTAAATACCCATCACAACCAGAACCGCTAATGACGGTGGTAACCATGCTAACCCTTGGCCAGCCAGCGGCAAATGCTCAGTCCATGCAGGCATATGGGAAGACAACGCAGAACTTTTCAGCGCATCCAAGATACCAAACACCAAGCTAATAACCATTACCGGCGAGAATACGCGCGGAGCGGAATTCCACCAGCGCAGAGTGAAGCTCAATACCACCAGCACGATACACGGTGGGTAAATCGCGGTCAGAACTGGAATGGAAATTTGAATCAAATGGCTCAGGCCCAGATTCGATACCACCATAGAGAACAGACCCAGAATAAACACCAGCGTCCGGTAGCTAAATGGTAAATACTGCGCGAAGAATTCGGCACACGCACAGGTCAAGCCAACCGCCGTGACCATACAAGCAATGAAGATCAGCGCGGCTAAGAACAAGCTACCGATACCACCAAAGGTATGCTGAACATAGGCGTGCAAAATCACCGCACCGTTTTGTGCATCTGGCACCAACTCACCGCTGCTCGAACCCAGTTTGAACAGGCTCAGGTAAACCAGTGTTAAGCCGATACCGGCGATCAGACCGGCCCAAATGGTATAACGCGTCAGCAAACGACTATCGCTTACACCGCGGGAACGAGCCGCGTTAACGATAACGATACCAAACACCATGGCACCCAGCGTATCCATGGTCAGGTAGCCATTAACAAAACCGCTAGAGAATGGCACCTGCTGATAAATTTCAATCGCAGGTACATGTGAACCGGCAGGCCACATAACAGCGGCGATACCCAGAACGGCCAGCGCAACAATTTTCAGCGGAGCCAAAATATGCCCAACGGTATCCAGCAATTTGCCCGGGTACAGAGAAATACCGATTACTAACGCAAAGTACACCAAGCTATAAATCAGCAATGGCGCTGCGCCGTCGCCGGTCAGAGGGGCAATACCAAGTTCAAAAGAAACGGTTGCGGTACGCGGAGTCGCAAACAAGGGGCCTACGGCGAGGTAGCAAACAGTTGCCAGCAGCAAGCCCGCCTTACGACCAATTGGCGTACTTAACGCATCGATACCGCCACCGACTTTCGCCAACGCGACGACGGTGATAACAGGTAAACCTACTGCGGTGATAAGAAAGCCGATAGCCGCAATCCAGACATGCTCGCCAGACTGCAACCCTACCATCGGAGGGAATATGATATTACCTGCGCCGACAAACAGCGCGAAGGTCATGAATCCTAATGCCAGGATATCTTTGGAAGTTAAACGATGAGTCATAATGAGATGTCGTGCTGCCTTATAACAGTTTAAAGAGTTTCAATCGAATAGTGAGCCGCAGAGAAATATCCTTACAGATGAGAGGTATGCCGACAGAAGAAAATAGCGTTTTAGGACAATCGCCTTTTTCTTCATAACTTCATAATTCACACCAACACATAAACGTCGCTCTGTCTTAGATTTCATAACCCTGACTTCCCCTGAGAAAAGCCATTGGTGTGGGTTACACCACCCGACAGATGATTACTGTATAAGTTATTAGCTGACGTTATATGGCGACTACATGGATAAGTAAACACGTTCTGGCAGGTAAAAGACAAGAGCTAAATTCACTTGCGGAATCATCATCCAGAGAAAGTTGGCAGACCAGTTAATGATTTGGCATTTTAAGAGTATCACCATACATAAATTGCCCCTTAGAGTGGTGTTCTCTGCGGATGATTGTTCAAAAAGTAATCCATACAAAGAATTTTACACTACTAACACTGAACGCAAAAAAAGAATATATATGACCATTAAACCGTTAAACTCATACCGATAAAATTAATATAAATCAAAAAGTTAATTTTTTAAGAAACAAAAATGGCCGTCAGAAAATACCGACGGCCATAAAACGTAGATTTCGTTGAGTTATGGTTTAACTTAGAGAGAAGCGAGAGGTTGGGGCTTTCCTAGCAGATAACCCTGAATATAATCAACACCCAGTGCTTTTAACTGAAACTTCTGTGCTTCATCTTCAACGTACTCAGCGACCACTGATAGCTTTTTCAGACGCGCAATCTGGCACATTGCTGAAACAATCTGCTGATCGATCGGACTATCGATCAATTCACGAACGAAGCTACCGTCAATTTTTAAGATATCCGCTTCGATATTCTTTAAGCGATCATAACTGGCAAAACCAGTGCCAAAATCATCGATAGCAATTCGACACCCCATCTGACGAAGCTGCGACAGCGTTTTCGCCGTGAGCTCTTTAGACTGCGTAATATTACTTTCTGTTATTTCAAGGATAATCTGGTAAGCCTCAACCTGATGTTGAGCCAACAAACGGGAAATATCCTGCACCAACGTAGGTCTAGCCAGCGTTGAAGGGGTAAGATTGATCGAGAAGCACGCAGCGGGAAGGCGCTCACGGTTCAAATTAATAAATTCCAGCGCATGAGCCAGTACCCAGAAATCGACATCGTAATTCAGGCCAAATTCGGCCACCACCGGGAAGAAGTCATTGGGCATGATGATATTGCCATCTTCGTCGTGCAGACGAAGTAAAATTTCGTGATAGCGGTCACCACGAAACCCTTCAATCGGCTGAGCCATCAACATAAACCGGTCTTTATCCAGTCCTTGCTGAATATGATGCAGCATCGCCACTTTACTATGAATGCCCTGCTGTAAGCTCTGCGCGTTAAGATGAGTAGATTCCGCATTCCCCGTCAGCAAAGAACGTTCTGCCATAGAACTCAATTCACCGATAACGCTATAGATATGAACCAGCGGCTGGCGAACCGTGCAATAGCCGATACCATAGTGCAAACGGAGCGGTAAACCGTTCCACAACAAACGGAATAACTTCATCGCATCATTAAGGTGTTTAATCGTTTCAGACGCATTTCGATTGTTGAGACGCAAGACGAGGTCGTAGCTCGGAAGCTGATACACATCTTCGTCGGCCGCCAGCACCTTTTTGATCATGCAGGCTAATCGCTGCTTATATTCGAGCTTAAGCTGCATGCCATACGTGCGGCAAAGCGTGTCGAGATTCGCAATACGTAGGAAGCAAACAACTGAGCGCTCATGCTGTTGCAGATCATATTGCAGGCAACGAAGGTTAGGTAGTTGAATCACAGGATCGATCATTGATGCGCGCTGGGTCTTTTCATAAAGACGGCGCTGACGCGTATTCACTGCCGCCATCAAAATAATCGTCAGCGTGAACATCACCATCATCGACATAATCAATGCAAGGCTATGAACCAAGTTATTCCATTGCACAAAACCCTCATAGTTGAGGAGTAATGTGATCACCGATGCAGACCACACCAAGCTAGAAAGCTGATATCCATAGCGCATAGCGCCAAAGAGCATTAATGGAAGCAACAGCGTTAACGTGTAATCAGTATAAAAAATACTGCCATCGTCGGTGGCAGGAATAGCCAGCACGGTGATCATCGCCACCAGCAACAACAGCCAGATCTGAATCTCCCATGCCGTAACGCCTTTCGCGAGCTCCTTACGGCAGCGATTCACAATAACGCGAATAAAACGCGGTTTAAGCACAACACGCATCAGGTAATAACACGCAGGCACACCAGCGAGACAAGCAAGTACCAAAGCTTGATAGCCAATCAATGTTCTAATAGAAAATGGTGCAGATGCGGCCATCTTCTCAACGGGTTCAAAAATACCCAGAGCAACAATAATCTGAATCAGCATCAAGAAAATAAGCGGCAAAACAACAACCATCCAAAACAGCCGCGGCAGCATGGTTTGCATTCGGCCAAAGCCACATGACCAACGCCGTCCAACATGTTTCAGAAAGCCATACCAGCTAATACCCAGAGAAAGCACTAGAGCGGTGGCAACCAATGCCCCCGGCAAATAACCTATTTTATGAATATAAAGGCCGTAGGAGACAACGGCTAATGCTGGCATCACGCGCCAGCTAAAAACCATTAATAGCGAAAGTGAAACCGCCATCGGTAGGAATAAAAGATAAACGACGCCATCCCCCGTAACGAGACGAGGAGATGCAGAAAGGCTAAAAGGTAATAATACAAGAGTAAAAAGCAGGGGAGTCCCCCACCAATAATTCAAACGATGCAGTAGATGTTGTAATTGGCTCATGGATTAGACTTCAATAGGTCCCGAGGTCACTCCTTGCTACATGTTCTAACTCGGTCATTAAAGCAATTTATAAAATAGAGACCGATGAAAAAACAATGATAATGAAAAGTGGCTTCCTAATCACTCTTTTGAACTCAACCTTTGGAGTTCAGAACGTCAACCCAAGCCCATTGTATGGAAATACATCTGAGAGCGGCCTGAAATATTATGTAACGGCGCATTCTACCTTTTGATAATGATCAAAAAACACTAAATTCAATCATAAATTATGCTTAATCCAGATTTATCCTGTAAGAGGCTCTCAGCATCCATGACACAAAAAGATTAAATATTGAACCAATGTTAAACCATCATTTAAAAAGCGACTAAAATGCTAGACGCTTTCAACATCGAAAATTGCCCTATCCAACGTTAAGCAGCGTGATGAGATAACTCACTCATAGTATGAAATATTTTTACCACACGACATCCTATGATTGACGCCCGAGCCCGACTATGCCTAAATCAGAGGCTGATATCTCTAAAACGAGATGATTAGACAGCGATGAATATTCATAAATTAAAACGACGTACTAACGTCCACATGACCAAAATTGTATTGCTAATCAGCTTCTTTATTTTGATTGGCCGCTTGGTTTATGCCTCTTTTGGTGCGATATCCCATCATCAGGATAAAAAAGAAAACGCCACGCCTGCGCCAACTGAACAATCTCAGCCTCTGCAGATGAACACCCCAGAAGCATCGCCAGCGGATAAAAAAGGGGCATAATCCCAATCTGACGACTACTTTTAAGTCGTCCAATAAGAGTTCAATTCCCACCTGCTGCTTAATAATTAATAAGAAAAAGGAATGACTTTTCCAATGCCCGTCATTGCAAAAAATAGCGTCAAACAGCGCGCAGAAGATCGCTTCCGCATCCTCCAGTTATTACTCAATAATAAATCGTTGTCTGAAGGGATACTCGGCAAGCTTGAAGACCCCTCGCAGCTCAACAATCCCGAACTTCTCGACCAGACCGTTGAAATAAAAACGCTGGTAAATAAACTTCCTGCGCCCGATCTGGCTGATACGCTAGAAGCACTCCCCGCAGAAGAAAGACATGCATTATGGCGTCTGGTTGGAAAAGAAAAGCGCGGCAAAACGCTGGTTGAAGCCTCAGAAAGCGTCTGGGATAGCCTGATCGACGAGATGAGTGACAAAGAGTTACTCAAGGCCCTGCAATCGCTGGATATTGATGAACAGGTTTATCTCGGACAATATCTTCCCCGCAATTTGATGGGGCGTCTGTTGACGTCCATGGAGCCTGAGCAACGCGCACAGGTTCGAGAAGTTATTCGCTACGGCAAACATACCGTTGGCGCAATCATGGACTTCGAAATCATTACCGTGCGCCCTGATATTTCTCTCGCTACCGTGCAGCGTTTCTTGCGCATGCGAGGAACCATTCCGCTCAACACCGACAAACTGTTTGTCACGGACCGCACTAATCGTCTACTAGGCGAGCTGTCTCTCACCACGGTCTTGCTCAATAAACCAGAGGCGCTGGTTGGTGAGGTCATGGACAAAGATCCTGCCACCTTTGATCCCGAAGACAATGACGAAGATGCAGCGCGTACCTTTGAACGTGATGACTTACTCAGCGCAGCCGTTGTCGACGGTAAAGGCAAGCTGATGGGACGCCTCACTATCGAAGATATCGTTGATGTGGTTTATGAAGAAAGCGACACTGATTTGCGCCGTATGGGCGGTTTAAGCGCTGAGGAAGATGTTTTTGCTCCCGTAACAAAAGCGGTCAAAACCCGTTGGGCTTGGTTAGCCATCAACCTCTGTACGGCCTTTGTGGCTTCGCGCGTTATCGGCTTATTTGAACACACTATTTCGCAGCTGGTGGCGCTGGCGGCACTGATGCCGATAGTTGCTGGGATCGGCGGGAATACTGGAAATCAAACCATCACTATGATCGTTCGTGCTCTCGCTTTACAGCACATTCAAGCAGGGAATGTCTCATTCCTATTACTACGCGAACTCGGCGTGGCGCTGATAAATGGCGTGGTCTGGGGTGGCATTATGGGCATTGTCACTTTTTTGCTTTACCACAATGCAGCGATGGGCGGCGTCATGACGCTGGCGATGGTGCTAAATTTGCTGATGGCGGCGCTCATGGGTGTCATTATCCCGATGACGATGATGCGCTTTGGTCGCGACCCTGCCGTTGGCTCCAGCGTGCTGATTACCGCGATCACCGACACCGGTGGATTCTTTATTTTCCTGGGCTTGGCAACTCTATTCTTGCTTTAACGTTTGCTCTAACGCCTCGTCAACTTTCAAGCTAGCGCACGTTATTTTTCGTCGAGTTGTGCGCTATAGCTAAATACCGAGCCAGAGATAAATCAAAATTCATTTGCTATGCTAATTAATGTTGCACATGGTGACATTTAGACTAATATTCGTGAAAATGCTAGCGCTAGAAATATCAGTTAAATTAATGTATTGAACGTGTCTTTTACACGTCATTAAGGCAGGGGTATGGATGTCAGTTTAGATGTAGGCGATGAAAAAAAGCCCTATTTTATTGTGACACTTACTGTCTTCGCCGGTCTGATTTACCTGCTTGCCTGCTTCTGCATCACACTCACTCAGCACGACACCAATCTGGCTTCTCTGTGGTTCCCCACGGCGGCGACCATTGCCTTTTTATTCCACCATAGAAAGCATCAATGGCCTTTTATCCTGATCGCGGCTCAGCTAGCGACCATGGCAGCCAACTGGACATTTTTCCCGATCAGTCTTTTTTCGGTTCAGCTAGCCCTGATTAATCAGGTTCAAGCCGTGGTGTGCACCTTGCTGTTGAGCCGCTTCTTGAATCACAAATCGCCGATAAATGGCCTCTACACTTGGCTCCGATTCGTTATTTGCAGCGTGATACTCGCGCCGCTATTTAGCGCAACGTTAGCCGCCACCATTGTTTCGCTGCACGGGCTTGCGCCATTCAACCAGATCTTTGGCGTCTGGTTTATGTCCGAATCAATCAGCGTAATGGCGCTGACGCCGGTGGGCCTTCTTTATTATCGTGGTTTTTGGCGTAAGAGCCTGAATGAGCGAACGCTGACAGAAAGCATCATGATCATAGCGATTGCGATGGTTTCCTGCTTTTACGCCATGCAGTACCTGCCTTTCCCCTTCACTTTCGCCATTATTCCCATGCTTTGGGCCGCGATTCGCTTACCGCTGCTACAGGCTTTCACCAGTTTTTTATGTGTGATTATCCTGCTGGCAATCATGATGGCCTATCACGTCGTCGATATACGTTCGGCCTACCCTTCGGTCAACGATGTTCTGGTTTATACCCCGCTTCTGCTGGTGCTATTGCCGGTCAACTCGGTTGCTGTGTTGATGCATGCATTCCGCTTAGAGCGCGACCACATCGAAGAAAGCGAAACCCGTTTTCGTAACGTGATCGAATTTTCAGCCATCGGTACCGCGTTGGTTGGTCTAGATGGCCGTTGGATCCAAGTAAACCCCGCGCTTTGCCAGATGCTGGGCTACCCAGCTCGCACGCTAACCGATATGACATTTCAAGACATCACACACCGTGACGATTTGGAATCCGATCTGAATCAATTAAACGCGTTAGTTGAAGGGAAAATTAGCAGTTACAGCATGGAAAAACGCTACCTACACAGTTCAGGTACCAGTATTTGGACCCTGCTTAGCGTCTCCTTAATTCGCGACCCACAAGGCGAACCGCTGTATTTCGTCTCGCAAATAAAAGACATCAGCGAAATAAAAAATAACGAAAGATATAAACAACAGCTGTTAGACAAACTGCATGAAGAAAAAGAACGTCTGCATATCACGCTAACGTCGATCGGCGATGCGGTAATCAGCACCGATAGCCTGATGCGGGTAACGTTCATGAACCCCGTCGCGGAAAAGATGACAGGTTGGACGCAGGAGGAAGGACTTGGCTTACCCATCGACAACATCGTGCATTTGTATGACGGCATTGATGGTGACAGCGTTTACCCGCTACGCACCGATGAGAACAGCCACGCCAGACGAGCCGAAGACCGTTTAATCCTCAAAAATTTGCAAGGTGCGCATTTCGATGTGCAAAGCAGGGTTTCAGAGCTCACCGCCATCAACGGTAACTTAATGGGCTATGTACTGGTATTCCAAGATGTCAGCGAATCCAGAGAACTGCTGCGCAAGCTCTCTTATAGCGCATTGCATGACCCACTGACGGGGCTGCCAAACCGAGTTAGCTTTGAACAGGCGCTGAAACGAGCCCTTCGTCAGGCCGTGGAGGAAGAGCGATCCCATGCGCTGATATTCCTCGATCTTGACCGATTTAAAGCAGTGAACGACAGCGCAGGCCATGCCGCTGGCGATGCCCTATTGCAAAAAATCAGCCAGCTCATGCATTCAAATATCCGCACTCAGGACATGTTAGCCCGTCTGGGTGGCGATGAATTTGCCTTTATCCTTATCGATTGCGAAGCAGACAAAGCCAAAGAGATCATTACACGTATCATCAACCAGATAAATGATTACATCTTTGAGTGGGAAGGAAAAATTCATCGCGTGGGCGCTAGTGCGGGCATGACATTTATCAACGTAGGCAACGCACTGGCCGTCGATCTGATGAATCAGGCCGATATTGCGTGTTACACCGCGAAGCACAGCGGACGTGGCAAATTGATGAGCTATGAACCCAAACACAAGCAACACATAAACTATGGCAAAGGGTTGCTTAGCGCTGAAGAAATTGATGATATTTTGACTCAAAACCGCATCAACATTCAGGCTCAGGGAATTGCTCCGCCGAAAACACCTCAGTCGATTGCTTTTTATAATCTCGAACTTATTCCTCATAGCAGCGCGGGCATCAACATTTTACCTGAGCTCTTTCAGGAATCCTGCTTCCAAAACCATCGCCGTGAAGAAGTCGATCGTTGGCTGCTGCATGAAATACTCGTGAACCAAGCGCAAGCATTGAAAGGCAAAGGCATCAGCATAGCTATCCCTATTGCCACCAGCAGCCTGTGCACCCCCACTTTTACCGCTCATATGCTTGAGATGATTCAATCGTCACCGCTTCCGTCTAGTCGACTATTGATTAGGGTGCCTGAAAGCGCCCTCAATGATGATTACGCACAGGCACAGTCGGCGCTCAATGCACTCACGGAGTTGGGCTGTCGCTTGATTGTTGAAGACTTTGGCCGCAACCTCAGCGTGATCGAACGTTTGCAGTCAGTCAAAATCGAATATGTCATGATCACGCCAACGCTTATCACCAACGTACATTGCAACCAAATGGACGAAGTGCTGGTTTCGATCATCCATGGAAATGCATGGCGACACGGCGCACAGACTATCGCAGGACCCGCCGACATCCAGGCCTCCCTGCTGACTCTCGACAGTATCAAAATCGATTTAGCCTTTGGCAATATGATTCAAGAAGTTAAACCGCTTCCGTCCGTTCTACAGGGCGGATATTTCGGCATAAACTAAAGCGTAATATCGGCTCCTTCTCGCTTCAAAAGCCAGGCTTTTCTATCGATGCCGCCCGCGTAGCCGGTCAATTTTCCCGAGGAGCCAATCACGCGATGGCATGGGATCACAACCGACCACGGATTATGCCCAATGGCCTGAGCAACGGCGCGCACGCCTTTGGGATTACCCACTTTTAACGCCACGGCCATGTAGGTGCAGGTTTCACCGCACGGGATTTCGCTTAACGCCTGCCATACGGCCTGTTGGAATGGTGTGCCACGCACCGCCAGTGGAAAGTCAAAGTTATCGCTTTCACCGGAAAAATAAGCCTGTAGCTGCTGACGCGCACCCTCAAGCACGGGATGATGATTGAGTTCCTGATGCTGACTAAAATCAGGCAGGTATTTTTGCCCCTCAAAATAGACGCCGTGCACGCTGTTATCATCAAACAAGATAAACATCTGGCCCTGCGGCGTTTTAAACTGGCTGTAATTCATCATAATGTCTCCATTGTCCAAGCGTCGTTATGCCAAAGATGTAAATTGGCATAGGCACGCCATGGCCGCCATCGTTCGGCATATTTCACAATTTTACTCGGCGTCATCTGCGGGAAACGCTGCTTAATCAGATAATCGCCCTGCAAGAAAGCATCTGGCCAGCTCCACGCACGCATCGCAATATAGGTGGCGGTCCAACTGCCGATCCCCGGAATAGCGGTGATAGCCGCAATACTCCCTTCAATATCCAGAACATCGTCTAAAATCAGACGTCCCTCGCTAACCTCCTGCGCCAACTGCACAATGCTAGCAGCACGTTTAAGCGGGATGCCGATGGTTTTAAGCTCTTCCGCAGAAAGCGCAGCCAGCCGATCGGTATTGGGGAATATGGCATTCAAACCGTCTAACGGCGTATCGACAAAATCCCCCACCGCTCAGCGATTGCCGACGCAAATTTCGCCGCCATTTTTACGCTAACCACCTGCCCTAAAATAGCGCGTACCGACTGTTCAAACGCATTCATGCATCCCGGTAAGCGTAACCCCGGATTGTGCAAGGCAAGCTTGCCTAAGCCCTCTGCAATGGCCTGTGGGTCCGCATCTAAATCTAACAATTGACGAACCCGGCGCAGCACTTCTGGCGCATGCGCCGTTAAAGAACTCGAAATTTGCACGTTAACCCGGCATCGCGACTCATCAGGACGCAAAGCAATCCATCCCGAATCCTGCCCCACGCGTAACGTGCGCTGATACGCCCCATCAGCCGTCACGTTATCTACACCGGCCACACAGCGAGCCTGTAGAAACCCTAACATCCAGCCCCAGTCATAGGGAGGGCGATAGCTGACTGAAAGCATGAGACCTTCTTCTTGTTCCTTCTTATTGGCGCGCAAAGAGCTGGGCGTCATTCGATACCTCGCACTAAATAATTCATTGAAACGTCGCAAACTACCAAAGCCCGCGCTGAACGCCACTTCCTCCAGCGGCAGATGGCTATCCATCAACAGTCGTTTAGCCTGTAGCAAGCGATAAGACTGTGCATACTCAATCGGGGAAGCACCAAAATGCTCGGCAAAAACCCGCCGCAGCTGGCGATCTGAAATTCCAAGGCGAGCAGCTAACGCTTCACAGCTGTGCTGCGTTAAATAGCCCTGCTCAATAAGTTGAACCGCAACCTGTATATAGCGATTAGAGAGATCGACAATGGACAGTCCAGGAGCAAGTTCTGGACGGCACTTTAAACAAGGGCGATAGCCCTCTCGCTCCGCCGCCGCCGCGCTCGGATAAAAATGACAGTTCTCCGCTTTCGGCGTGCGAGCTCCACATACCGTGCGGCAATATATTTTTGTTGATGAGACACCGACAAAAATACGCCCATCAAATTTGGGATCGCGTGCTTTTAATGCGGCATACCAGATCTCATGATTACCGTTCATATTTCCCCCGCTTGTTCTGTATACAGCTTATCCTTAATTATCCATCCTGACTCGCGGAAATCGGACATTGATATCACCACAAGATTGGCATCAGCGCGCGCTTAAAAAGGAATGACGGGAGGAGTTCATTGATGAAAACGGCGCAATAGAGTAAAGTCGCCGCCCTTCATGGCATGGGGAACGCAGGAGAACATATGTTTATTGGATTTGATTACGGTACCGCAAACTGCTCCGTCGCAGTCATGCAAGGTGACCAACCTGAATTACTACCGCTTGAGCAGGACTCTCCGTATCTGCCCTCAATGTTGTGCGCGCCTACGCGTGAAGCAGTAAGCGAATGCTTACATCGCCATTGGCAAGTGCCAACCGGCAGCGATGAAAACCAACAATTATTGCGCCGTGCGATAAATTTTAATCGGGAAGAAGATATTCCCGTCACCGCAGACAGCCTACAGTTTGGCCTAAAGGCCCTCAGCCTGTATGTAGAAGACCCAGAAGAGGTCTACTTCGTCAAATCACCAAAGTCATTCTTGGGTGCCAACGGCTTAAAACCTCAGCAAATCGCGATGTTTGAGGATTTGGTGTGCGCCATGATGTTCCACATCAAGCGTCAGGCAGAGAGCACGCTGAATCAATCAATTACCCAAGCGGTTATTGGACGTCCGGTCAACTTTCAAGGCACCGGCGGCGAAGACGCCAACGCGCAGGCGCAAGGCATTCTTGACCGTGCCGCCCACCGCGCAGGTTTTCAGGATGTGACGTTCCAATTTGAGCCCGTTGCCGCGGGGCTGGATTTTGAAGCAACGCTAAGCGAAGAGAAAAAAGTACTGGTCGTTGATATCGGTGGGGGTACAACCGACTGTTCTGTGCTGCTGATGGGTCCACAGTGGCGCGATCGCACCGATCGCCATGAGAGCCTGCTTGGGCACAGTGGTTGCCGTGTGGGTGGTAACGACTTGGATATCATGCTGGCCTTTAAGCAGCTAATGCCGCTGTTGGGCGCGGGTGGCGTCACCGAAAAAGGCACCGCACTACCGGCCTTACCTTACTGGAATGCAGTTGCCACCAACGACGTTCCCGCACAAAGCGATTTTTACAGCACGGCGAATGGCCGCATGTTACGAGATTTAATCCGTGATGCCGCCGAGCCTAACAAGGTTGAACTTCTGCTGAAAGTTTACCAGCAGCGTTTAAGCTATCGCTTAGTACGTAGCGCGGAAGAGAGCAAAATTGCGCTTTCTCAGCAGGATAGCATCAGCACGGCGCTGGATTTCATCGCCAACGGTCTGGTACAGCACCTCAACGTTCATGAGTTAGCCGAAGCCATCACTCAGCCTCTCGAACGCATTCAGGAACAGGTCAGCAGTGCCTTAACCGTCAGCAACATCACGCCTGAGGTCATCTATCTCACCGGAGGAAGTGCTCGCTCACCTCTGATTCGTGATGCTCTGGCGCGCCAACTACCGGGGATCCCTATCGTCGGCGGCAATGACTTTGGCTCAGTTACCGCCGGTTTGGCGCGCTGGGCGCAGCGTATTTATCGCTAAACGTAAGTAATTACCAACTTACCCATAAAATATGGCACCTATTGAACATCATCTGTAGGTGCCACGTTTTTTGTCTGTTGGGCGGCGGCGTCAAGACGCTCTGTCAGACGGCGAATCGCTTCCGTGAGTGCCTGAATCTCTTTCTCTTTCAGCAGATCAATTTTTTCGTGCAACAACTCGATTTCTAACTCAGCTTTAACGTTAATCTCAAAATCATTCTCCGCCCTTTTTCTATCCATATCACTTTGCCGCGTTTGGCTCATCATAATGGCGGGTGCCGTATAGGCCGCCTGAAATGAAAGCAGCAAATTCAACAGGATAAATGGATAGGGATCCCACGCATTATGGCCAAACCATGCATTACCGACCATCCAGCACGCTAGCAAAATACTTTGGATAATGATAAACCGCCACGAGCCAATCACGCTGGTAACGCCATCTGCCATACGTTGGCCTAGCGTTAGAGTCGGCACCGATGTACCTGCTACATTCGCGGCCTTTTTCTGATTCAGGAACTTTTCTCGACGTAAACGACGCGATTCACGCAGCTTTTGTAGTAATGAGTTATCGTTAATATTCATGGAGTTTCTCTGTATCAAACATCAGTAGCTTTCATCGTGGGGCAATCAAACCGATGACAGGATACTCCCACTTTGGCAACGACATCCGAATTCGTCAAACATGCCGCCGCAAAGTCGATAAAAAAAGCCCAATCAGGCATCTATTCTCATTTGCGTTACATGATTCAAATCACGAATTAAGATTGAAATTTAGTACTTCAGTGAACGATTAAGGCCAAAATCGGTTGTGAATTTGTTAGCTTTTTGGGCATGTTTTTTGCCGGAGCTAAATAAAACGAAAAAATAGCACGAAAAGCAAAAAAGAAAGGCCTCAAGTACGCTTAGACATCTTGTCAGATTGTCCCCCTTGGGGCAAAATACGCGCCCTGCAAATGGCCGATGTATAAAATGACATCGGTTATTTTTTTGCATCAGGTAATGAGTTTTATAACTGAGGCCGGCTTAAAACCGGACATGATAATCGCTATTTAGCGGCACATTTAGCCGCGCTACTACTGAGGAAACTTAGATGGGGCAATCATTCGCTTTCGCGCCGGGATTCACTGGCATGCGCTGCAGCAGCAGCGACTACGGGGCTGGAGCTTCTTTCTCCGCTCGCGCTTCTTTTACATCTCCCCTGTCCGAATATTATTCAATTATTAGTAGTATCTTCACACGAAGTTTTCCTGTGATCTCTCCGCTTTGCGCAACATCGAACCAAAAAGTCGAGAGCATGGGAGGACTGCGTCATGGCGATTAATACCGCACCTCAAAAACGTGTCGAACTCCGTAAAACATTGACGCTTGTACAAGTCGTCATGATGGGGTTGGCCTATCTACAGCCGATGACCATTTTTGATACCTTTGGTATCGTTAGCGGTCTTACCGATGGTCACGTTGCCACATCTTATGCTATTGCACTGATTGCAGTGCTGTTCACTGCGGTTAGTTACGGAAAGCTGGTTAAGCGCTTCCCGTCAGCCGGCTCAGCCTATACCTACGCGCAGAAGGCGATTAGCCCGCACGTTGGTTTTATGGTGGGTTGGTCTTCTCTACTTGATTATCTGTTCATGCCGATGATCAACATTTTGCTGGCTAAAATTTACCTTGAAGCAATTTTCCCAGGCGTACCGTCTTGGATCTTTGTGGGTGGTTTAGTCACGCTGATGACCCTGTTTAACCTACGAGGCATTAACCTCGTTGCAAACTTGAACTCCATCATTGTGGTGATTCAGGTTGCTATCATGGTTATCTTCTTGGGTCTGGTTATCCACGGTATTTACGGTGGTGAAGGTGCCGGTACGCTGATCAGCAGCCGTCCATTCATCTCTGAAAATGCGCATGTGGTGCCAATGATAACCGGGGCGACGATACTCTGCTTCTCGTTCTTGGGCTTTGACGGTATCAGTTCATTGTCCGAAGAAACGCCAGATGCGGGGCGCGTTATCCCGAAAGCGATTTTCCTGACTGCGCTGATTGGCGGTGTGATCTTTATCGTGGTGTCGTACTTCTTGCAGTTGTACTTCCCAGATATCTCACGCTTCGCTAACCCAGATGCATCACAGCCAGAAATCATGCTGTTTGTCGCAGGCAAGTTCTTCCAGTCCATCATTCTGGTGTTCTCCTGCGTTACCGTACTGGCTTCGGGTATGGCCGCACACGCAGGTGTTTCTCGCCTGATGTACGTAATGGGCCGCGATGGCGTGTTCCCTGAGCGTCTGTTCGGATACATTCATCCGAAATGGCGTACCCCAGCGTTCAACGTACTGTTGGTCGGTTGCATTGCCTTGTCAGCGGTATCGTTTGATCTGGTGACGGCCACGGCGTTGATTAACTTTGGTGCTCTGGTGGCGTTTACTTTCGTGAACCTGTCAGTTATCTCTCAGTTCTACATTCGTGAAAAACGTAATCGTACACTGAAAGACAACATCAACTATCTGCTGCTGCCGGTATTAGGGGCTGCAACCGTTGGTGTACTGTGGGTTAACTTGGAAGAGAGCTCTATGACGTTAGGCCTAATTTGGGGCGCTATCGGTCTGGGTTACTTAACCTTCCTGACTCGCCGCTTCCGTCAGCCGCCTCCGCAGTATGACGCTGAAATCGCTCAGTAAAAACTCAACCTGATAAACTAAAAAGCCCGTTCACTGAACGGGCTTTTTTTTATATCTCTTCAACAACCGATAAGTACGCTTAAAATCGTTTACACATGCACGCATTTTCAAGTTGCTGTCCGCCCACCTCAACGTTTTGGCGATAAACCACCTCAAAACCATAGCGTGTGAAGAAAGGCTGAGCCGTGAGGCTAACATACGCATAAATTTCAGAAAGGTCGCGCAGCTTCGCTCGTTGCAGAATTTCATCCATCATCGCTCGGGCTACGCCCTGATGCGCAAATGAAGCCGCCACATAGAAATGATCGATTAATCCATCAGGCTGCAAATCAAAATATCCAGCGATCTTACCGTCCACCAAGGTTACGGTTGGTTGGATACGTTCAAGCACGCGCAGCCAATATTTAGGATCCGCACTGGCCTGAATCCATGCCGTTCGCTGAGCGAGGTTATATTCACCCACGGTGAGTTGGGAAACCGCAGACTCATATACCTGCCGCAAAGATAGCGCATCGGAATGCTCAAAAAGGCGAAATTGAATCTGCGGCATAGGGTTATGCCTTGGTAGCCAACATAACGCTGGAGGCTTTAATCAATGCAATCACGCGGCTACCAGCACTTAGCGCCATTTCTTCGGCACTTTCGTTGGTAACAACAGAAGTGAGTTCAATGCCCTGATCGGTTTTCACATGCACCGTTGAGTTTACGGCCCCTTTAAGAAAGGCACTCACTTCACCGGCGAATTGGTTACGGGCAGAAAAGACTAAACCGCAATCCTCTGAAGCCAGAATAACCCAAGGTGCCTTGATTAACGCAACGGCCTCTTTGCCTTTCGTTAACCCCATGGCTTGTTTGCTAGCATGAGTGACAACCGCCACGATTTTCGCGCCGCCGTTTAAGGTCAATTCAACCTCGTCATTAACGGCTCCATCCGCGACTGCTGAAATGACGCCACTTAATTGGTTGCGTGCTGAAACAGACATTTTGCTCTCCTTGATTAAACAAACTGTATTGAGACACAATGATTTAGACTTTGAAAAATCACATAACATCAAGGAGGTAAGTCAGTCTGATAGGCTGAATTCACATTGATGCCGCTTGAAATTAACGAATCTACATCGGTCTTTAATACTAACAGAAGTTAATCGTAACAACAGAGAGCAACCCGATCTATTCAGCCTGTCGCTTCAGCACCAAAGAAAATTTCGTCTGCGCGGCGTGAACGTTCATAGCCGGAATAATAATATTCCTGCAAACCCCGATCTTCGCTGCCGTGGAAAAAATCAGCAATAGCATCCCGCTCCAGCCCGTAGTCACGCGCAAGCTCCCCCGCTCGGCAGGCGGCCATGTAACGATTATCCACCCGTTTGCCAAAGCTGTGCGCGAAGCCACAAACAAAACCACGTCGATAGTCGAAACAGTGCTGGCTCATCTCATTGGCCGATTTAGGTTCATAAGCCCTTACGCCGTCCATCACACCTTCGCCAAAATGATTTTTCACATCATCCTCCACGACTCATTCACCATGAGAGATAGCCTCAATAAATCGCTATCATTGAACAAATAGCAATCGTTATATAAATTATTATACAACGAATATATCAATGAAAGGTATACCCTTCGCGAGGTAGGCTAAAGACAAGTCTGAGAATCGAATGGGGAGTAATTCAAGTGTATGACGATCATCGTTCAACCGAGTATAATCACGCGCTTGATTCGAGAACCGCATCATAACGCTATGATGTAATCGCGAAATTCTGTTACTACTCAATTTTGTCACGACTACATAGGGGAAGAAAATGGCTGATGAGTTTGACAACGCCAGTGCTCTGGAAGAATTAGAGCGTGACCTCGCTCTTGCAAACCGCCAAAAGACGCAGATGCCATTTACAGGTATGTGCTACAACTGCCACGAAAAAATTGAAAGTGGCAACTTTTGTGATAAAGACTGCTGTGAAGACTGGCAGAAAGCGCAATGGGCTAAGTCGCAGCGCCAGCGTTAATATTTTTGACTTAATATCAATAATATAACGTCACTATTTTACTAAACTAACGGGAAGGTCAGAGATGTCATCAACGCCAACCGAAATACGTTACCACGTCAATAAGTCGATCACTGTTGAACAGTTTTCTCAATTGTTGTCGGAAACAACGCTGGGGCCACGACGCCCGTTAGATAACCCAGAATGTTTGGCAGGGATGTTAGAACATGCAGATATCTTAGTCACTGCATGGGCTGGTGAGCGCCTGATTGGCATTGCTCGTTCAGTGACGGATTTCCACTACTGCTGCTACTTATCCGATCTCGCGGTATCAGAGTCGGTTCAAAAAAGCGGCGTAGGTAAAGCATTAATACAGATGACGTGCCGCCAGCTAAAACATAACTGCAAAGTTATTCTGCTGGCAGCACCGCTCGCGCAGGAATATTATCCACGCTTAGGCTTCGATCAACACCCAAGTGCCTGGACCTGCACCGCCGAACACCTTATCTGATTTCTCGCCAAACCCTATTTCAATCACAAATTTATCATAAACATCCACTCTATGAATGGTTTGTGATTGAAAACTGATCGCGCTCAATACTCGGTTTTTCCTGATTGTTAATCTATTATTTCGGATATTAAATTGATTGACGCTTATGGAAAAGCATGATGCTTGAGCAATACCTAAATATTTTTTTTCGCGCTGTCTTTGTCGAAAACATGGCCCTAAATTTCTTCTTAGGCATGTGTACGTTTTTGGCTGTTTCAAAAAAAATCGAAACCGCATTCGGGCTTGGCCTCACCGTCACCGTATTATTGGCCGTTGCTACGCCGCTAAATAATCTCATCTATAACTACCTGCTAAAAGACGGCGCTTTAATTGAAGGCCTTGATTTAAGCTTCCTCGACTTTATTACTTTCATCGGCGTTCTTGCCGCACTGGTGCAAATATTAGAAATGATATTGGATCGTTTCTTACCTGCGTTACACCACTCATTGGGCGTGTTTCTGCCGCTTTTAACCATTCACTGCGCAATTTTTGGTGCGACCATATTTATGGTTCAGCGTGAATATAACTTCACAGAGTCATTTGTATATGGCACCGGATGTGGGCTTGGTTGGTTACTTGCAATTGTTGCAATGGCAGGCCTGCGGGAAAAAATGAAGTATTCTAATATCCCCGAAGGGATGCGTGGGTTAGGTGCAGTGTTTTGCACGGCTGGCTTGATGTCACTTGGGTTTATGTCTTTTGCCGGAATCAATCTTTGAGCTGACCAGAAACTCGGTTAGCCATAAGTGCGAAATGACGCATCAATTGTACAGGAATGCGTCATTTGTATGACTTATCGTACGTAATGTGAGCAGCGTCACAATGAAACACCGTTTTGAAGTATAAAAAGGCTCTATACCGATTCATATTTCAAGGCAAAGCTCATGACTACGACAGTAAAGAATTATATCTCAGACAATAAATCAACTATCGACACAATTGTTCTACGCTTTTGCTGGGGCGTCGCTGCGCTAGGTGTTGTCGCCTGCGTTTTGCTAACCAAGATGTATTGGTAAATGAATTCCTAGAGTGACTCCTAGCCAAAAAAAATCCCCAACGGAGGGGATTTTTTTTGGCTGCATTAAGCTAACAATATTTTCTGTAACTCGTTTAACGAGCTCACTTGATAGCTTGGCGAAATGCCGTCTGGCAAAGCCGCTCCGGATGTATTTAGCCAACAGGTATCAATACCGGCGTTGATGCCCCCCAAGATATCCGAGTGAGGGTTATCACCCACCATCAAAATTCGCTCTTTGGGTGGATGATTCATCTGTGAGAACGCATATTCAAAAATCCCAACGTCTGGTTTCGCAATCCCCACCTGCTCAGAGATTACCAACGTAGAGAACGCGTCCTTCATCCCAGTTCGCTCTAAACGCACCGTTTGCAGCTGCGTAAAACCATTGGTAATAATGCCCATATTGGCCTTACCGCTCAGCGCATTCACAAGCTCTCTCGCACCAGGCAACACATCGCAAATATCGGCCATTGCCTGTAAAAATGCGTTATTGATTTGGCATGCAGTTACACCGAGGCGTTGAGCCCATAGCTCAAAACGCGTGACCTGTAGCTGCTGCGCGTTGATACGACCATCTTGATAATCCACCCATAGTGGCTGGTTGACGGCCTGATACTCTGCATAATCCTGATCGGTAAAATCAACGTTAAAACGAGAGAACATCAGCTTTAAACCTTGAAAAGCATCAAACCGGAACAACGTCTCATCAGCATCAAAAAGAACCCAACTGTACTTCATGGTACTTGCCTCTCTCGTCATTTTTTTCACTCACTAAGCACTGATATTATCAGACTTAAAAATCCGGGGCTTAGAATAGCGTAAACCCCGAACATTCGCTTAATAAATGATTCGGGGTTTAATATTTAATTAAATTAACTTATGAGTTATTAGGCGTAGAGAGAAGTATCTCCAACAGGCCGCGTTTTAAATCGGCGGTGCAGCCATAGATATTGCTCTGGCGCACGTAAAATCTCTTTTTCAATTACACCATTAATAAATTCAGCGGCCGCCTGCTCATTATCGTAAGGATAATCTTTCAGACCAGGCTGAATAATAAGGTGATAGCCGCTGCCGTCTGGTTTACGGATCAACACCGTTGTCAGCAGAACAGGCTTAGCCAGTTTGGCAATAGTAAACGTACCGTTTGTGGTAGCCGCTTTTTTGACAGCGAAGAACGGAGCAAACGAACTTCCCTTCGGCCCGAAATCTTGGTCCGGCGCAAACCACACAGCTTCACCAGCTTTAAGCGCATGAACCATACCGCGTAGGTTACGACGATCAATCATCGCTTTATTAGAGCGAGAACGCCCACGGGTTTGAACATATTCCATCACTTTATTGTTGTGCTTGCGATACATCGCCATCATAGGGCGGCATAGCCCCATCACGCGCCCGCCCAGCTCCAGCGACATAAAGTGTACGCCAATCACCATCACGCCACGGTTTTCCGCTAAGGCCGCATTGAGGTTCTCAATCCCGCTCACATCAAACCACTTCTTGATACGCGCATCAGACCAAAACCACGCCATGCCGGTTTCTAACAGCCCTATGCCTAAGGACGTAAAATTATCGGTCACGCGAGCATCTAGCTCTTCAGATGACAGGTCAGGGAAGCACAGCTCGAGGTTACGTCGTGCAATCGTGACACGGCGCTTTAGGAAACGTTTAGAGATACGGCCCATCGCTCCGCCAAGGCGGCGAATGACAGGGTAAGGTAATTGGACCAATAAATATAACAAACCTAAACCGAACCACAGCGACCAATGACGCGGGTGCAGCAAGCTTGTTGAAAAACCAGAGTGTTTCACAATAGACCTTCTTTCTTTATACATAGCAGTTTGCGTATCGCATAAAGAAGAATTTATCTATAGCGGTACATATATAGTGTTTGACTCACTGCGTTTGATTAAGTTGCAGCAAAATAAAACTTAATGAATTTTATTTTATCCGCACAGCAGATTTATCTTATCTGTCTTAATTTTCAGAATGATACTAGATTTACAAATATTAACGTTGAGAATACATAACCAGACAAAATAAAACGGGCCCTGAATAAACAGGACCCGTTCTAATTAAATGATTACCGGTTTAGCAATTTAAGGTTACCCAAAATCACAAACTTTGGTGGTCACTTAAAAGCAATATTACAGAGCTACAACGTTAGCTGCTGAAGGACCTTTCTGGCCATTTTCAACAGTGAACTCAACACGCTGGCCTTCGTCCAGAGTTTTGAATGCGGTGCTCTGGATTGCAGAGAAGTGAACGAAGATGTCTTTGCTGCCGTTGTCTGGAGTGATGAAGCCGAAACCTTTACCAGCGTCAAACCATTTTACTAAGCCAGTCATTTTATCAGACATGATATTTCCTAATGTATTTAAAGTAGAGTCGCCGCTCTCGGGCGAAAAAGGTCTGTTCTATCAGAGGACGTACGGGAGCACTAAAGAAGGAAATTCATGAGCGAAGTGATACACATCGCTAAACAAAGAACTGCTTTACTAAAATGTCTTTCATACTGGTTCTGCATTACAAACCGAGAGCATTAACTCATGTTTGGTAGCTTTACGCAAGCACTATCACGAGCATTTTCTCAAAAGAAAAAAAAGACAATGAAATCAAAGAAACAAAACCGCATTTTTATGGAAAAATAATCATACCAATAGAAATAATTTCCAGCGCAATCATACATCCAAAAAATAATCTGTTTTGTACGCGAATTTATTAACGATGGCGATGAGGTGTTTATGATAAGCAAAAATGCACGCTGGGCTCTTCAACGTGCATTCATGGAGTGACTTATTTTAACAACGCAAACCGCTTTAATTATAAGATTCAATCAACGCTATATTTTCTTGATTCAGAATTTTTTTATCAGAACGCATTATGCCCAAAGCGATATCAAATAAGCACAGCATAAACGGAAGTTCATAGAGTTCCTCAAGTAAATCCTGATAATGGCTATCCCTAATAAATATTGGTGCTAATAAACGATGATGCTCAATCGTATCTGAAATAAGAAAACACACCACCATCAACAATACGGTCCACAGTGGAATGCTTTGATGTTTTACTCTTTCTGCAATCTCTTTACGTAACGTAGGTAGTAATAACATCAGTAGCAAAGTGCCAATTAAAATAACGGAAATTATTCTAAAATAAATTTTAGGTGTTTCTGGAAAGAAGTCCCGCCCCCAGCTGATCCCACGCCCAAACAGCACCACCCACCATACCGTCGCCCAGCACCAAAAGGCCTTTTGGCGTGGAGCAAGCGTTAAAGGTTTCATATAAAACCATGTAAAGATCGCCCCAAAAAGTAGCCATGCTGATTGAACATCTTCAATAACCTGCACCACCACACCGTGAGCCAAGGGAAGTTTAAACAATGCGAAGAAAGGAATGTGACAGCAATGACAGCGAGAATAGCCGTAGCAGGTGAAAGTGCTTTATTTATATTAATAGGAATATTCATAGCGTTTTAAAATCTATTTATTGTGCAGTCCTATCAATTTAACAATGCTTTGTCAGTGACATTTTTCAATTTGTGCTTAGGTGCAAATATTAGGCGGGGAGAATCATTATCGTTAACGGCAATATAAATTCAGCACAAATTGCTTAGCTAAAATATGCCTAATAAACAAAACATTGTACTAATGCAGCTGATGTTTTAGACACAAAAATAAAAATACGCATTTTATGTACAGAATAAAATAAGTTCTTTCAAAGTAAAAAACACTCTACTTTCGGCCTATTCTTTGCTCTCGCTTTGACACAAATTCGCATCACCCAATGCAATTAACTCATCCAGTAAGCTCGTTAGTTGAACCATCTTCTCCGTTGAAAAAGCCCGCTCAATCGCCTGATATCCCTCTTCAACCTGCGAACGTGCTTTCTCATACAGGCTTTTACCTTCAGGCGTGAGTGAAACATACAGCTTACGTTGATCGCTTATCGGCTTTAAACGAAGGATCAGTCCATCCCTCTCCATACGCGTCAAAATGCCGGTCAAGCTCGGACGAACAATGCAGGTTTTGCAAGAAAGTTCATGAAAATCAATTGAGTTATCTACGGCTAACACCCGAATAATGCGCCATTGCTGTTCCGTGAGGTTATGACTTTTCAATATTGGACGAAAAAATCCCATCGCAGTTTCCCGCGCCTGTAGAAGGGCAATAGTCAAAGATTCATGCATAGATTCACACTCTTAAGAAAAACCGACCAAGGCCACCCCTCGGTACATTTTAGGCATTCTACATGTACTTATCATGAGTTTGAATTGAAACTCATTAATAACTAAATAATTATTTTTTTAGATTAGATTTGTTTCAGTTAAGTTTCAAATAAATAAAGACGATAACTTAAAGAAAATATAAATAACTGATTTTAAAGTACTTAATAAGATGAAATGTAAAAACATTGTTACTAAGATCACACTTCAGACTGATTTTATTGCCTAAATGTTAAACAAGGATTAAAACATGATCATTAACATATTAATAAAAACCTTTTCTCATACCGACACGACCATTTGCAAAGGAGTCGTTCATGAAAGGCACCGTCTTTGCCGTTGCGCTCAATCACCGTAGCCAGACCGAAGCTTGGCTCGATGCATTTCAGCAACCGCCTTATCAAACACCACCCAAAACCCCAGTTTGGTTTATCAAACCTCGTAATACCGTCATCCACAGTGGCGATGCGATCCCTGTTCCACAGGAAGAAAGAGTACAAAGCGGGGCCACCATTGCGCTAGTCGTTGGAAAGACCGCCCGCAAAATCACCACCGCCGACGCTGCAAATTACATTGCAGGTTATGCGCTGGCTAACGATGTGAGCTTGCCAGAAGAGTCCTTTTATCGCCCAGCGATCAAGGCCAAATGCCGTGACGGTTTCTGTCCTTTAGGTGAATTAGCCCCTCTGCCCCACGTTGATGCCGTCGATATCATCACCGAAATCAACGGTAAGGAAGTCAACCGTTGGACAACCGCCGACCTAAATCGCAGCGCCGCAGAACTCCTTTGTGCTCTGAGCGACTTCGCCACTCTACAGCCGGGCGATGTCATTTTATTAGGAACTCCCCAGCAACGCGTTGATATCCAAGCAGGCGACAACATCACGATTAAAGCAGCAGGTCTGCCAACGCTCGAAAATAGCACACGCCTACAGCTCAAAAGGACGGGAGAAACCGCATGAAACACGCTCGCATTCGCCATCAAGGGCAAGATGTTAGTGTCACTATCGACGAACAGAATCGCGCCTGTTTACCCAACGGCAGCAAAATTCAGACTGATGAAGTGCAGTGGTTGCCCCCCGTTGAAGGCACGCTATTCGCGTTAGGCTTGAACTACGCCGATCACGCCGCTGAGCTGGCCTTTAAAGCCCCAGAAGAACCGCTTATTTTTATCAAAGCGCCGAACTCTTTAACCGGCCACCAGCAAATATCGGTTCGCCCCGATAACGTTGATTACATGCACTACGAAGCCGAACTCGTGGTTGTCATTGGCAAGCAGGCATTTCAGGTCACGCCAGATGAGGCCATGGACTACGTTGCCGGTTATACCGTCTGTAACGATTACGCTATTCGTGATTATTTAGAAAACTACTACCGCCCTAACCTGCGAGTGAAAAGCCGCGACACGCTAACGCCTATCGGGCCTTGGATCGTTGATAAAGCAGACATTCCCGACCCGCATAATTTAACGCTCAGCACCTATGTTAATGGCGAGCTACGCCAGCGCGGCACCACCGCCGACCTTGTTTTCGATATCCCATTCCTAATCGCTTATTTAAGTGAATTTATGACGTTACAACCAGGCGACATGATCGCCACCGGCACGCCAAAAGGTCTGTCCGATGTGGTACCGGACGATGAAGTTATCGTTGAGGTTGAAGGCGTTGGCCGCCTGATTAACCGCATTATTAGCCAAGCCGAATATGAGGAGAGCCTGCGATGAAAAAAATAAACCATTGGATCAACGGTAAAAACGTTGCCAGTAAACAGTATTTCGAAACCACAAATCCGGCTAATGGCGAAGTATTAGCGGAGGTGGCCTCTGGCGGCGAAGAAGAGATCAATCTCGCCGTGGCAGCGGCGAAAGCGGCGTTCCCTAAATGGGCCAATCTACCAATGAAAGAACGTGCGCGTTTAATGCGTCGTTTAGGTGAATTGATTGACGAAAACGTTCCAGAAATTGCTGCTATGGAAACCGCGGATACGGGTCTACCGATTCATCAAACTAAAAATGTGCTGATCCCACGCGCTTCGCATAACTTTGAGTTTTTCTCTGAAATCTGCCAGCAGATGAACGGCAAAACCTATCCCGTCGACGACAAAATGCTCAACTACACCCTCGTACAACCCGTCGGTGTTTGCGCGCTCGTTTCGCCGTGGAACGTCCCGTTCATGACCGCAACATGGAAAGTCGCGCCCTGCTTGGCGCTTGGCAATACTGCGGTATTGAAAATGTCCGAGCTTTCTCCCCTCACTGCCGATCGCTTAGGCGAATTAGCGCTTGAGGCCGGAATTCCGGCTGGTGTGCTTAACGTTGTTCAGGGATACGGTGCCACGGCGGGCGATGCGCTGGTTCGCCATCACGACGTACGCGCTATCTCTTTCACCGGAGGTACTGCGACTGGCCGCAACATCATGAAAAATGCAGGCCTGAAGAAATACTCGATGGAACTCGGCGGCAAATCACCGGTGCTGATTTTTGAAGATGCCGACATCGAGCGCGCCTTGGATGCGGCTTTATTCACCATCTTCTCCATTAACGGCGAACGCTGCACCGCGGGCTCACGCATTTTCATTCAGCAGAGCATCTATCCTGAGTTTGTTAAACGCTTTGCAGAACGCGCTAACCGCCTGCGCGTCGGCGATCCACAAGATCCTAATACTCAGGTTGGCGCGCTCATCAGTCGCCAGCATTGGGAAAAAGTCTCCGGCTATATCCGTTTAGGCATTGAAGAAGGTGCCACGCTGCTTGCCGGTGGCCCAGATAAACCGAGCGACCTACCTGCCTCACTTAAAAACGGCAATTTCTTACGCCCAACCGTATTAGCCGATGTTGATAACCGCATGCGCGTGGCGCAGGAAGAAATATTTGGCCCCGTTGCCTGCCTGATGCCTTTCAAAGATGAAGCCGAAGGGCTGCGCTTGGCCAACGACGTGGAGTACGGATTGGCCTCCTACATCTGGACGCAGGACGTTAGCAAAGTACTGCGACTGGCACGCAGCATCGAAGCGGGCATGGTGTTTGTTAACACGCAGAACGTACGCGACCTTCGCCAACCTTTCGGCGGCGTTAAAGCCTCGGGTACCGGGCGCGAAGGCGGGGAATACAGCTTTGAAGTCTTTGCTGAAATGAAGAACGTCTGTATCTCAATGGGCGATCACCCCATCCCTAAATGGGGCGTATAGAACCACTTCCCCAGCGCTCACGCTGGGGCCTCCGCAATGTATTAAAACGAGAAGCGAGGAAATATGGGAAAGTTAGCCTTAGCCGCCAAAATTACACATGTTCCATCCATGTATCTGTCTGAGTTACCAGGTAAAAACCACGGTTGTCGTCAAGCCGCCATTGATGGACATAAAGAGATTGGCAAGCGCTGTCGTGAAATGGGCGTAGACACCATTATCGTGTTCGACACTCACTGGTTAGTGAACAGCGCCTATCACATTAACTGCGCAAATCATTTTTCCGGCACTTACACCAGCCATGAACTGCCGCATTTCATTCGTGATATGACCTATGAATACAACGGCAATCCTGAGCTAGGGCAGCTTATCGCTAAAGAAGCCTGCGCAATGGGCGTTCGCGCTCAGGCTCACAACATTCCTAGCCTATCGCTCGAATACGGCACGCTGGTTCCAATGCGTTATATGAACAGCGACCAACACTTCAAGGTGATCTCTATCTCGGCGTTTTGTACCGTCCACGCTTTTGAAGACAGCCGGAAGCTGGGAGAAGCCATTCTCAAAGCGATCGAACAATACGATGGCACCGTGGCGGTTCTCGCCAGCGGCTCACTTTCCCATCGCTTTATTGACGATCAGCGCGCCGAACAAGGTATGAACAGCTACACCCGCGAGTTCGATCACCAAATGGATGAACGCGTGGTCAAGCTGTGGCGTGAAGGTCAGTTCAAAGAGTTTTGCGAAATGCTGCCCGAATATGCCGACTACTGCTACGGCGAGGGCAACATGCATGACACCGTTATGCTGCTCGGCATGCTCGGTTGGGACAAATACGACGGCAAAGTGGAGTTTATTACCGATCTCTTTGCCAGCTCGGGAACCGGACAGGTCAACGCCGTTTTCCCTCTACCAGAACACGCATGAGGTCACGCCATGCCACATTTCTACGCTGAATGTACTGACAACATTCGTGAGCAGGCCGAACTCCCTGGTTTATTTGCCAAGGTTAACGCCGCGCTTGCCGCCACCGGTATTTTTCCCATCGGCGGGATCCGCAGCCGTGCCATCTGGCTAGACACATGGCAAATGGCGGATGGAAAACACGACTATGCCTTCGTGCACATGACGCTAAAGATTGGCTCGGGGCGCAGTTTAGAAAGCCGCCAACAGGTCGGTGAAATGCTGTTTGAACTCATCAAAACGCACTTCGCCGCGCTGATGGAAAGCCGCTATCTGGCGCTCTCTTTCGAAATTGAAGAGCTCCACCCGCAGCTTAATTACAAACAAAACAACGTGCATGCCCTGTTCAAGTCTTAGCTAAAAACGGCCCCTCTCTCATTCGAAGAGAGGGGAAATATCAGCGGCCAACATCATAAAAATAATAAGGATCCATCATGGCATCGCCTTTCACCACCCTCGCGCCGCGTGAGCTGCTTCGTCATCAAGCTTACATTAATGGCCACTGGCAAAGCGCCACCGATGGCCGCACTTTTGCGGTCATCAATCCGGCAAACGGCGAGACCATTGCCGAAGTCAGCGATCTATCCGCGCATGAAACCGAAGCCGCCATTCGCGCAGCCGCCGATGCACTGCCAGCATGGCGTAAACAAACGGCAAAGCAACGCAGCCAAACGCTGCAACGCTGGTTTCAGTTAATTATGCAAAATCAGGCCGAACTGGCCGAATTGCTCAGCCTAGAGCAAGGAAAACCCCAGTCCGAGGCGATGGGCGAAATTGCCTACGGTGCCAGCTTTATCGAGTGGTTTGCCGAAGAGGGGAAACGCGTTTATGGCGAAACCATTCCTTCCCCCTTACCCGGTCGGCGCATCAGCACCATCAAGCAGCCCGTCGGCGTCGTTGCCGCTATTACGCCGTGGAATTTCCCCAACGCGATGATCACACGCAAAGTTGCCCCCGCTCTGGCCGCGGGCTGCACCGTGGTATTAAAACCCGCGCCGGAAACACCGCTATCGGCGCTGGCCCTTGCCGTTCTAGCACATGAAGCAGGGATTCCCGCCGGTGTGTTTAACATCGTCACCGGCACCGATGCAGCGGCGATTGGTCAGGTATTAACGCAAAGTTCAACGGTACGGAAGCTCTCATTTACCGGCTCTACGCGCATTGGCAAGCTGCTGATGCAACAAAGCGCCGCCACGGTGAAAAAGCTCTCACTAGAGCTGGGTGGCAACGCGCCGTTCATCGTTTTTGACGACGCCGATCTTGATGCGGCAGTCCAAGGCGCATTGGCTGCTAAGTTTCGCAACAGCGGGCAAACCTGTGTGTGCGCCAACCGCATTCTGGTGCAAGACGGCATCTATGATGAATTTGCCCAGCGTTTAACCCGCGCCGTTAGCGAGCTGCGCGTTGGCCCTGCGATTGAACCCGCTTCCCAGCAAGGTCCTTTAATTAACCCAGCGGCGATTGCAAAGGTACAGGCGCACATCAGCGACGCCGTTTCGCACGGCGCACACATTCTTACCGGCGGGGAACAACACGCGCTGGGTGGACTCTTTTTCCAGCCCACCGTTATCAACCATGTCACCGAATCCATGCGCATTGCGCATGAAGAAACCTTCGGCCCTGTCGCTCCCCTCTTTCGTTTTCGCGATGAAGCAGACGCCATTCGCTTAGCGAATCAAACTGAATCAGGACTCGCCGCCTACTTCTACTCACGCGACATCGGACGTATTTATCGCGTTGCCGAAGCGCTGGAAAGCGGAATGGTTGGCATCAATGAAGGGCTGATTTCAAACGAAGTCGCGCCGTTTGGTGGGATTAAACAATCGGGTTTAGGGCGCGAAGGTTCGCGCTACGGAATCGAAGATTATCTGGAAGTGAAATATCTCTGCTTTGGCGGAATTGAGAACAACTGAGGTGCCTATGACGGCAAATAACGCAATGTTAACGAAAGAAACAATAAGCCAGATCGCCCATCGCTTGCATCAGGCTGAGCAAAGCCGTGAGCAGATCCGCCAGATATCGCTCGATCATCCACAGATCACCATTGAGGACGCCTACGCGATCCAGCGTCAATGGGTCGATCTCAAAATTCACGAGGGCCGCGTACTCAAGGGCCATAAGATTGGTTTGACGTCAAAAGCCATGCAGGCCAGCTAGCAGATCAGCGAGCCCGATTACGGCGCACTGCTTGATGACATGTTTTTTCAAGACGGCAGCGATATTCCCATCGATAAATTTATCGTGCCGCGCATTGAGGTTGAGCTAGCCTTCGTTCTGGCGAAGCCGCTGCGTGGGCCAAACTGCACGCTGTTTGACGTGTATAACGCGACGGACTACGTGATCCCAGCGCTGGAGCTCATTGACGCGCGTTGCCACAACATCGATCCGGATAGCCAACGTCCACGCAAAGTGTTCGACACCATTTCCGATAACGCCGCCAACGCGGGCGTGATTTTAGGTGGTCGCCCCATCAAACCCGATGCATTAGATCTGCGTTGGATCAGCGCGCTGATGTATCGCAACGGCGTCATTGAAGAATCCGGTGTTGCCGCCGCCGTGCTCAATCATCCGGCCAACGGCGTCGCATGGTTGGCCAATAAGCTTGCCGCTCACGATGTGCAGCTCGAAGCCGGACAAATCATTCTCGGTGGCTCATTTACCCGCCCAGTCCCTGCCCGACGTGGCGACACCTTCCACGTGGATTACGGCAATATGGGCTGCATTAGCTGCCGCTTTGTATAAGGAAAACCTTATGTCCTCGACCCTACATAACAGCTTTAAGCAGGCCCTCAAAGAAGGGCGTCCACAGATTGGTTTATGGCTTGGTCTGTGCAGCAGCTACAGCGCAGAGCTGCTAGCCGGTGCCGGTTTTGACTGGCTACTGATCGACGGCGAGCACGCGCCTAATAACATACAAACCGTGCTTACCCAGTTACAGGCTATTGCGCCTTACCCTAGCCAACCCGTAGTACGTCCTTCATGGAATGACGCGGTACAAATTAAACAGCTGCTCGACATTGGCGCACAAACCTTGCTGATCCCGATGGTACAAAATGCCGACGAAGCACTGGCGGCGGTACGCGCCACCCGTTATCCGCCACAGGGGATCCGCGGCGTTGGCAGCGCGCTCGCTCGGGCATCACGTTGGAATCGTATTCCTGACTACCTACAGCAGGCGAATGAACAGATGTGCGTTTTGGTGCAAATCGAAACCCGTGAAGCCTTACGCAACCTGCCACATATTCTGGATGTTGAAGGCATCGATGGGGTATTCATCGGCCCTGCCGATCTGAGTGCCGATATGGGATATGCGGGGAATCCTCAACACCCAGAAGTTAAAAGCGCGATTGAAAACGCGATTTTACAGATTAAAGCCGCGGGCAAAGCACCGGGGATCTTGATGGCATCGCCAGAGGTTGCCGATCGCTATCTCCAGCTCGGCGCACTGTTTGTTGCCGTCGGCGTTGATACCACCCTGCTGGCACGCGCAGCTGAAAATCTGGCGGCACGTTTTGGCAAGG
Source organism: Obesumbacterium proteus (assembly GCF_001586165.1). Taxonomy (NCBI): domain Bacteria; kingdom Pseudomonadati; phylum Pseudomonadota; class Gammaproteobacteria; order Enterobacterales; family Hafniaceae; genus Obesumbacterium; species Obesumbacterium proteus. The sequence continues at coordinate 1,812,015 of NZ_CP014608.1, read as the reverse complement.
GCAACGAGCCACCGACCACCGCGGGCGTTTACTGAGTTCATTCTGAGGGGAAAGGCAAATGAGCGATTCAACATCAGCGGTATCAAACGAGGTCGAGCCAGCCCATCGGCATAAAAACCTTACAGAACAGCAGCAGCGGGTTATCAACAAACTCTTCCGCCGTCTGATCGTGTTTTTATTCGTACTGTTTGTATTTTCATTTCTCGATCGTATCAATATCGGTTTTGCCGGTTTAACGATGGGAAAAGATCTCGGCCTTAGCTCCACTATGTTTGGGCTCGCGACCACGCTGTTCTATGCCACCTATGTGATTTTCGGCATTCCCAGCAACATTATGCTGGGCATCGTCGGCGCACGTCGTTGGATCGCAACGATCATGGTGCTGTGGGGGCTGGCGTCAACGGCAACCATGTTCGCCACCGGACCGCATAGTTTATATGTTCTGCGCATGATCGTAGGTATTACCGAAGCGGGCTTCCTGCCAGGGATCTTGGTTTATCTCACCTACTGGTTCCCCGCCTATTTCCGCGCCAGAGCCAATGCGCTGTTTATGATAGCCATGCCCGTCACCACCGCGCTCGGCTCGCTGGTTTCCGGCTATATTTTGTCACTCGACGGCATTTTGAGCCTCAAAGGCTGGCAATGGCTATTTCTGCTGGAGGGTTTCCCCTCGGTGCTATTAGGCATCATCGTTTGGTACTACCTCGACGATAAGCCGTCGAAAGCCAAGTGGCTAACTCAGGAAGATAAAGACTGTCTGCAAGAGATGATGGGCAGCGATAATTTGCAGTTAGTACAGCCTGAAGGAGCGCTTAGCCACAACGCCTTACAGCGGCCAAGCATGTGGCGTGAAATTTTCACCCCGATCGTGCTGATGTATACGCTGGCTTACTTCTGCCTCACCAATACGCTGAGCGCCATTAGTATCTGGACGCCCCAAATCATGCAGAGTTTTAACCAATCGAGCAGCAATATCACGATCGGTTTACTCGCCGCTATTCCTCAGTTTTGCACCATCGCGGGAATGATTTGGTGGAGCAAACACTCCGACCGCATGCAGGAACGAAAACACCATACCGCGTTGCCGTTTTTGTTCGCCGCCGTCGGTTGGTTACTGGCTTCCGCCACCGATCACAACATGATCCAGCTATTGGGGATCATCATGGCCTCCACGGGCTCATTTAGCGCGATGGCGATCTTCTGGACAACGCCCGACCAGTCGATCAGCCTGCGCGCCAGAGCGGTTGGGATCGCGGTAATCAATGCCACTGGCAACATTGGTTCAGCGGTGAGTCCGCTGCTGATTGGCTGGCTTAAAGATCAAACCGGAAACTTCAATTCGGGGCTCTACTTTGTCGCAGGGCTGCTAATTCTGGGCGCGATCATTATCTGGTTGATCCCGATGAAAGGATCACGACCACGGGCAACGCCGTAGGATATAAAACTCCCTCCCTCTCTCCGTTCTACACAAGGGAGAGGTTGACCGAGACTCGTGATTAAAATAAGTCTCCGTTATGCGCCCTCCCCTGCTAAGGGGGAGGGCTGGGGTGGGGTTCTAGAGGTTAGCGTCACCGCCATCAAGGAATAGCCATGAGCCAAATAACCAACATCGACATCAGTAAAGACTACGACGAAACGCAGGGCTCTGATGATGTGCATTACCAGTCATTCGCCCGCATGGCGGCATTCTTTGGGCGGGATATGAAGCCGCACCGTCATGACAGTTTTTTCCAAATGCACTTTCTGAATACCGGCCAAATTGAGCTACAGCTCGACGACCACCGCTATTCGGTGCAGGCACCGCTGTTTGTTCTCACACCGCCCTCGGTGCCACACGCATTTTTCACCGAGCCAGACAGCGACGGCCATGTGCTCACCGTTCGCCAAGAGCTGATTTGGCCGCTGCTGGAGGTGCTTTACCCAGGCAAACGCGATGCTTTCGATCTGCCAGGCATTTGCCTATCACTGGCCGATAAGCCTCAGGAATTAGCGGCGTTAGACCACTACTGGGCACTGATTGCCCGCGAGTCCACCAGCGAGTTAGGAGGACGAGAACATACGCTGGTACTTTTGGCACAGGCGGTTTTCACCCTACTGTTGCGAAATGTTCCGCTCGATGAACAATCCTCCAGCGGAATGCGCGGAGAAATGCGCGTTTTCCAGCGCCTTAACCAGCTTATCGACGAAAACTTCCGCCTGCATTGGTCAGTGCCGGAATATGCCAATAAGCTTGGAATTACGGAATCGAGGCTGACAGACATCTGTCGACGCTTCGCCAACCGTCCTCCCAAGCGGTTGATTTTCGACCGTCAGCTACGCGAGGCCAAGCGCCTGCTACTGTTTAGCGACAGTGCCGTGAGTGAAATTGCTTATCAGCTTGGATTCAAAGATCCCGCTTATTTTGCCCGTTTTTTTAATCGGTTAGTGGGCTGTTCGCCCAGCGCCTACCGTGCTGAACAGATCGCCGTTTCACACTGATCCAGTACAAAATTTGTGCTGGATCACATTCTTCCAACAAACCGCCACTCCCGCCTGAAAAGTACCAGTGATTACCTCAAAAGTATCTTCCCGAAAGCCTGTTTAAACGCTTCAATTAAGAAACAAAAATAAAACAATAAATTAACAAACAGCCAGTGAACGCCTTTCAGAAGGACGTTCTTGGATTCTGACCCTACTGTGAGGTAAACATGAAACCTGAAGATTTCCGTGCCGACGCCAAACGCCCGTTAACCGGTGAAGAGTACCTAAAAAGCCTGCAAGATGGCCGTGAGATCTACATCTACGGCGAGCGAGTCAAAGATGTCACCACTCACCCCGCATTTCGCAACGCGGCGGCGTCGGTAGGCCAACTTTATGACGCGCTGCACAAACCAGAGATGCAAGACAAACTGTGCTGGGGAACCGACACCGGCAGCGGCGGCTACACCCACAAATTCTTCCGCTTTGCGAAAAGCAGCGATGATTTACGCCAGCAGCGCGATGCTATCGCTGAATGGTCACGATTAAGCTATGGCTGGATGGGGCGCACCCCTGATTACAAAGCCGCATTTGGCAGCGCATTAGGTGCAAACCCGGCATTTTATGGGCAGTTTGAAGCCAACGCCCGTCACTGGTATCAGCGTATTCAGGAAACCGGGCTCTATTTCAACCATGCCATCGTCAACCCGCCAATCGATCGCCACAAGCCCGCTGACGAAGTGAAAGACGTCTATATCAAACTCGAAAAAGAAACCGATGCCGGCATTATCGTCAGCGGTGCCAAGGTAGTGGCCACCAACTCGGCGCTCACTCACTACAACATGATCGGTTTTGGTTCTGCTCAGGTCATGGGTGAAAACCCGGATTTCGCGCTGATGTTTGTCGCACCGATGGACGCCGACGGCGTGAAACTCATTTCACGCGCCTCTTACGAAATGGTGGCTGGCGCAACCGGCTCTCCTTACGACTATCCGCTCTCTAGCCGCTTCGACGAAAACGATGCGATTCTGGTGATGGATAAGGTCCTCATTCCATGGGAGAACGTGCTGATCTATCGTGACTTCGACCGCTGTCGCCGTTGGACAATGGAAGGTGGCTTTGCGCGCATGTATCCCCTTCAAGCCTGTGTGCGCTTGGCGGTTAAGCTCGACTTCATCACCGCGTTGTTGAAAAAGAGTCTGGAATGTACCGGAACTTCTGAGTTCCGCGGCGTATAGGCCGATCTCGGTGAAGTCGTCGCGTGGCGCAATATGTTTTGGGCGCTGAGCGATTCAATGTGTTCAGAAGCCACTCCGTGGGTAAACGGCGCTTATTTACCCGATCACGCCGCGCTACAAACCTACCGCGTCATGGCTCCAATGGCCTATGCCAAAATCAAAAACATTATCGAGCGCAACGTCACCAGCGGCCTGATTTATCTGCCCTCCAGCGCGCGCGATCTCAACAATCCAGAGATAGATAAATATCTCGCCCGCTATGTACGCGGCTCAAACGGCATGGATCACGTTGAACGCATCAAGATTTTAAAACTGATGTGGGACGCCATCGGCAGTGAGTTCGGCGGTCGTCATGAGCTTTATGAAATCAACTACTCAGGCAGCCAAGATGAAATCCGTCTGCAATGTCTGCGTCAGGCACAAACCTCCGGCAATATGGATCGCATGATGGCTATGGTGGATCGCTGTCTGTCGGAATATGACCAGCACGGTTGGACCGTTCCACACCTGCACAATAACAACGATATTAATATGTTAGACAAGCTGCTGAAATAACCAGTAGCGGGAGGCCAGCATGTCTTTAGAAAATGAACACCGTCTACGTTTCCGTGATGCCATGTCCAGCCTATCGGCTGCGGTCAACATCGTCACCACCGATGGCCCTGCAGGTCGCTGTGGGATCACCGCCACCGCCGTTTGCTCGGTAACGGATACACCGCCGTCGCTGATGGTATGCATCAACAGTAACAGCGCGATGAACCCTGTTTTTCAGGAGAACGGCAAACTCTGCGTCAACGTTCTGAGCCATGAGCAAGAGCTAATGGCACGACATTTTGCGGGGATGACGGGAACCAGCATGGAAGAACGCTTTAGCTGGGATATCTGGACCAAAGGCATGCTCGGCCAACCGATGCTGCGCGGAACCTTAGCCAGCCTCGAAGGTGAAATTGAACAGGTGCAAACTATTGGCACACATCTGGTGTATTTGGTGCAGATCAAGCAGATTACGCTAAGTGAAGCAGGCCACGGGCTGATTTACTTCAAGCGCCATTTTCATCCGGTGATGCTCGAAGCCGTCGCGGTATAAACTCACCCTAGGCTAATCACATATTGAGCCAAGCAACATCACGTTTGCTTGGCTTTTTTTGGCCTGTTATTTAGCTGTTTTACTCACCCGCTTCGGCTTGGTCGACAGCCAACAAATAATAGCACCTGCGGTAACGGCGCAAACACCTAGCCAGAACGTTGGCGGCAGCAAAGAAGATAAAATTAGCGAGGCAAATAACGCCGAAAGAATAGGCGTGAAATAAGAGAGCGTCGCGAGTAGATTAATATCCCCGCGAATCATACCGATATTCCACGCGGCGTAACCAAAGCCCATCGCCGCACCGGCCATCGCGATATAAAACGCGCTGTGCAAAGAGATAGTAAAACTCTCAGCTCCGCCTAATAACCATTTAATCCACAAACAGACGGCGGTGAGCGCGAAGAACAGCGCCGCTGCATTTTGTCCGTTGGCGTATTTATTCGTCACAACGCAATACACCGCCCACAGGATAGCGCCAACAAAGGCCAATACATAGCTAACCGGATGAGCAACGATATTCTCAGCCATTCCAGAAAGTGAGGCTAATGAACCGCCGCTTATCACCACCGTTACGCCTAATAAAGACAGCAACACGCCCAGCAATAAACTGATTTTTAACCGACCACCGCTGCATAAAAAAGAGAGCAGCACGGTAAAACTCGGCCATAAATAGTTAATCACCGAAACTTCAATCGACTGGGCTCGCGTGGTGGCATAACCCAGCGCCAAAGAGAGGCAGACTTCATAGCTGGCAAACAAAGCGCCCCCAGCTAACAAATAAACCGGTTTAAAGGCTCGCAGTTTGGGAGAACCCAACAGAATGAAAAGAAATATAGAACCCGCCGTATAGATCAATGCGGCACCTGCCACTGGCCCAACGCCTTCGCTAACGTTACGAATAAGGCCAACGATGGTGCTCCAAAGCAAGATGGCCAAGATCCCACAGGCGTTTGCTTTCGTTCTGCTACTGCTATCCATACTGCCTCGCAGTGAATAAAAGAGAGAGAAAAATTTGGCCCAAAAAGATAGCGCTGATTGGGCGGCTCAAGTTAAGCATTCTCACGTATTCAGTTAGATAAATCCAACAACATCAGCATGGATATTATCTAAATAGCCATAAACGGCGGTGCAGTGGCACACATAAAATCAGCCGATTTATCGTCTAACCTCAGGGAAAAAAGGTATTAAGCACAATATGTTAAATTGAAAATTTATTTTCACCCAAAGAGCAAGCCACAAAAAGACAATATCCATACAATTTATACGACTTAGAAAAATAGACTTAGACGCCAAAATGATTAATTAACCTAAATTTATTCTTAATTGTAAAAATAATTACCCACCTAATTAAATGAGAATGATAATGAGTATCATTTGATCTAAATCTTTGCTAGCATCCTGTCCGCAATAAATGCAGTTCAATCCAATGAAAAAAATAAAACGGAGGCTCCGCATGGCATTAGCGGAAAACTTTTTAGCACAGTTCACCCTTTTTAACGGCAAGTTCAGCAGGATGCTAAAACAATCTCTGGCGCTATTCCTGAGCTTTGGTATAGCTGGATATTCCGGCGCAGCCCCCCTTATTAGCGAGCAGGCAAGCACCGTTCAAAACGTTTCTACCGGTGGAATTTCATCGCTGGATCTTTCTATTTTTGGCATGTATCAGCAGGCTGATATTGTGGTGAAAAGCGTGATGATTGGATTAATCGTTATATCCGTTATCACTTGGACCATCTTATTTGCCAAAAGCATTGCGCTGCTACGCGCTAAACAACAATTACGTCGCGAATATCGCTTACTGTTTCCATCTAATTCTTTATCCACGGCCTGTGAATTATCGCAGTCCTTCGCCGAGAACAGCATAAGCGCAGCCCTATTACGCGATGCTCAGGATGAAAAACAGCTTTCAGCACACGCATCCGATCTCAACGGTATTAAAGACCGAACCAATTTCCGCCTCGATCGTCGCGTTGCGGCCTATGGCCGTCAGCTTGCCAAAGGCAACGGCTATCTCGCCACCATTGGTGCCGTTGCACCGTTTATCGGCTTATTCGGCACCGTCTGGGGCATCATGAATAGTTTTATCGGCATTGCGCACTCGCAAACGACCAATCTGGCCGTCGTTGCGCCGGGCATCGCCGAAGCGCTACTGGCTACCGCTATGGGGCTGATTGCCGCGATCCCAGCCGTGGTGATTTACAACCTGTTCAGCCGCATGATTAACGAACATCGCGCACAGGTGGGAGATGCAGCCGCACAAATTCTGTTGCTGCTAAGCCGCGATCTGGACCTCAACGCGCCCCAAAAGCAGGTGGAATAGCGGTATGGCACTGCACATTCATGATTATTCCGCTGGCGAATCCGCTGAAAGCCGTGAGATTCACGACATCAACGTCACGCCTTTTATCGACGTCATGCTGGTCTTGCTGATTATTTTTATGGTCGCCGCGCCGCTGGCTACCGTCGATATTCGCGTGAACTTACCGGCATCCTCGGCCCAGCCGCAGCCACGCCCAGATAAGCCGGTCTATCTGACCATTAAAGCAGATAAACAGCTTTATCTCGGTGATGCGCTAACCACCAGCGATCAGCTCAGCGAGCAGCTCAATGAGCAAACCAAAGCAGACAAGGACACCACCATTTTTCTGCAAGCAGACAAAGCGGTGGACTACGCCACACTAATGACGGTGATGGATACGCTGCGCACGGCGGGTTATCTCAAGGTGGGATTAGTCAGTATGGAATCGGTCGCGCCCTAACCTGCGTTGAGCAACCCCTACTCGTTATTAAACATTTTATGATATAGCGGCCAAGCGGCCGCCTTTAGGCCAAAGACATGAGCACACTATTTAGCCTTAAGTCTCTGATTATATTAGCCACATTAGCACTCAGTGCATGCAGCCAACCAACATTGACTCGACCATCACGCGCATCCGCGTTGAACGATGTAAACACCTTGGGCACCATCATCGATTTGCACAACGGTGAAACCCTAACCAGCCAGGAGTTACTCACGCGTGTCGCACCGCAGCCACGGCTTATCGTCGGAGAAAAACACGATAACGCGCAGCATCACCTGATTGAAATGTGGTTAATCAAAAATCTTCCTCAGCAGCGCCCACAGGGCAGCGTACTGCTAGAAATGCTGACCATCGATCAACAGCCGCGCGTCGATCAGCTCAAAAAATGGTTAAAAGACGATCCGATGGTGCGCGAAGGTCGTATTCAGACCTTGATAAACTGGCAACAAGGCTGGCCTTGGGAGATGTATCACGGCGTAGTGATGCAAACCCTGCGTGCCCCCTATCCTCTGCTGGTGGCGAACCTCTCCCGCGAACAGGTGCAGTCTTTATATAAAAACCCACAGCTTCCTGCTGGGAAAATCTCCACCGCACCACAGGTACAAAACGCGATTCGTGAAACCATCGTCACGATGCATGATGGGAAAATCGAACCCACGCAGTTAAAAGCAATGCTCGCCATTCAACAGCAGCGCGATCGGTTTATGGCGCAGCAGCTACTTGCAGCTCCAGCACCAGCCATGCTGATTGCCGGTGGCTACCACGCAGCGAAAACCATGGGCGCTCCGCTGCATATGCAAGATCTCGCCCCTTCATCGCGCCCGATCGTTTTGATGCTGGCTGAGACAGGTATGAATATTACCTTGGCGCAGGCTGATTACGTTTGGTACGTCCCTCAGCCAAAAACTGAGCAGTAAGTAAACCACTATGGATATTCTCTATAACGCACAGCCTAAATGGGGCCGCTGGTTTATCTTCGCGCTGGCGGTTCATGGCACACTTTTAGCAGCATTAGTTTGGCATCCATCGGATGCCACACCGCTCTATGAGCCCCCTCCGGCGGTAATGCTGCAATGGTCTGAAACCATCCAAGCACCGGCCTCCCCGACGCCGTTGCCGATTGGCATCGCGCAACAGCAGTCGGCGGCAGCAGAGGAAAAACAACAGGTTAAGGATAAAGCGCAGCCAAAGGTGGTGGTAGCCAAAGAAGCCGTCATTGAGGTGGCGAAACAGAAAAAGTCGGCTGACGGGGAAAAGAAAAAGCCGCGCCCGATCAATAAGATTAAAGATCAAACCAGCGATGCCAGCCATGCCGCTATAGCCAGCAACGCAGCACCTCAGGCAAATACGCTATCACCAAACATTGCGGCACCGTTCAACAGCGATGCCACCAAGCGTAATAGCGAAAGAGTCTCGTGGGAAAGCTTGGTTAAGGGTCATCTAAACCGATACAAAAAGTATCCCCTTGATGCCCGCCGACGCGCCCGTACTGGTCTCGCAGTGGTAACGTTCACCGTAAATGCGGCAGGTTTCGTGCAGGGTAATCAGCTCTACGCCTCATCCGGCACCATTTCGTTGGATCGTGAAGCGGTCGAAGTTTTAGAGCGAGCCCAGCCGCTACCCAAACCACCGGCGGAAATATTAAACGGCGGACTTTATAGCGTAAGAATGCCGATCAACTTTGATTTAGCGGAATTAAAACAGCAGTAAGTCATCGCGGCTGGCACTAATAAATCACTTATTTTCATGCTGAAATTTTCTGGCAGGGCACGCTATTCGCCCAAAAAACCAAAAGGACGCACCATGCGTGAATTGTGGCAAAAACTTTTGTTATTAATGACGCTCACGGCGATGTGCTCTTGGCACGTATCTGCTGCTGAATTATTTTCTCCTGAGCCACTAGCGGCCAATCTACAGCCGCCGCAGGCGCAGAAAATCCCCAAAGCGCTTATCGAACATGGCGATCGACGTATCGACAACTATTTTTGGCTGCGCGATGAGAGCCGCGCCAACCCAAAAGTTTTGCGCTATTTGCAAGATGAAAACCGTTATGCCAACGCGGTGTTAAAACCGTACTCCGCGCAGTACGACGCCCTATATCGCGAGATGGTCGGCCGCATGAGCCCTGAAGATCGCTCGGTGCCTTACCAACGTAACGGTTATCGCTACCAAGACGTGTATCTGTCAGGTAAAAATTTTGCCGTGACTCAGCGCCAGCCGCTGGCGGGCTGCGCCGTGTGGCAAACACTGATTGATGGAAATCTGCGTGCGGCAGGCCAAGCTTACTATCGCTTAGGCGGTCTGGAGATTAGCCAAGATAATCAGATGATGGCCGCTGCCGAAGATACCCAAGGCCGACGCCAATACCGCATTTCGCTGCGGAATTTACACAACGGACAGTGGCTCAGCGACGTTATCGAAAACACATCTGGCAATATGCTGTGGTCAAATGATGGACGTACCCTATTTTATGTCCGCAATCATCCACAAACGCTGGTGCCGTATCAGGTTTACCGCCACCGCGTTGGCACGCCGCTGGCACAAGACCAACTGGTTTATCAGGAAAACGACGGTGGTTTTTATCTTAGCCTGTCACGCTCGGCATCTAACCGCTACTTGCTGATAACCCTAAGCGCCAACACGTCGTCTGAGGTGCGTTTATTAGATGCTGACCAAGCGGATGCGCCGCCCGTATTATTTACCGCACGCCAGCCAAACGTTGAATATTATCTGGATCACTTCAACGACACGTTTTATCTGCGCTCCAACCGTGAAAATGCCAATTTTGGTTTATACCAAACCAACGCGATGGGTCATTCATGGCAGCCTTTAGTTGCCCCGCAGCCTAATAAAATGATCGAAGGTTTTACCTTATTCAAAGATTGGCTAGTCGTAGCTGAACGCAGTGATGGCCTGAGCCAGATACGCAAAATCAACTGGAAATCTCACGCCGAAGACACCTTGCCCTTCGACGATGCCAGCCATATGGCATGGTTAGGCTATAACCCTGAGCCACAGTCCGATCGTTTACGCTACGGTTATTCGTCGATGACGACGCCAACGAGCACCTACGAATGGGATTTATCCAGCGGCAAACGCACGCTGCTTAAGCGTCAGGAAGTTAAAAACACGCAGCCACAGGACTATCACAGCGAGCGAATGTGGATCACCGCACGCGACGGTGTGAAAGTACCGGTGTCGTTGGTTTACAACAAAAAAATGTTCAAGGCCAAACAAAGCCCGTTACTGGTTTATGGCTACGGCGCCTACGGTATGAGCATGGATCCCGCCTTCAGCGCAAATCGTCTTAGCCTGCTGGATCGCGGTTTCGTTTTCGCCATGATCCACGTTCGCGGCGGTGGCGAGCTCGGTCAGCAATGGTATGAACAGGGAAAACTGGCGAATAAGCCCAACAGTTTCAATGATTTTATCGATGCAACACGCGGCTTGGTGGAACGCGGTTTTGGTCAGCCCGGTCGGCTGTATGCCATGGGCGGCAGCGCCGGAGGGTTATTGGTTGGCGCGGTCATGAACCAACAGCCGGAGCTATTTAACGCCATTGTTGCACAGGTTCCTTTTGTCGACGTCGTCACCACCATGCTTGATGACACCCTTCCCCTCACGCTCGGTGAATATGATGAGTGGGGAAATCCACATCGGCTGGCAGATTATCAGCAAATGAAGGCCTACAGCCCCTACGACAATATAAAGCCTATGCGCTATCCCAACTTATTAGTGACCACCGGCCTCAACGATTCGCAGGTGCAATATTGGGAGCCTGCAAAATGGATTGCCAAACTGCGAGAGAATCAATTAGGAACCGGAAAACTATTATTACTGACCAATATGCAGGCAGGACACGGCGGTAAATCAGGTCGGCTCAAGCGAGTAGAAAATACCGCGCTGGAATATAACTTTATTCTGGCCGTAGATAATCAACGCTGAGATAACCGAGCAAAGAAAATAAAAATAGACTGTTAATACCTTTAAGGGGACATATGAAACTCAATAAAATAGCCGGCGTGATCGGCTCGGGCATGCTATTGCTCAGCGCAAGCAGTTACGCACAACAAGCCAGTGAAGAAAGCAGCGGAGACAAAAAAGGCTCGGCGGTATTTTCTCCACTCAATGTCTCGGCCGGTAAAATAACCAGCGAGCAAGAAGCCTTGGAAAAACAGGGGCCGTCAGCTCACGCGACACCAATAAAAACTTAGAATCTCTCGACGCAACGTTACGCAGCATGCCCGGGACCTATACCCAAATCGATCCCGGCCAAGGCTCGGTTAGCGTGAATATCCGTGGGATGAGCGGTTTTGGCCGCGTAAACACCATGGTCGATGGCATCACGCAAAGCTTTTACGGCACTTCAACCTCCGGCACCGCCGTGCACGGTTCTACCAACAGTCAGGCTGGCGTGCTTATCGACCCCAACTTCCTCGTTGGCGTTGACGTGACTCGCGGCGACAGCAGCGGTTCTTCAGGGGTAAACGCCCTCGCGGGCAGTGCCAATCTGCGCACGATTGGCGTTGATGACGTGGTGTTTGCTGGAAATCCTTTCGGCGTGCGCTCACGCTTTTCCGTCGGTAGCAACGGCATTGGGCGCAGCGGAATGATTGCCGCCGCAGGGAAAACCGATGCTTTCACAGACACCGGCAGTTTTGGTGCCATGGCCGCAATCAGCGGCAGCTCGGTCTATTCCAACTTTAACAACGGCGATGGAATTAATAGCGAAGAGTTCGGCTACGACGAATTCATGAAACAGAATCCAAAGTCACAGCTGTATAAAATGGATATCAAACCGAATGAGTTTAATAGCTTTGAACTCTCCGCCCGAACTTATCAAAATAAGTTTTCACGCCGCGATATCACCAGCGACGATTATTACATCAAGTATCACTACACGCCGTTTTCTGAATTAATTGATTTCAACGTCACAGCGAGTACCGGCCGCAGCGACCAAAAATATCAAGACGGATCGTTGTACACGTTTTATAGCACGTCAGCGCGTAACCGTTCTAATGCGCTGGATGTGAATAACACCAGCCGCTTCACGCGGGGTAATAACGATCTGGCCTTTACCATCGGCAGCAAACTGATGCGTACCCGCTATGACAAACTGATCAAATCCAACGCTGGCGATCCACAGTCTTCGCAAGAATCAATTGAAAACAATCCTTTTGCCCCGTCGGGCGATCAGGATATTTCAGCGCTGTATACCGGCCTTGAGATAAAGCGCGGAATCTATCAGGCTAATTTTAATCTTAACTACACTCAGAATAAGATTAGCGGCTTCAAGCCCGCCTGCGATCCACGGGTTATCTGTATTCCACAGGGTGAATACAATGTTGATCAAAAAGAGAGTGGTTATAATCCTTCTGTAGAGCTCTCTGCACAGGTAACGCCGTGGCTCCAGCCGTTCGTAAGCTACAGCAAATCAATGCGTGCCCCCAATATTCAGGAGATGTTTTTCTCGAACTCCGGCGGCGCGTCAATGAACCCGTTCTTAAAACCAGAAAGTGCCGAAACCTATCAGGCCGGTTTTAATATTAAGGCTCACAGCCTATTGGTTGATGAAGATTTACTGCGCTTAAAAGCCTTGGTCTATCGTAGCAAGATTAAAAACTACATATTCAGTGAGTCATATCTGGTCTGCACCAACGGACGTAAATGTAATATGACCGAAGTTAACGCCAATGACTGGGCCGACGTTAGCGACTACACCGACAATATGTACATCTACGTGAACTCCCAATCACTGGTACGTGCTCACGGTTTCGAATTAGAAATGGATTACGACGCGGGCTACGCATTTGCGCGTTTGGCTTATAGCCAGCAACACACCGACCAACCAACGTCGATTGCCAGCACCTATTTTGGCGCAGGGGATATTACCGAGCTGCCAAGAAAATATATGACGCTCGATACCGGTGTCAGATTCCTAGACAATTCATTAACCGTTGGCAGCATTATTAAATACACCGGAAAATCACGTCGCCTATCGCCTAACTTTGATTTTGACGAGAAAACCGGCGCAGTGGTGAAGGAAGATCTCCCACAGATCCCAACCATCATCGATCTCTACAGCACTTATGAGATCAACCGCAACGTGATGCTCAAACTCAGCGTACAAAACCTGATGAATAAAAACTATTCTGAGGCATTGAATAAACTCAATATGATGCCAATGCAGGGGGATGACAGCACCGCGGCCAATACGGCACGCGGCAGAACTTATATCTTTGGTGGGGAAATTCGCTTCTAATCACTACGCCGTCATGCTGAATATTTCGGCATGACGGCATTAATTTCACCATACAACCCTCTCATTTATTATGAAGGTTGCAGAACAATTACCGCCATACCTATCAACGCAACGCAGGCACCAACCATATCCCAACGGGTTAATTCAACACCGTCAACAAAGCGCAGCCAAAGTAACGCAACGCCAATGTATACGCCACCGTAGGCCGCATAGGTTCGACCCGCCGCCGTGGGATGTAAGGTCAGTAACCAAGCAAAAATAACCAAACTCAACGCAGCCGGCAGCAATAACCATAGCGGCTTATGTTGCTTCAAAACCAAATAAGGCAGATAGCACCCCACGATCTCTGCAACTGCCGTCAGGCTAAATAATAAGAATGCTTTAACAATTAACATTAGGGTATTTTTACCAAAAGTCGTGATACACAAGGCAGTTAACCTATTTTGCCCTGAAAAATATATTTGATCCACGTCTCATCCATTTCTCCCAACTGATTAGCCGCACTATTATAAAGGCCTTTAACGCATTAATTTGAAACAGGTATGCATTTTGTGGCTATTTGTACCTATTTTTCGCAACGTGTTTCTTTTCGCCAAGGCCATTGCTATAACGTCATCACTGGAAGTGAATTTATTATAACAAACACCCCCTACTAATAATAAAGGAACAGCTATGTCTAGAATACGGCAACGTACTCTGGAGAGTATGCAAAAATTCTCTAGGGCGATGATCGGTGCAGTGCTGTTTTTGCCAGTCATAGGTTTAATTCTGGCATTAAGTTCAATTTTAACTAACCCAACGCTTATTTCTGAAACGAGCTTTCTTCATCAACTTGGTCAGTTATTAGGAGACACGTTCTGGCCACTGTTTGGTAATTTAGGCTTACTCTTTTGCGTCGGTATTAGCTATGGATTAGCAAAGGACAAAAAAACGGAAGTCGCCTTAGTTTCCGTTATGTGCTTCATTATGTTTTTAGGTGCCAACCACTCTTGGTTGGAATATACCCACGGCATTGCTAATAAAATAAACGGCGAATATTACGGAACAGGACAAACTCAAATATTAGGGTTTGTGGTTGTTGATATGGGGATATTCCTCGGTATTATTCTCGGCTGCACCATTGCATGGGTACACAATAAAGTCTCGCAAATAGAACTCCCTGGCGCGTTATCAATGTATGGCGGCGCAAAGCTAACGCTTATCGCCATGACGCCGGTTGTGATTATCTACGCCATGGCTTTCACCTGGTTCTGGCCATTTATGACCCACGGTATTGCGGCGTTAACCGGCTTTATGAAAAACGCAGGCGTTGCTGGGGTATTTGTTTATGGTTTCTTCGAGAAATTCTTAATTCCTACCGGCCTACACCATTTCGTCTGGTCACCATTCCAGCTCACGCAAATCGGCGGTTCATTGACGGTGGATGGGCAGACGGTTTCAGGCACTCAGGCCATCTTCCTTGCGTATATGCGCCATCCCGATTTAACACCGGTGATGAACGATGCTCTGCGTTTCTCTCAGCAAGGCATGACCACTATTTTCGGTCTGTCTGGCGCTGCGCTGGCGTTTTATCACACCGCGAAGCCAGAAAAGAAAATGCTCGCGAAAGCCGTTTTATTACCGGCCATTATTACCTCAATTCTGACCGGAATTACTGAACCTATTGAATTTACATTCCTGTTTATCTCACCGCTTCTGTGGGTTATTCACGCCACATTGACCGCAGCATCACAGGCTATTTGCGATCTGCTACAGGTTAGACCATGGGGCGCATCAGGATTAATTGAGTTTTTAGCCTATAACCTACCGCTCCCCGTTTCGCTGACACGCTGGCCGCTTTATATCGTGATTGGCATCGGACAGTTTGTTGCTTATTACGTGATATTCCGCACCGTGGTTGTGAAATTAAAGCTTAAAACACCGGGTCGCGAAGACGATGATGATGTGAAGCTGTATAACAAAAAAGACTATCAAGAAAAAGTTCAGCAGGAAAAGAGAAACACGGGCTCACAGGCCGATGAAATTATTAAAGGACTCGGTGGAAAACATAACATTATTTCTGTCGATAATTGCTTTACCCGTTTACGCGTGGCTATTCATGATTTAACTATCGTCGATGACGCTGCTTTAAAAGCAACCGGTGCGAACGGCGTGGTACGTAATAGCAATGAAGTTCAGGTTATTTACGGTGTCAAAGTTGGACAAGTACGCTCGAAAGTTGATACCTGGCTGGCTAATAATTAAATTGGGAGTACATATGAAACTAACAGTATTAGGTGGCGGCGGAGTACGTTCCGCATTTCTGGCAAAATCTCTGGCTTATAATGCCCACCGTATCGGATTAAAACAGGTCGTTTTTCTGGATAATTCGGCTCAGAACCTGACCATCTTTGGCGAAATTGCGCGTTATATATTTAATACTATTCGCCCTGATATTGAATTTAGCTTAACCACCGAACCCGTCTCGGCCTTACAAGACGCCAACTATGTGATTACCACACTGCGCGTCGGTGGCGATGAAAGCCGTATTCATGACGAGCGCATTGCGCTGGACCACAATACCTTAGGCCAGGAAACAACCGGTGCAGGTGGTTTTGCCATGGCCATGCGCTCTATTCCCGCTATTTTGGACTACTGCAAATTAATCGAAGCACATGCGGCACCCGATGCCATCTTATTTAACTTTACCAATCCATCAGGCTTAGTCACCGAAGCAATTATCAAATCGGGCTTTAAACGCCGCGTGTACGGTATCTGCGATGCACCATCAGAGCTGATCCGTGAACTACCTGACATTCTTAGCTGCGACGAAAGTGAACTGCAGGTTGAGTGCTATGGGCTCAA
The DNA here is from genome assembly GCF_001586165.1 of Obesumbacterium proteus. Lineage (NCBI taxonomy): Bacteria > Pseudomonadati > Pseudomonadota > Gammaproteobacteria > Enterobacterales > Hafniaceae > Obesumbacterium > Obesumbacterium proteus. The sequence continues at coordinate 1,795,326 of NZ_CP014608.1, read as the reverse complement.
TCATTTCTCTTGGTTCACGCATTTCACCGTGCGCGGAGAGGATGTGACCGAACAATTGGTTAATTCGCCTGAGCTGTATAAAAAAACGGCCATGCAATACTTCTCACCAGAATTAGTACGTCTGTGTGATAACCAGCTGTTAAATGAATACTTATATTATTATTACTATAAAGAAGAGGCGCTAAAAGCTATTCAAGATTCAGGTGAAACACGAGGCGAACAAATCGCACGTATTAACCATGATATGCGTGAAGAGCTTAGCCGCATCGACGTTAAAGAAAACCCAGCCACCGCGTTTGATATTTGGATGAAGCATTATCTACGTCGTGAAAATAGCTACATGCAAAATGAATCTCAGCAGGAAAAATTCCACACCAGGGAACCTTTGACGCTGCAGCAATTCATCGAAGAACCCGACAGCGGCGGCTACGCGGGCGTTGCTTTAGATATTCTCGAAGCCGTCAACAGCAATACCACTAAGCGTATTGTGGTATCGCTTTCCAACAACGATACGCTGGATTTCCTGCATCCGGACGATGTTATTGAAATCAGCTGCGATCTCAGCAAAGAGGGATTAAAACCGGTTAAGCCGATTCATGTACCAGAGGCGCAGAAAAATATGATTTCCTGCGTGAAAGAGTATGAACGTCTCGCGGTACAGGCCATTTTGAATCAGGACAGAACGCTCGCGGTTAAGGCATTAATGGCACATCCGTTGGTTGGGTCGTGGTCATTGGCTGAAAAGCTGGTTTCCGCCTATTTGCAGGGCCCACAGTTTAAAAACTGGCACTAGATCCCAGCATTGAAATTCTGGGGCGTCGCAGGACGCCCTTTATTATTTCTTCTGCATAAACCACAGTTTCAAAAGATGTTCGAACCCGAGAATGCAGTAGCCAAAGAACGGATTGGACCAATAAATATCATCATCATATTTTTGTGGATCGTGAATAATAAATGACAGGTCCGCAGCCTGTGCTAACGGGCTTTGATGATCGCCGGTAAAGCAAACAAGGTTAATGTTTTTATTCTCTAATGCCTTTACCCAGCTTAATGCCGATGAACTCCGACCCGATTTAGAGATTAACCAAATCGAATCGAATTTATTGGCATTCTTTTGTTCCAGAATTTCATAGTCTGGCCATAGCGCTAAGCTGGCGTTGACGCCGGTAACCAAAAACTTGTTATAAATATATTGGGCAATAAGCTGCGAAAAACCGCTACCGTGGATCAGGATCCGTTCGTTTTGTAGCCTTTCTAGCAGGATATCCACTTTCTCTGGCGGTTGAATATTCATGAAATCAACATCGTTGGTAACATCGAGCTTCGGCAGCGTGATGTTAAACTTAATAAAGTAAACCATCTCAAGCCAGCCGCTAAACTCAAGCTTTTTGGCTAAACGAACCAATGATGAGGGATTACTACAGCACTTCTCAGCAACGCTGCGTATCCCTTGCTGAATACATAGTTCAGGATTGGCCTGTATATATTGAAGAACACCAATTTCAATATTGCTCAGTTTAATATTACGAAATAGATTTTGAATATCCATGATAAGCCCCTGTTAAGCAAATTTGATATTAACACAGGCATTTATTAATAACTGAGTAATCAGTCAAATTTATTTCACTTCGCAATGGAAAATAGGGATATGAAAAAACATCTTACGACCGTTGGCGCAACATTCTTTTTATGGGGATTAATAACGGCTTTCAACAGCACATTAATTTTATTTTTTTATCACTACTTTCAGCTTTCATGGCCTCAGGCGATGCTCGTAAATGTTCTGTTTTATATTGCCCCCTTTTTGACTTGCCTACCCTGCTCCAAACTTATCGCATTATTTGGTTACCGCACTCTCTTACGCAGCGCCTTGCTTCTCACAATGAGCGGCTGTGGGCTGTTAAGCCTAGCGCTGGGATATTATTCGATTATCGGTGCCCTGTTTGCCGTATTCGTGATTGCAACCGGCGTTGCTGCCATGCAGGTTGTCGCTAACCCTTATCTCACGCTGCTCAGCCAAGAACATAAACGCGTAGGCAACCTCACCTTAGCCTCTGCCGTTAACTCATTAGGCACCACGCTAGCACCACTGCTGATTGCCTTAGCATTACGCGCATCGCCGATTGATTATGTTAATCATAACGAGCCAATAAAATGGATTTGGCTTGTCTTAGCCCTCTTTTCGGCGGGACTATTCACAATAACAATTTTAATCAAACTGCCGGATATTGCCCAAAATACAAAAACGGCAAAATATCCATCATCGCTATGGTGTAATAGGAAATTTATTTATTCTGTGGCGGCGATATTTATCTATGTTGGCGTGGAGGTATCATTAGGAACGAACACCATCAATTATCTATCAACCATTGGAAAATGGAATACAGAAACCGCAATATCATTAATTTCGCTGTATTGGGGTGGCGCATTAATAGGTCGTTTTATCTTTGGCGTATTTGCCCATCGGATCAGTTTAAAATTTGCATTTCTGACAGTGACGTTAATCTCCGCACTCCTCATTGTGTTATCCATTCTATTAAACAACGCAATAGGTGGCTATTTGCTGCTGTTAATAGGCTTTGCCAACTCGATTATGTACCCTATTATTTTTAGCCAAAGCATGGCAACGGTGCCTCATAGCGCAAATTTCGCGGCTGGCGTATTGATTATGGCCGGGATTGGGGGCGCGATTATTCCTTATATTCAAGCGTTAATGATTGATATTCTGACACTGCGCTTTAGCTTTTTACTGCCATTAGCACTTTATATCTTGTTAGCATGTTGGGGAGTCAAACACCTCAAATCTGCTTCATCGCCTATTTCTGTTTTAGAGTAAATATTAGCACTAGTTTTTAGCCACAGGATAAAGCCCGTGGCTAAGATAATAGCAATTAGAAATCGGCTTTAAGCACCACACGGTAGCGAGCTTTGCCTTCACGCACATGTTTCAACGCTTGGTTAATTTGCGACATTGGGTATAGCTCGGTCGTTGGTGCAACTTTTGTTCGTGCCGCAAACTTCATGAGCTTACGCAGCTCATTTGGAGAGCCCGTTGCCGAACCAGAAATACTCCGATCGCCGCCGATCAGCGTAAACGCAGGCACTTCGAGCGGTTTCATTACGGCACCCACCGTATGGAAATGACCACCGTAGGTTAATGCTTCAAAGTACGGCAGCCAGTCTAGTGACACATTGACGGTATTGATGATCAAATCAAACTGTTTTGCCAATGCGTTCAACGCCTGAGGATCGCGGCTATTGACCACACGATCGGCCCCCATGGCTAAAACTTCCTGCTCTTTCGCTGGATTAGAACTAAATGCCGTCACTTCACAGCCCATGGCATGGAGCAATTTAATGGCGATATGACCCAGACCGCCAATGCCAATCACGCCAACTTTGCTGGTTGCGGTAATGTGATGCATCAATAGCGGTTTAAACACCGTGATACCGCCGCAAAGCATCGGTCCAGCCGTTGCCATATCGATATCATCTGGCAGCGGAATAGCCCATTGCCAGTTACAACGCAGCTTGTCGGCAAAACCACCTTTATTCATGATGGTCGGCACGCTACCGTTTTGGCAGTTAATTTGGTTGCCGCTAATACATGCATCGCAGTGCTGACAGCTGTTTGCCGTCCAGCCCACACCCACACGCTGGCCGACTTTCAGGCCTTTATTTTTTGCAGCATCACCCAGCGCATGGATATGCCCTACCACTTCATGACCTGCAATCAGAGGATAGTCAGAGAATCCCCACTCGTTATCGATCATCGATAGATCTGAATGACAGATACCGCAGTATTCAACCTTAACCTCAACGTCGTCTGGCTGTAACGCACCAGCGTCATACTCATAAAGTTCCAGATCTGCTCCGGGTTTCAGCGCAGCATAGCTTTTGATTTTTGACATGTTGATGACCTCTGAGAAAGTACCCACTCAAGACTACGCCACCCGAATGAAAATCGATACATTGCGCAGGCAGTTTTACCGTGCAAATTTAAAAATCACACATCGAGTACGCACAGAGATAAAACGTCTAAGAATATTCATGGCGGCGTGTTTGAGTAATGGAGCTAATACAAGCCAACATCTTGTCACTCATTAGCGTTCGGAAAACATTAATTCCCCCCAAAAGAGAACATGTTCTTTATTGGCATCATATATTTTAAGCCAATCCAAATTGCACTTAGTCATGATTAAAGGCTGCATATTTTATAAGGTTTTAGCTTTTTTATTATTGATTCTATGTTTATGCAAGCCACTGATTTTTTTATTCGCAACCTCATTCAATCACAACAGTAACCATGATGATTTCCCGCTCTCATCACACGCCTGTAGCCGTGTAAAATATCTCATTATCAACTACCATAATAGATACATTTCACGCTACTGCTCAGGCTGCACTGTATATGAATCCATGCCCGTCTCTGGTGTTTTTACATACTCAAAAAAACATCACCAAGGTGCCCGTTACAATTCACGCACTAATTATAAGGATTCTAACCACCTTAAAAATATCGCGGTTCTTTAACGCTGGAAAATCTTAGATATTTTAGATTATAGAGGCTGATTTTCAGTGTGATAAATTTACGCCAGAATTATCTGATACATAATTTCATCACAAAAAATGGTAGATTAGCGCTCAGTAGAATAGAAAAAATCACCTTAAATCACACGAAATACAGAATAATCTCATTAAGGGATAAGATAAAAAATGCTTAGCCATCGAATCAGAATTAAAAGGCGCGGTTACCCTATCATCGCGAAATTCATGGACTTTTTTTTAATGAATTTCGCATCCATTTTGTTTTTCTGTTTATTTTCGCAGCAAATTCTTTACAGTGGAATCATCTTTAGCGTTTTGTTTTCTATTGTTTTTCTCTGGTTTGCTGAATATACCGGCGTATATAACTACCGCATTAAGTCTCTGCGCTTCTCTGAGTTTTACCGCCTTGCGGGTACCTGCCTGCTGGCTTTTGTCTTCATGGAATGCCTCCGTCTTTTATTAACCTACTTCGGTAAATTCCGTCTTCCCGGCCTTTGGGAATATGACCTTTTCCCACCGCTAATCTGGCCCTATTTGGTTCCGTTGCTGACCGTATTTATTATCAGGCTAATATTACTCAAGCAGTTCAAACAGAAGAAAATTCGCATCGCGATTGTCGGTATGACACCCGCAGGGTTAGCCGCTGAACGAGAACTATTGAAAGAATACAGCTGGGAAAAAATTGATTTATCCTATTACGACGATCGTGAAGAAAGTCGCTTTGGTTACCTCACTCATGCCCCCTATCTCGGCAAGGTCAATGATTTATTAGAGCGGGCGCGCAAAGGCGATTTAGACGAAATCTATATTGCGCTACCGATGGCTGCGGTAGAGCGGATCCGTCATTTTCTTTCTATGATGTCAGATACTACCGTCGATACGTTTATTATCCCCGATCTCTATTCCTACAGTACGTACACCACTGAAGTTCGCATGATCGGTAATATGCAAGCCGTGAGTATTCTGAGTTCACCGTTTGACGATGGCGGTGCCATCATTAAGCGTGCGGAAGATTTAATACTCGGAAGCATCATCACGCTGCTCATTGCGCCACTGATGTTGCTGATTGCGATAGGTATTAAACTCACCTCTCGTGGCCCTGTTATTTTTAAACAGGATCGCTATGGCCTAAGCGGCCAGAAAATTACGGTATATAAATTCCGATCCATGCGGGTCATGGAAAATGCCGACGTTGTGATTCAAGCGACTAAAAAGGATCCGCGAGTCACCCGCTTCGGCTCCTTCCTGCGCCGTAAGTCACTCGATGAACTTCCGCAGTTTATCAACGTGCTGCAAGGGCGTATGTCGATTGTTGGCCCGCGGCCTCATGCGATCGCGCACAACGAAGAATACCGCCAGCTTGTTGATAACTATATGATTCGCCATAAAGTAAAACCCGGTATCACAGGCTTAGCCCAAATTAGCGGCTATCGTGGGGAAGTCGATACTCTGGATAAAATGGAAAAACGTATTCAATACGACATTAACTATATTCAGAATTGGTCTTTGTGGCTGGATATCAAAATCATCTTTCAAACCATCACAAAAGGTTTTTCCGGTGAAAACGCCTACTAGCGCCCTCTTGCTCGCGGGGCTGGCTATCATACCCTCGGCGTGGGCGCTTCCCACGCCGAAATCGCACGTCGGTGTGGCGGGTATCGATTTCCAAAGTCAGGTAGGCGTGGACACCGGTCAGGTCAGTAACGTGACCTACCAACCATGGTCGCGTAACGAAATCAGCTCAACGTTTTACAACGTGAGTCCGTTATTGCGCGCCATCGGTGAGCGTAATGAAGATCGCTATCTGCTGATGTATTCCGGTGACTACCGTGCTTACACTCAGGACAGTGCAGACAACTATGCCAATCACTTTTTCCGTTTCACCGGCCAATGGCGCTACGGTCAAATGCATGGTTTGAGTTTGGACGTACAAGATACGCTGGGGCACGAAAATCGCGGGCGCGGCATCACCGAAGGCTTTTTACCAGAGCAGTTCACCGCGTTCGGAATTGATAAACCGCTCAATACCCGCTTTTTAAGCAACGAGCTCCGCTACAGTTTTGGGGCTCCGGAAGGACGTGGCAAAGTCGAAACGGCCCTGCTTTATAAACAATTACGCTTCACTAAACTGGGCGATGTTAACGAGGCCGATCGCGATTTTTATCAGTACATCCGCGATCAGGAATGGCATGAACCGAGCCTCGTGGTGGAATTGTTTGATATGTACAGCAAGAAAAGCCGCTTTCGCTACAGCTTCATCACCAACCAACGTCGCTATGAAACCAGCTCGCTCAAAGACAGCAACGAATATTATTTGTTGTACGGCTATAAGGCTCAAGTGACGGGCAAAACCAGCGTCGATGCCAACGTCTCTTGGCTTTATAAGCAGTTTATCAACGAGCCTAACGCGCAGGACTTTAGCGGGCTGAACTGGGATATCAAACTGGAATGGAAACCGCTGCAACAATCCTCCATTGCGTTTCACAGCGCACAACGGATTAAAGATCCTTCTGAGATCGGCGGCTATATCTTGGTAACAGATAATGGATTGGGCTGGACGCATCACTGGTGGGTAGACCGCTTTTCGACCACCGTGGATTACGCTTATGTCACTGAAGATTATAAGAAACAGGTCAATAATCGAAAAGACCGTAACGGCATACTGACGCTGAGCACCAGCTATGATTTTCGGCCCTCGATTAATTTCGAGCTGAAATATCAGATAGATACACTGCATTCAAATAAGAAAACCGATGCGTTCTTTATCGGGCCAAACTTCGATCGCGAAGTAGACAGAACGCTGGGTTATGACAACCAACTGATTATGTTAACGGCTAGGGTACAAATTTAACGTGAAAAACTTAATACCAGCGCTTCTCATATTTCTATGCAGCATTCTCACCGCTTGCAGCACGCCTACGCCGCTGATGGACACGCCGTCGAAAGATAACCGCTACTGGCTTGGAGAAGGCGATCAAATCAATATCGCCGTCGCGGGTGAGCCTGATATGACCATGCGTTTTATGCTTGATAACGGCGGTACGATTACTTTCCCGTACATCGGCCAGCTGCGCTTAATCGGCAAAACGCCTGAAGAGGTTAGCGCCGAGATCGCTCAACGCCTAAAAGGCGACTATCTCCATAACCCGATGGTTACCGTTACCGTTACCGTTAGCCAATTCCGTAACTTCTTCATTCTGGGTGAAGTGGAAAAACCAGATGCTTATCCTTGGCAGCCTGGCCTAACGGTTGAAAAAGCCCTCGCGCTGGGCGGTGGATTTACCGATCGCGCCGACAAACACGACCTTAGCATCCGTCTTTCAGGCAGCAATGAGCTGCTGGAAAACGTCGATGTGCGTCATTCTTTACGTCCTGGGGACACCGTCATCGTTGGCATGAGCTTCTTCTGATATGAAACTATCTATGGTTGAACAAGGGAAAAAGCTGGAAAACGTGGTTGAGTTTTCCAGATACACTCGACGGATCCGCAGCAAAATCTGGCGTCTTCTGGCGGTGGTGATTGTCACCGCGGTGGTTGCCTATCCGCTGATCAAATTGATCCCGTCAAAATATGTTGCGACGTCAGCGGTGATGATCAAAGCGCTACAGGACGACACCACGCCGTTGCCACAGCTGAGCCGCTACGATGCGACTCGCAGTGATTTTTACGAAACGCAATATGCCATTGTGCAATCGCGAGTGGTGATCCAAAAGGCCATTACCGATCTGAAATTGGATCAGGAACCAACGTTCAACGGCGGCTTTGATGCCAGCCAAATCACACCCGATAATGCCGCACTGCGTATGGAAAAAACGCTCAAGAACGTGGTTAATAATTTGTCGGTCAGCGGCGTGCGCAATACTCAACTGATTGATATTAGCTTCCAGTCACCGTCGTCAGAAATGGCCGCTAACGTGGCTAACGGTGTCGCGCGGGCCTATATCAACTATTCGGTAGAGCAAAAACATAAAGCGACTGAAGACGCATTGCACTGGAATCAGCAGCAGATGGAGCGCGTGCAGCAGCAGATGGTCGATCAGAAAGCGGCCATTGATGCCTTCCTGAAAAAGGAAAACATGCTGACGTTTCGTGGTGTAGACGGCTATGAAACCGAACAGTTGGGGATCATTACCAACCGCCTCGCTGACGCGACACAACGCCGGATCGCGGCACAATCCCAATACGATGAAGTGCAAAAAGCGCTCGCGGATCACGCGCCAGAAGAGATCATTTCTTTGCCCGAATTCTCAGGCCACGCGCAAATTCAAGATCTGCGCATTGCCCTGACCCAAACACGACGCAGCCTCGCTGAGCTGCGGAAACGCTATGGGCCTAAGCACGATAAAATTCTGGAAGCTCAAGCGCAGGTTGACACGGTTAACGGCCAAATCGGTCTGGTGATCGGCGAGCTGGCGCGCGGTGCTCGCCAGCAATTCCAAACGGCTCAAGACGAAGAAAATCGCTATCAGGCGATGCTCGACGCGCAAAAAGGTAACTTCCAGCAGCTAGCCGGCAAGCGCGATCAATACAACACTATGATGACGGCGCTGAACAAAACGCAGGAGCTTTACCAAACGCTTTATCAGCGAGCCCACGAGTTAGCCTTATCCGTATCGCTTGACCAGCCTGACGCCGTTATTTCTGATCCTGCCGTACCGCCAGAACGCCCAGCAAAACCGAATAAAGCCCTGCTGTGGATCATCTCGGTGGTGCTGGTGACGTTGATTTATTTGGTTTGGCTCATTGTTGGTGCCGCTCTGCACAATACCCTGAGCAGCATGAGTCAGCTGGCAAAAAGCTTGAACCTCAAAGCGCTGGGTGAACTGCCGCTCTTCGGCGAATCGACCGATCGCCGTCAAACGGTGCAACAGCTCCTCAACGACCCGCTACGGGCCGATATGATCCACGCCATCCGCACCCAACTGCTATTGGCCTCTCCGTCTCCGACGGTGTTAACCCTAACGTCGGCTGAGTCCGGTGAAGGACGCTCACTGGTCGCAGAAGCATTGGCCTTCTCGTTCGCTATCGATCAGCCGACGCTGCTGATCGATATGGACTATGTCAACAATGGCGGTTTATCGACGGCCAGTGCACCGGGGCTGGCCGAAGTTTTACAAGGCAGCAAAACGCTGGATGAGGTGCTTATCAAACAGGGAGCTCATTTAACGCTATTACCTCGCGGTAAACTGAGCGGCTCAACGCTGTTGATGCTGACGTCATCCGCTTTCGTCACGCTGCTGCAAACGCTGCGCCAGCGCTATGCGCGCATTATTATCGATACTCCTGCGCTGAGTCAGGCGCAGGATAGCCAGCTCATCGCACGACAAACCGACGGCGTGGTGCTAATTGCACAAGCTGAACGTTCGCAGGCCAGTGAATTACTGGCGATGCTGGAAACGCTCAAACGCGAGCAGATCCACTTAGTCGGCGCGGTGCTGAATAAGGTTAACGATAACAATCTTGAAAGCCGAGAAGGCGACCGCCTGATCCACCAGCACGTGGGTGAACTCATCACGCCGGTGAAATCACGATGAATCTTCTGCGTAGTATTACGACGATTGCCAGTTCATCGGTGGTTTCACAGCTGATTGGCGCGCTGTCGATTTGGTTTATCTCACACAAGTATGGCATGGCGGAAGTGGGGATTTACTCACTGATTTACAGCATTGTGCTGGTTGGCGCGCAGGTGTGTACCTTTGCCTCTCAATTACTTATTCCGCGCCAGCCTGATGATGAACAGCTAGCGCGTAACGTGGCATTCTGCCTGATACAAAGCCTGATTATCGCCGCACCTTATGCTGCGTTAACCGCATGGCTATTTCATCAGAATGTGCTGTTCCTGTATCTGCTCACGCTCAGCTATGCGCTGGTATTGGTCGCGGAAAACCTGTCGCTACGTACCGGTAATTATCGTTTTTTAGTATTCCAACGCATGATGGTGTCGGTGGTGGTAATTGCCGCGCTGCTGCTAACCTCGAATACCACGGCCTTCTATTGGCTGTGGACCGCGGCGATGCTGGTGCTGATTATTAGCTGCATTATCAAAACCTTCCGCTTAAGCACGCTACGTTTATCCCACTGGGGGCTCAAAAGTAACCTCGGTTTCTTTCGCGAACATCGCCACCATCTGAGCAAAGTCGGCAGCGCGGAAGTGTTGGCCATGGTCAATAACAACCTGCCGATCATGCTGATCAACTTCTGGTTCTCGGCGCTAACGGCTGGGTATTTTTCGGTGGTGATGCGCTTTTGTCTCTCGCCGGTCACTATTGTTGGCAATGCGGTGCGTAACTCTATTTTCTCTAAGTGGTCGATGGATTTTCGCAACCACGTTTTCAACTACCCTGAGTATAAAAAAGTACGCCGATTGCTATTCGTGCTCGCCATTGTCTGCGCGCTGGGAGTATTGATTTTCTATCCACTGGTGATGAAATTTGGCTTTAGCGAAGAGTGGATTGCCTCCATCCCTTCCTCTCGCTATATCCTGCCGTATCTGTTCTTGGCGCTGGCGATTAGCCCATTAACCGTTATCGAACTGGTCTTTGGCTCGCATTTTTATTTTCTGCGAATTCAAGTGGAACAGTTGGCGATTACGCTATTGGCCTTCTTGGCGCTCCCCTACTTCGGGCAGACTTACCCCGTTGCGGTGCTTACCTTCTCATTGCTGACGCTGCTGCGTTATCTGTTCATTTGGCAACAGATGAATAAACGCGCGGCGAAGCTCAGCCAACAGATGGCGCATCCATGAGTATAAACAGCGCCCTCTGGCTGCAAATCTATACCGTCGTCACCCTCGTTTTTTGCGGGGTAGTGCAGTACTTCACCGGTATTCTCGCCGTCCTGTGGCTGCCCGTCGTCATGGCGTTCGTGACCACCGGTTTTCTGCTGATGCAAACGCGCCGCACCCCGCTGGAGCTGGATTTATCAGAAATGATGGTGTTGGTTATTTATCTCTGCTTTGTGGTTTTGGCGCTCATTAGCACCGTGCTGCAAGGCGGGATCACTGTCACCATCATCGGGATTAAAAACGAAGTTGGCATGTCACTGGTGCTGTTCTGCCTGCTGCTTGGCTTTTGTCGCGAATCGCAGATTTTCCGTATCAGCCGTCTGCTGTACTGGATTTTCTATGCTCAATTCCCCTTGGTTATCTATCAGGTTCTGATCGTGCTGCCGCAGCGCGTCGCGATGCGGGGTGAAGATGAGAAGTGGGACTCGGTGGTGGGCACATTCGGCGGCGATCCGATGGGCGGCGGTAACACGGCGGTGATGGGCATGTTTTGTCTGCTGATTATGCTGATGAAACTCTCCGAGCTAAAACATGGCGTCACCACGTGGCGTTCAGCCGCCGTGCATATTGGTTTGGCCTTCGTGCTCTGCGTGTTGGGTGAAGTGAAGTTTATTATTTTGCTCTCTCCGTTCCTGATGGCGTTGGTTTGGAGCATGCCGTCGTGGGTAAAAGGCGTGAGCAAAGTGACGCTGAAAACCCTGCTGATTATTTTCGCCGTCATGGGCGGGCTCATTACCATCGCCATTATGGTGCTTTCCGCCGGTTACTCTTCTGCGTTCGGCGGTGAAACAGGAAAAAGCTCACTGAGCATTTTTCTCGATTCTCTCGACTATATTTTTGATACCAACTACATCATGGCGGCCACCGGCGAGTTAGGGCGTCTAACCACCATTTTCTTCTGGGCCAAACATAGTGATATGTGGGGGATTTCCAGCATGCTGTTTGGCTATGGGCTGAATGCCACCAACAGCGGCAGCGCAGTCTCTGCGGGCTACCTCAATATTATTTTCCGCCTCGTGCTCGATTCCACCTCGCTCAGCATGCTGCTGTGGGAAGTTGGCCTCGTTGGCACCACGCTATTTATTGGCCTGCTGCTGTGGATTGTACGCATCACGTGGCCACGGCCTCTGCTGGACGTCAACGATCTAGATAAGGACGACATACAGCTTCTTTGCTATGGCCCCGCCTTTACCGTTTTTATTATCGGCTGCCTGCTCAGTTTGCCCTACAGCCAAACGCTGATGATTATTCCGTTATTGCAGTTTCTGTTTTATTTGGTGAGTGGTTCGGCACTGGTTATTCGCCGCACCGTTCATCGTTCGATTCGGAGAGAGTATGAGTAACTCACCTTTTATCACCGCCAGCATTAAGACCTTCAATGAGTCGCAGGGGATAGAGAAAACTATCGACAGCATTCGCCGCCAACTGGCAGCCTATCCTCACGAGATCATCGTTGCAGACAGTCTGTCGACCGATAACACCCGCGAACTGGCCTGCGCGAAAGGGGTAACGGTGGTTTCATTACGTCATCCGGAAGATCGCTGTTGTGGTGTCGGCCATCAGCTTAGCTATCTGCACAGTCAGGGCGAATTTTTGCTGTTGATGGATGGTGATATGACGCTGGAGGATGAGTTTATCGAATCTGCGCTGGCGTTTATGCAGGCTAACCCAAACTATGCGGGCGTCGCTGGAAGAGTGGCGATGGATGAAGGCAGCAACTACGAATTTAAATCTCGCAAACAGCGAATCAACAAAATCTACCCTCTCGGCGACTGCGATCACCTCGGCGGCGGCGGCTTGTATCGCCGCAGCGCGATCGAAAAAATAGGCTATCTGACCCACCGTGGGCTGCATGGTTATGAAGAAGCTGAGTTAGGTATTCGTCTACATCAGGCAGGTTACAAACTGCATCGCCTCGATGTGCCCTATTTCAGCCATACCTCGCATGTTATGTCGACGCTAACCATGCTGCGCTACCGCTGGAAAAGCCGCTTTTTAAGTGGCCCAGGCGAACTGCTACGCAGCGCTTGGGGCAAACCTTGGTTTCGAGACACGCTGAAAATTACCCGTAACGAAGCGATTTTTACCCTTTATTGGCTTCTGGTATTCGCCATGCTGCTAAGCGGCAACGGCACGTTATTCGGCCTGTCTTTGCTACCGCTCATTCTGTTTATCGGTTTAAAAACGGTCAAAAACCGCTCGCTATTTGCAGGACTGCACAGCGTTCTCAATCTCACCGCATTTTCTGCTGGGCTGATCCGCGGACTGCTCACCCCACTTCCCGACCCGATGCAGCCACCAGAAAATGATATTGTTAGTCATCAGGATGCAAAACAATGAAAGTCCTGCTCGTTAATAAATACTTTTTTATTAAAGGCGGCGCTGAAACCGTCTATTTTCAGGAAAGCGATCGGCTGAAAGCGGCCGGAGTCACCGTGGTGGATTTCTCAATGCAGCACGAGAAAAACGCTCCTTCCGACTACGCCAAATGGTTCGTCAGCAATGTCGATTATCACGGTAACAGCGGTATTGTCGGGAAAATTAAAACCGCCATTAACTTTATTCACAACGCTGAAGCCTGCCGTAAATTTAACGATCTGTTGCTACAGGAAAAGCCAGATATTGTCCATTTTCACAATATCTACCACCAGCTAACGCCTTCTATTATCGCCATTGCACAGCGCTTCGGCTGCAAAACCGTGCTGACGGCGCACGACTATAAAATTGTCTGCCCGTCCTACACCATGCTGCGCGACGGACATGTTTGCGAGGCGTGTTTGGAGGGTTCCGTCTTCAACGCGTTTCGCTACCGTTGTCAGGAGGGATCGGCGGGAAAAAGTCTGCTCTTATCTCTCGAGGCGATGTGGCAAGATCTGGCGCGCAACTATCACAAACTGGATGCCATCATCTCTCCCAGCGCTTTTTTACGCGAAAAAGTGATCCGCAAAATAACCGATGTGCCGGTTGAGGTTATCGTCAACGGTATTGATGATACTCAGCCTATGGGCGATATCCGCGACGACGGCTATTTCCTATTTATCGGCCGTTTAAGCCGTGAAAAAGGCGTGGCGACTCTCGCTCAGGCTCACCGCTTAATGCAGCATCCGCTGCCGCTAAAAATCGCGGGCGATGGCCCGCTGCTTCAGGATTTACGCGCGCGTTTTCCTGAAGCGGAATTCCTTGGCTATCAGCAGCAGGGGGAAGGACTCAACAATCTCATTCGCCATGCCAGAGCCGTTATTGTGCCTTCTGAGTATTATGAGAATTGCTCAATGTCAGTGCTAGAAGCCATGTCATTTGCCAAGCCGGTGGTTGGCGGCAACATCGGCGGTATTCCGGAGCAAATCCGCGACCGTCAAGAAGGACGGCTTTTCGAACCCGGTAACGCCGAGCAACTTGCCGGTATTCTTGATGAACTGGCACAAAATCCTGATGACGCTCGCGCGCTCGGCGAACGTGCTCGCCAACGTTTAGAGAATAAATACTCTCTGCGCGTGCACATGGACGCACTTATTGCGCTCTATCATAAATTGCTAAGTGGGATGCCGCATGACTAAGCGAATTACAGTACTGGGTACGCGGGGTATTCCCGACGTTTTAGGCGGCGTAGAAACGCACTGCCAGAACCTCTATCCGGCTATTAAAGCGCGCTATCAAAATGAGGTTGATATCTGCGTCATTGCCCGTTCACCCTATGTCAATTATCAGCGTTCGGTTTATCGCGGCGTGAAAACTCGCTCAATCTGGGCACCGAAGAAAAAATCACTGGAAGCGATCATTCACTCCACGCTGGCGGCGCTTGCGACCCGCTTTGATGGTTCAGATATCGTACATGTGCACGCTATTGGCCCCGGGCTGGTGGTTCCGCTGCTGCGCTTACTCGGCAAAAAGGTTGTGTTCACCCATCACGGTCCCGACTATGCACGCCAAAAATGGGGACGCTTCGCCCGAATGGCGCTCATGCTGGGCGAGCGTTGGGCGGTGAAATATGCCAACGAAGTCATCGTCATTTCTGAAGTAATTAATACGCTAGTTAAAAACACCTACGGTCGTAATGATGCTCATCTGATCCCCAACGGTGTTAATCTCCCTGCGCCGCTAGATCCGGCTATCGCCAGCCAAACGATGACGCAGTTTTCATTACAGGCAGGGGAATATATCGTTGCAGTCGGTCGTTTCGTGGAAGAAAAAGGTCTGCATGATTTGATTGAAGCGTGGAAACAATCTGGCGTCTCATTCCCACTGGTGCTGGTTGGCGATGCCGATCACCCAACGCCCTACAGTGAAAAACTGAAACAACTGGCGCGCAATACTCCGGGCGTGATCCTCACCGGTTTTCAGCGCGGTGCCGTATTACAGGCGCTATTTGCTCAGGCGCGGCTGTTTGTTATGCCGTCCTATCACGAAGGATTGCCGATTGCGCTGCTGGAGGCGATGTCCTACTCTCTGCCCGCCGTTATCAGTGACATTCCGGCTAATCTAGAGGTTGGCTTGGAGCCAGATGCCTATTTTCCTGTTGGGAACGTGGCAGCTCTCGCAGAAAAAATTGCCAGCCGCAGCAACCTGCCAACCACAGATTATCAGCATTATTTGGCTCGCTATAACTGGGATACCATTGCTGAACAAACGATGCAGATATATAAAAACACATCAAACAAATCAACAGGTTAAACGTGGAAAAATCTGACAAACGACCGCTCGTTCTAGAGCGTTTCTACCGTGCGCTCGATGAGAAAACGATCGACTCGCTGACTGACGAGCAAAAGCAGGCAGTGGAGAAAGCCGTTCTCGACATTACGCTAGTGACACGTCATCAGATCGATATTCGCCGCAGTTTTCCACTGTTCACCAAACGCTTTTATTTGGTGTTTTTGTTTGGCCGCGATCTACGCCGCCGACCACGCCAAGAATCTCCTTTGCGGCGTTTCATTGTTTCAATCTTAGTTATTTTGGCCGCTATTGCCGCCGCTGGCTCGGTATTTATCTCGCTTTATCTGATCAAGTCAGCCCTCGGCATCGATATCTTCCCAAACTACCATCTCGGTCTTTGGGACTGGCTGATGCAGCATCGCGAGTAAATTTGTATGAATAAGGAATACACCATGTGGCCTAAACGCCTCGGGTTCACGAACATAGTCACACTGATGATTGCCGTGTGTGGTATCGCGCTCTCTGCTTTATCGGCGAGCGCCAGTGAAAATAAAATCACCGTCACTCCCCACGCCATCAGCGGCCCCTTGACCAATCCGGGCAACGGCGTGGCCAGTTTCCACGACGGCTACGGCGAGCGCCTGTCTGAGTCAAAATATCCCAATACCGGTATTGAATATCAGCGCTTCTACTGGAGCGATTTAGAGCCTGTTGAAGGTAAATTTAACTACACACTGGTCGATGGTGCTTTTGCCGTCGCCGCCCGCCATAAACCGGCCATGAACGTAGGTTTGCGGTTTATGACACTCGAAGAACCCGACTCAGGTTCACGCATTCCCGATTGGCTAATTAAAAAAGGCATCAAAGGCACGTGGACAGCGAACGGAAAAACCTTCGTTCCCGATCTTGATGATCCTGTCTTTATCCAATACGCCCAACGCCTGTTAAACGCCTTTGGCAAACGCTATGACGGCAATCCAGAATTAGCCTTTCTCGACATTGGCATGGTTGGGTCATGGGGAGAATGGCACAACAGCAATTTTCCAACCGTCAAACCACTGCTAGAACGCTATAGCACCGAGCAACTCAATCGCTACGTCGATATGCATTTCACCGCCTTCCCTCACACGCCAAAAATTATGCTTATCAGCGGCGGTGAAACTCTGGCGTATGCCGCGAAGAAAGGCGCAGGCTGGCGTGCAGACTGCTGGGGTGACTGGCATAACTTTACCCAAGATTGGAGCCATATGCGCGATGACTATCCGCAACGGCTTGCCGCCGCTCAGGCCAGTTGGTCTGGCTTTAATACAGCATGGAAGAAAGCACCCATCAGCCTTGAGATCTGTGGCTACATGGCCGAATGGCTTTCCGTTCAGCATTATACCCGTGAGCAAGTGCAAGCCAGTTTTGACTGGGCGCTAGCGCACCATGCCAGCACGCTCAACCTGAAGTCGCGTGAGGTTCCGGAAAAGTACCGTGATATTGTCGACAAAGCCCTAGAAAAAATAGGCTATCGTTTCCGCGTTGTATCACTCACCCATGACAAAACAAGCCCCCTTGGGCAGCCAATTATTTTGGATAGCCAATGGTCAAACGACGGCGTGGCGCCTATCTATTTGCCTTATCGTTTAGCGTGGCGTTTACAGGATGAACAGGGGAACACCGTTACACAAGCCGTGACAGACGCTGACATCCGCCAGTGGCTTCCGGGCCAGCACGCCCTCCACTCTACTCTCGCCGTACCGAGCAATCTGAAATCTGGGCGCTACTTTGTGGATGTCGCACTCATCGACAAATCAGGTAAAGCACGCATACAGCTGGCAAACGAAGGCCAACAAAACGACGGTTGGTATCGCCTCTCAACCATTACCTTGCAATAATTACGTTGCAATAAGTGAGACTGCTCATGGCAAATAACCTGCAACGCGCTTGGCGAGAGATCGCCAGCGCTGGCGCACTAAAAGCAAAACTGGTGATCTTGTTTTACCGGATGGCGACGCTGTGGCGCAGCCGCAATCCACTGCTTAAACTACTCGGACTCCCCTTTGTTATCCTCAACAAACTGGTCAGCGAATGCCTGTTTTGCGTTGAGATCCCACACCACGCACGTATTGGTTACGGACTTAAAATCTACCACCCGCACAGCGTGGTTATTGGTCGCGATGTGATCATAGGCGAGAACTGCATCCTGCGTCAGGGCGTCACCATCGGCAACGTCACACACCGCGACGGTCGCATCAGCAACAGCCCAGTATTGGGCAACGATATTGAGTTTGGTGCTAATGCGATAGTCATTGGTGACATTCATATCGGCGACGGTGCAACAATCGGCGCAGGCACCGTGGTCACTAAAGATTTATCCGCGGGCGCAGTGGCTGTGGGGAATGGGTTTCGTATTATTCATGCAGATAAACAGGCCTAATGGCGAAAGCGATTCCAGTCAGAAATAAGCCATTACACTACGCTGTGATTTACAGCTTTCTGATTTCAGTAACATAGGTAATCGCTGCCTGTTCCACGAAGTTTGGAACATCTTCGTAAGCTTTCTGACCAATGGGTGAATCAAAAGCCGCAATTGCGGCTTCAATGGAGTCAAACCAGAGCTCCGAGAAACCATCAACGGGAGAATCAGGGTATTTTTCTCGGTCAATAGGATTGAGCACATACCCTTTTAGGCCTGGAAGTTTAAGCGTAATCGCCGTGTGTACATGCTCCCAGTGCTGAACAAAATCTTCAAAACTTTGGCCTTTTTTACGCGTAAGAAAGCCCACATGTTTGAAACCCTTAACTGATGACATACCGTTCTCCTCAAAACTAACTGTGCCGAGTATGCGAGATGCGCCCTGTAATGCACAGGGTGAGCCTGTTACTGTGCCAACCACTATGATTGTTTTTTATTGCATGATAAACAGGCTTTCATTCGCTACTATGTAGACATAGATTCTACAATTAGCATCCTAGCCGAATACGTCTGACGAAAATTTATGCGAAAAACCGATCATCTTGGCAGTATTACAGCCTTTGTCAGCACCGCCCAACTGGGGAGTTTCACTGCGGCGGCGGAAAAATTGGGGCTCACCAAATCGGCCGTTGGGAAAAGCGTCAGCCGTCTTGAAGATCGCCTCGGGCTGAAGCTGTTTCAACGCTCGACCCGAAGTCTTAGCCTAACCCCAGATGGCGAGCGATTTCTTACCAGTTGCCAGAGCGCCATAGAGATACTGGAACAGGCCGAGGCCGAACTAACCTCTCATACCAGCCAGCCATCAGGACAGCTTCGCGTTGATTTACCCGCCGCGTTCGGACGACAGCGCATACTTCCTATCCTGTTAGACATCACCCAGCGCTATCCTGAGCTGACACTCACCGTCACGTTCAGTGAGAGGTTTGTAGACCTGATCGAAGAAGGCATTGATCTTGTGATCCGCATTGGTGAACTAACGGATAGCAGTAGTTTGGTCGCGAGGAAATTGACGACTCAGAAGCTAGTTATCTGTGCATCGCCGGATTACCTTCTTTACCGTGGAGAACCCGCCAGCCCCGATGAGCTGCACCAGCATCGGTGTATTGTTGGGCTTCGTCGCAATCAGCCTATTTCATGGTTGTTGAAAGGAGATGATGGCCAAACCAGCCGCTTTACTCCCCCTCCAACACATGAGTTTGGCGATGGCGATGCCATGCTTGCCGCCACATTGGCGGGAAGTGGGCTCTCACAACTGCCGCTGTGGCTGGTGGGAAAATATCTCGCAAGCGGTGAACTGCGCGAGGTCCTTCCTCGCTATTCCAGAGGCGAAATGTCGATTAGCGCCCTATGGCCGAAAAGCCGCCAGCTACTACCAAAAATCCGCTACGTTGTGGATACCTTGGTTAAAGCGGCAGAAGATGGCCTGCTCGACTAATAGAAATTCAAAAGTGATTGAGGCAGACCTGCTGAAGGTTTTGGTGAAGTCACTAGAAGTCATTGGCATAGGGGCGTTTGCCCCCTTGATGTTTACGCTATTCGTTTACCTGCATCATCAACCACCTTCTCACCGTCTTCTTTGGTGAAAGCACCTTGCTGCACATCAGGAAGGATATCCAGAACTACCTCGGACGGACGGCACAGTTTAGTTCCCAGTGGCGTCACCACAATCGGACGGTTAATCAGGATCGGATGCTGCAACATAACGTCGATGAGCTGCTCGTCAGTAAATTTATCTTCGGCTAGACCCAGTTCATCATACGGCTCGACGTTTTTACGCAGCAGCGCCCGTACTGAAATACCCATATCTGCAATGAGTTTGACCAGCTCATCGCGTGAAGGTGGAGTCTCGAGGTAAAGAATAACGGTCGGCTCAGTACCGCTATTGCGGATCATCTCCAGAGTGTTACGCGACGTGCCGCAGGCTGGGTTGTGATAAATCGTAATATTGCTCATGTTAGTATCTCATTACGAAGTGAAAGAGAGACGTAGCGCCAGCGCGGCCAGCGTTACAAACAGCACAGGCAGAGTCATGATAATCCCAGTGCGGAAATAATACCCCCATGTGATAGTCATGTTCTTCTGCGAAAGCACATGCAGCCAAAGCAGCGTCGCTAAACTGCCAATCGGGGTGATTTTTGGCCCTAAATCGCAGCCAATCACGTTGGCATAAATCATCGCTTCTTTAATAACGCCTGTTGCGGTGCTGCCATCGATAGAGAGAGCGCCAACCAGCACGGTAGGCATGTTGTTCATGATGGAAGACAGGAAAGCTGTCAGGAATCCAGTGCCAAACGTCGCGGCCCAAAGGCCTTTATCTGCCAACACGTTCAGCACGCCAGAGAGGTATTCGGTTAATCCCGCATTGCGTAAACCATAGACCACCAGATACATCCCGAGCGAAAAAATCACAATCTGCCAAGGCGCACCGCGCAGCACTTTACCGGTGTTAATGGCATGACCTCGTTTCGCCACCGCAAACAGGATAACAGCCCCCACCGCCGCAATCGCGCTAACGGGAATACCGAGCGGCTCCAAAACGAAAAAGCCAACCAGCAGAAGAATCAAAACGATCCAGCCAGTCCTGAACGTTGCTGGATCTTTGATTGCTTTTACAGGTTCTTTGAGACGTTCAAGGTCATAGGTTGGCGGAATGTCTTTGCGAAAGAACCAATGCAGCATCGCCAACGTGGCAATAATTGCGGCAATATCCACTGGCACCATCACCGACGCATATTCGGTGAATCCCAGATGGAAGAAATCGGCAGAGACGATATTCACCAAGTTCGAGACAATAAGCGGCAAGCTGGCGGTGTCGGCAATAAACCCAGCAGCCATCACGAATGCCAGCGTGGTGCTTTTACTAAAGCCAAGCGCCAACAGCATGGCGATAACAATCGGCGTTAAAATAAGCGCAGCTCCATCGTTGGCGAACAGTGCCGCTACTGCTGCACCGAGCAAAACGATATAAGTGAACAGCAGGCGCCCTCGACCATTTCCCCAACGAGAAACGTGCAGCGCCGCCCATTCGAAAAAGCCGGATTCATCCAGAAGCAGGCTGATGATGATCACGGCAATAAACGTTGCTGTCGCGTTCCAAACGATATTCCACACCACGGGAATATCGCCTAAATGTACAACGCCAGAGATCAAAGCCAGTACTGCGCCCAACGTCGCACTCCAACCGATCCCTAATCCCTTCGGCTGCCAGATAACCAAAACGATGGTCAGGACAAAAATAGCGCCTGCCAGTAACATAACATTTCCCTCATCATGATTTCATATATACAAAAACATATATGTTTAGGTGAATTTTTTAGATACAAACAGCTTTGCCGCTGCTAGAACAGTTAGCCACGGACAACTTACGGGCGAGAACTTTAATGTCATCTTGCTGACTTAACCAAGCCTGCTCAATAACCTGAGCCGCCCAAGAAGGCATATGCGGGGATAAACGATAGTAAACCCACTTCCCCTGCTTGCGATCCAATAACAGTCCGCTTTCACGTAACATCGCCAAATGACGAGAGATTTTCGGCTGTGACTGTTCCAGTGCGGTACACAAATCGCACACGCACAATTCTCCCATTTCCCTGAGCAATAACACGATGCCCAGACGAGTTTCATCAGATAGATTTTTGAAAAGTTGCAGACAAGCTAGCGGCATCGTTCCTCCTAGATATTTGGCAACAGGATACTCTGCGGGTTGATAAAATCAATGATGCATTCGGTAAAGCATATACATCAAAGTTTGATAAAAGCATTTTTACCCGTTCAACAAAATTAAGCTCATGTCTGATATCACCGAAAAAATGTTAGCAAACTACATTGGCCCGATTACATCGATCATTGTCCCTCAGCCCTGTCACGACGCTCAGGCCATCTTTTTATACTGGCAATATTCAGGCACTCCGGTGCCTATCAACGCCAAACAGGATAGCCATGAAACTAACACAAGTAAGAAACGCTACTCTTTTTATCGAATACGCCGGTACCACCTTCCTCATTGACCCGATGCTGGCGGAAAATCATCATTATTCAATTGGCAATCATGAAATATACATTCTCTTTGAAGAATAAAATCCTGAATATTTCGTGAGCCAAGCTTATTTAATGCAGAAATTCTGTTGGCATACGCTGTTTTTAATGAAATACCGAGCTCCAAAGCAACTTTCTTCATATTATGGCATCGCATATATTGCAGCAACGCAGCTTGTTCAGAACATGTTAATTTATATTCATTCACAGGGGACTCATGACATTCTGATACAACACTGTTTATCCAGTAGAATAGTTCGCCATTTAATCTAGTGAAATCAATCCTTCCAGTAACCATTACTATATTTGTACCAGAAACCAGTTTGCTAATTATAGGGGTAATTTTATCTGCAATAACAAGAATAGGATGTTCGACCCAAATTGACACTGAGCGTAAATATAGCAATGTTTGATATACAACATCAGGTAAAAGTTCAGATAAAACTATTACAGTGTGCATCCACTTATCTTCATATTGTAATTTTGGATTACCAGTGAACTCTTCATCTATAATTTTCCCACATGGTAGTGCGCTTTTAAAACCCAGCGTAAAATACTTATTCGATGAAAATATCTTTATAGTAATGTCAGTTATATTTGCCCCGTATACTTTTTCATTAAATGTAAGCTCACCGGGCCTAATTACCTCATCTATAATTTTATGTATTGGTATGAGCTCACTTGTCGTTCTTACACCTAACTTTTCCATTGTCTCCCTCCTATGGTTGCTCATTTTCCTGGTGCTAACCACCATGTTTTTCTATTCTTCGTAGAAGAATATTTATCTTGTTTGGATTTTTCTACAGAGCAAAAAACACTCACCATTTGCTATAAAATCATTATTCATTAATTCCCACCACTTTAATAGCGGTCATATTTTTTGAAACATTAGATATAAATGCTTTGATAACATCACAATGAATAGAACTATGTTGCTGAAATTAGCAATCAGCACTTAAATATTATATTGATTCATACAAAGTTCACTATTAAGTGAGATAATTTAAATAATTAACAGAAAAAACATCTTAGAGAATTACGCTAATAATAAGCCATAAAAATTCAATAAGAGAGTAAGAGGCAAGTGTTAATATACTCTTGCCTCTTCCATCAGTTAAAAGTTAACTTTTACGCCAACCATTGCCGCGCCATCGTTGTAACCTTTATCACCAACCTGAACACCGATATTGCCCCAAAGGTTTAAGCGTGGATTTAACTGCCCTTCAACGCCAACTTTTACTTCCCCCAGATTACGTGCGCCGTCTTGCTTAACAGCAACACCGTTCATCGTGGCCGTAAAATCTTTAGTGTTGTGGATCCAGTTAGCCTCAATAAATGGCTGGAATTCACGTGTTTTTCCCTCATCAGATGCATGATGCCCTTTAAGGTAAGTTCTCACACCCAGTCGAGTCATCAGGTTACCGTCACCGTCACTACTCACGCTTGTACCATTAGCTTCGGTATGATTTTTAGCTTTGACGCCCATCCAAACAGCTTGTGCCTGCGGTTGTACATACCATGTATTAGTGCTGCCCAGACTGCCTTTAAACTCGCTAAGTTTTATCGTTTTCCCCACTTCTACCGACGCCGTAATACCGCGCGATTTATAAGATTCGGAGGCAATCTGCTCACCATTAACATGATTATTAAACCAGCTATATTGCAACCAACTATCGAGGTAGGTACCTGTTTTTTCTGCATCATTAGCATACCAAGTCCCATAAATACCGGTACTGTAGCCATCGACCGAACCTTTCGAGCTATAACCACTAATATTGGATTTCGTGCTGCTGTGGTTATTACCGTACCCAGCCATCAGGCCTAAGTGCCAGCGATCTAAGCCGTCGGTACTCCACTGAGCAACATCGCCTCCCATCTGCATAACATAGCGATTACTCTGAGTTTTTAACTGGCCCGCGGCGTCACGCCAGTTGTTGTGCCCCCCGACCTGACGCATCCACATACTAGTGACTTTCTGCTCACCCGTTAATGCATCGATATACTGAGTTTCACCTAGGCGGTCATGTAAGCGTGTGACAAATAGATTATTTGCCGCCGCAAGGTTAGCGATATAGCTTCCACCTTCAGGGCGCTCAGTATTTTCACCTGGCTTTGGATCTGGGTCTGGATTTTCACCATTTTGCTTACTGGTTAGGTACCAGTTTCCGCTGTTACCATCTTTACCTCGCGCCAACGTGTAGTCATAAGCGCCTGCAACGATGCGCCCCTCCTGATTAAACTCACCATTAGATGCGCCATCTACGTGGATAAGTTCAATACCGTTTAGGGTCTGAGCACCTGTGCCACCGGCATTGCTGACGCTGACTCCCGTTTTTCCTGAGGTATCTCCAGTAACGACCATCTTATCCGTAACCGAATTATCGTCGCCAAGTGCTGTGTTAAAGTGAATGTGTCCATCGTTACCGGTGTAGTCACCTTTCACCAACAACTGATTACCCGCGGTTGCGTGTGCGGTATTATTACCGACCATAACGGTTCCGCTGTTTACCAAATCTTTGCCAATAGTGAAAGTTTGAGTCTTCCCGTCAGTTTGGGTGTCTGAACCAATCTGTAGCAAGCCTTGGTTATCTATATTCCCAGCGACACCACCAAATCCAGAGAGCTTCGCTCCCTCATGAATATTGACCTGCTGGCTGGCAAGCGTCATTGGTGCATTCTCATTACCAAGAATCAAACTACCTTGCTGGATGTCAGTCGTTCCGGTATAGGCGACGTTTTTATTAAAAGTCACGCTGCCGCTACCTTGTTTGGTAAACGAACCACTGCCAGTAACGTTGTTAGCCAATTCCCAATCGGACTGAGTATTCAGTACCAATTCGCCTTCATCTTTTATATCAGCCGTCCCCAAATGCTGGGCAGAACCCGCAGTCAATTGAGACGTGGAATCAATAGTGAATGTGCCCGCGAATTTACTGTTGTCACCAGCAAGAACCACGTGGCTATCTTTCAAAGCTACAGCGCCGTTATCGCTGATATTGTTATAGAGAACGCCATCCGCCTTATTCAGCAACAGTTCACCTTTATCTACGATATCGCCGATTCCCAGACCCAGAGTGTTATTCAGCTCGGCTAAAGCCCCTTGCTCAATCGTGGTCGTCGCAGAGAGATTAGCATTGGCGCCATTCACTGTTAACGTATCAGCGGCAACAACCAATTCTCCGCTACCAGCTAACTCGCCCGAAAAAACACCACCGTGATTTAACGTTAATTTACCGCCGTTGATATTCAGTAAAGAGCCTGATTCTGAAACAAGCTTGCCTATAGTTTGACTATGGCCATTCATATCCAATACGGTATCCAGTGCCAATTTAAGCTCACTGGTTAGTCCCAGAACGTTGTCATTCAGCATCAAGAGATTGCCGCTGCGAACATCAGTGACGCCGGTATAGTCGTTATCCATGTTAGATAAAGAAACCGTTTCACCTTTTTGGCTATCTAGTGCCAGATCGCCGCTTCCCGTAATTTTGGCGCTCAGATCAGCGGCATTGCCCGTTTTGCCATTCGCATCGAGCACTAATGCATCATTACCACTTCCCAACAGTTCAACCTGGGTGAGACCGTAGTTCACATAGAGGCCATCGTTATTTTCACCGCTAGTAAGACGATAGTCATAAGTACCTTTAGCGGCAGTGGTTCCCCCCTGAACGATATCCAACGTCACACCGTCTGAAATTACGTTACCACTGGCGTCATGCAACTCTAAATTACCGCCGCTGCCTTGAACCGTTGCATCAGAGTCAGCCAGTTTAATCAGGCTTCCAGTATCATCTTGCTCGAGAAGAGAAACGTGTGTATTTGGTAATGGGCGATCGTTGCTCACGCTGCCAGCGTCGACTTGAACAACACCTTTGCCCAGTAGATCCATATTATCTGTGGTATGAATGGTACCTGCCGCCTCAGTCACACCAGGCGTCACACCATCAAATTTCACTGTACCGCCATTAAACGCCAGTCCACCAATCGTTTGCTGCCCCGTGCCAACATGGATAATGCTACCGTTGTCAGCCCGCATCGTCGCATTGGTTAAAGCCTGAGTATTAAGCCCATCCAGCTCAAAACGTGTATTCCCCATGGCAGCTGTTCCAGCAAAACCATCTGCAGCATTATTGGACGTGAATTCAAACTGGCTACCTGCCGTATCAACCGTCATCAATCCATTGCCAGATAAGTGGCTGTTAAATGCAACGTTTGTGCTATTTTTAACAGCTAAAGTACTCGTAGAATCAATGGAATAACCCGTTGCTGCACTATCATCTTGGCTATCGCCCAGCGCCAGCAGCACATTATCTAAGGTGAGAGTCGAACCGTTAGTGAGATCGATATGCTCCATTCCAGTAATGGCATCGGCGCGATTTAGTACATAGCCGGAATTATCCAGTTTCAATGTATCGTCACCTTGCCCACCATTAAGAGATGTAAACAGGTTAGTTTCGCTCTCTTGAACATCCTTAAGTAAGAACAGATCGCTGCCGCTACCGGTAGTGAAATCAGTCCCCGTACTGCCGGACTCCAACGTCACAACGTTATTACCAGTAAGAAGGTTTACCTGCCCGATGATGTTCCCACCATGGGCATTGGTGAGCCGCACACCTGAGCCGCTGGTCGTTTCGATAGCTATCTGTGAGGCATTAAGAGCCAAAATATCGCCACGGTTTACAAATTCGCTTACGCTACCGTTGTTAATATCAACCACAGCATCTGTCGTCGACTTAGAGGTGAGTTTTCCTGACTGTTCAACTTTTTGAGTTGATCCTTTAACTATCAGGGCTGCGCCTCCCGCAGAATCGAGTACATTAACGCTCACACCGGTTTTTAGATCAGAAGAGGCATTCGTCACAATCCCTTTTCCACCAACCTTCTGGACATTAATCACCAAATCTTTTGAGTCAGACATATCCAGCACTTGATCGGTCTGCGAGCCATCAATATTTTCAAACAGAATACCGGTGCCACTGCCAGTGACATTAATTGTGCCAGAGTTAGTTTGAGCCATAGAGGCTCCGGTGTGGACGCCAATACCGTTACCCACGTTGATCGTCGTATCTTTAAGCTGAATGCCAACAATGTTGGCTTTGTTTTCGATAGCACTACCACTTCCTGTATCGCTCATGGTTATAGTGGTGCCGTCTACCGTTAAACCTTTCGCGCCAGTATCTAGCAAAATACCGTGAGCCGAACCAGCAGCCTGCGTAATACCATTACCGTTTAGCGACAATGTAGCGTCTTTACCTACCAAATAGGCAGCCGTACCATCAGTTGCAGTAACCGTTCCAGTATTTGTGACTTCAGAGCTGGCACCTTGAATATTTACAGCGACACCATTAACCGAAATGGTAGAGCGATTATCCAAAATACCGCCGTCGACCAACACACCGGTGCTATTCGCCTCGGTAAAGTCGATGCTCCCTTCATGGATCAACTTGCCGCCATTACGTGCAATATAGCCAAACGCACCATCGGCAGTATTCGCTGTTTCCAGATTGGCATAGCTAGTTAGAATAGAGTTGCCTTTTTTAGCGCTATTCACTGAACCATCTAATTCATAGTAATTACCATCTACAATGCCAGCAGTGGTGTCTTTGCCCGCCACCTTAACGATAACGGCATCTGCAGTAATCTCTCCTGTAGCACCACCTTCAACCCTGATCCCTGTTGCGCCTTCCCCTGTAACGCTAAGTGCCAATTTTCCTGAGCTGAATTGGCTACCCGAGCCAGTAGTACGGATAATAGTTGTATTATCACCTGAGGCATTAAGTTGAGCTGCGCTATTGCTGGAACCATCAAAGGAAGCACCTCCGTCAACTCGGTAAAGCGTAGAATCCTGTGTGGATACATCTTGCACACTGCTAGCGTCATTTTTTATTTTAGAGCCAGCACCAAAAATATAGTATCCAGTTTGATTAGTACCGCCGTTGAACGTTACCACGCCATTTTTGGTAACATCAATTTCACCTTTATCTCTGGCATGAACACCAATGGCACCATTGCCAGCAAGATTTACATTACCGGATAAAATCGCTAGGGCTTTTTCACCTTGGGCATAAATACCGTAGTTAGCGTAATGCGTTACCGGATCTAGACCTCCGTTAACATTTATCGTCCCTGAATTGGTAATTTGTCCATTAGCTAATACTTTAATCCCAGTACTATTCAATCCATTCATATCAATAGTGCCACTATTGATAACTTTATTGGCGTCAGTACCTGCGCGAACCATAATTCCCGTATTACTAGAGACTGAGTCTCCAGACACAGCGCCGTTCAGTTGGATAGTTCCTTGCTGTGCTAATGTAGCTGCGCCACCGACATCAATAGCAGTGGCATTTTGGACTTTAGAACCAATAATAATTTCTGAATTATTTTTCCCGTTATAAATGCCATTACCATAGAGCTGCACCCCTATTGATGATTGTTTAATAGATAAATCATCGGTGCTATCAGATGGTGTTCGCTGTGCCATCCGGCCTATATATAATGTACCTTCATTATTAAACGTAGTATTTTGCTGTGTAACCACACCAATATTAGAACCGTCGCCCAAAATACTACTTGCTTCATTGCTAGCTGCAATATTAATTGCGCCATAGTTATTTAATGTAGCAGAAGAGCTGAGTAATACTCCGGTATTACCATAGTAGTTTCCTCGGGCGGCTACATTGATTACGCCTGTGTTATTATTGTTAACTACCGATGTGCCGTTCGCTAAGATTGCGGTATGAGTACCATTGGCTACTCCCGCTGCGCCCCCCTGAAAGAAGTCTGCCATTTCAGGGTTTGTGCCCGCATCTATTACACCATTGTTTTCTACAAAGGAGGAATGAGCGGCTACAACATAGGATCCTCGGAAAGTATTACCCGCAGTTCCTAGAGTACCATTGTTGGTTAATGTTGCCCCACTCTCGAGGTTAACAACGGTAGCATCTGAGCCAACCAACTGAATATTCGCACCAGCATCAATATTAACATTAGAGCTTGCGCCTTCAGCATGAATATAAGATACGACATCGCGATTGACTGTCGCCCTTACTGCATCGTCAGATGCGATATTATCCGTATTAACGACAATACCATGTAGCGTTTGATCTCTGGCTTTATTTAACTCTGCTGAATACTCAGCCTCAGTTAGCTGTATTTTCCCATCTTGCAAGGCTTTGATTAAAGCCTCGTTATAAGCTTTAAACTCATCGATATTAGTAATATTTTGATGCCCAATTACACTATCAAAATTACCGACAAAGTCTGCAGCCGTCATCCAAGCAACTGGGTTGCTGGAGTCTCGGATGTTATTATTATTATTTCCAAGTTGAACGACCGTCTTAGAATGATAATTAAGATTGCCACCATCTGTCACGTGGAATACGGAAGCATTATTCTTAGTTTTAGACGAACTTTTCAAAATAGCATTGAATTGATTATCTGCCGCACCAACCCAATTACCTGTCGTTTGCCCTACATTGACATCAAGAGATGCACCAGAACCAATCTGATAAAAGTTTCTGTCAACATATTGGCCATTTTTTCCCACTGGGGTTGAAATTGTTACGCGAAAATCTGCAGCAGGTTCTGTCTGAATATCATTGTTATCGTAGACCTTCATAGTCACCGTATTACCCGTGACAGGATCTATATAATTGATGGACTTTGTTTGTGAGCCGATTCTAAAAATATCATGATCGACCCATTGAGCACTATCACCGGTGATCAGACCATCTGCTTTAGCCTGCCCTAATGTAGTCCACTTAATTCCACTTTCACCCTGTTGAATGCCAGCGAAGCTTCCAATGAGATTATTTGAGCCAGAAATAACCTCCTCAAATGGGTCTTGAGGCGTGAAATCATGTACTTGTATATCAGCAGCATTCGCACTGAAGCAAAAGATGGATAGAGCGAAAGATATAGGCGCTAACTTAAAACCGTGTGCTCCAGTATTAGTGGTATTGCTGGAGCAAGATCGTGAATTTGAGCAATTATGCCCTTTAGCTAGTTCAGAGGTGACGACAAACATTTGCGTTTGCGCATTCCATAGTACTTTAAAAATTTTATTCATAACCGAACTCTTTATTGTATTTATTAATATAAAAAACAATCATTTAATATCAGTAGTCTGTGCTCAAAAACTTGCTAACTTACAGTGATAAGAGATTGCTTTTATCTGGTGTCTCGACTATCAACGTTGGTTGCGAGTGCAACCAAATTCTTATAGGACGGGATGCGTTCATCTTTTGTGTCAGCACTTCAACCTATAATCTTCGTCAATAAATTTAGCATGAAAAACCCCATTAGATCGATTCAAACGATCAGAATCATAATATTGATAGTCAATGCCTATCATTTTTATTGTCTTTGATCGATTTTCCTGATCTATGTCAATTGTTATTTTTCAGTTTTTAGGCAAAAAAATGCCATATATGTCTAAAAAAAACTCACATATATTATTGATAAACAATAGCTATTTTATTTTTCACACAACCGCTCAATTAGCACGCTAATTAAATTGAATTATTCGTAATTTATAAAATTTGGAGGTGTGAAATAACCTCTATATGCTAAATGTAATTTCATTCAAATATCTTTAATATCAATACAAAACAAATGGTTATGATTTACCTGAACAATGGTAGGAATAATCCTAAATATAATCTTAGAATTTGGTTTGCACGGCTGAAATTGTTAATAAAATGATACAAATATGTTATTTTAATAATTTACTGGGTGGGGGTATTTATAAGAATCCTTCCGACATTATAGAATAGATATATAGAATTTTATGACGAGTTAATTTTTCACAATGAATAAAAATTAGTGCTTTAGGCTTATTTTTTTATTTTCAATAATATTAATGAAATTAAATTACAGGTAATTACCTGAAGCAATATTAAAGTTAATAAATAACAAAACCAATCAAAAACAGAGCTAGTTTATTATTCCACAGAGTACATTTAACAAGTTTAAATATAACTTTGATTATTATTTTTATATTTTACCTGTTACACAATTATACTTTTTTCTATTCTAGTGAGTTGTTTAATTTACTATGGTAAGCAGCATAATTCCTTCTCTTCTGCTGAAAACATTTACCAATACGAAAGCCAACCAAATTAGCACCATAACATTCAAATCCGCTGACCTCTCCAAGCGAACATTCCTTGCTATCAGGTCTCGATCTTAGGCAATAGAACGAGGATCAAACATATCATCACGATATGAAGTTATAAAAAAATTTTATTAACTGAGACGTCGAATTTTATGAGGTAACTGCTTATTTGAAATGGTGCCGATAAGAGGAGTCGAACCTCCGACCTTCGCATTACGAATGCGCTGCTCTACCAACTGAGCTATATCGGCACTGAGGGAAATATTGCTGAGGAAACGCCTGAAGTGCGGGAATTACGATAGTTAAATTCATCAGTAGCGTCAAGGTGCTAGGGATTCGTATGACTATTAAATCAACACAAAAGGCCATTTTGTTCTTAAGGAGATTTTCCTTAGGGGAATTATTTATATCCACAAATCCTATCATGCCGCACACATACGACATCAGGCCGAGCGTTTTTTAGTTAGGCTGGAACACGTATCCCATTATTCGATGGATAATTGGAGTTGCCGTTAACCTATCACGGAGTCTGTTATGTCTATCTCATCTCGCTTCAATCGCCGGTACGTGCTGGCGCAGCGCCCTCAGGGGATGCCTTCCGACCAAGATATTCGTTTAGAGGAAATAGCTCAGCCAGAACCGGTACAAGGGCAGGTTTTGCTGCGCACGCTTTATCTTTCGTTAGATCCCTATGTCCGTGGCCGCATGGACGATACGCCGTCTTATTCTCCTCCGTTGGCTATCGGTGAAGTGATCTGCGGCGGTACGGTGTGCCGCGTGGAGCATTCGCTGAATGAGAAATATCAGGTTGGTGATTTGGTTTTGGCCTACACAGGTTGGCAAGACTATGCATTATCAGACGGTGAAGGGCTGCAAAAGCTAGACGCCAATATGGATCACCCTTCCTACGCCTTGGGCCTATTGGGTATGCCTGGTTTTACGGGCTATATGGGCCTCACCGATATCAGCAATCCACAGCCGGGTGAAACCGTGGTTGTGGCCGCCGCAACCGGTGCCGTGGGCTCCGTTGTGGGTCAGGTCGCGAAACTACGCGGCTGCCACGCGGTCGGCATTGCAGGTGGTGCTGAGAAATGCCGCTATGCGGTTGAAACCTTGGGGTTTGATATTTGCCTTGACCACAAAGCACCTGATTTTGCCGTGCAGCTAAAACGCGCCTGTAGCAAAGGCATCGACGTCTATTATGAAAACGTCGGCGGTGCCGTTTTTGACGCGGTTCTCCCCCTGCTGAATACCAAAGCGCGAATCCCCGTGTGTGGCATGATAAGCCAATACAACGGCCATCATAGCGACCACCAGCAAGACCGTTTGCCGCTGCTGATGTCGACCATCTTGAAAAAACGCATGCGCGTTGAAGGCTTTATTATTTCGCAGGACTATGGCGATCGTTATCCTGAATTTTATGCCCAGATGAGCACGTGGCTGGCGCAAGGAAAAATCGCGTTTAAAGAAGATATTGTGGAAGGGCTTGAGAACAGCATTAGCGCCTTCCAAGGGCTATTGAGCGGTAAAAACTTTGGTAAGCTGATCATCAAAGTCGCGGAATAGCCAAGAATATCGCCCTGTTGAACGGGAGATATTTTGTAGAATGCGTAAATAGAAAAAACGGCGCTCAATGCGCCGTTTTCATTTTGCGAGTGAAACCGTTAGCGGCGAACTAAATCGTCACCGTAACCAATCCATTTATAGGTGGTTAACGCTTCCAGCCCCATCGGGCCTCGGGCGTGTAGCTTCTGGGTACTCACCGCAACTTCAGCGCCTAAGCCAAACTGACCGCCGTCGGTGAAGCGCGTGCTGGCGTTAACGTAAACTGCGGAAGAGTCCACTTCACGAACAAAACGATCGGCATGGTGCATATTGCGCGTCAAAATCGCATCAGAGTGCTGAGTGCCGTGCTCACGGATGTGCTCAATCGCGCCATCCAGCCCTTCAACCACCACCACGTTCAGATCCAGCGACAACCATTCGTCATCTAATTCCGACTCTTGTACCGGCGTAACAGGTGCTGGCCCTTGGCTTAGCAACGGCAATGCACGTGGGCAGGCGTGTAATGAAACCCCGACTTCGTGCATACGCTGGCTTAGCTGTGGTAAGAACTGCGTGGCGTCCTGTGCGTTCACCAACAGCGTTTCTACCGTATTGCAGGTGCTCGGGCGCTGAGTTTTCGCGTTTACAATAATCTTCAGGGCCTGTTCAACATCCATGCCCTGATCGACATAGATATGACAAACGCCGATACCGCCGGTGATCACCGGGATCGTTGACTGCTCGCGGCACAGTTTATGTAAACCCGCCCCACCACGTGGGATCAGCATATCAACGTAGCGATCCAGTTTAAGCAGCTCGGTGACCAGCGCACGGTCAGGACTTTCAATCGCCTGCACCGCATCGGCTGGCAGACCCGCTTTCTCCAGCGCACGCTGAATCACTTTTACCGTGGCCTGATTGGTGCGGTGTGTCTCTTTGCCGCCGCGTAGGATCACCGCGTTACCCGTTTTCAGGCACAGCGCTGCGGTATCCACGGTCACGTTCGGGCGTGCTTCATAAATCACCCCCACCACGCCTAACGGCACACGGCGGCGTTCGAGATTTAACCCGCTGTCTAGAACGCTGCCATCAATCACTTTGCCCACCGGATCGGTGAGGTTACATACCTGACGCACGTCGTTAGCGATGCCTTCTAAACGGCTCTGCGTGAGCTGTAAGCGATCGAGCATCGCTTTGCTCAAGCCGTTCTCACGCGCCTGCTGAACGTCCATCTGGTTCGCTTGCAGAATAGATTCGCTATCCTGCTCTAAATAATCGGCAATCAGCGCAAGCGCCTGATTCTTCTGCGCCGAGCTAAGGACGGCTAAGTGATAGGATGCCCGTTTGGCCGCCTTACCCATTTCTTCTAACATGTTAACCCCTTAGCTTACGATCATATCGTCGCGGTGAACGGCAACTGGGCCGTATTCATAGCCCAAAACACCGCTGATTTGCCGTGAATGGTGGCCGGCGATCATACGCAGCGCATCGCTGTTGTAGCGGCTCACGCCGTGGGCCAAATCACGCCCTTCCAGATTGCGAATGCGGATAACTTCACCGCGTGAGAAATCACCGCTAACATCACGAATCCCCTTCGGCAACAATGAGCTTCCGCGCTCAAGAATTGCAGCCACGGCACCATCATCCACGGTAATTTCACCCGCAGGTGGAGCACCAAAAATCCAGCGCTTACGGTTTTCCAGCGGCG
The DNA here is from genome assembly GCF_001586165.1 of Obesumbacterium proteus. Lineage (NCBI taxonomy): Bacteria > Pseudomonadati > Pseudomonadota > Gammaproteobacteria > Enterobacterales > Hafniaceae > Obesumbacterium > Obesumbacterium proteus. The sequence goes on along the minus strand of NZ_CP014608.1, from coordinate 1,760,479 downwards.
TTTCCAGCGCATGGAAGCGAGTTCCAACGGATACACCTTCAATAACGTCACCCACAACGCCCGGCTTGCTGCCCGCGGCGATAATCACGTCGATACCGGCGCGGCAGGCAACGTCGGCAGCCTGCAGTTTGGTGGTCATGCCGCCAGTGCCTAAACCCGATACGCTATCGCCCGCAATGCCGCGCAGCGCGTCATCAATGCTATTTACTTCGCGGATAAGCTCTGCGGTTGGGTTATGACGAGGATCGGCGGTAAATAATCCAGCCTGATCGGTCAGCAGCAGCAGCTTGTCAGCTCCCGCCAAAATAGCGGCCAGCGCAGAAAGATTATCGTTATCGCCAACTTTAATTTCCGCCGTCGCCACCGCATCGTTTTCATTAATTACGGGAACAATACGGTTGTCCATCAGGGCATGCAGGGTATCGCGCGCATTCAAGAAACGTTCGCGATCTTCTAAATCAGCACGCGTGAGCAGCATCTGCCCAATATGGATGCCGTAAATCGAGAACAGTTGTTCCCAAAGCTGAATCAAACGGCTCTGCCCAACGGCGGCCAATAACTGCTTAGAAGCTATGGTTGCGGGGAGTTCGGGGTAGCCCAAATGCTCACGTCCAGCGGCAATCGCACCGGAGGTTACAATCACAATACGATGCCCCGCCGCGTGCTGTTGCGCACACTGGCGAACGAGTTCCACGATATGGGCACGGTTTAGACGGCGCGAACCGCCGGTCAATACGCTGGTACCTAGCTTTACAACTAGGGTTTGGCTGCCACTCATAATCTTTTTGCCGTTTATTGGTGTTGGAAAAATGGGGAGAAAGAGAAAAAGTATCAGGAGAGGCGCGTTATGCCAACAGGCATAACGCAAAAGCACACTTATTACTGCGCCCGATCAGGCTCGAAGGCGAACTAACTCTTCAGAAAAGTCGTCGGCTGGCTGAATTTTAATCTCGAGCGTAGTTAAAAGCTCTTTGAGGCGGTTATGAAAATTAAGTGAGGTTTGTTCTAATTTGTCAGTCACTTCAGGATCTTTAATCACCTGCTCCTGCCAAACACCGTTCTTATCAAACAATCCAAACGAATAGCGATAGGTAAAATGCGTTTCCTCGGCGGCAAGATCGAGCCACCATCCCCAAAACTCACGTTTTTCTGGATTAGGTTTGACGTTGACACACACGGCTAAACAGTCAAAAAGAAATGCTCATCCTGACACTGCCCCGAACGAATATAGGGGCCAAGCGCGGTGAATTTTTTGATTAAGCGGCTTTTAGAGTAACCACCTGGTAATGTCATGCTACATCCTCCTGTTGTGGTTACTCTTTTTTAACAAATTTACAAACTTTAGCAATCAAATTAACGCGAATGTTCGCCAATCCAGTCACAAACCTGATGCAAAGCCTGATTAAACCCTTCAAATAATGGGGAAGATGGCACCATCAATAACTTGCCATCCAGCGAAGAGTCCGCGATAAGTTTGGCTTCGGATTTAGGGCAAAACGGATCGCGTTCCCAATATCCGGCCAGCATCGGCGTATGGCAGCGGCGACCAAGCAGCCCTTGAGTCTTCAATGAATAACAGCTCAGTTCGGTACGCAATGCGGCATCGGATACGCTATTCATTCCCAAACGACTGGCCAGCACATCGATATACATTTCAGGCACACGTTCCTGAATGCATTTATCGCACAGCAGGCTGTGCACTACGGGGCCTAATGTGGCAACCGCTCGCAAACGGCGAGGTTCCAAATAAGCTAAACGAACCGCCACGTTTGCACCAAAGCGGAAACCAAATACCGAAACTCGGGTGTGATCGACCCACGGCACATTCGGTAACGCCTGCAACACTTGCTGATGCAAACGGCTCGAGTCCTGCGTCAGGCAGAAATGCGAAGACATCCCCACGGATGGCATATCAATCGTGAGCATCGCCATGCCAGCAGGAGCCAGATGGTCGCGGAACAGCCGATAGCTGTCGCTCTGCATCATATCCAACCCACCGCAAATCAGCACCGTTGGGAATGGCCCTTTGCTGTTATCCGGCATATGCAGAAAACCGGTGATCTTTTTCCCACCGTCAATCGCAAACTCGACTTCTTTCAGTTCGTATGACAGCAGCTTAGCCGATTCTGCATAAGCGCGATTGGCCAATGCTTCGGCCTGCTCAGCCAAATCATCACCTTTGAGATGAGGATAAGCGGCGATGCTATAAAGATTCGCTGCTTGCAGCCAGTATTCACCGGCCAACGCAGGATCTTTTTCTTCCTGAGCCCGTTGCTGCCAGGACATCGCTTGATGCGACCACTCGTATATCCAGTTGTCGCTCCGATAACCCACCACGGTGTCGAGCAAGCGCTCATCGCTACGTTCGGCCGTTGAAGCAGCAATATGCGATAGCACATGCTCGATTTCGATAGGTGAGACGCCGCGCCAAACCCACATCAGGCGATTGATGATGCGATACCAATTAGCCTGCGAGGTTCCATCCAGCGCAGAGGCAATCGAAGCCTGCGGAACGTGCCCATGACGCTTAACCAGCGTGGACGTTTCACGATGCTTAAATCGAGGTTTGAATAAGGTTTCAGAAAGGTTTGGTTGGGACATGATAGACGGCAGCCTCCGAGTACTGTCTTTTCAGCCGCAGACAAAAAGCGGCAGAGCTAAATCTCGCCCAGCGAGCGCTCGGAGTAGTGTAACGAACTCGGACGCTAAAAAACAAACGTCCGGACAAGGCCGGACGTTTGTTTACATCTTATTGCGCTTTTATTGCATTGCCAGAAGGCAAATTAGCGGCCGCTGATTGGCTCGACGAAGCAAACACCCATATCCCATGGCTGTTCGATCCACGTATTCTGTGGAATATCGATAACGTAATCATCAACCAGAGGGCGACCTGCTGGCTTAGCGAAAATAGTCACGAAATGCGCTTTAGGGTACATTTCGCGGATCGCCTGAGCGGTGCCGCCGGTATCCACTAAATCGTCAATCACGATGAAGCCTTCGCCATCACCTTCAGCACGCTTAACAACTTTGAGCTCACGCTGGTTATCATGGTCGTAGCTGGAGATACAAACGGTATCAACGTGACGGATACCCAGTTCACGTGCCAGTAATGCGGCAGGAACCAAACCACCGCGGCTTACCGCAATAATTCCAGTCCACTGTTCAGAAGGCATCAGGCGTGCAGCCAGCTTACGTGCGTGCATTTGCAGCACGTCCCAAGTTACAACGTATTTTTCGCTCATTAATAGTGTCCCAGCCATAATATTCATGGCTTAAAGATTGGTCGGGGGGAAAAAAGGTTGCGCGAGATTATAGAGAGCCAGAGCAATAAAAACCAGTCTCTTTCGCAGAAAGCCGGCACCCCGATTGCGGATTTAGTGCCTTAGTCTGTCCACATAAGTAAATATAGTGGTATTCTCTGAAAAAATGGCTTTATCTCTTAACCCCCTATTGTGCCACTGTTATCGGCAGCACAACTGATTATCAGGAGACTTAACGTGTCTGAACTGTCTCAGCTATCTCCACAGCCACTGTGGCAAATTTTTGCGGATATCTGCTCTATTCCTCACCCTTCGTATCATGAAGAAGCGTTAGCCGCGCACATCGTTGCATGGGCTAAAGAAAAAGGCATCCACGTTGAACGTGACGAAGTCGGTAACGTCCTGCTGCGTAAGCCTGCTTCTCGCGGCATGGAAAACCGTAAGCCGGTTGTGCTGCAAGCGCATCTGGACATGGTTCCACAAAAAAATAACGATACCGCACACGACTTCACCAAAGATCCTATCCAGCCATACATTGACGGTGATTGGGTAAAAGCACGCGGCACCACTTTGGGCGCAGATAACGGCATCGGTATGGCTTCTGCATTGGCTGTTTTAGCCGATGACAGCGTTTCTCATGGCCCAATCGAAGTGCTGCTGACCATGACCGAAGAAGCCGGCATGGAAGGCGCATTCGGCCTGAAAGCGGGCTGGTTGCAGGCAGATATTTTGATCAACACCGACTCTGAAGAAGAAGGTGAGATCTACATGGGCTGCGCAGGCGGTATTGATTTCATCACTACGCTGCCATTACAGCGCGAAGCCGTTCCTGCCGGACACGACGTGGTTAAGCTGACGCTGAAAGGCCTGAAAGGCGGCCACTCCGGTGGTGATATCCATTTAGGCTTAGGCAACGCTAACAAACTGCTGGCGCGTTTCCTGTCTGGTCACGCGACCGAATTGGGCCTGCGCGTATTGGATCTGAACGGCGGTACGCTGCGCAACGCCATCCCACGCGAAGCCATCGCGGTTCTGGCGGTTCCTACAGCGAATCTGGCTAAGCTAAAAACGCTGGCCGAAGCTTTCCAAAACATTCTGAAAGTTGAGCTGGCTGCGGTAGAAAAAAACCTGAGCGTTCAGGTTGAAACCGCACAGAGCGATTCTCAGGCACTGACCGCCGACAGCCAACAGCGCTTTATTGCCCTGCTGAACGCTACGCCAAACGGCGTGATCCGCATGAGCGACGAAGTGAAAGGCGTAGTAGAAACGTCTCTGAACGTGGGTGTAGTGACCACCGACGCGAAAGAAGCGCAAATTATCTGTCTGATCCGCTCGCTTATCGACAGCGGTAAAGACGCCGTGGTTAGCCAATTGAACTCTATTGGTGAACTGGCTGGTGCGCATGTGGAAGCCAAAGGCAGCTACCCAGGCTGGAAACCGGATGCCAATTCTCCGGTGATGCATTTGGTGCGTGAGACTTACCAGAAGCTGTTTGATACCACGCCAAACATCATGGTTATCCATGCAGGTCTGGAATGTGGTCTGTTCAAAAAGCCTTACCCAGAAATGGATATGGTGTCTATCGGCCCAACCATCACAGGCCCACATTCGCCGGATGAGCAAGTTCACATTGCCAGCGTAGGTCAATACTGGCAGTTGCTGACCGCTCTGCTGAAGGCGATCCCAGAGAAAGCCTAAGCGCTAAGTCTTTGTGTTACAGAAGCCAGCCCTCGGGTTGGCTTTTTTTATCCCTTCACGCCCTCAAAGCCTAGCCATCAATATCCAGCGAAAGCTGCTTTTCTAGCTGTGGATCGAGCAGCGTGACGTGTAGCCCAACCAGCCGCACCCCTCTGCCATTTCGGCGTTCATCCCAAGCCTGCTGCGCCACCTGAAATAAATCACGCTTATCCAGAATCGGCCACACATGCTCCTGCGTTGTCTGCTGAAAATCATGGAATTTGAGTTTTACGCCCTGCCGTGCGATATGCAGATCCGGCTGCACTTTCGTCAAGCGCCGTTCCAGTTCTTCATACAGCTTTTCCAACAACACCTCACACTCTGCCCAGCTATGAATATCTTCTGACAGCGTTCTTTCCACGCCAACGGACTTACGCAGCCGATCGGGCATCACCTCTCGCTCATCCTGACCGTGGCAGCGTTCCCAAAGCACGCGCCCAAACTTACCAAAACGGCGTAGTAGCTCGGCCAAATTATAGTGTCGCACATCGGCGCAGGTATTCAGCCCCAGCTCACTCAGTTTGGCGGCGGTCACCTTGCCAACGCCGGGGATCTTTTTCAGCGGCAACGTGAGAATAAAATCATCAACCTGCGCGGGCGTAATCACATACTGCCCGTTAGGTTTATTCAGATCGGAGGCAATTTTTGCCAGAAATTTGATCGGAGCAATGCCAGCCGACGCAGTAAGATTAAGCTCCTCGGCGATTTGCTTGCGGATCTGCTCTGCAATCAACGTGGCGGAGCCGTAGCACTGGGTGCAGTCGGTAACATCAAGATAAGCCTCATCGAGCGACAGCGGCTCTATCAGAGACGTATAACGCTGGAAAATCTCACGTATATGGCGCGAGACATCTTTGTAGACCTCCATTCTCCCCGGACGCAACGTGAGATGCGGGCACAGCTTAAGCGCTTGTCCTGTCGGCATAGCACTACGCACCCCGAATTTACGCGCGGCGTAGTTTGCTGTGCTGATCACCCCGCGGCGATCGCGACTCCCGCCAATCGCCAGCGGTACATCGCGTAACTCAGGGAAATCACGCATTTCGACTGCGGCATAAAAGCAGTCCATATCGACATGTATGATTTTGCGCATAGAGAGAATGTGGAGTTAATGACTGTATAAGTATACAGGTTAATTATGGGGAAAGGGAAGTGGAGGGAGTTCGTCCGCCTTTCGTTTGTGGGGCTACTGTGTAATATTCCGCCCGCCGGTCAATACCGAATTATCATGTGCCAGAAATGAAGGCGTACGGGCAGAGACCACCAGCGCGTGGTCTCTGCACTCGCGCGCTTTTATCCGAGACGCCATCTCCGCTCCGGTTTGGTATCGCCCATCCAGGGCGCCCCAAACTCCACCGGTACATCCATGTACCGATGGCTCTCCCAACCAAGACAAAAGCACGAGATATTGAGGGTTGCTTTTTTCGGCACATTACCGAACAGCCGAGTGAATCATGGAGGTTAGGATTCGCCGATTGATATCGGCGAAAGAACGACGGAGGCATGGATGCCGATTGTCGTTCGTTCCGTTAAGACCGGAATGATGAAGCGAGGGAACCCACAAAGTGGGCTGGAAGGTGGTGCCAAGCCGGGATGCAAGGCGGCGGCGATTGAGCCGCCTTGCTCGGACGCCTGCACAGTGTATATGTATATTTCGGTGCGTTAGGCGTACGAAACTATTACGCTCGCGAGCTATCCCCATTCAACTGGCACTTCCCCTTCATATAATCCTATGCTTCTCCAGCATCTCACGCCGAGCTTCTTCACGCGCCATACGCTTTTTGCGTGCGTCGCAGGGCTCTGGGCAATCGCAGACTTTTTCAAGACCTAGATTGGCGATGCCGCCGCAGCTGCCGTGGATGCTTTTGCGCTTGATGATATAGCCGATAGACATTCCGGCGATCACCGCTAAAAACACCACAAAGGTCGCAATAAATACCGTCGCCATATTATTTACCTTTTTTTGCCTGCACCAAATAAGGCTTAAAGGCATCCGAATAACGATCCTCAAAACCGTTTTCAGTTTTCACAATCATAAATACCGGAATGCCCAGCAGGTTTGCCAGCGCCATTCCGCGCTCGGGTCCCATCACGTCTAATCCCGTCGACAGGCCATCAGCCGTCATACAGCTCGGCGCAAGCACGGTAATCGAAACCAGATGATGCGTAACCGGACGCCCTGTTTTAGGGTCAATTTCATGCGAGAAGCGCTGGCCGTTCTGCTCAAAATAGTTGCGATAATCACCGGAGGTCGCGATAGCCATCTCGCCCGGCTGAATAATAACCTGAGCGCTCTGCTGTAATCCCGCCTGCGGTTTTTCAATGGCGATGCGCCACGGCGCGCCGTCTCCGTTGATGCCACGCGTTCTCACTTCACCGCCAATATCCACCATATAATTAGTGATCTTTAACGAAGCAAGATACTCAGCCACAACGTCCACGCCGTACCCTTTCGCAATAGACGACAGATCGAGATAAAGCTGAGGAATATTTTTCACCAGCGCATTGCCCTGAACAGATAAATGCTCAATGCCGATCCATGCACGACGCTGGTTAATTTCTTCATTAGTCGGGATTCGATCGGGACGCCCTTCTGGCCCAAATCCCCACAGATTAACCAATGGTCCAACCGTGATATCCAGTGCGCCATCGGTGACTTTATTAATCCGAATTGCCTCTTCAACCACTTTCGCGGTCGCAGCCGAAACAGGGAATGGGGTATTCACCTCGGTGCTTTGGTTAAAACGGCTCAGCTCTGAGTTGGAACGGTAGGTCGACATCTGGTCGTTAACCTGCTCCAAGCGCTTATCTAATTCGGCTTTAATTGTTTCCGGTGCGGGCATTCCTGAGTCACTGACATACTTGATGGAGTAATAGGTCCCCATCGTTTTGCCTTCAATATTGACCTGCTCCGGCCCACATCCCGTCAGCAAAAAAGCCAGCCCGCAAAAAGCTAGCCAACGCGTATTGCGAATAAAAAACGCGGTCGCCCGCGCAGTATTATTTGTCATCATTTTCAACCCGTTATTGGATAGCCCATGGATTTCAAATTGCAGGAAGGCGGCAACGGAACGAATCCCTAGGAGCTTACAATAGTAAGTGACTAGGGTTAGCGAAGGAAGCCAACACACCTGCAACTTGAAAGACGGTGGCTATCAGCCGCCGAAGTCATCTAGCATGATATTCTCGTCTTCTACCCCGAGATCTTTCAGCATCTTAATGACCGCGGCATTCATCATCGGCGGCCCACACATGTAGAACTCACAATCTTCCGGCGCAGGATGCGCACGCAGATAGTTTTCAAGCAACACATTATGGATAAAGCCGGTGTAACCCGTCCAGTTATCTTCAGGTTGAGGATCGGACAATGCGATGTTCCACGTAAAGTTTGGATTCTCTGCCGCAAGTTTGTCGAAATCTTCAACGTAGAACATTTCACGGGTTGAACGTGCACCGTACCAAAAACTCATTTTACGCTTGGAGTGCAGGCGCTTGAGCTGGTCGAAAATGTGCGAACGCATTGGTGCCATACCCGCACCGCCGCCGATAAAGACCATCTCAGCCTCGGTTTCTTTGGCAAAGAACTCACCAAATGGCCCGGAAATGGTGACTTTATCACCCGGTTTTAACGACCAGATATACGAAGACATAATCCCTGGAGGCGCATCTGGCACACCCGGAGGCGGCGTGGCGATACGCACGTTCAGCATGATCAGGCCTTTCTCATCGGGATAGTTTGCCATGGAGTAAGCGCGGATCGTTGGCTCGGTAACCTTGGACTCAAAGCGGAACAGATTGAATTTGTCCCAGTCGCCACGGTATTCCTCTGGTACATCAAAATCAGCGTAGCGCACATGGTGCGGTTCACATTCGATTTGAATATAGCCACCGGCGCGGAACGGCACCGCTTCACCGTCAGGGATGCGCAGCTTGAGCTCTTTGATGAAAGTTGCCACGTTATCGTTAGAGATAACTTCGCACTCCCATTTTTTCACGCCGAAAATCTCTTCCGGCAGCTCAATTTTGAGATCTTGTTTCACGCTCACCTGACAGGCTAAACGGCAGCCCTCTTTGGCTTCGCGCTTAGAGATATGTGCCAGCTCAGTAGGTAAAATATCGCCGCCGCCTTCTTTAACGTGTACACGACACTGGCCACACGAGCCACCGCCGCCACAGGCAGACGAAACGAAAATGCCCTGACTTGAAAGCATGTTCAGCAGTTTGTCACCGGCCGGAGCATCAAAGCTTTTCTCCGGATCGTGGTTAACTTCCACGTGAATGTCGCCGGTATTTACCAGCTTAGATTTGGCGAACAAGATCAGGACGGTCAGCGCCACCACGATCAGGGTGAACATCGCCACACCCAGAATAATTTCTTGCATAGGTTCCTTCCTGTCCTATCAGAGGTGTACGCCGGAGAAGGACATAAAGCCCAACGCCATCAGGCCCGTGGTCACAAAAGTGATGCCCAGCCCACGTAGCCCCGCAGGCACATTGGCATATTTCATTTTTTCGCGCAGACCCGCCATCGCCACGATAGCCAACAACCAGCCGATCCCTGAACCGAAACCATAAACCACGGATTCGGTGAAGTTGTAGTCACGCTGAACCATGAATGACACCCCACCAAAGATGGCGCAGTTAACGGTAATCAACGGCAGGAAAATCCCCAGCGCGTTATAAAGCGATGGGAAAAAGCGGTCGAGGATCATCTCGAGGATCTGCACCAGTGCCGCGATAACGCCGATGAAGGTGATAAAGCTTAAGAAGCTGAGATCAACGCCATCCACCAGCGCACCGTCGCGGAGCACGTAGTTATAGACCAGATTATTGGCGGGAACAGAGATCCCTAACACCACCGTCACCGCAACGCCTAAACCGAAAGCCGTGGTGACTTTCTTGGAGACGGCCAAAAACGTACACATCCCCAAGAAGAACGCGAGTGCCATGTTTTCAATGAAAACGGCGCGTACAAACAGGCTGATATAATGTTCCATCTGCCCTTACTCCTTTTCCATCTGTTCAGGTTTCAGCGTGCGCAGCGCCCAAATCAGCAGACCGATAATGAAGAATGCACTCGGCGCTAACAGGAACAGGCCGTTTGGCTGATACCAACCGCCATTTTGCACGCTTTCTAACACGGTAATGCCAAACAGCTTGCCTGAACCAAACAGTTCACGCAGGAAGCCCACCAGAATCAGAATAACGCCGTAGCCCAAGCCGTTGCCGATACCATCCATAAAGCTTTCAATCGGCGGCGACTTCATGGCATAGGCTTCAGCACGCCCCATCACGATACAGTTGGTGATGATCAAGCCGACAAATACCGAAAGCTGCTTGGAGATTTCATAGGCATAGGCGCGCAAGATCTGGTCAACCACGATAACCAGCGAGGCGATAATCGCCATCTGCACGATAATGCGCACGCTGTTTGGGATCTGATGACGGATCAGTGAAATAAAGAAGTTAGAGAATGCCGTCACCAGCGTTACCGCAATCGTCATCACGAAGGCAGTTTCTAACTTGGTGGTCACCGCCAACGCCGAGCAAACCCCGAGGATTTGTAAGGCGATAGGGTTGTTGTCGAGCAAAGGCCCTAACAGGACTTTTTTAATCTCTTTAGTATCAGCCACGATTCAATGCTCCTTCACGAACGCGTTTTAGGAACGGACCATAACCATTGTCGCCCATCCAGAAATCGAAGGTATGCTGCACGCCGTTAGCGGTCAGCGTCGCGCCTGAAAGTCCGTCAACACCGTGTGGGTCCTGAGGATTTGCGCCTCCTTTGACGATACGGATCGCCGGATGGCCGCCGTCATCAAACAGCTGCTTACCCACCCATTTTTCACGCCATGACGGGTTTTCGATTTCACCGCCCAGACCCGGAGTTTCTCCGTGCTCGTAGAACGTCAGCCCTTTCACCGTATTACCGTCGGTGTCGATAGCCACGAAGGCATACATCACCGACCACAGACCGGTGCCGTAGACAGGCAATACCACTTGGCCGATGTTGCCCTGCTCGTTTTTCACCAGATACACTTCAACGATGTTGCTGCGGCGCTTAATACCCGCCGGATCCTGCGCAGCATCCAAGACCATGCTGGTAGCCGGATCTTTTAACGCTTTGCCCATATCGAAGGTATATGGATCGCCGGAGGTGAACTCGCCGGTTTTCAAGTCAAGCAAACGCGGTTCGATACGCTGACCGAACAATGTTTTCACCTGCTCGCCATCGAGCTTATCGCCCTGCATCAGCCCTGCGACGGCCAGAATGTTGCGCTGTTTATCCAGCTGCTTTTGCTCTTCCTGCATCGGCTTCAAGCCCACCGCAGCACCAGCAACAATCACTGAACACACCAAGCACAACACCACGACCACCATCAGCGTTCGGCCGATGCTGTCGTTTTTACCTACGCCCGCTTTATTTACTGAATCCTTAGCCACGTGCTTTTCTCCTTTTGATGTTGGCGCGCACCACCATGTAGTCGAACAATGGAGCAAACAGGTTTGCGAATAGGATCGCCAACATCATGCCTTCTGGATAGGCGGGGTTAATCACGCGCACCAGAACGCACATCACGCCAATCAACCCGCCGTACCACCATTTACCTTTGTTGGTAAAGGAAGCCGATACCGGATCGGTTGCCATAAAAATCATACCGAATGCAAAGCCACCCAGAACCAAGTGCCAATACCACGGCATAGCAAACATTGGGTTAGTGTCTGAACCGATGAAGTTAAACAGCGCTGACATAGCCACCATTCCCACCATCACGCCCGCAACGATGCGCCATGAAGCCACGCGGCCAAACATAATGATCAGGCCGCCGAAAAGGATCATCAGCGTGGAGACTTCACCAATCGAGCCGGGAATGTTACCAATGAAAGCATCCATCCACGTCACGTGCTGGCCGGTGATGGTATTCATCAAACCGCTCTGTCCAGTTGCACTCCACTGTGACAGCGGTGTCGCACCTGAATAGCCATCTGCGGCGTTCCACACCAAATCACCGGAAATCTGTGCTGGATAGGCAAAGAACAGGAATGCACGCCCCGCCAATGCAGGGTTTAGGAAGTTACGTCCGGTGCCGCCGAAGATCTCTTTGGCAATGACCACGCCGAAGGAGATACCCAGCGCGGCCTGCCACAACGGCAGCGTTGGAGGAACAATCAGCGCAAACAGAATTGAAGTAACGAAAAAGCCTTCGTTGATTTCATGTTTGCGGATGATAGAAAACAGCACTTCCCAGAAGCCGCCCACCAAGAACACCACGGCGTAAATAGGCAGGAAATAGACCGCGCCCAGCGTCATCATACTGACCCAACCGGCGTTGGCCTGTAGGCTAGCGCCCAACATTTCAGCGAGCCAATAATGCCAATCCGAGGCAATGACCTGAGTCAGTTGCTCTCCCTGATACAGCTGATTGAGCGCCCCAATGGCCTCATGGCCCACGTTGTACATTCCCCAGAACATGGTAGGGAATACCGCCAGCCACACTAAAATCATCATGCGTTTTAGGTCGATGGCGTCACGAACGTGCGATGCACCGTGCGTCACTTTGCCTGACGTATACATCAGTGTTGCGGCCGCTTCATACAGCGGATAATACTTTTGCAGCTTGCCACCCGGTTCGAAGTGGTGCTCCATATTCTCGATAAAACTCTTCAGACCCATGAATTATCCTTCCTGCTCAATGGTCGTCAGCACGTCGCGCAGCACCGGGCCATATTCATACTTGCCCGGACACACGAAGGTACAGAGCGCAAGATCTTCCTCATCCAGCTCTAAACATCCCAGAGCCTGAGCGCTTTCACAGTCGCCAGAGAGCAGATCGCGCAGCAGCATCGTTGGCAAAATGTCTAATGGCATCACGCGTTCATAGTTGCCGATTGGCACCATGGCGCGTTCACCGCCGTTCATGTCGGTTGAAAATGCGAACAGTTTGCGCTTAAAGAAATGCCCCAGCGTGGTACGGGTAATCGAGAATTTATTCGCGCCAGGCATCATCCAGCCCAGCAGCTCTTTCTCACGCCCTTCTTTCACTACCGAGATTTGATGGTGGAAGCGACCTAGGAAAGCTTTGGTGCCGCTGGCCTGCGTGCCACTCAGCACCGAACCGCTAATCACGCGGTTATCGCCTGACTTCAAACGACCGGCGGTAATTTCATCCGTGCTAGCGCCTAATCGGGTACGCAGCAACAGCGGTTTTTCTACCTGTGGCCCTGCCAATGCAATCACGCGATCGGTATTTAGCTCACCGGTGGTGAAAAGTTTGCCGACGGCGATAACGTCCTGATAGCCCATATGCCAAACGGTTTTGGTTAAGCTAACGGGTTCAAGGAAATGAATATGCGTCCCCACCAATCCTGCTGGGTGTGGGCCGGTAAATTCGTTATGGGTGATATTTGGTGCAGACTTGGTTTGCAGCCCTGCCCCAGCCTGTTGGCAAACGTAAACTTTGCCTTCGGTTAAACGGCTGAGCACGGTCAGACCATGCTCGAAATCAGCCATGTTCTCACGCAGGATCAGCAACGGATCGGCGGCTAACGGCTGAGTATCCATAACGCTCACGAAAATCGCCGCGGCGTTAGAACCCGGTTTTGGCGCATGGCTAAATGGACGCGTGCGCAGAGCCGTCCACAGCCCAGATGCTAGCAGATTGCTTTCAACCTGAGCGCGGGTCAGATTCACCAGCTCAGAAGCATCGTAGTGGGCAAATGGCACTTGCTCATCGCCATCGACGGCAATAACAACTGACTCTAGAACACGTTTTTCACCGCGGTTAATCGCAATAACCTGCCCTGCGGCGGGTGCGGTGAACAAGACGCCAGGATTCTTTTTATCTTCAAAAAGCACCTGACCTTTTTTGACCTTATCACCTTCTTGCACCGCCATTGACGGTCGCATACCGACATAGTCGCCGCCTAAAATAGCAACGTTTCGTATGGTCGGGCCTTGTTCAATGATCGGGGCGGGCGCGCCCTCGATAGGCAAATTAAGCCCTTTTTTAATTTTAATCATGTGGTTGCACTATATATATCGTCATGACATTAATGATGTGAACCCTGCAGGCGTTCCTCTACCCTCCATACTGGATGTCACTCCAATGATGTTGGGTATGATGGCCTTCCCGTTAAGAAAAAAGCACATCGTTGCATGCAGATAAGAGATCGCTCATAAGTACCGGAGAATATTAACCCGAGGTATTACATGGATTAAAAACGATGTTACCGATAACTGTGCGATTTTACCATTTTACGCCGCCTGCATCAGCAACATTGCCGTGACCTACATCAAGCTAATTAAACATAGCGACGAACCATTCATTTTTAGTAGGCTAACAATTCGGTTTTTATATAACTATCGCTCACTAATTCTTAAAATTAATTTTTACTACATGTAGATTTCATCCCAAATGAGTTAAAAAACACTCACTACAGATCCGCTCTCTGGATTAAACTGATGCTGTTTTGGGGGCTGTCAACAGACTTAATCTGAAGATCTTCTTTCTATGATTTATTAACAGGGTTATCAATGGGCAAAATCATCGCCTTGTTGGCCGTATTTTTTGTACTGCCACTGACTTCATGTAGTTCTTCTGCCAGTGAGCAGACGCAAAATACGCCGCTGACAAAACAGCAATTAATGGGCGCACCGGTTTATATTCAGATATTCAAAGAAGAAAGAAAGCTCGAACTGTTTGCCAAGGTTCAAGACAAATATCAGCTGGTGCAGAGCTTTAATATTTGCAAGTTTTCTGGCGGATTGGGACCAAAACGTACCGAAGGGGATTTTAAAAGCCCTGAAGGGTTCTATCAGATTGATGCCCGTCACCTAAAACCGAACAGCAAATATTACCAAGCGATTAATATTGGATATCCGAACGCTTACGATCAGGCGCACGGTTATTCAGGCAAATATCTGATGATTCACGGTGACTGTGTTTCCATTGGTTGTTATGCCATGACCAATGAAGGTATTTCGCAGATCTTTAGCTATGTGCAAAGCGCATTCCGTAATGGACAAACTTTGGTCGATATCAATATTTATCCATTCCGTATGACCGAACAAAATATGCAGCGCCATCGCAACTCCGACTATTTGCCGTTCTGGAAACAGTTGCAGCCGGCCTATGCTTATTTCAATGAGTATCACCAAGCACCGCAGGTGAATGTCATCGGTGGCCAATATGTGGTTAACCGTCCATCGCAAAGCAATGGACTGTCTTCCTCACAGCTGGCGTTCACCCAAGCAAAATAAGGCAAACTCTCCCGGCTCAATGCGATTCCACATCTCATTGCTGGTTAGAGGCTGAGTTGCAATCACGGTGACGACGTCGTTTGGCGTCGTCTGTGATTGAAAATCAATTTCGACATCCTCATCCAACAGCGTCGCCTTACCGAAAGGCGCTCGGCGCGTGATCCAATACAGATTGGTTGAGCAATACGCCATCACAAAACGCCCATCAGACAGCAGCATATTGAACACGCCTTTGGCGCGAAGCTCATCGGCGCACTGCGCAATAAAGCGAAATACCGCTGGCCAATTACCCGGCGTTCTTGGATAGCGCGTCGCCATTTTATTCAGCAGCCAGCAAAATGCATATTCGCTGTCAGTTTGCCCCACCGGCCGGAAATGCCCCGTCTCTAGGCTTTTATATCCAGTCAATTGTCCGTTATGTGCAAACGTCCAATTCCGTCCCCAAAGTTCACGGGTAAACGGATGCGTATTTTCCAGCGACACGGTGCCACGATTTGCCTGACGAATATGCGAAATCACCGCACAGGATTTGATCGGATAATCTTGTACTAAACGGGCAATCGGCGAGTTAAAACTCGGGTGCGGATCTTTAAATGTGCGACAGCCATTACCTTCATAAAAGGTAATTCCCCATCCATCCTTGTGCGGCCCCGTTCTTCCGCCACGCTGTACCAAGCCGGTAAAGCTAAAGCAGATATCCGTTGGGACATTAGCGCTCATACCGAGTAGTTCACACATACCGACCTCCTGTTCCAAACGTCGACGGATATACATCAGGCACCGTCTGCCTTCTTTATGTTACCGCTGAAAAGGGTTTCGCTCGCCAGCCAGCCAATGTGTTTCTCTGTAACTCTGATTAAGGCGAACGAGTCGGGTGCGCTAGCGCGCGCACCCAACACCCGCGCGCTTTTATCCGAGATGGCATTTCCGCTCCGGTTTGGTATCGCCCATCCAGGGCGCCCCAAACTCCTGCGTGACGTCCTGTCACGCAGGCTCGACCTACCAAAACTTCAACACCGAAATAAGCGTTATCGGCGCAGACAATTTGAGTGCAGACAGCGCGCAACCACCGGAGCGTACACATAGTACGTGAGGATGGTGAGCACTGCTCAAGCTCAAAGTGGCAAGTAAGATAGCTTATTTAACCATCTCTTTTTCGATCAGCTGAATCAGGATGTGTATCGCTTTAATATGGATTTCCTGAATACGGTCTGCGTAGCCAAAGTGCGGTACGCGAATCTCAACGTCTGCGCTGCCGGCCATTTTGCCGCCGTCTTTGCCGGTCAGGGTAATCACTTTCATTCCCTTGGCGCGTGCAGCTTCGATCGCTTTCATGATGTTGCCAGAGTTGCCTGAAGTGGAAATACCTAACAGCACATCACCTTCACGACCCACGGCTTCTACATAACGAGAAAACACATATTCGTAGCCAAAATCATTGCTCACGCAGGACAGGTGGCTTGGATCGGAAATCGCAATCGCAGCATAACCTGGGCGGTTTTCACGATAACGACCGGTTAACTCTTCGGCGAAGTGCATAGCGTCACAGTGTGAGCCGCCGTTGCCGCAGGAAAGCACTTTGCCACCCGCTTTGAAAGAGTCTGCCAACAACACCGCTGCACGTTGGATTGCCTCAATGTTAGCGTCATCGCTGATGAAATTTTGCAGCGTTGTCGCCGCTTCGTTCAGTTCACTACGAATAAGATCGTGGTACATAGCAGCCTCTTTATTACATAGAAAATGGCATAGGAAATATTGTAAGAAGTGTAACGGATAGCTCCCCCCCGAGAAGCACTGCACACCGCGTTTTCCATGATTCTCTACTTTCTTTTTCGCTCACTAACGCTCATCGACGAACGGATTTAGCTTGAAATGCGATTTGAGGGCTAAATTGTGAACTGCGTTGTAATTAATATGTAAACACATTGCTAAATAAAATTAACTCAACTACAACCTATATTATCTACAACAGGTCAGACCTCCTACAACTTGGTCCCCTAACCCGACCTCTGAACACGCAGGAGCATTAACATGATGGTTCTTAGTCTTGTGGTTTTTTTGATAGCGATTGGTGTGCTGTTCTATCACCAAGTTAACCTCTATCTAAGCAGCGCCATTTTGCTGGCATACACAGCGGCAATGGGTGCCATTGGCCTTTGGTCATTCTGGGCTTTAGTCCCCGTTGCCGTGGTATTGCTGCCGCTGGTGCTGGTTTCAGTCCGTCGCTCGCTGATTTCAGGCCCGGCGCTAAAGGCATTCCAAAAGGTGATGCCGCCGATGTCGCGCACGGAGAAAGAAGCCATCGACGCAGGCACAACCTGGTGGGAAGGCGATATTTTCCGTGGCACGCCCGATTGGAAAAAACTGCACGACTATCCGCAGCCTAAGTTAACGGAAGAAGAACAGGCGTTTTTGGATGGCCCTGTAGAAGAAGCTTGCCGTATGGCAAACGACTTCCAAATCACCCATGAACTGGCGGATTTGCCTCCTGAGCTGTGGGCCTATCTGAAAGAACATCGCTTCTTTGCGATGATCATCAAAAAACAGTACGGCGGTTTAGAATTCTCTGCCTACGCACAGTCTCGCGTGCTGCAAAAGCTGTCTGGCGTATCCGGTATTCTGGCGATTACCGTGGGCGTTCCTAACTCCCTCGGCCCCGGCGAACTGCTGCAACACTACGGCACTGAGGCGCAGAAAGATCATTATCTGCCACGTTTAGCGCGTGGTCAGGAGATCCCGTGTTTTGCATTAACCAGTCCTGAAGCAGGCTCGGATGCGGGTGCAATCCCCGACGTCGGCATCGTCTGTATGGGCGAATGGCAAGGCAAGCAAACGCTGGGGATGCGCCTAACGTGGAACAAGCGCTACATCACTCTTGCGCCTATCGCCACCGTGCTTGGCCTAGCCTTCAAACTTTCTGACCCTGAACGTTTACTCGGCGGTGAAGAACATTTGGGTATTACCTGTGCGCTAATCCCAACCGATACCGACGGCGTTGAAATCGGCACTCGTCACTTCCCGCTGAACGTTCCGTTCCAGAACGGCCCAACGCGCGGTCAAGACGTGTTCGTACCTATTGATTTCATCATCGGTGGACAAACTATGGCAGGCCAAGGCTGGCGTATGCTGGTTGAATGCCTGTCGGTTGGTCGCGGTATTACCCTGCCGTCTAACGCCACCGGCAGCCTGAAAAGCGTGGCGCTGGCCATCGGTGCCTACGCCAATATCCGCCGCCAGTTCAAAATCTCCATCGGTAAAATGGAAGGGATTGAAGAGCCGTTAGCACGCATTGCGGGTAACGCCTATGTGATGGACGCTGCGGCGACCTTAGTCACCTACGGCATCATGCAGGGCGAGAAGCCTGCGGTGCTGTCAGCGATTATCAAATATCACTGTACCCACAGAGGCCAACGCTCAATCATTGATGCAATGGATATTGCCGGTGGTAAAGGCATTATGCTCGGCGAATCTAACTTCATCGCCCGTGCTTACCAAGGTGCGCCAATCGCGATTACCGTTGAAGGTGCGAACATCCTGACCCGTAGCATGATGATCTTCGGCCAAGGCGCCATCCGCTGCCATCCATATGTTTTGGATGAAATGGCCGCGGCGCAAGACAACAGCGTTCCACGCTTCGACAAGCTGCTGTTTAGCCACTTGGGGCATGTAGGCAGTCATAAGGTGCGTAGTTTCTGGCTGGGCTTGACCGATGGTCGCACCAGCGCCACGCCAACCAAAGACGCCACACGCCGTTACTATCAGCAGATTAACCGCATGAGCTCAAACTTGGCGCTGCTGTCCGACGTTTCTATGGGCGTGCTGGGCGGTTCCCTGAAACGCCGTGAACGCATCTCTGCGCGTCTGGGGGATTTACTCAGCCAGCTGTTCTTAGCTACCGCCGTGCTGAAACGCTATGAAGATGAAGGACGTAACGAAGCCGACCTGCCACTGGTTCACTGGGGCGTACAGGACGCGCTGCATCAAGCAGAGCAGGCTATCGACGATCTGCTGCGCAACTTCCCGAATGGTTTGGTTGCCGGTGTGATGCGTGCAGTGATCTTCCCATTAGGTCGTGCGCACTCTGCACCGTCTGATTATCTGGATCATAAAGTCGCCAAGATTTTGCAGGTTCCATCAGCAACGCGTAGCCGTATCGGGCGTGGTATGTATCTCACACCAAGCGAATATAATCCGCACGGTCTGATTGAAGCCGCGCTGGCAGACGTGATTGCCGCAGACCCTATCCATCAGCGTATTTGCAAAGCGTTGGGTAAGAACCTGCCATTCACCCGTCTAGATCAGTTGGCTAAAACCGCGCTGGATAAGGGATTAATCAACGCTGAAGAGCAGGCCATTTTGGTCAAAGCCGAAGAAAGCCGCCTGCGTACCATTAACGTAGATGAGTTTGAACCTGAAGCTTTAGCCGCCGCGGTGGTCCCTGAAAAAAATCAGGTCGCGACTGAACAAGCGGAGAAAAGCCTGCCGGAAAAGCACAATGGCCTGCCAAAAACGGAGGCCGCATAACCGAACAAGCGTAATTTAATTCAATAAATTACCTGTGCCAGCGGCTCCTTCGGGGGCCGTTTTTTTGTTTCGATTGACATCGCAGCTAGGCCAATACGTTTACTTTATCATTGGCGTTCGGTTAGGGTGGGTAAATGCTCAAGCTCACTCGTTATGGAAATCATGAATGAAACCAATACGCTTTTCATTGGCGCAAATCGAAGCGTTTGCCAGCGTCTGTGAATGCGGCACCCTGACGCACGCCGCCAAAAAGCTAAAAAAGGATCGCACCACCATCAGCGAGCTCGTGGATTATCTGGAACTGGATCTGGGCTATGCCCTTTTTGACCGCAGCACCCGCCCGCTCAGCCTTACCGATGCAGGCAAACTCTTATATCGCCAAGCGCGGCTGTTTTTACATGAGGCTCAGGCCTTTGGGCAGATTGCAGAGCATATTCCACAACAGCTCAGCACCCAGATTACCCTTTGCTACGATGCCTTTACACCACGTGATTTTTTACTTCGCTTGGCTGATAAATTGCACGGCCAGCAGATCCATCTCAATTTAATTGCCACCGAGCGCGCCAACGCCGAACAGATGCTCGAAAAGGGCGAGGCAGATATTGGCCTATTCCAAGCCATGAACCGTTCGATCAATGAACGTTTTCAATGGAAAGCCATCGGCGGCATTTCACTCGCCGTTTATGCCAAGGTGGGATACTTCCACGTTAAGCCGGTTTCGCTGCTGAGCTTAGCCTCCGGCGTACAGCTCATGCCGTTTAAGGATTTGCCGCCCCACATGGCTCAACGCCTACAAATCGCCGACAGAATTCAATGCGTGACGGAAATTAGCATGCTAAAAGCATTGCTCACCGCGGGCTACGGCTGGGGATTCTTACCAACCCATCTGCATGCCGAACGATGGCCTGATGTTGAAAAACTCGAGGCCGAATTTGGCGACGCCGGTTTATCCCATCCGCTGGTGGCGTTATGGGATCCGGCACAAAAGAATCAGCCCACCGTGCTTCACGTTCTGTCGTTAATGTCGGAATTGTTTAGTCAACCCGAAGACGTGCTCGGGGTTCTTTAATCGGCAACAAAAAAGCCTCTGATTTTCATCAGAGGCTTTTTGACTAGCATAAGGTGATCGTAACGTCAGCCTGACGCAAATTAGATCGCTTCTTCGTCTTGCTCACCGGTACGAATACGCACTACGCGCGCCACATCAAAGACAAAGATTTTACCATCGCCAATTTTGCCGGTTTGAGCGGTCTGCATAATAGTATCTACGCAGGTGTCGACGATATCATCGGCAACCACAATTTCAATTTTTACCTTCGGTAAAAAATCGACCATGTATTCTGCACCGCGATAGAGCTCGGTATGGCCTTTCTGGCGACCAAAACCTTTTACTTCGGTTACGGTCATGCCAGTAATGCCCACTTCAGCCAGCGCTTCACGAACGTCATCCAGCTTGAATGGCTTAATAATTGCGTCAATCTTCTTCATTGCTAATCCCTTTACCAGTTTTTGCGGCCAAAGCCAGATGTAATCGGATAGCGACGATCTTTGCCAAAGTTGCGCGCGGTAATACGCGGGCCAACCGCAGCCTGACGGCGCTTATATTCGTTGATATCAACCAAGCGGATCACTTTTCGCACCACCGCTTCGTCAAATCCAGCGGCAACCAGATCGGCCACGGATTTATCTTGCTCGACGTAACCTTCCAGAATCGCATCCAGAATGTCATACGGCGGTAAGCTGTCTTGATCGAGCTGATCGGGAGCCAGTTCCGCTGACGGTGGACGATCGATAACGCGCTGTGGGATCACGTAGGATACCGTATTTCGATATTCTGAAAGCTTAAATACCAGCGTTTTTGGCACATCTTTCAGCACATCAAAACCACCAGCCATATCGCCATAAAGCGTGGCGTAACCGACGGCCATTTCACTCTTGTTACCCGTGGTCAGCACCAGACGGCGGCGTTTGTTAGACAGCGCCATCAGCACCACGCCACGGCAGCGTGCCTGTAGGTTTTCTTCCGTGGTGTCGCGTTCGGTGCCCGCAAACATCGGCGCCAACTGTCCCATGAACGCATCAAACATCGGTTCGATCGAGACAATATCAAATTCAACGCCAAGAATTTCAGCTTCTTCTTTCGCATCCGCGATACTGATATCCGCGGTATAGCGGAACGGCATCATCATCGCCTGCACTTTGTCTTTACCCAGCGCATCCACGGCAATCGCCAGCGTTAACGCCGAGTCGATACCGCCAGATAAGCCAAGCACCGCGCCTTGAAAACCATTTTTGGTTACATAGTCGCGAACCGCGAGAACCAGCGCTTCATAAACCTGAGCCAAATCTGGCAGGCTTGCCGCTGGTGCCAGCATGGGCTCAACCTGCAACTCATTGAGGTTAAACAACGCGGTCTGTTCAGCAAAGCCCGCCAGACAGTGAGTCATATTGCCTACTGCATCAAAGGCTTTTGAGCAACCATCAAAAATCAGCTCGTCCTGACCACCAATTTGATTCAGATAAACCAATGGCAAACCGGTGCGCTGGCAGTGGCTGGTCAATAGCGTTTTGCGAATATACGGCTTTTCACGGTTGTACGGCGAAGCATTGATCGACAGCAATACTTCGGCACCGGCGGCGGCAACCGCATCAACCGGGCCGTCAAACCACAGATCTTCACAAATCAGTAAGCCTAAACGGTAGCCTTTCAGCTCAACCACACAGCTTTCATGGCCTGGGGAGAAATAACGTTTCTCGTCAAACACGCCGTAGTTGGGCAGTTGCTGTTTGAAATAGCGGGCAACTAGCTGACCTTCAGAGAACAGAGACAGCGCATTATATAAGTGCCCACCTTCACGCCACGGATGCCCAACTAAAACGGCGATATCAGCAGATGCCTGCTGCAAACGATCCAATTGCTGCTGGCAGCGCTGATAGAAATCATCGCGATACAGCAAATCTTCAGGAGGATAGCCCGAAAGCGCCAGTTCAGAAAACATGACCAGATCGGCACCGGCATTGCGCTGCTCGTGTAACGTGTTCAGCATGCGTTCGGTGTTGCCTTCAATATCACCCACCAGCCAGTTGAGCTGGGCTAACGCAATAGAAAGAGATCGACTCATAATTACTCACTTCCTTCGTATTTGAAGCCGCGACAACGTTAGCTGCCTTGTTGCCACTTCAACTACTTTGGATATAAAAAGAGGCTGGTTGAATTCGCCAAGTGTAAAACATTCTCAACGCTTTGTTTAGCGCCCTAAACGAACAAGGTACCTGAATCCCCCTCCTAGCCTCCCCCTTCACAGGGGGAGGGACCGTTCAGCGCAATTTTGTATCCGAGTGCTCTAATCTAACGCTGTTATGCCCCCTCCCCTGCAAAGGGGAGGGCTGGGGTGGGGCTTCTGAGAAAATTATTCTTTGAAATCTGCCGCATCTAACTCATGCCGCGCCAGTAGCTTATAAAACTCGGTACGGTTACGACCCGCCAAACGTGCGGCGTTGGTTACGTTACCTTTGGTTATTTGCAGGAGTTTGCGCAAATAATTGAGCTCAAACTGATTACGTGCATCGGCAAACGTCGGCAATACCGTGTTTTCGCCTTCCAGCGCCTGCTCAACTAAGGCTTCACTGATCACGGGGGCGCTGGTTAACGCAACGCACTGTTCGATAACGTTAACTAGCTGGCGCACGTTACCAGGCCAACTGGCGGCCATAAGGCGACGCATCGCATCGGTTGAGAAACTGCGCACGAAAGGCTTATGTCGTTGAGCCGATTCACGCAGTAAGTGATTGGCTAATAATGGAATATCTTCAGCGCGTTCATTCAGTGCAGGGATTTTTAAACTAACGACGTTCAGGCGGTAGAATAAGTCCTCGCGGAACTCACCTTTGGCCATGGCTTTCGGCAGATCGCGGTGAGTCGCTGAAATAATCCGCACATTAATATCAATATCGCGGTTGCTACCCAGCGGGCGAACCTTACGCTCTTGTAAAACGCGCAGCAGTTTAACCTGTAACGCCAGCGGCATATCACCGATTTCATCGAGAAATAACGTGCCACCTTCGGCCGCTTGGAATAGCCCTTCTCGGCTGCTGACCGCGCCGGTAAAGGCACCTTTGGCATGTCCAAAGAGTTCAGACTCAAGCAGTTGTTCAGGAAGTGCACCACAGTTGATGGCAATAAACGCCTTCCCTGCTCGCGGGCTAGCAGCATGAATCGCCTGCGCCAGAACCTCTTTACCGGTCCCGCTTTGCCCGTTAATCAGCACGCTGACGTCTGATTGTGCCACCATGTTTGCCTGTTCGAGCAAACGCAGCATAGTTGGGCTGCGGGTCACAATGCCTTCACGCCAGGTATCATCACCGGCCGCAGGCATGGACTGAGCCAAGGCTTCATCAATAGCTTTGTACAGCGCATCACGATCGACGGGTTTGGTTAAGAAACCAAATACTCCTTGCTGCGTCGCCGCAACGGCATCAGGGATAGAACCATGAGCCGTCAGTATGATCACCGGCATTCCCGGCTGACGCTTTTGGATTTCCGCAAACAGCGCCATGCCATCCATCTCGTCCATGCGCAAATCGCTGATCACCAGATCAATCTGCTCACGTCCTAACACACGCAACGCATCATGCCCACTCTCCGCCGTCGTCACGCGAAATCCTTCGCTGCTTAAACGCATCCCGAGCAGTTTGAGTAGGCTTGGGTCATCATCCACGAGAAGTAAGTTAGCAGGTTTACGTTGTGCCATGCGGTGTTGCTCCTTAATGGGCTTCCGTTTTTTCTGGTTCAGTCACGGGCTTAGCGGTGGTATCTGCCGGAGCTTTGTTATCAGTTTTTCCCGCGTCAGGTGTATCGTCTTTTGCGGCAGGATCGGGCATTTCACCGGATATCTGTTTGCGTGACGATAGCTGGCGCTCAATATCGGTTAAATTTTCAAGCTTGCGCGTGGTGTCATCCAGCTGGAACTGCAGACGCCCTTGTGTTTCCCGCAGGGCATCTAGCTGAGAATCACTGCTGGCTTGGAGCTTTTGATAGCGCGCTTTTTCATCAAACAAATTAATCGTCAGCATCTGTTTTTCGCGCCAAATTTGAATAAGCGGACGAACCGATGCAGGGAATTCAGAACGATAGCTGTTTAAGCGGTCGATAATCTGCCGACGTTCGGCAACCGTAGGTTCAGCGCTGCCAACCAGTAAGCTTTGTTTAAACACACGCTGCCAGTTCTCGCTGCCCAGCGAGCGCGCTTGTAGACGCGCATCTTGACCGCTGAGGCGATCGGCGCAGTCCATCGCACGCAGCCAATAAAGCCCATTATCGACGGCGTCTTTGTCGTCGTTGAGCCAGATGGTGTCACAGGACGCCGTTTGGTAATCAACCACTTTGCTATCAGGAATTATTGCCTGTACGGCATGAGCGACGGGATTTCCCGCACCGTTCTTGGCGCATCCGGTCAATAAGAAAGGAACCAACAACACAGCGCCCAAAAGGCTTAATGGACGCAAAGCAGACGCCTTACGGCATGCGCCGTCAGCGTCAAACAGATGTTCGTTGAATAGGGCGCGAACAGACCACTTATTCATTAGTTATGAGATCTCTGCGGTTAATGGTAATTCAATGCGAAAACAGACGTCGGCTCCGTCTACGGCCACCAGATGTAAATCGCCCTGCATACGGCGGATGCAATCACGGGCGATACTCAGCCCTAAACCACTTCCTTTGACAGCGCCTTTACGTTGAAGACTTCCCTGATAAAAAGGCTCGAAGATCATGGCCTGTTCCGCGCGCGGGATACCCGCCCCGGTGTTTGCCACGTCGATCTGTATTTTATCTCCAGCCAAACGACTGCGGATCCAGATGTTACCGGATTCCGCCCCGTAGTGCACCGCATTGGAATAGAGATTATCAATAACGCGTTCTAATAGCGTAGGTTCTGCCCAGCAAAGGTCAACGTCTAGCTCAGTAAGTGTACGAATAGATTTGGCACGCGCGGGCAAGCTATGAGCAGAAACCACCAGCTCGATCATCTCACCCAAATGTACATTCTCTTTTTCCATCGGCGCATCGGCCAATTTGCGGTTGTAATCCAAGAGCTGTTCAATAAGCTGCTGAAGGTGACGGCTGCTGGAATCGAGAATGCCCACCACCTCTTTTTGATCCTGCGTCAACGGCCCCGCAACCTCATCTGCCAGCAGTTCAGTGCCTTCACGCATGCTAGCAAGCGGCGTCTTTAACTCATGCGAAATATGGCGCAGGAACTCATGCCGTTGCGACTCCAGCCATGATAGGCGCTCGCTTAACCAGACGATCCGCTGAGCCAGCGAACGAATCTCACGCGGCCCGCGAAATGCCACCATATTACCGACGCTTTTTCCTTCGCCTAGCCGGTTGATCATACGTTCAACTCCTTTCACCGGCCCGATGATCATGCGTGTAAACAGGAACACCAGCAGCACGCTAACTAAAAACAGCACCAGTGACTGCCAGCCAAAGAACTGGCCACGCTCGGCAATCGCCTGCTGAAGTTGCTGTCCCCGGGTAAAAATCACGTCTCGAGTGGCTTGAACCATCTGCCCGTTCGCCACGGAGAAACCGGCCAATAAAGCCGATGCCTGCGTCACCGGGGCATTATTTTGGCAGTTAAACACCGCCAGTTGGTCAATCAGCCCATTCAATTTTTGGTAGTAACGCGGATCGGGAAGTACAGAAGCCTGCCGCTCCAGCATTTGGGAATATTGGCCGCGCTGTTTTTGATACAGCTTAGAGAGCGACTCATCGCCTAAAACGCAAAACTGCCTGTAGCTGCGCTCCATCTCTACCGCAAGGCTCGCCATCGCCTCGCTGCGGCGGGCGTCAGAAAGCGTGGTGCGGTTGATATCCGCAGCCTGCGAGCTCAAATTATTGAGCCCCTGATAGGCTTGATACGCCAGCACCAGCAAAGGAAGCAGGACTAATAAGAACGCCAGCAGAACCAGCTGACGCAGGGAGCGAGGAAATAAACGCCATCTCTTCAAGGAAATCATCTCATTACCCAAAGGTTTGCTCAGATGCTAACTGAGTCCGGCGAGGGGAGCAATTTTCAGATCGCAGATAAACAAAAACCCGAAGTCAGATAGCTGGCTTCGGGCTCTGTTATGTGAATGATATCGCTAATGCAATTCTCGTCTTCAGTTTGATGAGGTCGAGCCATCATCGGTGCCGTACAACGGCGGATAAGACGAATGTCATTCATTTTATGTCCCAGGCTGATGAACCAATCATCACAGTCGGACATTAAATAGGTGGTGCCTCACTCAACGTGTCGCCCTGAGTTTGATAAAGCGCATAAGCGACTGTTATCGATAATTGGACGGTAGGCACCTTACTTTGGCGTCATTCGATGGCTTATGTAGCCTGACTCGCTATTGCGGTCGCTGACATAAAAGAGTGAATGAGCAACTGATATTGATAATGCACAAGCCGTGCCAACATTGAAAGTTAAAGCATAAGACACTGAATTAAAACAGCTTAAAATAAAAACCTCATACCTACATCAAATAAACATCACTTTAGATGATAGCAAACGGCATAAACCTGCTTCTTTTTCCATCAATGCGTCGCTAAAAGTAGACAGCCATACGCAACAGCGATGCCGCTTATATAAATCAATGTGTTACATGTCACCTATTAGCGACAGCGCTAATGGTGGTTTGTTGTCTTTTTGCGACAACGGAATGTTAGCCTATTGCTAAAAATGAAAAAAGGCGGCCATTGGCCGCCTTCCTCAATAACCTCCTCCCTTTAAAAGAAAGAGGTTAAGTCAGATTAACTATCCCAACTGCTTACGCGCATTACGGAACATGCGCATCCACGGGCTGTCTTCACCCCACTCGGCTGGATGCCAAGAGTTGCTAACCGTGCGGAACACGCGCTCTGGATGAGGCATCATCACGGTGGCGCGACCGTTTGAACTGGTCAGTGCGGTAATACCGTTCACAGAGCCGTTCGGGTTAGCCGGATAGGTTTCTGTCACTTTACCGAAGTTATCGACAAAGCGCAGCGCCACCAGACCATGGTGCTCAATCGCGGCCAAATGCGCATCGTCACGCACTTCAACATGCCCTTCGCCATGTGATACCGCAATCGGCATACGCGAGCCCTCCATGCCCTGCAACAGCAGAGAAGGGCTGCTCGCCACTTCAACCAGACTAAAGCGAGCTTCGAAACGCTCAGACGTATTGCGCACAAAGCGCGGCCAAAGTTCAGCGCCGGGGATCAGCTCACGCAGGTTAGACATCATCTGGCAGCCGTTACACACGCCCAGTGCCAAGGTTTGTGGACGGTGGAAGAAGGACTCAAACTGATCGCGAGCACGCTCGTTGAACAGAATAGACTTCGCCCAGCCCTCACCGGCCCCCAACACGTCGCCATACGAGAAGCCCCCACAGGCGACAAGCGTATGGAATTCATCAAGCGTAATACGCCCAGCCAGAATGTCGCTCATATGAACATCCACCGCTTCGAACCCCGCACGATGGAAGGCGGCAGCCATTTCTACGTGAGAGTTCACACCCTGCTCACGCAGCACCGCCAGTTTAGGTCGGCTACCTGTAGCAATGTAAGGTGCTGCAATATCATCCTGAGGATTGAAGGTGAGTTTCACATTCAGACCCGGATCGGATTCAACCTGTTTGGCCTGATGTTCTTGATCGGCACACTCAGGGTTATCGCGCAGGCGCTGCATCTGCCACGTGGTTTCAGCCCACCACAAACGCAGCGTCGAGCGCTGTTCGTGGTAAACCTCTTTGCCATGAGACTGAATCGCAATGTGGTTTCCGCTAGAAGCATGACCAATCTGGTGCGTGATATCGGCAATGCCTTGATCTGCCAATACGGCTTTCACCACGTCCAGATCGGCGTTACGTACCTGAATCACGGCGCCAAGCTCTTCATTGAACAGCGCAGCTAGGTGATCTTGCCCCAGCGTACTGATATCAATATCCAAGGCACAATGGCCCGCAAACGCCATCTCAGCCAGCGTTACCAACAGGCCGCCGTCAGAACGGTCGTGGTAGGCCAGCAGTTTGCCTTCCGCCACCAGCGCCTGCATGGCGTTAAAGAAGCCCGCCAGCTTCGGCGTATTACGAACATCAGCAGGTTTATCTCCCAGTTGGCGGTAAACCTGTGCTAATGCCGTTGCGCCTAAGGCGTTATGCCCTTCGCCCAGATCGATCAGCAACAGCGTATTTTCGCCCTGATCGACATGTAGCTGAGGTGTCACGGTGCGACGAACGTCTTCCACACGAGCAAACGCGGTGATTACCAGCGACAATGGCGACGTCATTTCACGCGGTTGATTACCTTCCTGCCAACGCGTTTTCATCGACATCGAGTCTTTACCCACTGGAATGGTCAGCCCCAGCGCCGGACACAGCTCTTCGCCCACGGCTTTCACCGCTTCATATAAGCCAGCATCTTCGCCCGGGTGACCGGCCGCAGACATCCAGTTAGCCGAAAGCTTAACGCGTTTAAGTTCACCCACCTGAGTGCAGGCTAAGTTGGTCAGCGCTTCACCCACGGCCAAGCGTGCCGAGGCGGCGAAGTCGAGCAACGCCACCGGAGCACGCTCGCCCAGCGACATAGCTTCACCATAATAGCTATCTAAACTGGCCGTGGTCACCGCGCAGTCGGCAACCGGGATTTGCCAAGGGCCAACCATCTGATCGCGCGCCACCATGCCGGTAACGCTACGGTCACCGATGGTGATCAGGAACGTTTTTTCCGCCACGGCTGGAAGATGCATCACGCGTTTTACCGCGTCAGCAATGCTGATAGTGCCACGGTTCAGCGAATCGCCCAGCGCCTTGAGCGTGGTGACATCGCGCGTCATTTTTGGCGTTTTACCTAGCAATACGTCCAGCGGCATATCGATGGGCTGATTGTCGAAGTGACGGTCATTCAGCGTTAAATGCAGTTCTTCTGTCGCTTCACCGATAACGGCGTAAGGCGCACGCTCGCGGCGGCAAATCGCGTCAAACTGTGCCAGTTTCTCTGGTGCCACGGACATCACATAGCGTTCCTGCGACTCGTTACACCAAACTTCCAGCGGGCTCATTCCCGGCTCATCGTTGAGAATGTCACGCAGTTCGAAACGACCGCCGCGACCACCATCGCTCACCAGTTCAGGCATCGCGTTAGACAGTCCACCCGCGCCAACGTCGTGAATAAACTGAATCGGGTTCTCATCACCCAACTGCCAGCAGCTGTCGATCACTTCTTGGCAACGACGCTCCATTTCTGGGTTGTCGCGCTGTACCGAAGCGAAATCCAGATCGGCATCAGACTGACCTGAAGCCATCGAAGATGCGGCCCCGCCACCTAGGCCGATATTCATAGCCGGTCCACCCAGCACAATAAGCTTGGCACCTACGGTGATCTCGCCTTTTTGCACGTGGTCTGCACGGATATTACCAATACCGCCCGCCAGCATAATCGGTTTGTGGTAGCCACGTAGCTCAACGCCGTTGTGGCTCTTCACCTGCTCTTCATAGGTGCGGAAATACCCCAGCAGTGCTGGACGACCAAATTCATTGTTAAACGCAGCGCCGCCCAGCGGCCCTTCCGTCATAATGCTCAGCGCATTGACGATGCGGTCTGGCTTACCAAAATCCTGTTCCCACGGCTGTTCAAAGCCCGGAATTCGCAGGTTGGAAACGGAGAAGCCGACCAGCCCAGCTTTAGGTTTCGAACCTCGACCGGTTGCTCCTTCGTCACGGATTTCACCGCCGGAGCCCGTTGCTGCGCCCGGCCATGGAGAAATCGCGGTTGGATGGTTGTGAGTTTCCACCTTCATCAAGATGTGCGTTTCTTCCTGATGGAAGTCATACACACCCGATTCTGGATTCGCAAAGAAACGGCCAACCGACGAGCCTTCCATAACGGCGGCGTTATCTTTATAAGCAGACAAAACATAGTCAGGCGTCTGCTCATAGGTATTTTTAATCATTTTGAACAGCGACTTTGGCTGTTCCTGCCCATCGATAACCCAATCGGCATTAAAAATTTTGTGGCGACAGTGCTCAGAGTTTGCCTGAGCAAACATGTAGAGTTCGATATCGTTAGGATTGCGCCCTAAGCGCGTGAAGGACTCTAGCAGGTAGTCAATTTCATCATCTGCCAACGCCAGACCTAAGCGAACGTTGGCATTAACCAGTGCGTCACGGCCTTCGCCCAACATATCCACGCTTTGTACCGGCGCCGGAGACTGGTGCGTAAACAGCTTCTGCGCATCCTGTAGCTCGCTGAACACGCGTTCCATCATGCGGTCATGCAGCAGATCTTGCAGTTTTTGCCATTGGGCATCACTGAGCTGTGGCGCATCAACAGCGCCGGTGGCGTCTATGGTTATATAGTAAGCCAGACCACGCTCTAAACGAATGACCTGCGGAAGATTACAGTTATGGGCAATATCAGTCGCTTTAGACGACCACGGAGAAATAGTACCGGGACGCGGCGTCACTAACAGCAAGCGACCTTTCGGTTCGTGTTCAGCCAATGAAGGGCCATATTTCAACAGACGCTGAAGCGTTGCCTTTTCCTCAGAAGAAAGAGGCGCGCTAACATCGGCAAAATGCACGTATTCAGCGTAGATATCGTTGACTGGAAGATTAGCGTCCCGACAAGCAGACAGCAGTTGGGTAACACGAAAAGCCGACAAAGCGGGTGAGCCACGCATGATTTCCATAGGAAATGAGTCCGTCATCTAGGTTCTCTCGTCTTCGAGATGGCTGTGAGAGGTCAAAAAAACCTTGTCTACAACCGCCTCAGTGGGCGAAACAGGGGGAAAGCGGAGGCCATTATAGAGAATCTCTGCGCCATACGAAACCGTTTGCGTAGCCTTTATTTCGTATTACCGATTTATCTGCCCGATCAACTTTATGTGCTTTTTGAGTTGCGCGCTGACGCTTTGTTGCGCAAAATGCCGCCTTCCTGTTGATTTAGCCATATACTATCCTGCGAACACAGCACCTCAATTCGATACACATTCATGAGATAACTATTTGAAACGTATAAAATATAATTATTATCTTATCGGTATCGTCTCTGCCCTGCTGGCGCTTGCGCTATGGCCGAATATTCCGTGGCGTAGCGGAAATGAGAGCCAGCTACAGCAGATTCTCGACCGCGGTGAGCTGCGTGTCAGCACCATTAATTCCCCCCCTCACCTATCAAACCGATGGGAAGAACATCAGCGGCCTTGATTATGAGCTAGCAAAACGCTTTGCAGATTATCTGGGCGTGAAGCTAAAAGTTCGCGTGCGCGGTACATTGCCTGAATTATTTGATGATTTGGACAGCGGTAAAAGCGATCTGGTTGCTGCAGGCCTGCTTTATAATACCGAACGCCTCAGCCGTTTTCGTACCGGCCCTTCTTATTATTCAGTATCACAGCAGTTGGTTTATCGTCAGGGTAAACCACGGCCAAAATCGCTCAAAGATTTGAGTGGCGTTCTAGCCGTGCAGTCAGGCTCTGCGCATGTCACCACGCTAAGCCAATACAAACAGACCAAATATCCCAACCTGACCTGGGAGTCGTCTACCGA
The DNA here is from genome assembly GCF_001586165.1 of Obesumbacterium proteus. NCBI lineage: Bacteria > Pseudomonadati > Pseudomonadota > Gammaproteobacteria > Enterobacterales > Hafniaceae > Obesumbacterium > Obesumbacterium proteus. The sequence continues at coordinate 1,728,115 of NZ_CP014608.1, read as the reverse complement.
TTTGTCCTCAACCGATCTTATGCAACGCGTGGTAAAAGGCACTTTGGACTACACCATCGCCGACTCCGTGAGCGTGGCGCTTTTCCAGCGCATACACCCACAGTTAGCCGTTGCTTTTGATATCAGCGATGAAGAGCCGGTAATGTGGTATCTCAATCGCGACGATGATGACAGCCTGTATGCCGCCGTCTTGGATTATTTCAGCAATATCGTGGATGACGGGTCACTGGCTCGCTTAGAAGAAAAATATTTGGGCCATGTGGGTGGATTTGATTATGTCGATATCAAAACATTCTTAGCCGCAATTGATAATGTGCTGCCCGATCTGAGCGAGATCTTTAAAAATACGCTAAGAAAATCGATTGGAAACTGCTGGCGGCCATTGCCTATCAAGAATCACATTGGAACCCTCAGGCTACATCACCTACCGGCGTCCGAGGCTTGATGATGCTTACCCGCGCCACGGCAGATGGGTTAGGGGTAAAAGATCGTCTTGATCCCGAGCAAAGCATCGCGGGTGGCGCACTTTATCTTGAGCGCTTAATGGACAAGCTGCCAGATACCATCCCTGAGGATGAGAAAATCTGGTTTGCGTTAGCGGCTTACAACATGGGCTACGGACACATGTTAGACGTGCGCCAACTGACGCAAAAACAGGGTGGGAATCCGAATAGCTGGGTCGATGTGAAACAGCGTTTGCCAATGTTAAGCCAGAAGAAATATAACCAGAACCTGACCTACGGCTATGCTCGCGGGCATGAGGCTTATCAGTATGTGGAAAACATCCGCCGTTATCTGGTGAGCCTAGAAGGTTATTTGTTAGAAAAAGAGAAGCAAATTGCCGCCGAACAAACTCGCCAAGCATTATTAGGTCAAGGTTATCCGGCTGTGCCACCTGAACAGGCGCTGGAAGGACGAACAAGGCGCAGCCCACGCGGACTGCTTCCGTTCTAATCAGTAGAACCTGAGAGATTTTGACGCCGAGCCTCGCGCTCGGCTTTTTTCTGTTCGCGGCGCTGCTGGAAAAACTGACTCAGCATGTCCGAGCACTCGGTCGCCAACACGCCCGAAACGATCTCTATCTGATGATTCATACCCGGATGGCGCAGAATATCCAACAAGGAACCTGCCGCACCGGTTTTTAAATCACTCGCACCATAGACCAAACGTTTGATACGGCTGTGCACCATGGCTCCTGCGCACATGACACAAGGCTCAAGCGTCACATACAGCGTTGCGTTTAGCAGCCGATAGTTTTGTACAATTTGCCCGCCCTGTTGCAACGCCATGATTTCGGCATGTGCGGTCGGATCGTGACGGGTTATAGGACGGTTCCAGCCCTGTCCAATCACCTTATCATCCAGCACCAAAATCGCACCGACGGGCACTTCGCCCTGATCCCACGCTTTTTGCGCTAAGGCTAACGCCTGCTTCATCCAGTAAGCATCATTTAGTTCGCTCACGTGCTCACCTCCATTAATTCAGGGCGCGCATTATACCCTTCTTATCTGAAGTTGCATCTTGGACTTTAATCATAGCGGGCAATCCCTCAGTTTCTTTCTATTACTCCCTTGAGAGAACGTTTTCTCAATATAGTAGGGAGTACGCAAAGTTTTACGCACTCCGTTGGCGTACTATGCGTAGGGCGAAAGCCGTTATTTGATAATCACAAAGGAGATGTATCACGATGTTTGGTCAAACTCGAATGGTAAAAAAAGCACTGATGGCCAGTGCGCTGCTGATGGCCTCAACGTCACTGTGGGCCGCAGAGCATTGGATTGACGTGCGTACTCCGGATCAGTATCAAGAAACCCATGTGAAAGGCGCGGTGAATATTCCGTTAAAACAGCTGGATCAGCGTATTAGCGAGGTATCACAGGATAAGAACGACACCCTGCATCTTTATTGCAATACCGGCAATCAGTCAGGTAAAGCAGAGAAAATGCTGCAAAAAATGGGCTACAAAAATGCCGTTAACGAAGGCGGCTTGAAAGACGTTGAAAAAACGCAAACCTTGGTAAAATAATCACACCCTATCCCCTGATGCCAGATAACAACGTCTCAGGGGTTATCATTCACTCCCCCTTTTCTAAAGCATCGTTTACACCTGTGTAAAGATCGGTTAGCGGCGCTAACACATTTAATTACATCCGTGTGTCTATAGATGCCATACATCACACAAGTCACAAATATATAAATCATCAATATATTAATTTTGCTATTATTTTATTCCTGCCAAATTTTGAGGAAGATCAGATTTCATCTACCCCTTGGGTAGTATCGTGATTGTTAATTTTCTCACATTAAGGAATGACCCGATGACAACTTCAACCTTCTTTATCCCTTCAGTCAATATGATCGGCGCTGGCTGCTTAGCCGAAGCGGCAACCACCATGAAAGGCTATGGCTACAAGCATGCGCTGATTGTTACCGACAACGTATTGAACAAAATCGGTGTTGTCGCCAAAGTTCAGGCTTTGCTATCTGATATGAGTATTAAGAGCGCGGTGTATGATGGTACCCATCCAAACCCAACGACGATCAACGTCGCTGAAGGCTTAGAAATTCTGCGCCAGCATCAAAGTGACTGTGTTATTTCCCTTGGCGGTGGTTCTCCACACGATTGCGCAAAAGGCATTGCACTGGTCGCTGCCAACGGAGGTGACATCCGTGATTACGAAGGTGTTGATCAATCTGCTAAACCACAGTTACCGCTGATTTCTATCAATACCACTGCGGGTACAGCGTCTGAAATGACCCGTTTCTGCATCATTACCGACGTTGATCGCCACATCAAAATGGCCATCGTGGATAAACACGTCACGCCAATTCTGTCAGTGAACGATCCTGAGCTGATGGCCGGTATGCCTAAAGGCCTGACCGCAGCGACCGGTATGGATGCGCTGACCCATGCCGTAGAAGCCTACGTGTCTATCGCCGCTAACCCAATCACAGATGCCTGCGCGCTGAAAGCCGTCACCATGATCAGCCAATCGCTGCGTCATGCGGTGGAAAACGGCAACAACATGGAAGCGCGTGAAACCATGGCTTATGCACAGTTCTTGGCCGGTATGGCATTTAACAACGCATCACTGGGCTATGTGCACGCCATGGCGCACCAGTTGGGTGGTTTCTACGATTTGCCACACGGCGTGTGTAATGCGGTTCTGCTGCCACACGTGCAGATCTTTAACGCGAAAGTGTCTGCTGCTCGCCTGAAAGATATCGCCGCGGCGATGGGCGTTGATGTGAGCAAGATGAATGACCAGCAAGGTGCGGATGCGTGTATCGCAGAAATCCGTAAACTGGCAAAAGACGTCAACATTCCTGCCGGTTTGACCGAACTGAACGTGAAAGAAGAAGATCTGCCAACGCTGGCAACCAATGCCTTGAAAGATGCCTGTGGTTTCACTAACCCAATTCAGGCTACGCACGAAGAGATCGTCGCTATCTTTAAAGCCGCAATGTAATAACGCTATCAAGCCTCCTCTTTCAGGGGAGGCTTCTTTATTCACTCTAACTGCTGTAACTCTCCCGTAGGACTCACACGGAAGCGGTGCTCGCAAAACGACAATAGCGGGTTATCTTGCTGGCTATCACTATACCCACTGTAAAGTTTAAGCGGTTTACCCAGTTCCTTTTCTAACTGCACCACTTTTTCCTGCCCTAAACAGCGCAGCGTCAGCACCCAGCCACCATGGCGACGCACCATACGACTGCCGATCATGCGCACCTGATGAATAAAAGGTTGATCAGCATAGGCTTGCTCCACCAAGCGCTGCGGGGAACCGGTAATCAGCCACACTTCTGCCGTTTGGCTGCTTAAGTACTGCTTTAAACGCCCCATGACAACCGGGAAAGGCACCACGTCACGCTTAAATACCTGCACAAACTGGCGCTCAAGCACATTCAACCTCGATTCCCGATGACCAAACGTGATGGCCCAAAGCAGCAGGCTTATTGGCCAGCGCGTTGCTCTCCCTTGAACGATTAAACCGAAGGCAATCACCGGCAATAAAGGGATCACTAACAACAGGTTTTGTGGCATACGCCAAAGCATAAAGCGTAAAAAGCTGCCGAACATATCTTGCTGATGCAAAGTACCATCAAGGTCAAAGAAGACCACGCGCTGTGCTTTTGTCGCTGACTGACTGTCGGTCAAAATAGCTCCTTGGGAAAGCAAAATCCCATCCTGTCGTTTAAATCAGGTTAGTTCGTTAAAATTGAATCAATAGTGTTAACGGTACCCAGCATCCTACAAAGATACAACCACGTAGCTAAACTAACGCTAACGTGAGAGGGATAAGCTGAGTGAAAAAATTGGTGTATGGCACATCAGGGGGTATAATCGCGCGCCCACGCGAGTATTTATCCGCCCCACATTGAGTGGTTTATTTGAAACCGCCCTGCAACGTTATGAGAGAGTTATGGCCCTACTGATCACAAAAAAATGTATCAACTGTGATATGTGCGAGCCGGAGTGCCCGAACCACGCGATTTCCATGGGAATGGATATTTACGAGATTGATGCAGAGCGCTGCACCGAATGCGTAGGCCACTACGATGAACCGACCTGTATGAAGGTCTGCCCTATCGACAACACGATTATTCGCGACCCAGCTCATCTAGAAAGTAATGAACAGCTGTGGGATAAGTTCGTTGTACTGCATCACGCCGATAAAATTTAAACACTTCAGGGCCAAGCCCTGAAGTGCATTCGTTTAGACTCAGTTCGCACAGCTGCCTTTGGCATCAAAACGAGGCTGACCGTCAGGAACTAACGCTTTTTCCACCTGCCCTTCTTCCATCGAAGGCGTTACTGCAAAGTGACCTTGGATTTCTAAGAATACAGGCTGCCCCGGCTCAGGCTGCGCATGGCTATAGCCTTGCTCCAACGCAATATTATTGCTGACTGGGAACTGCTTGCCGGTCGCACAATCACGGAAAATCGCCGCGTCCGCCATGTAAACGTACATACCTTTAAACGTCATTGGCGTGACAGGTAAAGTCGCGTCTGTGGCCTTCAAGGTGTAATTCAATGTGGAATCGATGTCGTTACCGCTGGCATCCAACATCGTCAAGTTGTTGCCTTTCGGACGAAAATAGCGCTTGTTGCCATCGGTGCCGGTCAGCACTAACTTATCCGCGGTGCGCTGCCAGCTGCCATACTCCGCAAAGGTTTGATCGCCATCGCGTGAACCACGATAGATCTCTTTCAGTACAAAGGTGCCGTCTTTTTCCAAGAACAGCGACGTATCCATGCCCTCGCAGTCAGCACAAGGCAATACGCCCTGAAAACTTTGCGCCATCGGCTTGAGAGGTTGTTCTACATATTGGGAACGAGCGTTACACCCGAACAGTGCCATCGCACCCGCTGCCAAAAACAGCGAAATAGCCAATTTTTTCACAGTTATTCTCCTACTGTGGGTCCCTATCATTTTAATCTTCGGTGACACACCAAGCACAAACGCTAATCCGCACTCACCTTGCCACGTAAAGATTTCGTCACCCCGCGTCGGGTTTTGCTTTCTACCCGCTTACGTTTTGCATTTCGACTCGGCTTCGTTGGGCGGCGAACTTTCTCCACCACGCCTGCCGATTTAATTAATTCAGTCAATCTTGCCAGCGCCGCTTCGCGATTCATCTCCTGACTCCGATATTCCTGCGCCTTGATGATAATGACGCCGTCGGGGGTAATCAGATGATGACTCATCGCCAGTAAACGCTCTTGGTACAAAGTCGGTAAACTGGAACTGCGAATATCAAAGCGTAGGTGAATCGCCGTTGAAGACTTATTCACATTTTGGCCACCGTTCCCCTGCGCACGGATCGCGGTGATTTCAATTTCGTCATCGCTTACGGATACGGTGTTGGTTATCTGCAACATCTCAGACTCCCGCAGGCTTCCAGTGATCAAACTGGATCTCGACGTTGTTTTGCGCGTCAGATAGCCAGATTGCGCCTTCCTGTATGGTTGCCTGTAAGTCCATGGTGCGATTAGCAAACTTAGGCAGTAACGCCATAATTTCATCGCTAACAAAACGGATAGACAGAGCTTTAAGCCCGCTCAGTTTGGCCTGATTCTGCTGCCACCACACGCGGCCAGCGCGTTCACTATAAGCGTAGAGCACCACTTCCTGCGATAACGAACAGGCTTTTTTAAGACGTTTCTCATCGGGCAAGCCGAGTTCAATCCACAGATCGATACCGTTGTAATCATTACGCAGCCATAACTCTGGCTCATCGTCGGCGCACAATCCTTTGGTAAAAGTCAGGCGCTCGTTTGCATGGCAAATCCAGGCTAAAAGCCGCAGCATCATGCGTTGTTCAGTTTCTGATGGATGCTGTGCCAGCGTCAGGGAAGCGTCATGATAAAAATGACGATCCATATCTGCAATATTGACGTTAGCTTTGTAAATCGTTGCCTTTAATGCCATAAAATCCTCTCGTATAATTGTTAACAGTGTACCGTATCCCCCTTCTGGCAACTAGTCAGAGTGGGACTGTCACGTGTAAAGAACAGATTTATTACATCGCGCAGCAACTCAGCCTGCTTTCTAGTGAGGGCGGCTGTGCTATAGTCGATGAGATAAGCAGAGCTTATCCTCGTGCCGGTTTTTTCAGACTAACCGTCACAGGGATAAGCTTTAGAGGAGGATAAATTTGCAGCAATATTCTGAGTTAGTACGCCGTATGTACGCCCAGATCGGTAGTGGAGATTTGGGATATATACCTGATGCGTTAGGTTGTGTTTTAAAAGCTCTGGATGAGGTTGCAGCCAACGAAGCGCTGCCCTCTGCCGTTAGGGAACAGGCGGCCTATGCCGCCGCTAACTTATTGGTGAGTGATTATGTCGAAAATTGAAGAGTATCAGCCAATCAACTGTGACGATTACGACAATTTGGAACTCGCCTGCCAGCATCATCTGATACTGGCGCTAGAACTGCGCAACGGAGAGAAGTTGCAAGCCAAAGCCAACGATCTGATTTCACGTAAACACGTAGAATATCTGGTTATTGAGCAAGACGGCGAGCCACGGGAGTTACGTTTAGACCACATTGCCAGCTTCAGCCATCCTGAAATTGGCACCGTCAACGTAAGCATGTCTTAGCCCCTTTCGGCACACCTCTCCATCAAGATAGATTGACGAAACAGATAGACGAAGGGCGATGATTTCATCGCCCTTTTCATTATGGTTTCAGACTCGCGTAATAAGCGGCTAAATCGCTGATATCCTGCTCGGAAAGATTGCCAACATAGGCTTTCATCACTTCAGCTTGTCCACCTGAACGCCCGCCGCTTTTGTAATCCTTCAGCGCCTGCTCCAGATACATCGCGTTCTGTCCTGCTAAATTAGGATACATCGGCACCGTAACTTTGCCTTCCATCCCGTGGCAAGCCACACAGCTCATCGCTTTGCTCTTGCCCGCCGCCGCATCACCTGCCGCCAATGCAGGCAGAGAAACCACCGCCGTCAGCACTACCGCAGCCATTAATTTTTTCATCATTATTATCTTCCTCGACATTGCCATCACTGTAACCAATGCATCTGTAGCTTGAAGTATGACGGAGATTTATCCTCAACGTAATTGGAACCGTATCAAGGCAGCAAGCGAGCGCATCCCGATGAGCTTACATAAGTAAGTGATTCGGGTAAGCAAGTGCAGCTAACGCCGAGACGGTTTCAAGTACGAAGAGGATTTACATCCAGTCTTTGGTCCAGTGTATATTCCACACTGGCCGATCCGCCATCCCCTGCCCTTCCTGAGTAATGAAAACGCCGAGCGCTGCGATTAGCGTTTCACCATAGTAGAGCATAGGCGTTCGTTCACGTTCCCATGGTGGAATGTTATGTTCCTGCCAGATTTTTTTTATTGGGCGTGAATGACGGCGTCCGACGATGCGTAGTGTGCCATGAGCAACGAAGCGAATCGAGACGGCTTCATCCGATCTTGGGGCGCGCACGCATATTCCGCGCTCACCGAGCTGTAATTCACCGAGACCATCTGGCAGCGGCAAGGATTCTCGCGGATCCCATGCGATGACTTCTGTTTTGAGCGAACGCAGCGGAGGCAACAGGTAGAGATGCTGACGATAACGGCGAACCTGATTTTTACCGAGTTGAAGCTGTGGCTCTGCGTCTTCACGTGCGGTTGCGACTTCGTTCCAGAGGCGTTGCAGCTGTTCACGAGTCGGCATCATGACGCCAAAACAGGCGATCCAGCGGCGCAGTAGCGCATAGCGCTTGGCCTCAGACATTGGCAACAGGCCTTCGATATTCAGCGAGTCATCTTCGCTCATCAGAGACTGTAGCGAGTCTAACAAGAGCTCATCGAGCAACTGTTCCTGCTCGGCACATAGGCTGGCGCTGCGGGCAACGGCTTCAGGAAAGTGTGGCCAACGGTCGCGTAGATTTGGGATCACGCGCAGGCGAAGAAAGTTGCGATCGAAGCGATCGTCTTGATTACTGTCATCTTCGACCCATTTGAGATCGTAGCTGGCGGCATATTCTTCTAGCTGGGCACGGCTGATGTCGAGCAACGGACGTATCTGTTCGGTGCTGAAAAACGGCATATGGCTGGCCATGGCGGAAAGTCCGGTCGGGCCACTGCCGCGTTTAAGCGCCAACAAAAAGGTTTCACACTGATCGTCAAGATGCTGCGCGGTCAGCAGGGTTTCGTGATTACCGATAAGTCCGGCTATCGCATGGTAGCGGGCATCACGCGCGGCGGCTTCAACCCCGCTGCGCTGGGCATCCACTTTAACCCGTAGAACATGTAGCGGCACCTGCCATTGCTGGCAAACTGACTTGCAGTGGTCGACCCATAAATCAGCATAACGGCTGAGCCCATGGTGTACATGAGCAGCCCGTAGCTGGAGATGAGGAAAATTCTGCATGCGCAACTGAACAAGCGCATGCAGTAAAACGGTGGAATCAAGCCCACCGCTGAAAGCAACCATCAGATGCGAACGCCCCTGAAGTTTGCTGGCAATTCGCATCTGGATTTCTGAGCTATTCATGACACTTTACGGCGCGGTCACCGCCCTGAACGATTGAATATCAGAACGTTAACCATCCGCTCTGTTGGAAGCAAGTCCTTATTCGCACGACTCGGCGGCAACTGCGTTGCGGCGCACCATAAACATATGACACAGCCAAATCACCGCAACCAGTCCAACGCAGCCAAGCGCGCCCCATGCGATATCGCTAAACACGCTGACATACGCCATGACGGAGTGTGCCGTCGCTTCGCCACCTTGTTCAAATGAAACTTCGGCGGTTTGATTAGCGATAATACCCGCAAGATAGTTGGCTATCGATCCAGTCGCCAACATGTAGATCCCGGTAAGGACGCCCGTCACTCCCGGAATTTTCAGCCGAGTAATCTGTGCCATCGCCACTGGATCGATAAAGAGTTCTGCGCATCCCATCACCGCTAGACCTAAAACGGTTAATGCCATTGAGCCTTGGCCATGAACCGCCGCCCAGCGAGCGTTGAAGGTAAGAATGCCGAAGCCCGCGCTGATCAGCGCCAGCCCAAGAGCAAACTTACCCCAAATGCGCAATATACGATTGCCGTTGCTGTTTTCGCGAACCAGCCAAGCCAGAACCACGCCGCTCAGCATAACGGCAAAACCGTTAACCGATTGGAACACCGCCGTAGGAATGGTGAAAGAGAACCATTGGCGATTCACAAAGCGGTCGATGAACAAGCTGATTGAGCTACCGCCCTGTTGGGCAAACGCCCAGAACAGCGTGCCGAGCAGCATCAAAATCACAATTTGCAGCAGGCCTTTACGCTGATCCGGCTCTGCTCGACGATAAATGCTCACCATAATAATAATGGCCGCGGCGCACACCAGCGCCAGCGCGTAGCTTGACCAGTCACGCCAGAAAAGAACCGCGACGAAGAGCGGAGAAAGAACCACCGCCGCCAGCAACCATCCCCAATTAGGAATGCGCAGCGTTTTATTTTCATACCCTGATGGTTCACACCAACGGTATGGCGGAAATGTTTGTGTCCGCATAAGAAGATAATCAAACCGGCAAACATGCCGATCCCGGCTAATGCGAAGCCGACGTGCCAGCCATACTGCTCGGCAGCCAGGCCGCAGGCAATGGGGGCAACGATCGAACCAATGTTTCCAGCGGCATACAGCAAGGAGAAACCGCCGTCACGGCGCGGATCTTCAGGAGCATAGAGCTCGCCCAGCAGGCAGCTGATATTGGATTTGAACAGCCCGTAACCACACACGATGATGGCTAAGGCTAAATAGAGAGATGAAGGTGAAACTGCACTGACGCCGAGAACCACATGGCCTAACGTCATCAGGATAGCTCCGGCTATCACCGCCATTCGATTGCCCAGCAGTTTATCTGCAAGGATCCCACCGATAATTGGGGTGGCGTAAACCAATGAAGCGTAAGCACTATAGAGACTGAAAGCGTGGGTGTCGTTATACCCAAGCTGATGGGTGAGATAAAGGATCAATAACGCACGCATGCCGTAAAAGCTGAAATATTCCCAGATTTGCAATGCTACGACATAGTAGATAGCGCGCGGTTGTGAGGGTGTTTTCATGTCATCTCCCATTTAGGGGGGTTGCATAATAAAAGGGGGCGTCCTTTAGCAGGACGCCCCTCAGTCAGTCAATTACTTCTGGTCTTTGATAACTTTAACAGTGTAGCGACCGTCAGCCTGACGATATGCACCGTGGATATCAGTTTCAAAGCCTGGGTAATGTGCACCGATTTCGCACAGCATCTGCAAGAATTCCAGAACTGGGCGGCTTTCTTCGGTCAGCATTTCACCTGGCATTACCAAAGGAACTCCTGGAGGATACGGCAGGATCATGTTGGCATTAACTTTGCCGATCATCTCTTCCAGATAGACTTCTTCAGTCTGGCCACGCAGTTCTTTTTGGAACGCTGCATGTGGGTTCATTACCATGGTTGGCAACACTTCAAATGCACGGTACATCAGGTCCGGCAGGTTGTGGTGTTGGATCAGCGCATGGATGCCCTGTGCCAAGTCCTGAATACGCATGTTTTCATAGAACTCTGGATCTTCACGATACAGTGAAGGCAGCATGTTCTTAACGCGCAGGTTCAAGTCGTATGAACGTTTGAACTCAGTCAGCGCACGCAGCAGGCTCAGTGCTTTAGTTTTGTCGATACCGATGCTGAACAGGAACAACAAGTTGTATGGACCCGTTTTCTCAACGATGATGCCGTGTTCGTCTAAGTATTTAGAAACGATAGACGCTGGGATACCGGTATTAGCCATTGAGCCATCTTTCTGCATCCCTGGGGTCAACAGAGTGACTTTGATTGGGTCCAGATACATGTGGTCGTTGTCGATATCTTTAAAGCCATGCCAGCTGTCTTTGGAATCCAAAGGCCAGCATTTCGCTTCGTCGATACCTTCTGGCTGCCATACGTCGAAGAACCAGCCTTCAGACTCGGAGTTCAGACGTTTGATTTCTTTACGGAAACGAATCGCACGTTCGATAGAACCGTTGATCAGACGTTTACCGGCATTACCTTTCATCATTGCAGCAGCGGTTTCGGTAGAAGCCACGATGCCGTAGTGAGGAGAAGTAGAGGTGTGCATCATGTAGGCTTCGTTGAAGGTTTCTTCGTTGATGTCACCTTTAACGTGAATCATTGAAGCCTGAGAGAATGCTGCCAGCAGTTTGTGAGTAGACTGAGTTTCATAAATAACTTTGCCTTCTACACGGCCACCGCTCATACCACACAGACCTTTGTAGATAGGGCTGAAGTTGGTGTAAGGAACCCATGCAGAGTCAAAGTGGATGGATTTAACGTCCAGCGCTTCTTTGATGTAATCAGTGTTATACAGCAGACCGTCGTAGGTAGAGTTGGTCACTACGGCGTGAACTGGCCAGGTTGCATTTGGAGTCTGTGCAACGCGTTCAGCGATGGTGTCGTGCTGGAATTCACTCTTAGGAATACCACCCAAGATACCGTAAGCGTTACGGGTTGGACGGAAGTAGATAGGAGTGATATCGCTCATCATCATCAAGTGAGTCAGAGACTTATGGCAGTTACGGTCAATCAGAACGGTGCTGCCAGCAGGTGCGGAGTACATACCAACGATTTTGTTCGCGGTAGAAGTACCGTTAGTCACCATGTAGCTGCGTTCTGCGTTGAAAGTACGCGCAATGTATTCTTCAGCTTCTTTGTGTGGACCTGAGTGGTCAAGCAGAGAACCCAGTTCACCCACAGAGATGGAGATATCAGATTTCATCGCGTTAGCGCCGAAGAAATCATAGAAGATGCTGCCCACTGGGGATTTCTGGAACGCAGTACCGCCCATGTGACCCGGAGTACAGAAGGTGTATTTACCTTCTTTAACGTAGTTGAACAGTGCTTTGGTCAACGGAGGCAGAATTTCGTCGATGTATGCGTCAGTGCTCTGACGGATTTTCTGTGCGATATCCTGAGCAGCGCCCAGTGCGTATTCGAAGAACTCAACGTTCAAACGCAGATCGTTCAAGCTAACATCCAGAGTAGAGTGGGTGTTGGCGAACGCATAAACAGGCAGATGTTCGTTCATCGCGCTGATTTCTTCGCACAGGTCGAGATTGTAAGTATCCCAGTCGAAGATAACGCCGCACAGACGTGCGTTGTTGTCGATGAGTTTCAGCAGGTCTTCACGGTCGTTTGGATAAACAATCTGAAAATCGAGTGCTTCCAGTGCCTTGTGCAGTTCACGGATAGGCTCTTCTTTGAAGTAGACGCCCATGTGATTCAAGATGGCAATAATATTCATACTCTAATTCTCCAGGCAAAAAGCTGGCCCCTCTCTACTTTTCAGTAGAAGTACTTCAAACAGAGAGAGGCTGGATAAATTAATTGTCTTGCTGTGTGTAATCGCGAGGATTACTAAATTCGTTGTGTACGTGGCCTTAGCCAAGTCACTTATGCGTTGCTGTCTGCGCTAGCTTGTGGTTTGCGAGAGTTCATTTTACGTGCATAGAACATCAGGATAACCAGGCTCACGATGAAGGTACCGGACAGTTCGAATGAACCCGCACCCATCAGAGCGATAAAGCAGAAGCAACAACCCAGAACCGATGCAACCAGGCTCAGCAGGTTTTTCACGTTGGCGCCTTCGAAACGAATCAGGTCAACGCAAGAGTAGAAGTAAGGCAGCATAGTCAGCAGAACCGCGATACCAGTCAGTTCACCGAACAGGTCAGACGCTTTACCGCCGCTAGCGCTCATTACAGTAATCAGAACCATCAGTACGGTCATTTTCACTGCGGCTAACAACAGGCCTTTCTTAGGAATGCCGTTTTTGTCCAGCTCGCCGTATACTTTAGGGAAGTTACCGTCTTTAGCAGCACGCACACCGGCTTGACCCACCAGCATCATCCAAGAACCTAAAGAGGTTAAACATGCGAATGCGGTGAAAGCAGACACTACTGGAGCAGCCCAGCCGCCAACCATAGTTGAAGCACTCATTGCGAACGGTGCACCAGAAGCCGCCATTTGGCTTGCTGGGTAAATACCCGCGATAACTTGAGTTGCTGCGATATAAACGATACCTGCCAGAGCAGTACCCAACATGGTAGCCAGTGGAACGGTACGAGATGGGTTTTTCACCATACCAGTACTTACCGCTGCGGATTCAACACCCACGAACGCCCACAGGCACAGCAGGATACTTTTGATAACCGCGTGGCTATCGGTACCGCCAGAAGTGTTCCAGTTAGCGTGATAAGTAGCAGGGTCAAACCAAGCCCAACCCGCGATAGCAGTACCGATTACTGGGATTAACACCAGAACCAGACCAATCGTGGTTAAACGGCTTACCCAAGTACCACCCAGCATATTCACGAAAGTGAAGACCCATACGATGGCGATACATGCTGCGCCAGCTGCAATTGGGCTATTCAATACTGGGAAGAAAGTAGATAGATAAGAAACTGCGGTAATACCGATTGCTAAATTACCAATCCAGTTTGCATGGTAATAAAGAACACCGGTTTGGAAACCGAATGCCGGACCAATTTCACCAGCATAAGCAATTGGGCCACCTTCTTGAGGATTCTTAGTAGCCAAACGTGCATATACATACGCTAGAGACATTGCACCGATTAATGAAATGATCCAACCAAATATTGCGATGGAACCGAGACTCGCCAGGTTCGCAGGTAATAGTGCAATACCGCTCCCCATCATATTACCAGCTACTACGCCGGTGCAGGCAATTAGCCCGATTTTCTTGCTTGATGACATGGTCAGTTGCTCCTGATTAATTTTCAGAAAAGTCGTATTCACTCATTACCGCAGTTAGGTGTTCGACTTGATGGGATGCATGTTACTGACCAGCAAAATAAAAGTCCTAAAGGTAAAGTTAAATTATCAGCGTGTCCCAAGAAATGACATCTTGACCTTTTTATCTAGATAATAAAAAAACATCAAGAAATGTAAAATTACACCAATAAAAACAGCATGTTGACATAAAAATTACCGATAATTTTTTAAGGTAAAAAAGGTTTAATGAAACAAAATTAACACATACCGAGACACAAAAAAACAACACAATTAATGCATATATTTTTCATTGTCAGTAAAGAATCCGAGGGAGGTTTATAATTCTTTAGGGGTAAAAAAAGCCTGCTCCTTTATAAGGGAACAGGCTGGATTAAATATCATACAAATTAATTGTTATCGGAGAAGTCGTAATTCGCTAAGTAAGGTGCAACGCGGATAACATTGGTTTGGAAGACGCCATTTTTTATCCAATCCAAGGTATTATTTCCTGGGCGTAAATTGAAAGCGGTAATATAAGCATCCGCAGCAAGGTTATTTTGCCCTTTCAATTCGTAGACTTTGCCAAGTAAGACATAGTTTAACCAAGACATCTCTAAATCTATGCCTTTATTAATCACCTTAAAGGCTTCATCGACTTTACCCTGACTTAAATAATCAACCGCATATATCTGCTGAATAATTGCGCTATTTTGCAATATTGGAATCGCCTCAACGTCAGTAATCTCTTTACGCAGAGCAGCGAGATCTGAGGCATTAAACGGCTGGTATGAATTCAGCAATATATCTACCAGTGCTTTTTCTGCACGCGCATAGACAAAGTCTGGCGACTGTTTTGTAATTTGGGCAAGTAAGGTACTGGCCTGATTCAATGAATCGCTATCGCCCTGAATCAAAAGCTGGTGAGCCTGATAATAGAGCTGCAATACCTGACTATGCTGCGGCACCAGCGTTTCAATTCTCTGCACCATGCTTGCAGGCTGAACCACTTTTAACGTTTGGAACATGCTATCGATGAAGTCTTTCTGCACCGTCAGTAAATTATCCGTCGTAATAAAGTAGCGTTTCTCCAGCATCACTGAGCTATCAGCGTTATCGATCAGACGCACGGACAAGAAACACTGCTGGGCGCGATAGTGCCTCTGATTCACAAACTCAATAAACATCGACTTGCCTGAACTGCTCGGCCCGCCGTAGTTATAGTTAGTTTGATCGTGCACTAAAAACGTTGAATGGGTATTCAGGCCTTGCGCCAGCATTTCACTCAGACCGACGACGCAGGAAAGCTGATTCGTCCAGTTAGTACAGCTATTCCCGCCCTGAATACGGATATCAATATCACGCGGATTCAGCAGCATGGGCGCTGGTGCAACAGGCACTCGCTGATTAAAAACGGCTAGGCCAATCAACGAGATGCACAACACCAGTGAGGATAAAAATGCAACCCAGACCCAAAAACGTGAGCGCCACAGCTTAGACGAGCGTTTTTTATCACCCGTATCTTTCGGAGCAACGTCTGGGCTGGCCGTTTGGGCATGACTAAGCGATGATTGCTCAGGATGAACATTAGGTGTAGTGACAGTATTTGAGATCGCGCTGCCATCTTCCGGTTCATGCTCAATCACGACTTTCACCGGCGTTTGAGGCGGCAGGGTAAAATCAGCCCCGCCCTCTTCGCACCAGATAACCGGTTCAACCAATTTGTAGCCGCGTTTAGGCACCGTCACAATGTATTCAGGCGCGTCAGGTCGCCCGTCTTTTAAATATTTCCTCAGCTCGGAGATACACTGAGTCACCACATGATTGGTGACAATGTTACGTTTCCATACGTTATCAATTAGTTCATCCCTGCTTAGTACCGTATCGGGATGGTGAGCAAAATAGCTCAACATATCGATGAGGCGAGGCTCTAGCACTAATAAACGACCATCACGGGTGATCTTATTATCAGCGGCTAAAACCAACCATTCGCCAACGCGGAAAGTTTGCTCTTGCATGGTGTGCTAAGGCTCAGAGGGAAATGGAAAGAAGCGCGCAATAGTAGCACAGCGGGACTTGTTACACAGTAAACCGCAGCACCCTATGCACTTTTGGTATTATATTTTCAGCAATTGGTACTATTTTTCAAGTCATCACCCATTTGATAGAGCTCAAGCGGCAGCCCATCAGGATCCGAGAAAAATGTAAATCGACGTTCAGTATAGGGGTCAATGCGTACCTCTTCACAACGCACCGCATGATTTTCCAGATGTTTTACCGCACTATCAATATCATCTACGCTGAATGCCAGATGACGTAAACCGCAGGCTTCAGGCCGAGACACTCGGGCAGGAGGCTTTGGAAATGAAAACAGCTCAATCGTATAGTCACCGTTCAGTGCTAAATCCCCTTTCCAAGAATCACGCTCTGCGCGATATACCTCGCTCAGTAGCGTAAAACCTAAAACATCACAGTAGAAAGACTTACTGCGCTGATAATCTGACGCAATAATTGCGATGTGGTGGATTTTATTGAGTTTCACACAGCCTCCAAATGCAAACGATTCTCGGGGAAATTACCCCTTAACAAGGCAGAAAGCAATTTTACGCTGACAAAAATCGGTTCATAAAGTGTAAGCCAAACAAAAGAAACTGAACGAACGATAAAAACAACAAAGCCCGGCATAACCGGGCTTTAAAATGAAGGTCGCTCGTGATGGAGATCAGCAGTAACCGTAGTTCATCAGGCGCTGGTAGCGGCGATTCAACAGTTCTTCTGTTTCTAACACATCCAGATCGCCCAAATCCGCTAACAGCTGCGCTTTCAGAGAGGCTGCAATCGCAGGAACATCGCGATGTGCACCGCCCAAAGGTTCAGGGATAACGGAGTCAATCAGCTTCAGTTCTTTCAGACGCGGAGCAGTAATGCCCATCGCATCGGCGGCCAATGGTGCTTTATCGGCGCTCTTCCACAGAATTGAGGCACAACCTTCCGGAGAAATAACGGAGTAGGTGCTGTACTGCAGCATGTTAACTTTATCGCCAACGCCGATAGCCAACGCACCACCAGAACCACCTTCACCAATGACGGTGCAGATAACTGGCACGGTCAAACCTGACATTTCACGCAGGTTACGAGCGATAGCTTCGGACTGACCACGCTCTTCAGCGCCAACGCCTGGATATGCCCCAGGGGTGTCGATGAAGGTAATGATTGGCAGTTTAAAGCGCTCGGCCATTTCCATCAGGCGCAAAGCCTTACGGTATCCTTCCGGCGCGGGCATACCAAAGTTGCGACGGATTTTCTCTTTGGTTTCACGTCCTTTCTGATGACCAATAATCATCACCGCGCGACCATTCAAACGAGCCATACCGCCGACAATCGCTTTATCATCAGCATAGGCACGATCGCCCGCCAACTCATCGAAGTCAGTAAAGATATGCTCGATATAATCCAGCGTATAAGGACGGCGCGGATGGCGCGCTAATTGCGCAACCTGCCATGCACCCAGATCAGAAAATATCTTACGCGTCAGTTCAACGCTCTTATCACGCAGGCGCTGTACTTCTTCGTCGATATTAATATCTAATTTTTCGTCTTGACGGCTGACTGAAGTTAGCGAGTCAATTTTCGCTTCAAGTTCTGCAATCGGCTGTTCAAAATCCAGAAAATTCAGACTCATAGTATTCCTATATTAGTCAAATTCCAGTTCAACCTGTTCATTACCCACCAGAGTACGAAGGTCAACTAGCAGGCGATCTGTCGGCGTTACCCGCCAGGCCGCGCCAAATCTTAACTTAGCGCGTGCATTATCACGTTGATAGTATAAATGCACTGGAATCGTCCCCGACCGATGTGGTTCCAACGAGTCACGGAGACGGTTTAAAAGCTGGTCATCAATTTGCCTGTCAGTCAGCGAGATAGCAAGCCCACGCGCATATTTTTCGCGTGCTTCACTGATGTCCATTAGCTCGCGGGCGATCATTTTAAGCCCACCGCTAAAGTCATCAAAGCTGACCTGTCCGCTGGCTATCAGGATACGGTCTTTTTCCAGCAAATGTTGATATTTATCGAGCGCATCGGTAAATAGCATCACTTCGAGACGGCCGGAACGGTCATCCAGTGTACAAACCCCGATGCGGTTACCCCGCTTGGTGGTCATCACTCGCGCTGCAACTACGAGTCCAACCGCAGTGGTCATTTTGCCCCGATCCGTCGGATGCATATCTTTTAGGCGCATGCCACCGGCGTAGCGCTCTATCTCCTTCAGGTATTGGGTGATGGGGTGGCCTGTTAGGTATAACCCTAACGTTTCACGCTCGCCATCCAATACCACCTGAGCAGGCCACGGAGCAACGCTGCTATAGGATTTCTCAACTTGTTCAGGTGCTTCGGCCAGCACGCCAAACATATCCACCTGACCAATAGCCTCTGCTTTGGCGTGTTGGTCAGCGGCTTTCAATGCGTCATTCAGCGAGTTCATCAGTGCGGCACGATGCGGACCTAAACGGTCAAACGCGCCGGACATAATGAGCTTCTCCAGCATACGCCGGTTTAGCTTTTTAGTGTCTGTTCTAGCACACAGATCAAATAACTCTTTGAAATGGCCGCCTTCATTACGTGCGTCGATGATAGCCTCAATCGGCCCCTCACCCACGCCTTTAATCGCACCGATGCCGTAAACAATTTCGCCATCGTCATTCACATGGAAGTGATACTGCCCGCTGT
Organism: Obesumbacterium proteus; assembly: GCF_001586165.1. Taxonomy (NCBI): domain Bacteria; kingdom Pseudomonadati; phylum Pseudomonadota; class Gammaproteobacteria; order Enterobacterales; family Hafniaceae; genus Obesumbacterium; species Obesumbacterium proteus. Next base: position 1,709,103 of record NZ_CP014608.1, on the reverse strand, counting down.
TAATATCCGGCGGCAGAACTTTTAGCCCCATGCGCCAACATTCATCCACCAAGCCAACGACTTTTTCGGTGTTGTCCATATCGGCGGTCATCACCGCAGCCATAAACTCAGCGGGATAGTGCGCCTTTAACCATAGCGTTTGATAGGAAACCAGCGCATAGGCAGCGGAGTGAGATTTGTTAAACCCGTAACCAGCAAATTTCTCTACCAAGTCGAAGATTTTAACCGCCAGCTCACCATCAACGCCGCGCGCTTTGGCTCCATCTTCAAACCCACCGCGCTGCTTAGCCATTTCAACGGGATTCTTTTTACCCATCGCACGACGAAGCATGTCTGCGCCGCCTAGCGTATAGCCAGCGAGCACCTGAGCAATCTGCATAACCTGTTCTTGATACAGGATAATGCCGTAGGTCGGCTCCAGCACCGGTTTCAAAGACTCATGCTGCCACTGAACGTCGGGGTAAGACACTTCTTCACGCCCGTGTTTACGGTCAATAAAGTTATCAACCATCCCTGACTGCAAAGGACCGGGGCGGAAAAGTGCCACCAGTGCGATCATATCTTCGAAGCAGTCAGGCTTCAGGCGTTTGATCAAATCTTTCATGCCGCGCGATTCAAGCTGGAATACCGCCGTGGTTTCCGAGCGTTGCAGCATATCGAAGCTTTTTTATCGTCGAGCGGAATGGCCGCAATATCGATAGGCTCTTCACCCGCTTTCGCACGGCGGGCGTTGATCATCTCAAGCGCCCAGTCGATGATCGTTAGCGTTCGCAGGCCCAAGAAGTCAAACTTAACCAGACCGGCATACTCTACGTCGCTTTTATCAAACTGTGTGACGGGATGATTACCTTCGGAGTCACAGTAAAGCGGCGCAAAGTCAGTAATTTTGGTTGGTGAAATTACCACCCCACCGGCGTGCTTACCGGCGTTACGCGTGACGCCTTCAAGCTTACGCGCCATGTCGATCAGCGCGCGAACCTCTTCATCTGCCTCATAAATTTCTGGCAGTTGCGGTTCGGCTTCAAAGGCTTTGGCCAGCGTCATGCCCGGCTCTGGCGGCACTAATTTTGATATACGATCGACAAAACCATACGGATGCCCTAACACGCGGCCAACGTCGCGGATAACCGCTTTCGCCGCCATGGTACCGAAGGTAATAATCTGCGATACCGCATCACGACCGTACATTTCAGCCACGTGATCGATAACCCGATCGCGTTTCTCCATACAAAAGTCGACGTCAAAGTCAGGCATGGAAACACGTTCTGGGTTCAAGAATCGTTCGAACAGCAGATCGAACTCCAGCGGATCCAGATCGGTGATTTTCAGCGCATAGGCCACTAACGACCCCGCACCAGAACCACGCCCCGGCCCTACCGGTACGCCGTTATCTTTCGACCATTGGATAAATTCCATCACGATCAGGAAGTAACCAGGGAATCCCATCTGGTTGATAACTTTAAGTTCAACCTCTAAACGCTCGTCATATTCAGGACGGCGTTTGGCGCGCTCTTCAGGATCGGGGAATAAAAATTCGAGACGTTCTTCCAAACCCTGCTTGGATTTTGCCACCAAGAAGTCTTCTGTCGACATCTCGCCGGTCGGAAACTGTGGCAGGAAATACTCACCTAACCGGATCGTCACGTTACAACGCTTAGCAATCTCTACGCTGTTTTCAAGCGCTTCGGGGATGTCGGCAAACAGCTCACACATCTCTTCTTCGCTGCGCATGTACTGCTGAGCGCTGTAGTTTTTAGGCCGTTTGGGATCGTCTAAGGTGAAACCATCATGGATAGCAACGCGAATTTCATGGGCATCGAAATCACCGGTTTCGAGAAAGCGCACATCGTTGGTAGCCACGACCGGAAGATCGCGCTCTTCAGCCAAGGCCACGGCAAAATGCAGATAGCTCTCTTCATCAGGGCGGCCCGTGCGAATAAGCTCCAGATAGTAGCTATCAGGAAAATATTGCTGATAAAAATCAACGCACTCATGCGCTAACTGCTGGTTACCACGCAGGAGCATTTTACCTACGTCACCTTGGCGTGCGCCAGACAGCAGTATCAGCCCTTCACGATATTCAATCAGCCAATCACGGTCGATAACAGGACCATCGGCACCATATCCGCGCTGATACGCGTGAGAAATAAGCAGGGTTAGATTTTGATAGCCGGTGTTATTTGCCGCCAGTATGGTCAAATGGGAAAGCTCATCGCCCAGCATTTCGCTCTTAACCAATACATCGGCACCGATAATCGGCTTAATTCCGGCCCCGTGCGCTGCGCCATAAAACTTCACCAACCCGCACATATTGGTATGGTCAGTAATCGCAAAGGCAGGCATACCTAGCGCAGCCACTTTCTTGACCAATGGGCCGACTTTCGCCAGCCCATCAATCATGGAATAGTCACTGTGAACGCGCAAATGTATGAAACGTGGTTCTGCCATATGTCAATTACTCGTCTAAAAACCGGTTACTAAAGTGGTACATACATGGGGGTTAATTACATTAAACCAAGAACACGCTTAACTGGCCCAAAGCTGCGGCGGTGGTGTTCTGTTGCTCCCAACTGCGCTAAGCGCTCTAGATGGAAAGCCGTTGGGTAGCCTTTATGCTGAGCAAAACCATAGTCTGGGAATTGGGCATCCAGAACTTCCATTTCACGGTCGCGGGTGACTTTAGCCAAAATCGAGGCCGCGCTGATTTCAGCCACGCGGCTATCGCCCTTCACTACGGCCTGCGAAGCCATCGGCAATTTCGGGCAACGATTACCATCGATCAGCACAAAGTCAGGTTCGATCGACAATCCTGCAACAGCTCTTTGCATCGCAAGCATAGTGGCATGCAGGATGTTCAGCTCATCAATTTCGTGCGGCTCTGCACGGCCTAAGCTCCAGCTCAGCGCTTTCTCAATAATTTCTTCATACAGCGTGTTACGGCGCTTTTCGCTTAATTTCTTCGAATCGGCCAAGCCCACAATCGGACGCGCAGGATCGAGGATCACTGCCGCAGTGACAACCGCGCCAACCAAAGGCCCGCGTCCTACTTCATCAACGCCTGCAATTCGCTGCGCGATGGGATAGACAAAAATGTCACTCACTGAATTGGTGCTCATTGAATTACGGCCTATTGATTAACTTATTGATTAACTAAAGACAGTACCGCATCGGCCGCTTGTTCATCGGCGCCGCAGCGGATACTTTGGTGCAATTCGAGGAAGGTCTTTTGCAAGACTTTAGTGGCTTCGCCACCTTCTAACAGCGGCAGTAAAGCAGCGGCTAGTTTTTCAGGCTGGCAATCGTGCTGTAGTAGTTCTTGCACCAACTCACGGCGCGCCAACAGATTCGGCAATGAAACGTAATCGGTTTTCACCAGACGCTCAGCCAACCAGAAGGTGAACGGTTTCATGCGATAGCCAACCACCATTGGGCATTTCGCCAACATACACTCCAGCGCCGCGGTGCCAGAAGCTAACAGCGCAGCATCGCTGGCATACATCGCATTACGCGCCTGTCCATCCAGAAGATGAGCGGTTAATTCGGGTGCTACTTCAGCTTTAATGCGTTCAAACTGTTCGCGACGTTTAGCGTTGACCAACGGTACAACGATTTCTAATGCCGGATATTTTTCCCGCAAGATCATCGCAGTTTTTAAGAAGTCAGCGCTCAACATCTCAACTTCGGCGCTACGGCTGCCCGGCAGTAAAGCTAAGCACAAAGCATCGGGAGCAATACCCAATGCTTGACGCGCAGCCTGTTTATCCGGGTTGAGCGGCATGGCATCTGCCATCGTATGGCCAATGAAACGACACGGAACATTGAATCTGTCATAAAACGCTTTTTCAAAAGGCAGAAAGGCTAAAACCAAATCGGTTGCCTTGCCAATTTTGAAAACACGCTTCTGTCGCCACGCCCATACTGAGGGGCTGACATAATGAATGGTTCGAATCCCCTTCTGCTTTAAGCGGCCTTCCAGCGTGATATTAAAATCAGGCGCATCGATACCGACGAAAACATCGGGTTTAAGCTCGGTAAAGCGTTGGGTTAGTTCACGGCGAATTTTAAGCAGACGAGGTAAGCGTTCGAGGACTTCAACAATCCCCATCACCGCCAGCTCTTCCATTTCAAACCAGGCTTCACAGCCTTCGGCCTGCATCAGAGGACCGGCTACGCCAACAAAACGCGCATTAGGATGGCGCGCTTTCAGAGCACGGATCAAACCCGCACCGAGGATATCGCCGGAGGTTTCCCCGGCGACCAGACCAATCGTCAGCGGACGCGAAGCGCGATCCACCGACAATGAGTCAGAGGCTATCTGAGATAACGTCATGGCTTAGCGGATAATGCCGCGAGTCGAACGCTCAAAGAAATCAACGAACAGCTGAACAGCGGGCTGCTGTTTGGCTAACTCGGCAATTTCTGGCTTGGCTTCTTCCAGCGTTTTTCCGCTACGATAAAGGATCTTGTATGCATTACGAATCGCATGCAGAGACTCTTTTTCGAAACCACGGCGCTTCAGGCCTTCAATATTCAGGCCGAACGGCGTTGCATGGTTACCCTGTGCAATAACATACGGAGGCACGTCTTGCGCGACGCCAGAACAGCCGCCGACCATCACATGCGCACCAATCACACAGAACTGGTGAACCGCTGTCATTCCACCGATGATCGCAAAATCATCAACCGTAACATGACCACCTAACGTTGCGTTATTAGCGAAAATACAACGGTTACCGATGACACAATCATGCGCGATGTGCGCATTAATCATCAGCAAGTTATCGCTACCCACTTTCGTTAGGTTACCGCCCTGTGCAGTACCACGATGAATGGTGACACTCTCGCGAATACGGTTACGATCGCCGATTTCTACGCGGGTAGGTTCGCCAGCATATTTCAGATCCTGATTCACTTCACCAATAGAAGAGAACTGATAGATCTCGTTATCACGGCCAATTTTAGTAATACCATTGACGACGACATGGGACTTCAGCACGGTACCTTCGCCGATTTCCACTTGGGAGCCGACGTAGCAAAAAGGACCGATATGCACACCGGCACCAATGACTGCGCCGTCTTCGACTATGGCACTTGGATGGATAAAGGCGGTTGGGTCAATCACGTATTAGGCCTCCCGGCTACGGGCACACATCATTGAAGCTTCGCAAACAATCTTACCGTCTACTTTGGCAACACCGTTAAAGCGAGCTACGCCGCGGCGCTCTTTAAGGAATTCAACTTCCAGAATCATCTGGTCGCCTGGCTGAACGGGACGCTTAAAGCGAGCATCGTCAATACCAGCAAAATAGTACAACTTGCCTGGCTCCAGTTTGCCCGCGCTTTTAAATGCCAGAATACCGGTAGCCTGAGCCATCGCTTCTAGAATCAACACGCCTGGGAAAATCGGTTTGCCAGGGAAGTGGCCCTGGAAAAACGGCTCGTTAAAAGTAACGTTTTTCACTGCACGCAGGAATTTGCCTTCTTCAAAATCAAGAACGCGATCCACTAAAAGGAACGGAAAACGGTGCGGCAGTAACTCTAAAATCTCGGAAATATTGAGAGTATGAGTGTCAGTAGTCAAAATACTCTTCCTGTAGGAAAACTAATTGTCATCAACAACACGGCCCGCCTCATGTCCATATAAAGACAATGATGCAGGCCGCAAATCGTTTTATACCCAGTAAAACAGGGTAAATGCCAGGAATATGTATTCACTGACAAAGGTATGGCTTTAGTCGTTAGTCATTAGTGACTTTCTTTTCAACGGCTTTTAGACGCTTATTGATTTCATCAATATTCATCACCAGAGCTGCCGTTTTACGCCATGCCTTGTTGGGTTGCAGCGGAATACCAGAGGAATAAATACCCGGTTCAGTGATAGGACGCATCACCATACCCATTCCCGTTACCACGGCTTTGTCGCAAATTTCCATGTGACCATTGATCACACTTGCACCGCCAATCTGGCAGTAACGACCAATCTTAAGACTGCCCGCCATGATAACACCGCCAGCAACTGCTGTATTGTCGCCAATCATAACGTTATGTGCAATCTGGCATTGATTGTCGATAATTACGCCGTTGCCAATAATGGTGTCATCCAAAGCGCCACGGTCGATGGTGGTACATGCGCCAATTTCAACGCGATCGCCGATGCGTACCGTGCCGAGTTGTGGAATTTTAATCCAATTGCCGCGATCGTTAGCATAACCAAAACCATCAGCGCCGATAACGGTTCCTGACTGAATCAGACATTTCTCACCGATTTCGATCTGATGATAAACGCTAACGTTGGCCCACAGACGTGTGCCTGAACCAATTTTTGTGAACTTACCTACGAAGCAACCAGCACCAATGATGACGTTGTCGCCTAGCACGACGCCCTCTTCAATGACCGCATTAGCACCAACAGAAACATTGTTGCCAAGCTGAGCCGTTGCATCAATCACCGCACTCGGCGCAATATCTTTTGCCGGAGCCGGTGTTGTATCCATAATCTGCGCCATCAGTGCATAGGTTAAGTAAGGGTTTCTTACTACCAACGCCGCCGATGTACAGAAAGGCAGATCCGCTTCAGTCAACACCACAGCGCTTGCATTACAAGCAGCTAATTGTTCACGGTAGCGACTGTTAGATAAAAAAGTGATTTGCTGCGATTTTGCCGAATGCATTGAAGCAACGCCGGTGATGACGATATCGCCATCACCGTGAAGCTCTGCATTCAACTGCTGAGCGAGATCAGCGAGTCGAATTGAAGCCATGCCTTATTTAACCTGTTTCAACACTTGTGCAGTGATGTCGTTGGAAGAATCAGCATAAGCAACAGCATTTGCATCAATAACCAGATCGTAGCCTTTGTCTTTAGCAACGGTACGAACGGCATCCTGAATGCGGCTCAACAGCTTATTACGTTCTTCGCCCTGACGACGACGGTTATCCTGCTCAAAAGCCTGAGCTTTCTGAGAGAAAGCGTCACGCTGTGCCATGATGTCTTTTTCCATCTTGGTACGATCGCTTGCTTTCATGGTAGAACCATCACGTTGCAGTTTTTGCATTTTTGACTGCAGATCACGTTCTTGGCTCTGCAACTCAGTTGCGCGGCTCTTGAACTCGTTCTCCAGTTGCTTAGCAACGGTTGCACGCTGTGGCAACTGCTGGAAGATGCTGGATACGTTTACAATTGCAATCTTATCAGCAGCTTGTACGTTAGCAGAAACTGCTAATGCCATGCCCAGACCTGCCGCATATAACCACTTTTTCAATTTAGACTCCTTACCATCACCCATATGTGTCGACGACACGTATACCGCATAGGCACCGACCCATAGTGTCTCTCACAACGTCCATTATAAAAGAACGCTCTGAGTGGAACTTATGCATTCTGGCATGGGGACGTATCCCCATGCCTTATACAGTAGCTTTTATAGAGTAGCTTATTACCAAGTCTTACCGATGTTAAATTGGAACTGTTCCGATTTATCACCGTCGTATTTCTTAACTGGCTGAGCGTAGGAGAACACCAACGGCCCCAGTGGAGACATCCACTGTAGTGCTAGACCCGCAGAGACACGAATGTTGCTCGGATCGCTGTAGTCAGGGATGCCCTGAGAGCTACAAGAGGTCGCGCCACAGCCGTTGTTATTCCAGTTAGTATCCCAAACGGTACCCGCATCCATAAAGATGGAGGTACGCAGGGAGTTGGAATATTTCTCACCCACGAACGGCGTTGGCGTGATCAGCTCAAGGCTGGCAACTGCCATGGCGTTACCGCCCACCGCATCATTGTCATCCGTTTTGCTGCTATCAATGCTACCGTTCGAATTCAGATAAACCGCTTTAGGACCGATGTTATTCGATTGGAAACCACGTACCGAGCTCGAACCACCGGCATAGAAGTTTTCATAGAACGGCATTTCTTTCCCGCCAAGACCGTCACCGTAGCCTACACGAGAACGCCCCATCACGACCCAAGAGCGATCGTCATCCAACGGCAGATAGCTTTGGCTATCGAACGTGATTTTGTAGTATTCGTTATCAGAACCTGGGATGGTCACTTTACCGTTCAGAGACGCTTTCGTACCCTGAGTTGGGAAGAATCCACGGTCAACGTTGTTATATGACCAACCTAAGGTATAAGTGAAGTCATCGGCGGTATAATCAGCTTTCTTCGTATCATCCGGATGCTGTCCCATAGAGTCCAGATAACGCCACATAGCCACCTGTGGCTGCATATCAGACAGGGAGTTATGCACGTAACCCAGACCGGTACGCAACGAGTTATTTTCGTTGATTGGGAACCCTAAGGTGCCATCAAGTCCATAGCTGCTGTTGGTATAGTCAGACAGGTCCGCATCATCAGCTTTAAAGTCGTTATAGAAAATACGACCACCCAAGCTCACACCGTCAACGGTGAAGTACGGGTCTGTCATAGACAGTTCAGCATAGGTCTGGTAATCGTTTTTGGTACCGCTAATACCGACGGTATTACCTGTACCCAACCAGTTTTCCTGCTGAACGCCGACTTGGAAGCTAACGCCACTTTCAGTACCGAAGCCCACACCGAAGTTAAAAGTACCGGTGTTACGCTCTTTCACCTTATAGGTGACATCGACCTGATCCGGCGTACCTGGAACACGCTGAGTATCAACGTCAACGGTTTCAAAATAACCGGTACGGTTCAGACGCTCTTTACCCTGATCGACCAAGTCGCTGCCCAGCCATGCACCTTCCATCTGGCGCATTTCGCGACGCAGAACGGAGTCTTTACTGGTGTCATTGCCTGCAAACTTGATGTTACGAACATAGTAACGGTTACCCGCATCAACGCTCATATGCAACTTAACGGTTTTATCCGCATCGTTGATTTCAGGTTGGGTCTGCACTTTTGGATAAGCATAGCCGTAGCGACCGAGGAGTTTCTTAACGTCATCCTCCATCTTAGTCACTTTGGCACCGTTATACAGTTCGCCCGGTTCAATCGTGGTCAAACGGTTGATTTCGGTGCTATAACCCGCCATGTTACCGTTCACTTCAACGCCAGTGAGTTTGTACTGGTCGCCTTCAGTGATATTGACGGTGATGTAGATGCCTTTTTTATCCGGCGTTAAGCTCACCTGAGTAGAATCAATGTTGAAACGGGCATAGCCACGATCCAAATAGAAGCTTCTCAAGGTTTCTAAGTCACCAGACAGTTTTTGTTTTGATATTTACGGTCACCAACCAAGTTCCACCAAGGAACTTCGTCGCGCAGCTGGAAACGAGCAATCAACTCTTCGGAGGTGAACGCGTGGTTCCCTACGATATTGATTTGCTGAATCTGAGCGGATTTACCTTCAGTAAATACCAGTTTCAAGTCAACACGGTTACGAGGCAGAGGTGTTACCACCGCTTTCACCGTCGCACTGTATTTACCGACGCTGTAGTAGAAATCTTCCAGGCCTTTTTCAATGCTAGAAAGCATTGTGCGGTCCAGAGCTTCACCTACGCGCACGCCAGAAGCCTCTAGGTTCTGCTTCAGCATGTCGTCTTTTACAGACTTGTTACCGGAGAAGGTAATACTCGCGATCGTAGGACGTTCCTTAACCTGCACGATCAAGTTCTCACCATCGCGCAGCACCCGAACATCTTCGAAGTTGCCGGTCGCATATAATGCGCGAATAGTGTTACTGAGATCTTCATCGCTGACGGTATCGCCAACGCGAACCGGCATGTTAAGTAACGCCGCACCGACGGCGACCCGCTGCAGGCCTTCGAAATGAATATTTTTCACTACGAATCCATCTGCACCGTATACGGTTGCGCTGCCAAACAGCAGCGACGCTATGAGCAACTTTTTCATCGCCATCGTTGTTATGCGTTCTTCCTAACCTAAATCCCGTCCCTTAAAGGCGCGAGAAATCATTGAAAAGTGCAAGCCCCATTAACAACACCAGTAAAATAGAACCGATGCGATAACTGAAGTCTTGAACTCGCTCGGAAACCGGCCCTCCTTTTAGCTTTTCAATCGCTAAGAAGAGCAAGTGACCACCATCAAGTACTGGGAGTGGGAACAGGTTGATAATCCCTAAATTAACGCTGATAAGCGCTAAGAACATTAGGTAATACACCACACCGTACTCCGCTGACATTCCTGCGCCCTGCGCGATCGAAATCGGCCCACTCAGGTTATTCAGCTTCACATCACCAGTAATTAGTTTCCCTACCATAGAGACCGTTAGCTTCATCAATTGCCATGTTTTATCACTGGCCTGATAGAACGCCATAAACGGTCCATATTGTCGAATCGTCTTATACTCGTTAGGCAATGGAATCACTTTCGGCGCGATGCCAGCAAAGCCTTCCGTTTTACCCGCACCAACAGCTTTGCTGTCTGGTGTTAACTGCAATGATTGAATATTTCCATTGCGTTCAATATCAAGTGCTATGCTTTCGTTAGGTCTTTCACGAACCTGTTTAACAAAAGCTTGCCAGTTCAATAACGGCTGACCATCGACTTTAACGATCCTGTCGCCGACTTGCAAACCTGCTTTCTGAGCCGCTGAATCCTTTTGCACTTCGGCAAGGATCGGCTCAATCTGCGGGCCACGCGGCACAATGCCAAGAGAAACCACCGGATCTTGCTTATCTGGCTCAAACTGCCAATGCGTCAGATCCAGAGTTTTCTGCGTTTTATTGTCACTGCCAAACGGCGCGACTTCAACGGTCGTCTCTTTCGCACCAATTTTACCGACCAGCGCTAAACGAACAGAATCCCAGTCAGGCGTTTCGATACCTGCAACGGACTTTAGTTCCAATCCTGGTGAAATATCTGCTTGAGCCGCTACCGATTGAGGAACAATTTCGCCAATAACTGGACGAACGCTAGGTACGCCAATCACGAAAACAAACCAGTAGGCCACTATAGCAAACAAGAAGTTAGCAATAGGCCCTGCGCTGACAATGGCCGCTCGCTGCCACACCGTTTTATTATTAAACGCCTGATGACGAAATTCAGGGGCAACGCTCTCTACCCGCTCATCCAGCATTTTGACGTAACCACCAAGCGGGATAAGAGCCAGCACATATTCCGTACCGCTGCGGTCTACACGACGCCACAGCGCCTTACCAAAACCGATAGAAAAGCGTTCTACCTTTACGCCACAGCGGCGAGCCACCCAAAAGTGGCCAAACTCGTGCACCGTGATCAACACCCCAAGCGCCACTAAAAACGCAATCAGGCTCCAGAGTATATTGGTCATTGGTAAGCTCCCTGTCTCAAGCGGACTAGTAAAACACTAACAGCATAAGACATGCAAACACCGGTACTGCCGCAGTCAAACTATCAATACGATCCAGAATGCCGCCATGACCGGGAATTAAATGCCCGCTGTCTTTGATGCCAGCTTCACGTTTGAACATGCTTTCGGTTAAATCGCCCAGCACGGAAACCAGTGCGGCCACAATAGAACAAACCAGCAGCGTAGTTGGCACTACAGCAAGCGGTGCGTACAAGCCAAACCCCCACGAAATTAGCGCAGAAGTAATCAGACCACCGATGAAGCCTTCCCACGTTTTACCCGGAGAAACCTTTGGAGCCAGCTTGTTTTTACCAAACAGTTTACCAAACATGTAAGCGCCAGAATCCGCGCCCCATACTAGGAACATCACGTACAGCAGCCACCACGCCCCTTGATAATGGTCGGCGTCATAACCGTGTTGGCGTAGTGCAATCATTCCCCAAAAGAATGGAATAATGGTCGCTGCGCCAAAAACAATTTTGAGTACACGAGAGTGTTTCCACCATCCCGCAGACTTGGGATAAAACAGCACCAAAAACAGCGCGACAATCCACCAAACAACGGATGCCCACAGCGAACCGGCAATTAACGGCAGGTGCACGCTTCGATTAAATTCAGGCAGGCTCAGCAGCATCGCAGCCAGCACGAGGCCACAGATCACTGCGCCCCAAATACGCTGCGAGTTAGATGTAAACCCAGCAAGTTGTCCCCACTCCCAAGCGGCTAGCATGCATATGACTAAGGTCACAATGGCAAAACCAACGGGAGGTAATAAAAACAGCGCCGCAATGACAATAGGCACTAAGATCAAAGCAGTGATAATGCGAGACTTCAGCAAGAGATCCCCCTAAGACGCATCTGATGCGTTGATAGGTGTAGTGCCTCCGAAGCGGCGCTCGCGTTGCGCAAATGCATTAAGTGCACCTTCAAAGGTAAGTTCATCAAAATCAGGCCACAGCACATCCGTGAAATAAAACTCGGAATATGCGATTTGCCACAGCAAAAAGTTGCTGACCCGATGCTCTCCACCGGTCCGAATGACAAGGTCAACCGGAGCCAGTTCATGTAAGCAAACTTGCTGGCTCAGCAAGTCCTCAGTGATATCTTCAGGTTGAAGTACTCCAGCCTTAACCTGCTCGGCCAGCGTTTTCACGCCCTGCATGATATCCCATCGCCCACCATAATTAGCGGCAATATTTAACGTTAGCCCATCATTATTTTCAGTTAATTGCTCAGAACGACGAATACGCTCTTGTAAGCGCGAGCTAAAACGGCCGATATCACCGATGATTTTCAGACGTACATTGTGCTTATGCAAGCTTTTCACTTCACCGTCTAATGCCCGAATGAAGAGCTCCATTAGCGCACTGACTTCCTGTGCTGGACGGTTCCAGTTCTCACTACTAAACGCGTACAACGTTAACGCCTTGATGCCATGGCTAACGGCAAATCGGACGGAACGACGTACCGATTTCACCCCAGCCTTATGGCCAAATACACGCATTTTGCCCTGACGCTTCGCCCAACGGCCATTGCCGTCCATAATGATAGCGACGTGCTGTGGACCACAGACCATCTCGTCAGTCATTGGTGATTGAGTGGAAGACATACGTGTAATCAATTCCTCAAAAGCATAGTGCGAAAGTAAACAACAACATCAAGCTTACCTTGCCCATGCGACATCAATTGCACAAACTGAACCGAGTATTAAATAACCAAGTGTTTAATGCGCAAAAAAGCCGTGTACTAGTCACGGCTAACCAATTAATCAGCAGCAAAATCAAAATACTTAGCACTCTAAACATCTCGACCTGCCAAAAGTTGTCGCAAACTATATCATTTCACCTGAACAGCCACAAACTACCTACACAGGGAATAACTGATCTATATTAGGAAGTTCGCACTCAGACGAGTGGCGACTTCACGCGCTTGGCGATCAATATCCAAGACTTCTGCAATACTTTGCGGCTCACAACAGGATAACGACGACAATACATCCTGGTTTAGCGCGGCAATATCAACGAAACGAATTTTCTCGCGTAAGAATGCATCCACGGAAACCTCGTTCGCCGCATTCAACGCGGTTGTCGCGGCCTGTCCTGCTCGTGACGCATCTATCGCCAACTGCAAACAAGGATAGCGCACCATGTCGGGTTGCTCGAACGTAAATGAGCCAATTTTGCAGAAATCGAGAGGTTCAACACCGGTTGGCACGCGAGCAGGATAAGCCATCGCATGGGCAATCGGCGTGCGCATGTCAGGCGAGCCTAGCTGTGCAATCACGCTACCATCACGGTAACGCACCATAGAGTGAATAACGGATTGAGGATGAATAATCACCTCCATCTCGGACTCTGAGGCATTAAATAGCCAGCGAGCTTCGATATACTCCAACCCTTTATTCATCATGGTGGCAGAATCAACGGAAATCTTACGCCCCATTGACCAGTTCGGATGTGCACAGGCCTGATCTGGCGTGACCGCCGCGAAATCCCCCATCGGCAATTGGCGGAATGGGCCCCCAGAGCCGGTAAGAACAATACGCGATATGCCATTCTCATTCAGTGAGGCAAAGCCAAGATTCTTTTGTACAGCCTCGGGCAAACTCTGAAAAATAGCATTATGTTCACTATCAATGGGCAACAGCTGAGCGCGGCTCTGCTTCAGCGCATCCATAAACAGACGTCCACAGGTCACTAACGCTTCTTTATTGGCCAGCAAAACCTGCTTATCAGCTTTAATCGCAGCCAGCGTCGGCAGCAGGCCAGCGGCACCAACAATGGCAGCCATAACCTGATCAACCTCGTCCAGCGCGGCTAAATCGCAAGCAGCCTGCTCTCCAGACATCACCTCAATGCCGCTGAGTCCAGCGTCTTGTAAGCGTTGACGAAGCGTCTGGGCAGCATGATCGTCAGCCATAGAAACGTAGCGCGGAGCAAACTCAACGCACTGCTGGAACATGACTTCGACGTTTTTACCTGCCACCAGCGCGGCAACTTTAAAATTATCAGGATTTGCTCGCACCACAGCCAGTGTACTGGTGCCAATGGAGCCGGTAGAACCAAGAATAGTCAGTTGCTTCATGAGGGGTCTTCTGAATAACTGTTTAGAACAGGAGATGCATCAGTCTGAAACTAAGACGGCAGATTGTCTATGAGAATTAGCCCGTCTTCAGCAATAGCCTGAGGTTTCTCGGATAGCCCAAAAAACAAAGCGCCGCCGGGGCGACGCTTTTTTCAAGCCGGTGAGGAATTAAACTTCCATCAACTCTTTTTCTTTGTCAGCTAATGCAGCGTCGATCTTTTTGATCATCACGTCTGTCATCTTCTGCACTTCGTCTTGCGATTTACGATCTTCGTCTTCGCTGATCTCTTTATCTTTCAGCAAAACTTTGACTTTATCATTCGCATCACGACGCACGTTACGAACAGAAACACGTCCCTGCTCAGCTTCAGCACGAACCAGTTTGATCAGATCTTTACGACGTTCTTCGGTCAGCGCTGGCAATGGAACACGGATAACCGCGCCCGCAGACATTGGGTTTAAGCCCAAATCAGAAGCCATGATCGCTTTTTCTACCGCAGCAGACAGAGAACGATCGAACACGGTGATAGCCAGTGTGCGAGAGTCTTCAGCAACCACGTTAGCAACCTGACGCAAAGGCGTAGCAGATCCATAATATTCTACAGAAATACCATCCAGCAGGTTCGGATGAGCACGACCTGTACGGATCTTGCTGATGTTTGACTTAAATACTTCGACGCATTTGTCCATGCGCGTTTCAGCATCTTTTTTGATTTCGTTGATCACGTTGCGAACCCTTGAAAACGGTTAATTAAACTGGCGCTTCATCATGAGAAACGCCGATATATTTTCAATCAAGCGTAACTGGCAAGAAAGCCTGACGCAATATTCATCGAGTAAAAATGACGCGTAAGGCTATCACGTTCGTAGAGCGCCGTTATGCTCCAAATTATTTGGAGATCAGCGTGCCTTCTTTCTCACCCATAACGACACGACGCAGAGCACCTGGCTTGTTCATGTTAAACACACGAATCGGCAGGTTATGGTCGCGAGCCAAGGTGAAAGCGGCCAGATCCATGACTTTCAGTTCTTTTTCTAAAACATCCTGATAGGTCATTTGATCGAACAGCGTTGCATCTGGGTTGGTAACCGGATCGGCTGAATACACGCCATCAACTTTGGTCGCCTTCAACACCACGTCAGCTTCGATTTCAATACCACGCAGGCAAGCTGCGGAATCGGTGGTGAAGAATGGATTACCGGTACCAGCAGAGAAAATCACTACGCGGTTGTTACGCAGCAAGCTAATCGCTTCTGCCCAGCTGTAGTTATCGCACACGCCGTTAAGTGGAATCGCAGACATCAGACGCGCATTCACATAGGCACGATGCAGCGCATCACGCATTGCTAAGCCGTTCATCACGGTAGCAAGCATACCCATGTGATCGCCCACAACGCGGTTCATGCCCGCCTGCGCTAGGCCTGCGCCACGGAACAGGTTTCCGCCGCCGATGACAATACCGACTTGAATGCCTAATTCGACCAGCTCTTTAACTTCCTGAGCCATACGATCCAGTACGCTTGCATCGATGCCAAAACCTTCTGCACCTTGCAGGGCTTCACCGCTAAGCTTGAGCAAGATACGCTGATATACGGGTTTGGAGTTAGTTGCCATGGTGTTCTGTCCTAAGAAGCAGTCAATAAATAGTCGGAGGTATTTCAATGCACGGTCGTAACCGATCATTGGGATACATTCTAATGCTGGCTGGGATACTTAATAGTGTAAACCTTTCTACGTTAGCTAAGGGCTATGTGCCTAACGTTTCCAGATAAAACAATGGAACCACCCTGCGGCGGTTCCATTTGAAGGCAATTAAGCGCCTTTAGTCATTGAAGCAACTTCTGCAGCAAAGTCTACGGTCGCTTTTTCGATACCTTCACCCACTTCGAAGCGGATGAAATTGGTAACGTCAGCATTGTGCTCTTTCAGCAGCTGACCAACAGTTTTGCTTGGGTCCATAACGAAAGCTTGACCAGTCAGAGAAACTTCGCCGGTGAATTTCTTCATGCGGCCTTCAACCATTTTCTCTGCGATTTCTTTCGGCTTACCAGACTGCATCGCGATGTCCAGCTGAACCTGGTACTCTTTTTCTACAACTTCAGCAGAAACGTCTTCTGGTTTAACGAATTCAGGCTTGCTTGCAGCAACGTGCATTGCCAGTTGCTTAGCCAGTTCTTCATCAGCGCCAGTAGCGGCAACCAGAACACCAATGCGAGCACCGTGCAGGTAGCTAGCCAGTACATCGCCTTCCAGAGAAGAAACGCGACGGATGTTGATGTTTTCACCGATTTTAGCAACCAGTGCAACACGCTCTTCTTCGAACTGTGCTTTCAGTACTTCAACGTCGGTGATTTTGCCTGCAAACGCAGCGTCCAGCACTTTCTCAGCGAATGCCTGGAAACCACCGTCTTTAGCAACGAAGTCAGTCTGGCAGTTAACTTCCAGAATCACACCGTAGTTGCCTTCAATCTTGGTTTTGATCACGCCATCAGCAGCAACGTTGCCTGCTTTTTTCGCCGCTTTGATCGCGCCAGATTTACGCATGTTTTCGATTGCCAGCTCGATGTCGCCTTGGGCCTCGGTCAGCGCTTTCTTACAATCCATCATGCCTGCGCCAGTACGTTCACGCAGTTCTTTTACCAGGGCGGCGGTAATATCAGCCATTGTATTTTCCTCGGTGGTCTCGTCGTGAAGAGCGAACCTCACGGAGACAGGTTCTCTCGTCTAGGGATTGGTTCTTTATATCGCCGTGATGTGAAAGGCGATTTTTACAAAGAAAGGGGGGCCATAAAGGCCCCCTAACCAACATATTTTAATACCTGGTTAATAAGGGCTCAAATTTTGAGCTTGCCTTATTATTCAGCTTCTACGAAGCTTTCTTCCGCTTGGGAAACCAGATCCTGAGAACGGCCTTCACGGACAGTTGCCGCTACAGCGCTCAGGTACAGGTTTACTGCACGGATTGCGTCATCGTTACCAGGGATAACGAAGTCAACGCCGTCCGGATCGGAGTTGGTATCAACGATAGAGAATACCGGGATACCCAGGTTGTTGGCTTCTTTAATCGCGATGTGTTCGTGATCAGCATCAACGACGAACAGAGCGTCAGGCAAGCCGCCCATGTCTTTGATACCGCCCAGACTGTTTTCCAGCTTGGCCAGTTCACGATTGCGCATCAGAACTTCTTTTTTGGTCAGCTTACCGAAAGTGCCATCCTGAGACTGAACTTCCAGATCTTTCAGACGCTTGATGCTCTGACGAACGGTTTTCCAGTTAGTCAGCATGCCACCCAACCAGCGATGGTTCACGAAGAACTGATCGCAGCTGTTCGCAGCTTCTTTTACCGCTTCGCTTGCAGCGCGTTTAGTACCAACGAACAGGATTTTGCCTTTACGAGCAGAAATCTTCTGCAACTCAGCCAGAGCTTCGTTGAACATTGGAACAGTTTTTTCAAGGTTGATGATGTGAACCTTGTTACGAGCACCGAAGATGAAAGGCTTCATTTTCGGGTTCCAGTAACGGGTCTGGTGACCAAAGTGAACACCAGCCTTGAGCATGTCGCGCATGGAAACAGTTGCCATGATTAAACCTCTATATAAAGTTTGGGGTTAAGCCTCCACATATCCCATGAGCCGACCCGGCAAGGCATTGTCCGAAGACTCATCCTGCAAGGCACCCCGGCGCACGTGCCGATATGTGTGTGTTGTTGTCGTTTCTTTGCAAAGAATACAAATAACACAATTGAGATTTACAGCTTCCTTACCAACGCCCCGTTCTATTGAACAAAAGAAACAGAAGATATAGGAACTGCGGCGCGCTTTATACCATAAACGAGCTACAGACTCCACCTTTTGTTGCATTTTGAGCCCACGGCTATCGTAGGATTTGGCAGCGGTTCCGAGGACTGTTACCATGTTCAGCAATTGATTCTCATTGTCGATTTCACGACACCTGCGGACACATACTTCATGGCAATTTCAATAAAAACACCTGAACAAATCGAAAAAATGCGCGTGGCTGGACGACTGGCCGCGGAAATCCTAGAAATCATCGAGCCTTACGTTGTTCCTGGTGTCAGCACCGGTGAACTTGACCGTATCTGCGACGATTACATTACCCAAAAACAGCATGCGATCTCCGCTTGTTTGGGCTATCACGGCTATCCAAAATCCGTCTGCATCTCCGTGAATGAAGTGGTTTGCCACGGCATTCCTAGCGACGAAAAAATCTTGAAGAACGGCGATATCGTCAACATCGACGTGACCGTAATCAAAGATGGCTGGCACGGCGATACTTCAAAAATGTTTATCGTGGGTGAGCCTACTATTCTGGGTGAGCGTCTGTGTCGCATCACGCTGGAAAGCCTTTATCTGGCGCTGAAAATGGTTAAACCTGGTATCCGCCTGCGCACTATCGGTGCTGAAATTCAGAAATTCGTCGAATCACACGGCTTCTCCGTGGTGCGCGAATACTGTGGTCACGGCATCGGTGAAGTGTTCCACGAAGAACCTCAGGTTCTACATTACAACGCCGACGACGGCGGTGTAGTACTGCAAAAAGGCATGACTTTCACCATCGAACCTATGGTCAACGCCGGTGATTACCGCATCCGCACCATGAAAGATGGCTGGACAGTAAAAACTAAAGATCGCAGCTTGTCCGCACAGTATGAGCATACTATTGTGGTGACTGATAACGGTTGCGAGATTTTGACACTGCGTGAGGAAGAGACCGATCTCCCACGCGTTATCGTTCACGAGAACGTATAACCCATCGCTTAACGAGCGAGTCATCATCTCAAGCCGGCATATGCCGGCTTTTTTTATGTTCTGCGTTCTTAACTCGGCGACAACGGGAGATGCCCATGCCCATTTTACCTTCAGCTACGTCCGAATCCCCCACGGAGCCGCTGATCCAGCCGCCCTCTCCAGACAATTTTGCCGCATCCGATCTTGAGTGTGCGCCGCTGAAGCTGTCGCTTGAACGCTTCCAACAATGGATGGCCGCGGCATTTCAGGCTGGTGAATCGGCTGAATCACTGATTGCTGCCCGAACGCTTTACATCGACCGGTTGCTCACGCGCCTATGGATTCATTTGGGATTCAAAGAGCGTCAGGGCATGTCGTTAATCGCCGTCGGTGGCTATGGGCGTGGCGAACTCCATCCGTTGTCTGATATCGACCTGTTGATTTTGAGTCAGGATCCGCTTAACGAACAAGATGCCCAGCGTATCAGCGAACTCATCACCCTGCTGTGGGATTTAAAACTCGAAGTCGGGCATAGCGTCCGTACATTAGATGAATGCATTCAAGAAGGGCTTTCAGACCTCACGGTCGCCACTAACCTGATTGAATCTCGCTTAATCTATGGCGACGTCGCGCTATTTCTTCAACTGCAAAAACAGATTTTCAGCGATGAATTCTGGCCATCCCCTCAGTTCTTTGATGCAAAAATTCAAGAACAAAAAGATCGTCATCACCGCTACCACGGCACCAGCTACAACCTTGAGCCTGATATAAAAACCAGTCCGGGCGGACTGCGGGATATCCACACTTTGCTTTGGGTGGCCCATCGTCATTTTGGCGCGACATCCATGAATGAGATGGTGGGTTTCGGCTTTCTGACCGAAGCCGAGCGCGATGAGTTAAACGAATGCCAAAGTTTTCTGTGGCGTATCCGTTTTGCGCTGCATTTAGTCCTGAACCGCTACGATAACCGCCTGCTGTTCGACCGCCAATTTAGCAACGCATGATGAAAGATTTCTACCGCATGACTCGTCGTGTGGGTGAACTCAACCAAATGCTATTACAGCTGTTTGACGAGGCGATTCTGGCGCTCGGAACCAACGAAAAACCGCGGCCACTGGACGAAAATTTCCAGCTACGCGGCAACCTGATTGATTTGCGCGACGCAGAAACATTCATGCGCGATCCGGTCACCATCCTGCAAATGTTTTATGTGATGGCCAAAAATCAGGAAATACAGGGAATTTACTCCACCACGCTGCGCCACCTACGCTATGCTCGCCGTCATCTGGCTCAGCCGCTGTGCGATCTGCCCGAAGCCCGCAAGCTGTTTATGGCGATATTACGCCATCCTGGAGCGGTGAACCGCGCTCTGCTGCCGATGCACCGCCATAGCGTTTTATGGGCCTATATGCCGCAGTGGGGTAAAATCGTCGGCCAAATGCAGTTCGACCTGTTTCACGCCTATACCGTCGATGAGCACACCATGCGCGTCTTGCTGAAGCTGGAAAGCTTTGCGGATGAAAATACCCGCCAGCGGCATCCGCTGTGCGTGGAGCTCTACCCTCGCCTTCCTCAACCTGAGTTACTGCTGCTCGCCGCTCTGTTTCACGATATTGCCAAAGGGCGCGGCGGTGACCACTCAATTTTAGGCGCTCAAGACGTCATCGAGTTTGCTCAGTTACACGGGCTTAATTCACGCGAAACTCAGCTCGTTTCATGGTTAGTGCGCTGTCATCTGTTGATGTCAGTCACGGCACAGCGGCGCGATATCCAAGATCCCGCCGTTATTCAGCAATTCAGCGCCGAAGTACAGAGCGAAACCCGTTTGCGCTATCTGGTCAGCCTAACCGTTGCAGATATCTGTGCCACCAATGAAACGCTGTGGAATAGCTGGAAACAGAGCCTGTTGCGCGAGCTCTATTTTGCGACAGAAAAACAGCTACGACGTGGGATGCAAAACACCCCAGATATGCGCGAGCGCGTGCGCCATCACCGTTTACAGGCCTTGGCATTGTTGCGCATGGATAATATCAACGAGGAGGCACTGCATTACATTTGGAGCCGCTGCCGCGCCGACTATTTCCTGCGCCACAATCCTAACCAGCTGGCATGGCACGCTCGCCATCTGCTCAAACATGACGCCAGCAAACCGCTGGTATTAGTGAGCCATCTCGCCACTCGCGGCGGCACTGAAATTTTCATCTACAGCCCAGACCGGCCTTATCTGTTTGCCGCCGTGGCAGGAGAATTAGATCGACGCAATTTGAGCGTGCATGACGCACAGATCTTCACCAATCGCGATAACTTTGCGATGGATACCTTCGTGGTACTCGAACCCGATGGCAGCCCATTGGCACAAGATCGCCATGCTACCATCAAACATTCGCTGGAACAGGCGCTCACGCAACAACACTATCGCCACCCACGCACACGGCGCCCGTCTCCCAAACTGCGTCATTTTACCGTGCCGACAGAAGTCAGTTTCCTGCCGATGCACAATGAACGTCGAAGCTATATGGAACTGGTGGCACTCGATCAGCCGGGGCTATTAGCACAGGTAGGAGAAGTATTCGCTGAGATGGGGCTGTCACTGCACAGCGCCCGAATCACCACCATCGGCGAGCGGGTTGAGGACTTATTTATTCTGGCAGACGGCGAACGTAAAGCATTAAGCATTAAAATGCAGACAGAATTGGCTCAGCGGTTGACAGAAGCCCTCGATCCAACCGATAAAGGGTAATGTATTTGTTAAGATTTATACCCAGAATAATTCGAGCTGCGGCCAACGCACCTGCAACTCGAAATATGAGGGGGATATGTCAATTAAACTTCGGGAATAGAACAGCATGCAGCAGTTGCAAACACTTATTGAAAACGCCTTTGAACGCCGCGCAGACATCACTCCGGCTAACGTAGACAGCATCACGCGTGAAGCAGTTAATCAGGTTATCGCTCTGTTAGATTCAGGCGAACTGCGCGTCGCAGAAAAAATTAACGGCGAATGGGTCACGCATCAGTGGCTGAAAATGGCAGTGCTGCTCTCCTTCCGCATCAATGACAACAAACTGATGGAAGGCGCTGAAACTCGCTTCTACGACAAAGTGCCGATGAAATTTGCCGACTACGACGAAGCACGTTTCCAGCGTGAAGGCTTCCGCGTAGTGCCACCTGCCAGCGTTCGTCAGGGCGCATTCATCGCACGTAACACCGTGCTGATGCCTTCTTATGTCAATATCGGCGCATACGTTGATGAAGGCTCCATGGTCGATACATGGGCTACCGTGGGTTCTTGTGCGCAGATTGGTAAAAACGTACACCTCTCCGGCGGCGTTGGCATCGGTGGCGTTTTAGAGCCGTTGCAGGCGAATCCAACCATCATCGAAGATAACTGCTTCATCGGCGCACGTTCAGAAGTGGTTGAAGGCGTTATCGTTGAAGAAGGCTCAGTCATTTCCATGGGCGTTTATCTGGGTCAAAGCACCAAGATTTACGACCGTGAAACCGGTGAAGTGCATTACGGTCGCGTACCAGCTGGCTCCGTGGTTGTTTCTGGCAACCTGCCGTCGAAAGATGGCAAATACAGCCTGTACTGTGCGGTCATCGTTAAGAAAGTTGACGCCAAGACGCGCGGTAAAGTCGGTATCAACGAGCTGCTGCGCAGCATCGACTAAGAGAGTGAGCATAGCGGGCAACGAGCCCGCTATTTTTTTATCCGTCACTTTACGTCGACGATAATGTAATCGGTTCTGCCATTTAGTCTATATTTCATCTTCTCATGAAAAATATCAAAAGGTGCCGCTATGTATGACAACCTGAAAAGTCTGGGGATTAATCAACCCGAAGAGATTGACCGCTACAGCCTTCGTCAGGAGGCCAACAACGACATTCTGAAGATCTATTTCCGTAAAGATAAAGGCGAGTTTTTTGCTAAAAGCGTGAAGTTTAAGTATCCGCGCCAGCGTAAAACCATCGTGGCAGATAACGCGGGGCAAGGTTACAAAGAGATCCACGAGATTAACCCAAACCTGCGTTATGTGATTGATGAACTGGATCAGATCCGCAAACGCGATCAGGTTGAAGTCGATCTGAAGCACAAGATCTTGGACGATCTGCGCCACCTTGAAAGCGTGGTTGCGAATAAGATTGCCGAGATTGAGGCGGATCTGGAGAAGTTGACGCAGAAATAAGGTGGATCAATCGCCGTCTTGCATCTTATATGTAAGAACTGTGAAAGATTTCGTCCACTTCATACCCTGTTTGTTTTGTGAAAATTTCGCCCGCTTATTGGCAATATTTTCCCATATAGCTACGGATTAAAGCGGTCAAGCAAGGCGGCTCAATCGCCGCCGCCTTGCATCCGGGCTTGGCACCGTTTTTCAGCCTGCTTCGCAGGTTCCCTCATTTCGTCATTCCGGCTTTAACGGAACGAACGGCAATCGCCATCCTGGCTCCTCCGTTCTTTCGCCGACATCCCTGCCGGCGAATCCTAGCCTTCATTCCTCTATTCGGCTGAAAAACAACGTGCCAGAAAAGGTCAAAATCAAATTCAAAAGATTTTATTTATTTATGTTTTGGGAGAAAGAGCAACGCTAGCAGGATGTTAGCGTTAGGGGAGGAGGCGCCAAGGATGGCGCATGCCGACCCGGCGCGGAGATGGCATCTCGGATAAAAGCGCGAGGATTGAAGGGGCGCGCGCTGGCGCCCCTCATCGGACGCCTTCGACTTGGCTACATGTGAAAGCAGCTATTGATAGGCGGTCGAAACCTTACACCATATCGCACAGAAAACTGGTGACCGAAACCTTACACAAAGGCCTCATAAACAACCGACACACGCAGCCTACTTAATCAACTGCCCCCACTTCTCCACCCACGGCCCCGTGACCACTTCGGGTTCGGCATCAACCTGTGCGTCCACTTCCAGCAGCTCGCCAATGCGCGTCGCTTTCTGCTCCTGTAGCAGTTCATCGAATTGATGACCTGCACCACAAAAATGGGTATAGCTGCTATCGCCTAATGCAATCACGCCATAGCGCAGTTCAGGCTGATAACCGACGTCGTCTTTCACCGCACGAAACAGCGGAGCGATAGAGTCTGGCAAATCGCCCTGTCCGGTGGTGGATGTTACGATCAATGCATAATGATTACGGTAGAACTGCCACTCTTCGAGCGTACCTTCCTCAAACAGTTTGACTTCATGTCCTTGCGCTTTGAGGATGTTTTCAGCCTCTTCCGCCGCCATCAATGCGTTGCCGTATACCGTTCCAACGAAAATACCAACCTGAGCCATGATGTTTTCCCTTTTCTTAAGAATTTACGCTGACGTCATTTTGGTTATCGTGAACGCAACTCTCTGGAAACTCAACCCTTTCAAGATAAGGGAGATAACTTTGCCAGCCAAAGTGCGACATCATGCGTTGCCAGCGATCGTCAAGCCCAGCCTGCAAACAGAGCGGCTCTCCGGTCACCGGATGACCGAGACACAACTCGCTCGCATGCAGCATCAAACCAGAGCAAGAGAAATGCTGCGCCATGGCGCGATTTTGGCGCAGGTCGCCGTGTTTGGTATCGCCAATAATCGGATGGCGTAAATGTGACATATGACGGCGTAGCTGATGCTTACGACCGGTTTCTGGCTTTAACTCTACCAGACTGTAACGTGCGGTTTGGTACTTACCAACGGCAACCGGCATTTCAACCGTTGCTAACGAACGGTAATGACTCACCGCCGTCTGTGGCGCTTTATCAGGATCGGCAAACTTATCAGCAATCTTGTCCAGCTCTGGCGTTAACGCATAATCAATTACCGCTTCCCCTTCAAGGTAGCCGCGTACCACCGCATGATAGGTCTTATTCATCTCACGCTGCTCAAACTGTTCCGACAGCATGCGGGCAACGTCGCTGGAAAGCGCCATCAGTAGCACGCCAGACGTTGGGCGATCGAGGCGATGTACCGGAAACACATGCTGACCAATCTGATCGCGCAGCGTTTGCATGACAAACACGGTTTCATGACGGTCAAGCCAGCTACGGTGAACCAGCCAGCCCGCCGGCTTATTCACCGCAACCAGATGTTCATCCTGATAGATAATATTCAGCATTAATTGGCGTCTTCTTGATTCAGCATATTGTCCAGCTCTTGGAGCAGGACGATCAGCGGCTGAACTTCCAGCAAGCGCTCTTTGAACGCCACTTCGAAATAAGGGGCAATAGCGAAACGGCGCGGTAATGGCGCACTGTTATCAATCAGCGCAAACATGCGCGGTAACAGGATCCATTGCAGCCACTGCTCAGGGCTCATAGTGTCCACGCAAAAAGGCTCTTGGCTCTCAAAAGCCTGAGCATCAGGCGCACATTCTTGAGACAAATCAAGGCTGTCTAACTGTTGCTCTATTTTCAGCAAATGCTGTCTGACTTCAGCGTATTCACTCATGCTTTTCTCACTTATGTCTACAGGCGGGATATAAAATGGGGGCAAAGGATAGCATCGAAGCGCGCACGTCCCAATAGCCTAACGTGGTTAAGCGCTTTATGGGCAGTAAGACACATATCGCTTTAGCTTCGCGGTGTATTCAGTAAGAAGGTGCTAAATCATTGATAGGGGATAAAAAGCGTTGTCTATGAGCAAAAAAAAAGGGCGTACTGTTTTTACACAGTACGCCCGGTTCGTTTTATAGCAATCCAGCTACTCATTGTGCTCCCTGCTCATCCGTGAAAACTTTTCCTTATGGCTATCCATTTCCCGACAATCCGTCGTATCGTCCAACTTTCATCCTGACGTTTCATCCTGCATCATCCTGATGCTGTTCCTCAGTCTTCCTGACCCGCCTGTTATCCTAACTGGCTCTCAATCTCCGTCCTGGAGGTGTCCCTGACTTCATCCTGAAGTATCCTTGGCCAACATCCTGTGGCACATCCTTTATCACTCTTCCTGAGTGTGTCCTTCGCTTCATCCTGAAGCAACATCATCCTGATGTGTCCTGCTCCAACCGTCTTCCCTTCCGGTGAAGCTAATATCGCCTATTCTTAGGCTTAAAACAATGAACCTAATTGGCTCACAGTTGGCTTACACGCTGAAGGAGTACAAAATAAAATTTTTATTCTTTGAATTTTATACAAAAAATAAAATCAGCTTACACAATATCTGCATCAATAAGCGATATATCCTACACACCTTGTGAGAGATCTCTTACACGGCGACGGGCAGCCGTGTAAGCCAAATTTACTTAATAACGACAGGTTGTAGGCGAGACAGGAATTCTGACAGCGATTCGGCCAACACTTCACGCTGTTTACTGCCGAACTGTTCAAGCAGAACATTGCCGGTAAGATTACACAGCGAGATCAGCTGTAGCTCGGAATCCGTGGTGGCGAGAAAGAGCGTTGGAGAGAGCTTTAACCGCCTTTGAGTGACTAAATGACCGATCTGATTTTCTTGTAGGCGCTGTAGATCATCCTCGCTCCAAACCTGCACCAGATCTAGTGCTAAATCCCCCAATACCGCGCTCATATCACCCGCATACTGCGAGGTGAAAAAGGGTTCGACATCCTCATGCAGCTGAATATCTAAAGCGCGGGAAATACCGCTTAGGCCATCAGAAACGGTCGCTGGCTGCGGTTTCCAATATACTTTCTCGTTGTCGGTATGCACTACGCAGGGTGATGCGACACCATATAATGCTTCGCTATAGGGGAAATCACCGCTTTCACGCTGCCAGTTATCAATAAAACGCTGGGTAAACTCCGCTAGCGCGGCAGAAACATCATGCACCATGTTTTCTCTCACTAAGGTAAACTGTAGGGTATTCACTGATTGTACCGTTCTTATTCGAATATAGGCCACATAATGTCATACCAAGATCATCAGGCCCTTGCTGGCTTAACGCTCGGCAAAGCCACTGAATACCGCGACAGCTACGACGCATCACTGCTTCAGCCCGTTCCTCGCAGTATGAATCGTGAACTACTGGGACTTTATCCTGATTCACTGCCTTTCACCGGCGGCGATATTTGGACGCTTTATGAGCTCTCATGGCTTAACGCCAAAGGCCTGCCGCAGGTTGCCATAGCCGATGTGGAATTGGATGCCTTTAGCCAGAATTTGATTGAGTCAAAAAGCTTTAAACTCTATCTCAACAGCTTCAACCAAACGCGCTTCGCTAACTGGGATGACGTGCAAACCACGCTCCAGCGCGACTTATCGCACTGTGCGCAGGGCGATGTATGCGTACAGCTGATGAAGCTTGATGACGTTGAAGGCCAGCCGATCGCCGCCTTCAGTGGTGAATGCATCGATAATCTCGATATTGAAATCGATAACTACGAGTTTGACGCTGAACTTCTCAAGAACGCCGCCGATCAACAGAACGTGGTCGAAGAAACGTTGGTGAGCCATTTGCTGAAATCCAACTGTTTAATCACTCATCAGCCTGATTGGGGTTCTGTGATGATTCAATACCGCGGTCCGGCCATCGATCGTGAAGCGCTGCTGCGTTATCTGGTTTCTTTCCGTCATCACAATGAGTTCCACGAACAGTGCGTAGAACGCATCTTCTGTGATATCCAACGCTTTTGTCAGCCGGAAACGCTCAGCGTTTATGCTCGCTATACGCGCCGCGGTGGCTTGGATATTAATCCTTGGCGCACAAATACACCGTTCGTTGCACCAAAAGGCCGACTGGTTCGCCAATAAGCCTCGCAAAAATGGCAAATCATTACGTGCGCTTACGTAAGAGTGTTGGCAAAAGTGAAAAGACAACGGTAAGGTGTTTACAGGACGTAAAATGCACGAGTTCACAATAAGCTATTGATGAATCAAGCAACCTATCAGGCCTTGAGCATAAATAGGCCGTCAGCTCGGAATGCTAAATTTGTCAGGTAAAGGCGTGCATTAATACAGTAGCAAAACGTATCAGGAACAACGGAATTGAGCCCGCCTAACAATAGACAGGACACGTTATTCCTGATGCCATCGCGGTAACCGCATCGGTAGATGTATAGGAGTGACTTTGATTACACATATCAGCCCGCTTGGGTCTATGGATTTGTTGTCGCAGCTTGAAGTCGACATGCTAAAGCGCACGGCAAGCAGCGATTTGTACCGCCTATTCCGCAACTGCTCCCTCGCCGTACTTAACTCCGGCGCACAAACCGATAACAGCAACGAGCTACTATCGCGCTTCGAAAGTTTTGACATCAACGTACTGCGCCGCGAGCGCGGCGTGAAATTGGAACTGGTTAATCCGCCTGAAGACGCTTTTGTCGATGGGCAGATCATTCGCGCTCTACAGGCCAACCTATTTGCGGTGCTGCGCGATATTCTGTTTGTTAACGGACAGATGACCAACACCGGCCGCTACCCGCATCTGGATGCCAAAAATCCGGTGCATATCACCAACATGGTATTTTCGATTCTGCGTAACGCCCGCGCCCTACACGTTGGCGAAGAGCCGAATATGATTGTGTGCTGGGGTGGCCATTCCATTAACGAGATCGAATACCTGTACGCGCGTAAAGTGGGTAACCAGCTAGGACTGCGTGAGCTGAATATCTGCACCGGTTGCGGCCCAGGCGCAATGGAAGCACCGATGAAAGGTGCCGCCGTTGGACATGCCCAACAACGCTACAGAGAAAGCCGCTTTATCGGCATGACCGAGCCTTCCATCATCGCCGCCGAGCCGCCTAACCCGCTGGTGAACGAGTTGGTGATCATGCCGGATATTGAAAAACGTCTGGAGGCGTTCGTTCGCTTTGGTCATGGCATCATCATCTTCCCTGGCGGCGTGGGAACGGCAGAAGAGCTGCTCTACCTGCTGGGCATTCTGATGAATCCAGAAAACAAAGATCAGGTTTTACCGCTGATTCTAACGGGACCAAAAGAGAGCGAAGACTATTTCCGCGTGCTGGATGAATTCATCATGAGTACGCTGGGCGAAACTGCGCGTAAGCATTACACCATCATCATCGACGATCCGGCTGAGGTCGCTCGCCAGATGAAGCGCGCCATGCCGAAAGTGAAAGAAAACCGCCGCCAAACCGGCGACTTCTACAGCTTTAACTGGTCGATCAAGATTGCCCCAGATTTACAGCTGCCGTTTGAGCCGACACACGCCAATATGGCGGCGCTCAATCTGCATCCGGATCAACCACCTGAGCAATTAGCGGCAGCGCTACGCCGTGCATTCTCAGGCATTGTGGCGGGTAACGTGAAAGAAGTGGGTATTGCCGAGATTGAAAAACATGGTCGGTTTAAGATCCACGGCGATGCAAAAATGATGCAGCACATGGATCATCTGCTGCAAGGCTTTGTCGCGCAGCATCGTATGAAACTGCCGGGAACCGCCTACGAACCTTGCTATGAAATCATTAAGTAATTAACCATTACTTTATGCAGGGCGGTCGAGTTACCGCCCTTTTTCTTTTCCGAATAATTACAACTACCATGCAAATACACCTTCTGATCGTTGACGCTCTAAACCTCATCCGCCGCATTCATGCCGTTCAGGGTTCGCCCTGCGTTATTGCTTGTCAGCATGCGCTACAGCAGCTGTTGGCGCACAGCCAGCCAACCCACGCCGTGGCCGTTTTTGATGAGGACGATCGCGATAACAGTTGGCGTCATCAGGCCTTACCGGACTATAAAGCCGGTCGTAGCGCCATGCCTGAAAACTTAGCCGCGGAAATGCCCGCCATCCGTGAAGCGTTCAACAAATTAGGCGTACAAAGCTGGCACTCGGCAGGTAATGAAGCGGACGATCTCGCCGCGACGCTGGCATATAAAATTGCGCAAACGGGAAACCGCGTGACGATTGTATCCACGGATAAAGGCTACTGTCAGCTGTTAGCCCCTACGATTCAAATCCGTGATTACTTCCAAAAACGCTGGCTAGATTTGCCTTTCGTGAAAAAAGAGTTCGGCGTGGAGCCACAGCAGCTCACGGATTATTGGGGCCTAGCGGGGATCAGCAGCAGCAAGATATCCGGCATCCCCGGCATTGGGCCAAAAGCGGCGGCTACGTTGCTTAACGAGTTTGGCTCGCTGGCCAATATCTTTGAACAAATAGAAACTGTGCCTGATAAATGGCGCAAGAAGTTGGAAGAACACAGGGAACAGGCGGAGCTCTGTAAGAGAGTCGCCACGCTACAAACCAATCTGACGATCAGCGGTAACCTGCAGCAGCTGCGTTTACCGTAGAATTGACCACTAGTTAAAACTTCCCTCTCCTAACCTTCCCTTTCACAAGGGAGGCTAGGAGAGGAACAATCACTTAGCTATTATTACTGTTCTTCAACTGCATACGGCGGTTAAGCTCACGCTCATCGCGACGGCCAGGGATCGCGCCCCACATACGACGCACGTGTACCGTGATTTCTTCACGGTCGTGATAAAGCTGTTTAGCTGCGATTTGAGCATTAATACCGTTGTCTTTCAGCGTTTGCGCCAAAATAGATAGGTTTTGGCTCACTTCTTCATAACGCTTTTTCATCGGCAGCTTCAGGTTGAAGATCGCCTCACGACACCAACCGTTCACGAGCCAACGCGCGACCAAGCTCGAAACCTTCGCTGGCTTCTCAACCATGTCACATACCAACCAATCAACACCGTTGGTGTGTGGTGGCTCAAATTTGAAACCATCAGCTTTATGGTGTGTAACCTGTCCGGTATCCATCAGGCTGGGTGCCATTGGACCGTTATCGACTGAATGCACCCACATGCTGCGTTTCACTAATTGGTAAGTCCAGCCACCGGGGCATGCCCCCAAATCGACCGCTTTCATACCGCCAGCAAGACGCTCATCCCACTCATCGTGCGGGATAAACACGTGCAGCGCTTCTTCTAGCTTCAGCGTTGAACGGCTTGGCGCATCCGATGGGAATTTCAGACGCGGGATCCCCATATAGAACGGTGAGTTGTTATTGCTGTAGGAATAACCCACATAGCAACAGCCCGGCGCAATAAAGAACACATGCACCACAGGGCGGTGCGCATTTTCATTCTTCAGCAGGATCTTTTGCTCACGTAGCGCAGCGCGCAGCGGCACCGTGAACTTGCGGCAGAACTTCATCAGCTCTTTGCTTTCATTGGTGTCCGGTACTTCAACACGCAGCTCACCGGCGCCTTCAATCACGTTCATCAACATGCCGACGATCGGCGAAACGCGATCGTCAGTCGGTAAATCTTTGAGTAACTCCCCCACCACAATCATCTGACGAGCAAAAATCAGCTCGCGGAATGGCAGATTTTTGGCGAGTTTATCGGCATCTTCATGCTGATAGCATTCAAAGGTCACATAGCCGCTGTTTTCTTTGACTCTTGGAAAGCCAAAGACTTCAAGAGCCGCGGCTTTCTCGGTAATTTCTGCTGCGCATTCTTTTTCGAATCCTGGGCGGCAATATAAAGCTAATTTATTCATGGCGTTCCGCCCTTTTCCTCATGCGTAAGGCACCTACTAACATCAAAGCCCAACCTACTAAAAAGCAAACGCCGCCGATAGGCGTGATGTACACCCACAGTTTAAGATGCGACAGCGCCAGACAATAAAGACTTCCACAAAACAACACGGTTCCCAGAGCCAGTAACGCACTGCTCCAATAGAACCACAGATTTTTACGACGCTGCATTAAGGCTGCCAGCCCTAAAATTGCCAGCGTATGGATCCCCTGATACTGCAAACCAGTATGCAGCCAATCCATTTCAGCAGCACCCAAGGTTCGGCTCAAGACATGTGCGCCAAACGCCCCCAGTGCAACAAAAACGAAACCGCTTATAGCGGCAAAAATCATCATTGAACGACTACTCATTCCGATTACCCTGTATTAAGCCGTGTGTATGAAGACTTACCATCGACAAACGATGATTAAGACTCATAACGAAAACGGAATTTTTCCTGCTCGCTCGCCGCACGTGCAAGGATCCACTGACGAAATGCCGCGATTTTCCCCAGCTCCGCCTGGCTATCCTGACAGACCAGATAAAATGAATTCTTACTGATGAGCACATCGTTAAACGGACAAACCAGACGACCGGCCTCGATCTCGGTTTGTGCCATCACGTTATTCACTAACGCAATACCCTGACCATGCACCGCCGCCTGAACGACCATGGCGCTGTGGCTGAAAATAGGCCCTTGCTGAACGTTAATGTGCTGTAGCCCTAATTGGCGGGTATAAGCTAACCAGTCTCGACGCGACGTATCGTGCAGCAGCGTATGATAAGCCATATCGGCCGGATCTTTTAGTGGATGTTCGCCCAATAATAATTGCGGTGAACAAACAGGGAGCAAATACTCAGCATATAGACGCTCTACGCGCAGTCCTGGCCAGTGTCCACGCCCATAAAAAATGGCAACGTCAACGTCATCGGCCAGCTTGCCTTCCTCACGATCGACGGCCTGAATACGCACATCGATGCCCGGATAAGCAGAGTTAAAACCAGAAAGACGTGGAACGAGCCATTGAATGGCAAAACTTGGCGGCAGACTGACGGTTAATGCGCCTTTGGCACTACGCGCCTGTAGCTTACGCGTTGCCTCGTTAAGGGATGAGAAAATTTCTTTGATATCGAGGTAATAACTTTGCCCTTCTTCCGTCAGTAACAAAGAGCGGTTACGGCGGCGAAATAGCTTCAGCCCAAGGAAATCTTCCAATGATTTAATCTGATGACTTACCGCAGCCTGAGTAACAAACAGCTCCTCTGCAGCCTTGGTAAAGCTGAGATGTCGGGCTGCCGCATCAAACACGCGCAGTGAGTTTAGGGGTGGTAATCGTTTAGACATGGCTGGACACTTTTTATCAAACGGTTGCAGATAATTAACCGTTTATTTACCCATTAGTTTTTTTTATCCGAGCCATTATAAATTGTCCGTTGAGGATAGGCCAGCAAATACCTATAGTGGCGCCACTTCCCGAGCCGGAACGAAAAAGTGTTTGTGGATTTGGTTCCTGAATACTTTTGGCTTTGTGGTTGTGATGTTGTGTTTGCAAGTTGTCTGACGATTTCAGACATAGTAGCTAGGCTACTGTTTTTTTTCACTTCCTGTACATTTACCCTGTCTGTCCATAGTGATTAGTAGCACCGCAATTTGCGGTGCTTTTTTTATCTAAAAACGCCGACCGAAGTCAGCGCTTTTAGATTTACGACGTTGATTTTAATAATCAAATTAATTACTTTCAGTCATTTCTTTAACGTCGTTACGGTTAATCTGCTGCTGATTGCCGTTAGCATCTTTGTAGCTAATCATTCCGGTTTCGTTATCCACCTGAGGTTTACCATCGCTCACAATGGTGCGACCATCGTTGGTATGCATGACGTAGTTGCTTGAACAGCCAGCCAATACGAAGGTAAACATCACGGCGGATAAAACAGCACCTAATTTCTTCATGATTTACTCCTTGCAGTTTAAAATGCGCTACTAAACGCTCTTTTTATCTCCGGCACATTCATTTGCCAGTAGTTAAAAGCATAACAAGCTATTTCAGCTTTGCCAGAAAACTGCCGGATTATTCAGATTAATCTGTCATGCCGTTCGTTGGGCGTGACAACCAAGCGGCCCGCAATGAGGAATTATTCCGCATGACATCCTTTGATTATTCAGCCTTTCGCGGCCACTTCCCTGCACTTTCAGCAACAGATAACGAGCAACATGCCGTCTACCTCGACAGCGCAGCAACCGCACTAAAACCTCAAGCACTACTTGAAGCCACCCAAGCGTATTACGCTGGCAGCGCCGCTACCGTACACCGCAGCCAGCATCAAGCCGCTCTGCGCTTGACTCAGCGCTATGAATCGGCGCGCCAGCAGGTTGCCCAGCTTCTGCATGCACACAGCGCAGACAGCATTGTTTGGACGAAAGGCACTACCGAAGCCATCAACCTCGTAGCGCAAAGCTATCTGCGCCCCATTTTGCAGGCCGGTGATGAAATTCTGGTGAGTGAAGCCGAGCATCACGCTAACTTGATACCGTGGCTGATGGTGGCTGAACAATGTGGCGCTAACGTCGTGAAGATTCCGGTCAATCAACACGGGTTACCGGATCTGGAACAGCTACCGGCCCTCCTCACTTCGCGCACCAAACTGATGGCCTTGGGGCAAATGTCGAACGTCACCGGTGGCTGCCCCGATCTACGCTATGCGCTAGAGCTAGCGCATCAAAATGGCACGCCAGTGATGATTGATGGCGCGCAAGGCGTGGTGCATCACCCGCTTGACGTCACTGCGCTTAACGTTGATTTTTATGCTTTTTCTGCCCACAAAATGTATGGCCCAACGGGGCTTGGCGTGTTGTATGGTAAGCCTGAATATCTCGAACAGATGCATGCGTGGCAGGGCGGTGGGAAAATGCTTACCAAAGCCGGATTTGACGGTTTTATCGAACAAACCATTCCCCACCGTTTCGAAGCGGGAACGCCCAATATCGCCGGAGTTATCGGATTTTCAGCGGTACTAGAGTGGTTAGAACACGTCGATTTGGCCGCTGCCGAAGCTTACTGCGTTTCTCTGGCCGAACAAGCAGAACAACAGCTTAGCCAGATTAAAGGGTTTATCAGTTACCGCGCACCTAAATCCGCGCTGTTGGCTTTCAATATTGCGGGTATTCACCACAGCGATCTAGTCGCTTTAGTGGCTGAGCAAGGCGTGGCGTTACGCGCAGGCCAGCACTGTGCGCAGCCGTTGATACAGGCGTTAGGCATTACCGGTTCGCTCCGTGCTTCATTTGCGCCCTATAATTGCCCTGAAGACGTCACCGCGTTGGTAAAAGCGGTAAACTATGCGCTATCAATCTTGAACGACGAGGATTTTGCATGATTGCCCCCCATCCTTTTGGCCGGACATTAACGCCTGAAATTTTAGCCGCACGGTTTGAATCGCTGACGCTTTGGGAAGATCGCTATCGCCAAATCATTTTGCTGGCACGTGAACTCCCCGCACTTTCGCCAGAGCTAAAGCAGCAGAAAACCGAGCTGGCAGGCTGTGAGAATCAGGTTTGGCTAGGCGGAGAACGACTTGAGGATGGGACGATGCATTATTATGGTGACAGCGACGGACGCATCGTCAAAGGCCTCTTGGCAATCTTGCTCACGGCGTCAGAAGGCAAAACGCCGCAGCAGATTATGGCGAGCGACCCGCTGGCGCTATTTCAACAGCTCAATATTTTGGAACAGTTAAGCTCTTCACGCGCCAGCGGTTTAAACTCGCTCGCCGCTGGGATCAAAAATATCGCGCAAAGCTATCTGTAATCACTGGCTGTAATTACTGAGGCTGAGCAGCCAAACGCTCAGCCTTAGCCAGCATTTTCTTAATCGCATGCGCCACGGCCACAAAACCAAAGGTTGCCGTCACCATCGTGACCGAACCAAATCCAGAGGCGCAATCCATACGTTTAGGCCCTTCCGCAGTGCTACGAGAAGCACATACGCTGCCATCGGGCTGTGGGTAAACCAGCGGCTCGGTCGAGAACACGCAGTCGATGCCCAGCTTACCTTTACTATTTTTCACCACGTTGAAATCATTCTTCAAACGCTCACGCAGCTTGGCCGCCAGCGGATCTTGAATGGTTTTCGCCAAATCAGCGACTTCAATACGCGTGGGATCAATTTGCCCGCCCGCGCCACCGGTAGTCACAATCGGGATCTTAAAGCGACGGCAGTAGGCTAACAGCGCAGCCTTTGGCCGCACGCTATCAATAGCATCGATAACATAGCTAAAGCGGTTATCAATCAGCTTATCTACGTTATCTGGCGTAATAAAATCATCGATGCAGGTAACCTGACACTCTGGATTGATCTCGCGAATACGGGCAGCAACCACTTCTGTTTTCGCCTGCCCCACGTTGCTGCGCAGCGCATGAATCTGTCGGTTGGTGTTTGTCACGCAAACATCATCCATATCGATCAACGTAATAGCACCAATCCCCGTGCGAGCTAACGCCTCTGCCGCCCACGATCCCACGCCGCCAATACCGATAACGCAGACATGAGCCTGAGAGAATACGCCCAGCGCCTGCTGGCCATACAAGCGAGCAATACCGCTAAAACGCTGCATATAAGCGTCGGAAAAAGATGCTGTCATTGGATTTATTACCTTAGAAATTCTTGATACGGCCTCTCGCCGACCGATGAGCAGCAAACGGCTCATCGGTCGGCGAGGGAAAACAATAAAATAGGTTATCTATTATAAGCGCTGAACAACGGCCCACCGCTTTGCGGGGTTTTCAGCACCCAGACACGGCCATAGTGATTATAGAAACCCGCCGCATGACCTGCTTCTGGGCCAATGCCCTGATAGATATCGAAGTGTTGGCCTTTAATCGCTCCACCCACGTCCAGAGCCACCATCAAACGCATCTCATATTTGCCGGTAAATTTGCCCTGATTATCCAGCAATGGCACTTCGGCCAACAGCGTAGAACCGGCCGGGATCAACGAACGATCCGATGCAACGGACGCTTTTGCCACTAAAGGCACACCGCTTGCCCCTTTCACCGGCGCATACATTTCAGGTTTGAAGAATACGAAGGAAGGATTTTGCTCCAGCAGTTCGCGAACTTCCGCGGCAGAATGATTATCCGCCCACTTACGAATCGCCTGCATCGACATTTCTTCACGCGCAACTTCACCGCGATCGATCAGCACCTTACCGATACTTCGGTAAGCATGGCCGTTTTTGCCAGAGTAGCCAAAGAAGGTCAATGGACGGCCATCGCCGTAGTCCACATAGCCACTGCCCTGCACTTCCATCATGAAGTTGTCCATAATGGAGTTGCTATAGCCGATTTCCAGATTGCGATTATCCAGCGCGCCAGAGTAAATCGCCGAGCGTTCCGGCAGGCGACGGTTCTTACCTTTACTCGGCATGCGATACAGCGGGTACTGGAATTCCCCCTGACGCGTGTAACGCGCTTCAATCACCGGCGTGTAATACCCCGTGAACTGCACGTTACCAAAATTATCCATCCCTTCCATCTGATAAGCGTTCAAACCAAACTGAGATAGCTGGCGCGTATCGGCCCCGGCTCGTAACCAGTTGGTCACCGCTTGGAAAGTATCGGTGTTTCTATTATAGAGAGAAGGCGATGCACGTTGGATCGCGGTGAGCTGATCGGAGAAATCCTTTCCGTTAACCGGTTTTCCTTTGGCATTCGGTCTATTAACGAGCTCTAAGGGATCGTTAATCTTCCCGTCCTTATACTGCTGACCTTTATCTGTTGGACGCGACGAACATCCCGCCAGCAATGCCACCAACAGTCCACCTACTACATATTGTCCCCAACGACCTTTCATTTCACGCTCTCTAGAAACCAAATAACCACCGCGGCACGATAACAAACCCACAGCCTGAAAGGAATTCTCCTCACTAAAAAAACGATAAGAGGCAGATATCGATTAAAAAGAACACTTGATGATTAAAAAACATGCATCAAATTGATAAATGAGTGATGGTTGTCAAAAAATTCTTGCATCAAATTCTATCGAGTGTATAGTTCGCCCTCATCGGACGCGGGGTGGAGCAGCCCGGTAGCTCGTCGGGCTCATAACCCGAAGGTCGTCAGTTCAAATCTGGCCCCCGCAACCAATCCGATGAATAGAAGTAAATAGCAGTACATAAAAATATAAAAAGTAGTAACCGGACGCGGGGTGGAGCAGCCTGGTAGCTCGTCGGGCTCATAACCCGAAGGTCGTCAGTTCAAATCTGGCCCCCGCAACCAACTTCAACTTCATAGAAAGTTGATTTAAGAAAGAAAAAAAAGAACGAAAGAAGAAAGAAAAAACGAAGAAAAAGCAGTATGTCGGACGCGGGGTGGAGCAGCCCGGTAGCTCGTCGGGCTCATAACCCGAAGGTCGTCAGTTCAAATCTGGCCCCCGCAACCAATTTTCATACTGAAATAAATAAGCACCTTAACGGGTGTTTTTTTATGTCTAAAATTTGCCTCCCCTCTTTATCCATTGAAATCAATTCCAAACACTTTCTATGCACCATTTAGTGAAAGGTTTCGTCCGCCAATCAACAAATACACTTCTATGAAACCACTGACGCAGGCGTCCGATGAGAGTCCCGTTGCGCGGGGACTCTCAACTCGCGCGCTTTTTACTGAGTTGTTTGGCCGACCGGTCTCGGAGCGTACATCCTGTACGCCCTCAACCTGCCACCAGCATCCCTGCTGGC
Organism: Obesumbacterium proteus; assembly: GCF_001586165.1. Lineage (NCBI taxonomy): Bacteria > Pseudomonadati > Pseudomonadota > Gammaproteobacteria > Enterobacterales > Hafniaceae > Obesumbacterium > Obesumbacterium proteus. Next base: position 1,670,833 of record NZ_CP014608.1, on the reverse strand, counting down.
GGCTCTAAATTGCATTATTTATGTTTGAATTGTTTAAATCTTGGTAGGGAGAGCCGTCGGTACAGGGATGTACCGACGGAGTTTGGGACGCCCTGGATGGGCGATACCAAACCGGAGCGGAGATGGCATCTCGGATAAAAGCGCGAGAGTGCAGAGACCACGCGCTGGTGGTCTCTGCCCGTACGCCTTCATTTATGATGGCACAGGGTAATTCGGTATTGATAGGCGGGCGGAACCTTACACCACGGCGCGATAAACGAAAGGCAGACGGAATACTACACAGCAAGTACATGAACGCCCATTCCTTACCGCCTCGCCAACTCCCCGCCATTCGCAAAGTAAGCTTTAATTCCGGCCAGAATAGATTGAGCAACCTGCTGCTGGAAAGCGCTGGTACGCAGTTTACGTTCTTCTTCAACGTTACTGATAAATGCGGTTTCAACCAGAATAGATGGGATATCAGGCGCTTTCAGCACCGCAAATCCGGCCTGCTCCACGCTGTTTTTATGTAATTTGTTCACGCGGCCCATGTTTTTCAGCACTTCTTTGCCGAACTTCAGGCTATCGTTTACCGTCGCGGTCTGCATGAGATCAAAAATGGTGTGGTCGAGATATTGATCGCCGCTGCGGCTAACCCCGCCGATTTCATCGGATTCGTTCTGAGTTTGGGCTAAAAACCGTGCTGCTGCGCTGGTTGCGCCTTTGGTCGATAGTGCAAATACCGAAGAGCCTCGCACCGAGCGGCTGGTAAAGGCATCGGCATGAATCGAAATGAACAGGTCAGCACGCTGTTTACGCGCCTTTGCCACCCTGACTTTCAGTGGGATGAAGACATCTTCATTGCGCGTCATATACACACGCATATTGGGCTGTTTTTTAATCAATGCGCTTAGGCGGCGGGCTATTTGCAGCACAATGTCTTTTTCACGCGTCTTATTTTTACCAATTGCGCCGGGATCTTCACCGCCGTGCCCGGGATCGAGCATGATCACAATCGGTCTATCACGCCCGGCTTTGCCTTTTTGTGGCCCTTCCGGCGGCAGACTCTTACCTAAATCACCTTTATTGTAATCTTCCAGCAAAGCCAGCAGCGGATCGTTTTCCGCCGCGCTAGTGCCTTGTGCCGGATACAGATCGACGACCAAGCGGTTTTTAAATTCGGCAAACGGCGCCAAGGTAAACAGCTTCGGGCTGATTTCCTGTTTAAGTTCTAACACCAACCGCACGGTATTTTTATCAAATTGCCCAACGCGCGCGGTTTTTAAATACGGATCGCCCGACTGAACCTGACTGCTGATCCCTTTAAGCACGCTGTTGAGATGAACGCCCTCAATATCAACGACGATGCGATTCGGGTTGGTTAGCGCAAACTGCTTATATTTCAGGGGCACCTTCGATTCCAGCGTCACGCGAGTATAGGTCGACGCCGGCCATACCCTTACGGCAATCACCTGTGAAGACGCAGCAAAACCCACTCGGCTTACACTTAAAAACCAAGTAGCAGCGGCACCCTGCAACAAACGACGACGGGTCAGATTATGGTTCGAATTTGTCATGCAATCCCAAAATAAAAAGCCAAACACAGCGGAGAATAGCGCTCCAGCACAAATTTTAGGGCAAAACTTTATCGAATCGCGGCGGGGCTGTCATTAGAAAATGCTTAAAGGAGTTTTGCAGATATCCCTATCCACAGCAGATATGACTTGAATTTACATAAAATTCACACTTGCCTTTATTCGCAATAAAGAATAAAAATACAGTTTTAGCGAATAAAAATTCAGAGGGTTTCATGAAGGAGCGCAGCACCGAACTGGTTCAGGGTTTTCGTCACTCGGTACCCTACATCAATACTCACCGTGGCAAGACATTCGTCGTGATGCTTGGCGGAGAGGCCATTGAGCATGAAAACTTTGCCAATATCGTCAATGATATTGGGTTACTGCACAGCCTCGGCATCCGACTGGTTGTCGTTTATGGTGCGCGCCCACAGATCGACAGCAATCTGAATGAACACCACTATGAACCTGTCTACCACAAGCATACGCGCGTCACGGATTCCCGAACGCTAGAATTGGTGAAACAGGCGGCAGGTCAGTTGCAACTAGATATTACAGCGCGCCTATCCATGAGTTTGAATAACACGCCTCTACAGGGTGCCCACATCAACGTGGTGAGCGGGAACTTTATTATCGCGCAGCCGCTCGGCGTCGATGACGGGGTGGATTATTGCCACAGCGGGCGCATTCGTCGTATCGATGAAGACGCGATTCACCGTCAGCTCGATAGCGGTGCCATTGTGTTGATGGGCCCCGTCGCCGTTTCCGTTACCGGTGAAAGCTTTAACCTCACGTCCGAAGAGGTCGCCACTCAGTTAGCGATTAAGCTCAAAGCCGAAAAGCTGATTGGTTTTTGCTCTTCACAAGGCGTCACAAACGATGATGGCTCGATCGTTTCCGAGCTGTTACCCAATGAAGCGCAGACCCGCATTGAAACGCTGGAAGCCTCAGGAGATTACAATTCTGGCACCGTGCGCTTTTTACGTGGAGCCGTAAAAGCCTGCCGGAGCGGCGTGGGACGTAGTCATCTGATTAGCTATCAGGACGATGGCGCTTTGGTGCAAGAGTTGTTCTCCCGCGACGGCATCGGCACCCAGATCGTAATGGAAAGCGCAGAACAAATACGTCGCGCCAACATTAATGATATCGGCGGCATTTTGGAGCTTATCCGCCCGCTAGAGCAGCAAGGTATTTTGGTTCGCCGTTCGCGTGAACAGCTTGAACGGGAAATCGATCAATTCACCATTATTGAGCGAGATAATCTGACCATTGCCTGTGCGGCGCTCTATCCGTTCCCTGAGGAACGGATTGGCGAAATGGCCTGCGTGGCGGTACATCCAGACTATCGCAGCTCTTCTCGCGGCGAAGCCCTGCTCAAACGCGTGGCGGCACAAGCCAGACAAATGGGATTGGAAAAACTGTTTGTGCTCACCACTCGCAGCATCCATTGGTTCCAAGAGCGCGGTTTTACTCCCGCTGAAGTTGACGTGCTCCCGATGCAAAAACAGGAGCTGTACAACTATCAGCGCCGCTCCAAGATTTTGCTCGCCGACTTATCTTGAGGCTACCTCGCGCTGTCCGCAGGATGCGGACAGCCAGCTAGACGGGCAACATCATCCGTTCCATCAACCCGCTTCGACGCAGGGTCGGCGTGCGGATCGCCGTCTTTAAGATTTGCTCGCGGCTAAACAGCGTTAACTGATTTTTTGCACGGGTGATGGCCGTATACAACAGCTCACGCGTCACGATAGGTGAAAAATCGGCAGGCAGCACCAGCAGAGTATGTTCGAACTCAGAGCCCTGCGATTTATGCACCGTCATCGCGTAGGCCGTTTCGGTCTGCGGTAAACGGCTCGGCTGGACAGATTTAATCGAGCCATCGGGCAGTTGGAAATACACGCGAATGTTATTCTCAGCATCAGCCAACGCAATGCCGATATCGCCGTTAAACAATCCCAACGAGCTATCATTGCGCGTAACCATCACCGGACGACCGCTATACCAACGCTGATGAGCCTGCGTAGGCTTGTGAATAAGCCTTGCTTTAGCTAAGGCCAGCTCAATTCGATCGTTCAGTCCAGACTGCCCAAACGGTCCCTCACGCAGTGCACACAGCAAACGAAAACGTGAGAAGCTCTCAAGAACTTCAGCCGCATCAGCCTGTTCCCGTACCCGTTGCAACGTTGAGCGATAGCCCTCAACGCAGGTTTGGATAAGCGTGGAATAGTCTTCATCCTGCGTCATCGGCGACCATGAGATATCCGAGAACTGCCCATCAAAACAGCGGCGAGCAGCGGCAACATCTCCGCCATTAACCGCAGAGGCTAGCTGTCCGATGCCTGAATTAGCGTCAAAGCGATAGCTCTTCCTGAGTAAACAAATGCTGTCGCGTACCGCAATATCAGGCTGTTCGGCTCCCGCGGGGATCGCTGTCTGGCACAGATCAGAAAGTTGTTTCGCGCGCTCAGGGCGATAACCGTATTTACTAAAGCGACAAAGATCGCCTAAGACCGCTCCCGCTTCCACCGATGCCAACTGATCGCGATCGCCTAATAGAATCAGTCGTGCACGCTGAGGCAGCGCGGCGATAAGTTTAGACATCATCGGCAAATCCACCATCGAGGCCTCGTCCACCACCAGCACATCAACATGCAACGGATTTTCGCGGTGATAACGCAAACGAATACTGTTCGGCTGTGCGCCAAGCAGGCGGTGCAACGTGTACGCTTCTTGGGGAATAACTTCGCGCTCAGCGGGGGTTAATCCTAAGGCTTCGACGGCTTTACCTAATGATTCGGTCAAGCGTGCAGCCGCTTTGCCCGTTGGGGCAGCTAATTGAATACGCAGTTTACGTTGGGGATGCAAACGTACCAGCGCCGTCAACAGACGCGCAACCGTGGTCGTTTTTCCTGTACCAGGGCCACCAGAGATAACGGAAACTTGGCGCGTTGCAGCAACGGCGGCAGCGACCTGCTGCCAGTTAACCTCGGAATCCTCGGGCCTCGCAGGGAAAAGCTGAGACAAAATCGCCGATAACGCGGGCGCTGACTCATCTGACGCCGCCTCGTTGCCAGCAAAGAAACTAGCAACAGCGCCTTCATCCTGCCAAAGGCGTTGCAGATACAATCGTTGATTTTGCAACACCAGCGGTGCGGGATAGCTGCCATCGCTGACCTCGGCCTCAGCCAGCAAACATGCCTGCCACGCAGTCTCATCCATGTTGCCAAATAGCTGGCTAAGCTCGTCAGCAAAATCAGGAAATTGCTTGGCCAGCGAGGTAAGGCTGAGCTGGCTCAGCGGCAAGCACACATGGCCCGAAGCAGTTTCTAAACTCACCAACGCCGCCGCCAAAGCCAGATGCGGTTGTCCTTGATTTGCCATTAAGCGCGCAAACTGAACGTCCAGAGAACGTAGGTATTTTTGCGCGCCCATGTTTAACAGCAGATCGAAAATCAGCATGTTGCGTCCTCCGAGGCGGAACTAAAGAGCTTATCCATTCCCTCAATGAGCGCGACATCTGGACGACAATGAAAAACACCCTGCCCCGGTTTATCTGGCGACATCCCGCGTAGGAAGCAGTAGAAAACGCCGCCGAAATGCTGCTCGTATTGGTAATCAGGCAGCCGATGGCGCAAATAGCGATGCAGCGCCAATGAGTAAAGCTGGTATTGGAAATCGTAGCGGTGTTCTGCCATCGCCCCCGCCATCGCCTCTGGTGTATAGGCATTTTCGTCGGCACCTAACCAATTGGACTTATAATCCAACACGTAATAGCGCCCTTGCCAGAAAAAGACTAAGTCGATAAAGCCTTTCAACATGCCGCGAACCTGACGGAAATCTAACGGATCGCACTGAGCGGAAAGTGGATCATAACGTTTAATCAGGGCATCCAGTTCAGCGCTCTTTAGCAGCTGTTCAATCGGCAAATAAAACTGTAGTTCGGCCTGAATTTGGCTTGGTGGAAGCTGCGCTAAACAGGGCCCAGTTTCAGCTAACTGGGCGCGTAAAATAGCCTCTAGCCAACGATCGAGTACAGGAACCCACTGGTCATCCAATCCTTGCAGAGTCACCTGCTCGCTCAGCCATTCAAGATCGCGTGGCTGAGTGAAATCCAACGGTTCTAATAAACTATGTAAAAAGGTCCCCGGTGCCGCACCTTTAGGGAACGTATGCGGTGTGAGCTCTGGCGTGGTTTCAATATCAGATTCCCCCACCGCATCCACATCAAGTTTAGGCAGCAAGTCGAAAAACGGCGTGCTGCTGTGCTGCTGTAACCCTGAATAACTGGTGACACGCCAGTCATCTTGCATCTTACGGGTAAACAACTTGGCTTGAAGATCCTGTGCTTCAGGAGCATTAGGCACCCACGGTGAGGTATCCTCACTGGAAACAGGCGTCACCACGATATCGTCATTTTGTAGGCGCTGGAGACACTCCAACAGCAACCCGGCATCACCGGGCTCACCTTTTTGTAGCAGGTATCCGATGGCGCTGTTATGCACGTCAGTTTCACCCTGTTTTTTTCGACCACCTAAAAACAGAGGAGCCAGCCCGAGGCTACAGTGATAAACAGAACGGGTGAGCGCAACATAGAGCAGGCGTAAGTCTTCCGCCAAGCGCTCTTCTTCCGCCAGCTTAACCGCATCATCGTTATAGTTAAGATCGAGCACCGCTTTGAAATTATCTCTGTCGTGATACAACGGCTGTTTTTGCAGCCGATAACTGCCAATAAATGGCAGCCACACTATCGGAAACTCGAGCCCTTTCGATTTATGGATGGTCACCACCTGCACTAAATGGCGATCGCTTTCTAAACGAAGCTGCTGGTTTTCCGACTGCACCGCGGGATTATCAATTTGCTGCGCTAACCAACGCAGCAATGCCGGTTCGCTATCTAGCGTTAGCGACGCTTCCTGCAACAGTTCACCGATGTGTAGCACATCCGTTAGGCGTCGTTCACCGCCCTCACTGGCCAACAGATTCTCGGCCAGATTTCTGCTCACCATGATTTCACGCAGCATGGGCAATACACCCTGCTTTTGCCAGCGCTGACGATAACCATCGAATTCATCAACCAGCGCATCCCACAAGCGCTCGTCCTGATTGAAATGGTTAATCTGCTGCGAGTTCAGCCCCATCAAACTGGTTGCCAGAGCGCTGCGCAACAGTCGTTCCTGTTCTGGAGCCAGCACGGCTTGCAAGAGCCACAGCAAATCGCGCGCTTCCGGCGTTTCAAAAACGTTGTCACGGTTAGATAAATAGACAGAAGGGATCGCCAGCGCGCTCAGCGCATCACGAATTAACGCCGCTTCAGCGCGGCTGCGCACCAGAATGGTGATGTCTGATGCTTCTACGGGTTTCGGCTGATTTTTATTGGAGTAGAGCAATGCTTTGCCCTGCTGCCCCGCCGTCAGCCAATCGCGAATTTGGGCCGCACACTGTGTTGCCAATGACTGTTGATATTCAACGGTGCCGCAGCCTTCGCCGGATTGCAGCCAAATATGCATGGCTTGCTGACGCTGCCCTTCAATTTCAAAACGCAGCGCCTGGTTATTTTTAGCCGCTTCAACCGGCAAAAACGGAATATCTTCGAAAAGAAAAGGGGATGCAATCGTGGAGAAAACCTGATTGACCGCTGCCACCATACCGGGCGATGAGCGCCAGTTAGTGCCCAGCGTATAATGATGTTTCACTTCGCTACGCGCATACATGTAGGTAAAAATGTCTGCACCGCGAAAAGCGTAAATAGCCTGTTTAGGATCGCCAATCAGCAACAGCGCCGAGTCTGATTGCTGGGCGCGCTCTGTCTGGAAATAGATCGCTTGGAAGATGCCATATTGCTGGGGATCGGTATCTTGAAACTCATCGATCATCGCCACGGGATAACGCTGGCGGATCGCCTGAGCCAGCATCTCACCACCGGGTTGCTGTAACGCCTGTGAAAGGCGGCTGAGCAAATCATCAAAGCCTAACTGCGCATGCTGGCGCTTTTCCTGCTGAACGCTGGTGCGAACTTCGCTTAAGGCACGCGATAACAGCAAGTCACGCAGGGACAACGGTTCAACCAGTAGCTGATCGATCGCGACAAACACGGCATGCTGTGGGGGCGTACCTTTCTTGGTCTTTTCCAACAGGATGTTCTGGCCAAAACGTTTGAGCTCATCGGGTAATTGATAATCCAGCGTCTCGGCGGCCGACCAGTCGCCAACCGCAGCTAGCCATTTAGGTAGATAACGGCTGCTGTAGCTGCGTTTGTCTACGCCGGAATCCGCGATCAGGCTTTCAATTTCGCCAGCGGCTGCGCGCCACTGGGATTTCACGGCATCAATGCGCTCAATAATTTGCTGGTGTCGCTGAGCCAGCGTTTCGTCATCGGCAATCACTTGGCGTAATTCGGGCAGCTCCCCATGCAGATAGGGCTGTAAATCACTCAGCAGCTGTTCAGGACCGCTCCACTCTTGGCTCACCACCGCCGCAATATTCAGCGGCAACGGATAACAGTGCCGACGCCAAAAATCGGCGCAGGCTTGGCGGCGCAGCGGTAGCTCATCCTGAACCAAGGTTTGCTGGAACAGAATGCCAGACTCAAAGGCATTGTTGCTGAGCATTCGCTGACAAAAACCGTGGATGGTATAAATAGCGGCTTCGTCCATTTGGCGCTCTGCCGCTAATAATTGGCTTACCGCATCGGTTTTATCATCGATAAGATCGAGCAAATCAGACAACAGCGGATTGGTGCTACTGCCACGCACGCAGGCCAGCCGTAGATCGTGGATATTGCTACGAATGCGCCCACGCAGCTCTTCGGTCGCCGCTTCGGTAAAGGTCACAACCAGAATTTCTTCTACGGACAGGGGGCGAGGAAAAGCATTCTCGCCTCCCAGCCCCAACAGCAAACGCAGATACAGCGCCGCGATGGTAAATGTTTTACCTGTACCGGCTGAGGCCTCAATCAGGCGCTCCCCAATCAGCGGCAGCGCCAAAGCATCTAACGTTTGTGCCTGAGTCATTATGGAGCAACCTTAACGGGCAGAGTTTGCTGCAGCGCAGAGGCATTTTGGTAAGTTGTCCATCCTTTTGGCGCCGCGTAATGCCCATTGGCATGACCACCGAGCACCTGAGACAACAGCGCCATCCCCTGCGGTTTAATCACCGCCTGATGGTAGTACGTCACGATATTGTCACGATGTAACATATCAATTTGTTTGATCAACTTGTCGCGTGTATTGAACTCGAAATTGCCACGGTCAAAATCATTCGCAAAGCGGCCAGCTTCTTCATCCAACGTCTGTGGACGCTGGCGCAGCTGATTAACCAAAGCAAGTTTATACTGATTAAAATCAGCCTCTTTCAGCGCTTTCAAACGCTTATCTGCCTGACCATAAAACTCTAGGTAACGGTTATACAGATAGTCGGGCGCCTGATTATTACTTTGCAGCAAGAAGCCGATCCCCCACTGGTTACCAATGGATGATGGGAATGCAAAGACGGCATATCCCAACTGTTCTTTGGTACGCAGCTGGTCGTAGAACCATGGCTGAATAATTTGGCTCAGCAGATTACTGTAGGCCATCCCCTGAATTTCATCATATCCCGTTGGGATATAAACGGCGCCTAACGCGGAGTCGCTGCTGCTACCAGCTCGTTGGATATTGGCAAGCTGCTTATGCTCAATCACCACATCCTTTCCATGCCACCAGAGCGTACCGCCGCACTTGAGCCGATCGCGAATGTTTTGCGCCAAGGCTTTCACCTGAATGGCGGTCATATTGCCCACGACCAGCAACTCTGGCGTTGCGCCTTCAATTAGCTGACTACGATAGTTTTTAATATCGCTTAGCGTAATACCATCCAGCAGCGCTCTTCGCTCGCTGCGTTCGGTGTAAGGCACGCTTGATAGCGCCTGAATCGGCTGCATAGCCTGTTCAAACGCCTTAGCCTTATCCGCTGAATCAAGCTGTTCGCGATACCATGACTTAGCCTGCTCCAGATGCTCTTCGCTGGCGTCAAATCCGGCATAGCCTTCCACCAGCGTCGTCAGCAGCTGCGGTAAGCGCTGGGTAAAGCCGTTGGCGTTAATCGTTAAACCGTCGTTGTAGGTGGTTGAGAAACTAATCCCACCAATCGAAGCCTGATAGGCAAGCTGATCAAGTTCAACACCGGCTAGATAATCAGTCAGGGCAAACATCACCTGCTCTTTTGCTCCATCACGACCGACTTTGTTACGTAGCGAAAGCGTGATATTGGCCTTTGGCTCATCGGCAAAATAGCGGCTTGGCATATACAACGCACGCAGCCCCGGCTGATTCAACACCATCTCCGGTTTTGTCAGGCGTGGTTGAACCGGCTTGATAAGCGAAAAATCATCTGGAATGTAAGGGTTCAACGCTGGCAGAGATAAAGAAATACGCTGCTCTAAGTTGTTCCATGCGGCGAACTGCTGCGCGGTAATACGATCAACCTGATAAGCCGCATCAACAAAATACGCGGTTTTGTTATGAGGCTCATTCGGGCTGATAAACCAAATTCGGGCATTTTCAGGCGTCATGCTCGCCAGACGCGCATTAATGGCCTGTGGATCATATCTATCGGCCAGATAGGAAGAATCGAGAACGTTTTGCACAGGCACACGCAGCATGTTGTCGACCAGCCATTCGATGTAATCCATGTCGCGCGTGATGGATGGATAGCGGAAATCAAGATCGAGCACGTGAGCAATTTCATCGAAATAGCTTTGCTTAACGCCCTGTTCACGCAGCAATTTTAAATAATCATACACGGCGGCAATCACGCGATCGCGCTCGGCCAAGCCTTTATCGGTGAGTGAAACGCTGATAGAGAACACGCCACCATTACGATCGATCATTGGGTCTGCACCCGCACCGATAGACTCTGCTAATCCCTGCTTTTGTAACCAATCAGATAGCGTGTTTTTGCTACGATTACCGATCAAATAAGCAATATAGGTATCGGTTTTACTGCGAAACGCCGCGCTATTATTTTCAATGCGGTACTCAATTTTCAGCATCTTGCGCGGCTGCGCAGGGACGTAATGAATGATAATTCCCTGCTGTTCCGGCGTTACCGCCGGTACCGTAATAGGCGGTACGCTCGCATCGCGGTTTGGAATACGGCCAAAAGAGGTCACGGCCAGCTTGGCAAGGTTAGGAAGCGGTTGATTACTGTAAATCACGCCAACCATCAGATTGGCGGAATAATAGCGGTGATAGAACGAAACCAGCTCTTGATGAAGTTTGCTGTTCGGCTTATCACTCAGCGTTTCCAGATTACCACCGGAGAAACGAGCGCTTGGATGTTCTGGGTTGAGCGTTTCGGCTGAAACCTGAGCCATTCGCATTCCATCACGTGAACGCGCCATCGTTAGCTCAGCGTTCACCGCATTACGCTCGCGGTCGGCATTCACCGGATCAAGTAAGGGTTCGGCAATGGCATCCGCTAAACGGTCAACGGCTGGCGACAAGGCATCATTTTCGACCTCAAGATAAAACGCAGTGCGATAAGACGCCGTGCTCGCATTGTGGCTTCCGCCATGCTTTTTCAGAAACTCGGATAAATTATCAGCCTGTGGATAGCGCTTTGACCCCATCAGAACCATATGTTCAAGGTAATGAGCTAAACCCAGCTGTGAGTTAGGATCTTCAAGCGAACCCACGGGCAAAGCCAGCGCAGCAAGAGATTTAGGCGCATCTTTGTCTGAAACTAAGATCACCTTCATACCGTTATCAAGCTTAATCGCCTGATAGAGACGCGGATCGCTGGCGCTTTTATCAATCTTTTCCGCCAATGCCTGCCAGCCAGCAGGCTCAATTTTTGCTGAACTAGCCGGTATCCACAACAGCGACGCGCTCGTCAGCAAGAATGCAAATACCGTCAGGATGGATAACTGCCTACGCATGAAAAACCTAACCATCATTTACCCCAAAATACTGTCAGCGACAGATAGCATAATGCTGAAAAATAGAGTGATTCAGATACCGTTTCAGCTTAAAAATAAATACCACGTTAAGGCAGACTTAGCGTTCACGCAAATTCAACCTCACAAAATCACATATGTTGGACCTCTATCAGGCCGAATTACTCCGCGCTAATGGCAAATAATAGTATTCAGCCAGTTGCTGAATTTCGCGCAGTCTCTTTTCGTCCATGGTACGCATGACGCGTTGAATATAGGGATCGGAGCCTTCTCCTATCACCCGCTGGTCGCCCTGCCATGCCAGCAGTAGCTTCATTTGCGCCTTAGACTGAGTTTGTTCATCCCAATCAACAGCGCCAGAATCTTTATCGAAACAGCTATTCAGCCATGCCCAGCCCGTTTTAGGTAACAGCAAGAGCGGGCTGCTGCGGCCTTGTCGATACCCTTCAATCAAGGGCAGTAACGCTTTCTCGGCCTCTTTTTTACTCATAGCAGCAAAATGCCATGCCGAGTTTTGACGTCCAAAGCAACGGCTTTCACCTTCTCCGCCACTAAGGCAATAAAACAGGTGCTCAATCCAGAGAGCCATGCCGTCTACCGCGCCTAACACCGCAGGCCGCCAGCGCACTAAGCCATTATCCTGAACCTGCTGCAGCCAGCCGGTTAGCCGCACAGCGTCTAGCACATCATCAATTTCGATACTGTGGCCCGTGGTGCGATACTCTCGAACCTTGGCTGCCACTTCTTGCATCTCTTCCTGCTGTTTTTCCCAGTAGATCTCGCCAAAAGCCCCGTATGGCAAGCCGCCCGCCGAGCGGATACGACGAAATAGCGCAGTGGGCTCTTCGCCATCAATGAGTTGGTTTAGCAGTTGGCTATTCAACTTATAGCGGCTGAGGTTATCCAGTGTAAACGGCTCTTCATCAGGCAATTCCGTCTCTTCTAAAATAAAGTTTACCCCGAGGCGCATTTGGAAAAAGGCACGCACAGGATGACGGTAGAAACGAATGAGATCGTCGAGCGTCACCATCGAAATATCTTCTAGCGGCAGCGACTGAGCAAACGCCTGATGCGCTTCTCCGGCGCGCTGCGCCGCAGGTAGCCACTCAGCGGCATAGCTCTGACTTTCGCTGTCATTAACATAGTTTTCGGTGGCAAAAGGCACACGCGGATGCTCAATTTGCAGATAGTCCATCACTCGCTGGGCGCTGCTATCAACATCATGCTTCTCATCCCCCGGCAAATGATGGCTTTGGGCAATATATTCCATCAACTCGCTGACGAGCACCGAGGGATAACGTGGCGCATTATCCTGAATCGAGCGGCCTATATAGCTGATATACAGACGCTCCTGTGCGGAAAGCAGCGCTTCGAGAAACAGATAACGGTCATCGTCTCGACGGCTTCGGTCACCGCGCTGTACCTTGTTTGCCATCAGATCAAAGCCAAGCGGTGCAATGGTACGAGGATAGATGCCATCATTCATGCCAAGCAGACAAACCACTTTGAAAGGGATGGATCGCATTGGCATCAGCGTACAGAAGTTAATTGGCCCCGCCAGAAAACGTTGGCTAATTCGCTCATTGTCCAAGCGTGAAACCAGCTCATCACGCAGTATTGAGAGCGGAATGGCCTGTGGATACTCAGCGCTGATCCCGTAGCCAATGACTTTTAGCCACTGTTGTTCAATCAATGCCTGAACGGTTTCCGTTTCGCTATCCTGAACGAAGAACTCATTGAGCATCTCACGGCATAACGGCTGCCACTCTTGTACTCGATATTCGCCGCTCAAACGCGTGCGCCACTCGCTGAGCCTCATCAATAAGTCGGCAAGCTGGCCAGCCAATTCGGCAATCAGGCCGCTCGATTCGTCGTATGGAAGAGCCCCGTTCCAGTCACCACAGCGGCTATCCATGGCATAACCCAACAGCATGCGGGTTAACCCAAATTGCCACGTGTGCTGGCCTGTCGCAGGAAGATCGAGCTCACGCACGTTGTCATCATCCAGACCCCAGCGGATCCCGGATTCATCCACCCAGTGACGTAAGCGACGTAGCCCCTCTTCACTAATGCCAAAATGCTCAGCTAAGGCAGGCACCTCAAGCAAAGTTAAAACGTGTTCGGAGGTAAACCGGCTGTTGGGTAGCTCTAATAAGGTGAGAAATGCCTGAATCACCGGATGTGCTTGTCGCGCACTGCGGTCAGAAATAGCGAAAGGTAAATAGCGTTCGCGAGGCGCATTACCAAATACGGCTTGGATAAACGGCGTATAGCTGTCGATATCTGCCACCATAACAATGACATCACGCGGTGTAAGAGAAGGATCTTCGGCAAACAGATCCAGCAGCCGATCGTGCAACACCTCGACTTCACGCTGAGGGCTATGGCATAGATTAACGCTAATGCTGCGATCGTTCAGATCCAGCAATCGCTTGCCGTTACTGCTTTCCAGACGATCGGGCCGATCGACAATTTGGGCATGATCTTCCAATTCCAACAGATCGTGTTGGATACGCTTGAGTAAGTTATCGGGGGCTAAATCCACAAACGCGTGTACTTCCTGTGGTTCACGCTGCGCCAGCAGATACATGTGATCGCGCCCCAGTTTTCCCCATGATGCTAGCAGCGGATTACTTAACTCCTGCTCACCGTCGGGTTTAAACAGCTCAGAGGCAGTTTGCGGATCGCGGAAGAGTTCGATCTCTTGTTGCCGCTGAATATGATGACGCCTTTTACGGCTCTGTAACTTGGCAAGAAAGGCATAGTCCTGAATATCACCCCAGTAATAGCGGCACGGATTGGTGAACATCAGATGCACATCAATATGCTTGCCCAGCGCCTGTAGCGCATCGAGATATACCGGCGGCAGCGCCGCAATTCCACAGATAAAGACCCGTTTAGGCAGCCCAGCCGGACACTCAGTTGATTGCTCTAGGGTATGAATAAAGCGCTCATATAAATTGGCTCGGTGCCACTCAGGCTGGTTAAGCTGCGCGGTGTACTCTTTAAGCGCGACCCAAAGCGGAGCCTGCCACTGCTGAGCTTCATCCAGCCCATCAATACGCTCACCGCGCTCCCAAATCTGTAGCCATTCAGGGCGATACACCAAATATTGGTCATACAGATCCGCCACGCGAGCGGCGAGTTGAAAGTGCTTACGACGATCTTCATCGTCAGAAAGATAACGCGCCAGTGGAGCAAAGGCCTCCTGCTCTAGCATTTGTGGCAACAGCCACATCAGCTTCCAGGTCATTGCATCTTTGCTAAAAGCGCTTTCCTTGGGAATACCCGGCATTACCTGAGTAAAAAGATTCCAAATAAAGGTGGCAGGTAAGGGGAATTCAATATTCGCCGCAATGCCAAACTGTTTGGCTAACTCCATCTGTAGCCACTGAGCCATACCGGGGCTTTGTACCAAAATCACTTCTTGCTCAAAAGGATTCTGCAAAGGTTGGCCTTCAATAAGCGCCGCGATAAGTTGCTTAAGCAGATCCAATTGGTTCGAGTGATAAACAGTAAACATGCTTTCTCCGATAACTCAGTTTTTGGCGGGTAACAAGCGCAGCCAGCAGCGAAGCAGCTTCAAGTATGAAAATCTATACCCAAAATAATTGGAGTTGCTTCAAGGCGGCAAGTGAGTAAATCCCGATGAGCTTACTCTAGTAAGTGATTCGGGTGCACGAGCGCAGCCAACGCTGAAGCAGCTTCAAGTATGCAGGGTATACACACTTTAGCCTTTCATAGGTAAGGAGGAAATCATTAGCGCCCATTCACTCGGCCAACTGTTCGCAGATTGTTCTCTCAAGCTTTGCTTGGATGTTCAACGGCGCGGAAATCTTGGCGTTAATCATTTCACACTTCACATGTTGCTCAATGTTGACCTCCAACTGCCATGATTTAGGCAGAGACAACCTTGTCTGGATCTCCGCAACGGGCACGCCCATTCGATACAGCGTGATAGCCTGCTCGCTGAACTGCCATGCCCGTTGCTGTTGCCACACTCTTATTTGTGCCTGCCTCATCCATTGCTGATAGTGCAGCATGCCGAGAAAACCAACAGATACCAAGAGGATACTCACCATGACCTCAATCAGACCAAAACCAGACTGACTATGCCCTTTCTGCCTCAATACGGTTAGCATAAATTTTCGCTATCTGCCGATGGATAATCAAGCCAGCCACCTGAAAGCGTTAACATCCTAGGCGTTGCCGATGAGTTCGATGGTGTACTCACCGAACTCCCCATACTCACATAGCTAAACCGTTGTATTTTCAAGCCATAGACTTGCGCTTTCACCGCGGAACACACTATCCCGATATCAGCACCGATAGCTTTAAAACATACGGTAGCCTGTGCTGAGGTTTGGCAGACATCGGTCAGCGGCGTCGGCCATTTATCCGATATTATCGCCAGATCTAGCGCAGACTCCGCCTGTTGGCGAAACATCTTGAGCTGTCGCTGATAGCCTAGGTTCTGAACCTGTCGCTCCAGACGCCCCTGCTGCGCTCCGACAACCAGAAGTGACAGGCTCAGCATCAGAAGTACCGAAGGCAATAGCATGCTGCCTGCTTGTGGGTTGTCGTGGCTATACGCTAAATTCATTTACCCGTCACTCGGCCATTTTCAGGCAGAATAAAACGCGACTGCTGCTCAGCCATAAACGGTGGTTTTAGCCGCCTTAATCCCAGCAGCACTTCATACCCACGATAAAGTGGGATCACTTTAAACAGCAAAACGTTAATATCTCTTTCATCGGATATCTTCTCCCAACCATTTCCCGAACATTGCTGTATTCCACGCGCTGTTTCTAAGGCGCCATTGCGGAGACGGTAGCCGAAGGAGTCCGCGTTAGCGGGCGGGGTAAGGTCAATTCGTCCGTTGGCATTCAGATCGTAAAACAGAATAACGCACGAGCTGGCGGCTTCCCCCTCCGCCGACGAAATTTTAGGCTCTGGCACCAAGCAGCCCCGTGCGCAAAAACCCGCTCGGGTGAGATCTTTATCCACGCGGTCGAGCAACTGGGTCATATTTTCCTGTATCTGCTGCCAGCGTTGGGTTCGAACGCTGCTGGCTCGCAGCATGACCATAATTTGGCTCGTTGATAACAGGACAATGCTGGATAACAGCAGCGTAACCAGAACATCCGGCAGCGTCATACCACTTTGATGGCTCAGCTGCATGACGGTATTCCTAGCAGGCGTTGAGACAGTGCACACAGCCGAAGACGCCCCTGCGCAGACCAAATAACGCTCACCGTGCCAGCTGGATTACTTAGCTCGATATGCCCGGCTAAAGCATTATTACGCACGCCGTAAAAACCTGCGTTTTTAGTCAGTTGAGAGATAACTGTGATATCCGATGAGGATGGCACATACTTTCGGGAGGTATTCTGTACCTCCACGCTACGCTGCTCGGTATCAACCTCAATTTGCACCGTGCTGTTTTCAGCAAACGCACGCCGCTGCGCCTGCTGTAAAAAAACCAGCAACGCCTGCCCCGCCTGCTCAAGCTGAAGCGCCATACGCTGCTGCCTGAATCCATGGAGGCCATACAGCGCCATGCTTGAAACCAACAGCATCACCACCATCATTTCCAGCAGTGTAAATCCACTCATCCGTGACCATTCCATCGTAAGCCCTTAATCTCTGCTTGATTGGAAGATGACTATAAAACTGATTTTAGAAAGGAAAAGCGGAACGAAAGGCTTTAGCAATGCTCGCCGCAATCAATTTGATTACGCAGTGAAACGTGCATCGGAGTTTGCGAAGTACCACGCAAAACCAAATACAAATGAAGAGGAAGAGGAAGAGGAAAAGGAAAAATACGGTTAAAAGGAAATAAAAAAACGCCAGCAAAATGGTTGAAGCATCGGTCATTTAAGCTCGATTTTAGGGGGAATCGTAGGGATGGGGTCGTAGCAGCTTTAGCTGCCGACAACTTTGCATGGAGCAACGTTGAACAGCGCTTTAGCGTTGGCCCGTAGGGCAGAACACATGGATGTGTTCTGTAACAGCCCCACCCTGCGGTAGCCCCCGTGTATCTCGATCTTTCAAATGGCCAGCATTAAAGTAGCTGGCGCTTTCAAAGCAAATAACGCGATATCAAATCGCAACAGGTGCTTTAATTCCTGGATGCGGGTCGTAGCCTTCGATGTCAAAATCTTCGAATTTATAATCGAAAATAGATTCTGGCTTACGCTTAATCACCAGTTTAGGCAGCGCACGAGGCTCGCGGCTGAGCTGTAGCTGCGTTTGTTCCATGTGGTTGCTGTACAAGTGGGTATCACCACCGGTCCAGACAAAATCACCCACTTCCAGATCCAACTGCTGCGCCATCATGTGTACCAGCAAGGCATAGCTGGCGATATTGAACGGTAGGCCAAGGAATACGTCACAAGAACGCTGATAGAGCTGGCAGGAGAGCTTGCCGTCTGCCACATAAAACTGGAAGAACGCATGGCATGGCGCCAACGCCATTTGGTCTAACTCACCCACGTTCCAAGCCGATACGATAATGCGGCGTGAATCTGGATCTTGTTTCAGCTGTTCCATCACTTTGCTGATCTGGTCAATTTGACGACCATCAGCCGCGCCCCAAGCACGCCACTGTTTGCCATACACCGGGCCCAAATCGCCATTTTCGTCTGCCCACTCGTCCCAGATAGTGACGTTATTTTCGCGCAGGTAAGCCGTATTGGTATCTCCATTCAGGAACCACAACAGCTCATGAATGATGGAACGTAAATGACAACGTTTGGTGGTGACCAGCGGGAAGCCTTCTTGCAGGTTGAAACGCATCTGATGCCCAAAAATGGACACAGTGCCGGTTCCGGTGCGGTCGGCCTTTTGTGTTCCCTCTGCGAGCACTTTTTTCATTAAATCCAGATACTGTTTCATGTCACCTCACGACGTTTATGCTTTTGATACCTGCCGCGGCGTGATCGTCCGCAGCAGGCTATGGAACGTTATTTAAAGAGTTTTCTGTGGCTGAGGACGACGATACGCCCAAACCATCATGATCAGACCCGCAATAATCATTGGGATAGAAAGGATCTGCCCCATGCTGATCACGCCATCAAACAGACCGAGCTGGGCGTCTGGCTGGCGGAAGAATTCAACGATGATACGGAATGCGCCATAGCCAATCAGGAACAGTCCAGACACGCTACCCATCGGGCGCGGTTTGCGGATAAAGAGATTCAGGATGATAAACAGCACCACGCCTTCAAGCAGCAGTTCATACAGCTGAGACGGGTGACGCGGCAGCACGCCATACTGGTTGAGGATCTCTTGCCACTGTGGATTGGTGGCAGCCAAAGGAATGTCTTCGCTACGAGAACTTGGGAACAGCATCGCCCATGGCGTATCGGTGCTCACTCGGCCCCAAAGTTCGCCATTAATAAAGTTGCCTAAGCGGCCAGCGCCCAAGCCAAACGGGATCAGCGGCGCAATAAAGTCTGACACTTGGAAGAAATTACGTTTGGTGCGGTGAGCAAATACCAACATCACCACGATGACACCAATCAATCCGCCGTGGAACGACATGCCGCCGTCCCAAACTTTGAAGAGATAAAGTGGGTTTTCGAGGAACAGCGAGAAGTTATAAAACAACACATAGCCAATACGGCCGCCGAGGAATACCCCCAAGAAGCCAGCGTACAGCAGGTTTTCAACTTCGTCTTTCGTCCAGCCACTTCCCGGCTTATTAGCACGGCGCACGGCCAACCACATAGCAAAGACAAAGCCCACCAGATACATCAGGCCATACCAATGTAAAGACACCGGCCCAATAGAGAAAATTACTGGGTCAAAACTAGGAAAATGCAGATAGCTCGTCATCTATCACCACGACAATATCGAATATTTATTCCCTATCACTCCCTTAACCAGAAGGCATCGGGATATCAGCGGGAAGGCAAGTTGCGCATGATAGCATAGGAAATAAATAGAACGGGCTTGAGGTTGCGGAAAAGTTATGTAAAACCGTGAATCATCTTGCATCGAAGAGCCCGCCATTTCATGAGAGAAGATGACGGGTTTTTCGCACAATCAGATATAAACATCGATCTGATTTTCATCGGTTGGGCGGTTAACGCCGTCGCCGGTTTTTCCCACTTTATCCAACTGGCTTTGCTGCGCCTGTTCCGCCTCTTGCTGGCGAATACGTGCGATTTCAGCCTGTAGCGCTTTAATTTGGTTTTGAATCAGCTCTTGCTGCTTTTTAAGCTCTTCCGGTGAGCCACCAGAATCGGCTAAATCACGCAGCTGTTGCTGCAGCTCCTGAATTTGCTTCATCAGCTGTTGGATACGCCCTGAACCGCTTCCCGAGGTACTCGCCCCTACGGTGCTGCCGCTTCCACTGCCAACGCTTTCACCGCTGCCGGTTAGCGCGGGAGAAACACCCGCTGCGGGCACTGACATGGTGATAGATACATTTGCCATAGTAATTATCCTCTGTAACGACTAACCCCAAAGATATTTTTAAAATATCTCTGAGTTATCGGCGGAAGAGGAAAAAACCTGAGCGAAGAATTTGGCCGTACTTGGCAGGGATTACCAGCCTGTCAGCAATGAGAAGGTTTGCCAGAACAGCATCACCACCAGCACCGCACACAGCGGTACGCTAATCAGCAACCGTCCCGACACCAGCTTATTGATACCAATGCCAAGCAGCACTGAAATCGGCATCAGCGCCAGAAAAAACGGCCACGTGTAGAGCAGGAAGAAAGGGGTATTCAGACCATAGACGATAAAGGGCAGAACAAAAGCCAACCAATAGAAAGAAAAGCCCAATACCCCACCGGCAAAGGCGTAAGAAGGCTCTTCTTTCTCCAATGACTTTTTCTTGTCAGCGGGAATGTTGGCGGCGTTTATTAGCATATATCGACCCTGAATATTCATTACATTCACCAAAGGAATAAATGTAATGCAACAATAACTAGGGTTTGATAATAGCGTGATGGCGTAAAACGTCTAACATTTGTGCGACCAAATTTGTTACTAATTGTTCGCCATTTAGGTGAATTTCAGGTTGCTCAGGCTGCTCATAAACTGAGCTAATTCCCGTGAAGTTTTTAATCTCACCCGCCCGCGCTTTCTTGTATAGCCCTTTGGGATCACGTTGCTCACATACGGCGAGTGGCGTATCCACAAAGACCTCGATAAAACGCCCTTCCGGCAGTAGTTCGCGTACCATTTGGCGCTCATGGCGATGGGGAGAGATAAATGCAGTGAGCACTAACAAACCCGCATCCTGCATGAGTTTAGCGACCTCGCCCACGCGGCGAATATTCTCGATACGGTCGTCATCGCTAAAACCCAGATCGCGCGATAAGCCATGCCGCACGTTGTCGCCATCCAGTAAGTATGTACTCACCCCAAGCTGATGCAATGCCTGCTCTAACGCGCCTGCAATCGATGATTTTCCCGAGCCCGAAAGCCCGGTAAACCAAATCACCGCGCCTTGATGTCCATGCAGCTTTTCGCGGCTCTCGCGGTTGACTGCATGTTCATGCCAGACGATATCAGGGCTAGAGGCGTTACTTTCAGTAGCTGGTTGTAATAAATTGATATCAGTCACCGCTATTTTCCACCCAGCAAATCTCGCGCACCCCAATGTGGGAAGTGACGGCGAACCAACGCATTCAGCTCAATTTCAAAAGCGCTAAAATCAGACGTATTCGTTTGTGACGGTGTCAACGCCTCACGGATAAGCCCTGCACCCACGGTAACGTTGGTGAGCCTATCGATGAAAATAAAGCTGCCGGTGTCGTGGTTTTGCGCATAGCTGTCGATAACCAGCGGTTCATCGAAAGTGAGCTCAACCAAACCAATGCCATTGAGCGGCAAAGACTCTACCGCACGCTGCGTAAGCGTGTTGATATCCACCTGATAGTCAATTCGCTCCACGCGAGCGCGGGTTTTCTTGCCACCGAGTTTAATATCAAAGCTTTGCCCTTGGCTCAGCGGCTGCTCAGACATCCAGACAACATCCACCGTCGCGCCCTGTACCGCAGGAATCGAGGCATCAGCGGCCACGATTAGATCGCCACGGCTGATATCAATTTCATCTTCAAGAACCAGCGTGATGGCTTCTCCAGGAATGGCGCTTTGCAGGTCGCCATCAAAGGTGACAATTCGAGCAACGCGTGAAGTGACCCCAGACGGTAACACCTTCACCGACTGCCCCACGCTGAGTACGCCTGCGGACAGCGTTCCCGCATAGCCGCGAAAATCCAGATTAGGGCGATTCACGTACTGCACAGGGAAACGTAGCGGCTGCTTTTCAGCATCGTGTACCACATCAACGGTTTCCAAAATTTCTAATAACGTTGGCCCGTGATACCAGCTCATGGCCTCACTTTGTGTCGCCACATTGTCGCCATCAAGCGCGGACAGCGGCACAAACTTAATCGCCAAGTCACCGGGCAGTTGCTCGGCAAAGCTGAGATAGTCCTGTTTGATTTGCTCAAATACGTCCTGCTGATAGTCACGCAGATCCATTTTATTCACCGCCACCACCAGATGACGAATACCGAGCAGCGTGGCAATAAAGCTATGGCGACGAGTTTGATCCAGAACGCCTTTGCGCGCGTCGATCAGTAAAATAGCCAAGTCACAGGTCGACGCGCCGGTCGCCATATTTCGGGTGTACTGCTCATGCCCTGGAGTATCGGCGATAATAAATTTGCGCTTTTCCGTCGAAAAGTAGCGGTAAGCAACATCAATGGTAATGCCTTGCTCACGCTCGGCCTGAAGACCGTCAACCAGCAACGCCAAATCGAGTTTCTCACCCTGTGTGCCAATGCGTTTGCTGTCGCTGTGCAGCGTCGTTAGCTGATCTTCATAAATTTGGCGCGTATCGTGCAGCAGGCGTCCAATCAGCGTGCTTTTACCATCGTCCACGCTGCCGCAGGTCAGAAATCGAAGCAGGCTTTTATCTTGTTGTAACTGTAAATAGGCTTCCACCCCGCCTTGCTCAGCAATTTGGTCTGCGATGGAGTGGTTAATAATCTGGCTCATGGTTCTCGTCCTCTACGAATTCTTAAAAGTACCCTTGGCGCTTTTTCAGCTCCATCGAGCCAGACTGATCGCGGTCGATCATTCTTCCCTGACGCTCGCTGGTGGTAGAAACCAGCATCTCTTCGATGATTTCAGGCAGCGTTTGCGCCTGAGATTCCACCGCGCCGGTTAGCGGCCAGCAGCCTAAAGTACGGAATCGAACCATGCGTTGTTTGATCACTTCACCCGGTTGGAGATCGATACGATCGTCATCCACCATCATCAGCATGCCGTCACGCTCTAAAACAGGGCGCGGCTTCGCCAAATAAAGCGGAACAATATCGATGTTTTCCAAGTAGATATATTGCCAGATATCGAGTTCAGTCCAGTTTGACAGCGGGAATACGCGGATGCTCTCCCCTTTGTTCACCTGACCGTTATAGTTGTGCCACAGCTCAGGGCGCTGGTTTTTCGGGTCCCAGCGATGGAAGCGGTCGCGGAATGAATAGATCCTCTCTTTGGCGCGCGATTTCTCTTCATCACGACGCGCTCCGCCGAAGGCGGCGTCAAAACCATATTTATTCAGCGCCTGTTTTAAGCCTTCGGTTTTCATGATGTCGGTATGTTTGGCGCTGCCGTGAACAAACGGGCTAATCCCCATCGCGACGCCCTCTGGATTCTTATGCACCAAAAGTTCGCAGCCGTAAGCCTTGGCGGTGCGATCGCGAAATTCGTACATTTCGCGGAATTTCCAGCCGGTATCAACGTGCAGCAACGGGAACGGCAGCGTCCCCGGATAAAATGCCTTACGCGCCAAATGCAGCATCACCGAAGAATCTTTGCCGATGGAGTACATCATGACAGGGTTAGAAAACTCGGCAGCCACTTCGCGGATGATGTGAATACTCTCCGCTTCAAGCTGTCGTAAGTGCGTCAATCTTTGGTTATCCATGGACGATCCTTAAGCCAGAAATTCTCCCGAAGGCCACACCGGCACATCGGATATTTATCCAAGAGGGTTGGAGTTACAGCAAATCAAACGGAGTGAGCGCAGCGGTAACTTCAAAAAGCAGGATAGGGGCACTATAAGGTGTCAGCTTTGCCCAAATGAAATGACGAAAAGGTATTTGAAATAACCGAAAGAAATATGCAGCAAGCTGAGGCAGCGCAGGATTAAGGAAGTCAACATTTCCTTAAATTTTAGGAGCGCTAGAAATTGTGTAATAAGAGCGAAGACTCCATACTAGCCGCACTGATTTATCATCCCAATTATCACGCTGTTGAACACGTTTTTGATTTTCAGCAGCGCTAAGGACGCTTTACCCATGTTTTCCTGCCGTTCACTTAAACTGGTTTGCGCAGCGCTATGTCTAAGCAGTAGTTTCGCGGTTTCAGCCGCAGGTATTACCCATCAACCCGTAGGTAAAATTGCCGAACAAGAAGTGCGGCATATCTCGACCTACTTCCCCGGCCGCATGGCAGGTAGCCCCGCCGAGCTGATGATGGCAGATTATGTTAATCAGCGTTTCCAAAGCATGGGCTATCAAAGTGACCTAAGAGATTTCAAAACCCACTATGTGTATACCTCAAGCGAAGGTAAAAAAGATTGGCATAACGTGAACGCCACGTCGGTGATTGCGGTGAAACCCGGCAACACCGACAAACAGATCTTAATCGTCGCCCACCTTGATACCTATACCCCAATGAGCGACAGCGATGTAAACCATAA
Organism: Obesumbacterium proteus; assembly: GCF_001586165.1. Taxonomy (NCBI): domain Bacteria; kingdom Pseudomonadati; phylum Pseudomonadota; class Gammaproteobacteria; order Enterobacterales; family Hafniaceae; genus Obesumbacterium; species Obesumbacterium proteus. The sequence continues at coordinate 1,646,613 of NZ_CP014608.1, read as the reverse complement.
TCTTGGCGGATTAACGTTGCAGGGCGTAGATGACAATGCGTCTGGCGTTGGCGTGATGTTGGAGCTTGCCGAGCGTCTGCGCAGCGTAAAAACCAAGGCGACTATTCGTTTCCTTGCGCTCAGCGCCGAAGAGTTGGGCAGCAAAGGGGCTGAGAACTATCTCAGCAGAATGAGCAAAGCCGACAAAGACAACACGCTGTTGGTTATCAACCTCGACTCTTTGATTACCGGCGATAAACTCTATTTCCACAGCGGTGTTAACACGCCGAAAGCCATCGCCGAGAAAACCCGCGACCGCGCCCTTAAGCTTGCTAAGCGCTTTGGCATTAGCGCTGCCATTAACAATGGTCATGGCGAACACAGCCCGAAAGGCACCGGTTGTTGCTCAGATCATATGACGTTTGATGCATCCAATATTCCAGTACTTGCCGTTGAAGCCAGCAATTGGTCTTTGGGTAAAAAAGATGGCTATCAGCAAACCAGCAAGAATACGCGTTTCCCAGCAGGCACCACGTGGCACCAACCGCAATATGACAATCTTCAATACTTAGATAAACATCTGCCGGGGCGTATCAAATCGCGTACCCGAGATAGCGTGAGGATTTTGCTGCCACTGGTGGAAGAGGTGGCTAAGTAATCATGCTCCTATCGACTTATTTAGGTCGTTTAGAGGATTGAGATATACGGGGTCTAGCACACCGCGGGACGTTCCGGCGGCTTACGTCGCTACGACCCCATCGGAGTGCTCTCCCTAACATCAAACATCAAACATCAAACATCAAACATCAGCGAGTAACTTGTTTCCTTTCTGTTTTACTCGCCCCTCTGTATAGAAACCTCTGCCTTTGTGACAAAGCGTTAAACCATATTGATCTTTAATGAATGGGCATTACATTTATTCCAGATTGATCTGTTTTAGTGCCGCTTTGGCATCAATATTTGTTGAGGTTTCTATGTCTGATGAACAATCCGTTGAGCAACGCGTTATCTCTGGCCTTTTCTCTCGCCTACAACAGGCTGAAGCAGGCAGCGGGCCGAGGGATGCTCAGGCCGAGCGTTTGATTCAGGAATGTATCGCCAAACAGCCTGCGGCACCTTACTACATGGCTCAGGCGATGCTGGTCCAAGAAGCGGCGATTAAGCGTTTAAACGATCAGGTGAATGCTCTTCAGCAGCAGGTGGCTCAGCTACAAAACCAGCCGAAACAGAGCAGCGGCGGCTTTTTAGCAGGCTTGTTCGGCGGTGGCAGCACCAATGCAACCGAGTCACGCCCAGCCGCCGTATCAAACAGCGGAAGCCAGCCCATTCCTGGCGCGGCAAACTATGCCAATAACCAGTACGCCAACAATGCGAATAGTGGTTATGCGCCTGCGGCCTCTCGTGGCGGCAGCAGCTTTTTAAGCGGCGCATTGCAAACGGCAGCGGGTGTTGCGGGCGGCGTGGTGATTGCGGATATGCTGACCGGTATGTTCCACAATAGCCGGCCGGAAGAGATCGTGAACGTGGTTGAGGAAAATACGATTGCTCAGCCCGATACGACTCAATCTGATGCGATTCAACCAGATAACACACAGCCCGATCTGCAAAATGCGGATTGGCAAGATGATGCGTCAAATCAGAATGGGCAAGATAGCGGATTCTTCGATTCAGGCTTTGGCAGCGATGACGACAGTTACAATAACAGCGACGATGATTCGTTCTTCTAAAACTATCGCTTAGATATCATATCCGCCGCATCGCGCGGCGGATTGAATTTGCTTATTTCCCCTGCTTGCGCAGCAAGAAAATAAAGTACGGTGCGCCTATAAACGTTGCTAATAATCCGGCTGGGATTTGATAAGGGAACATCACCATCCGTCCGCACCAATCCGCAAACATCATCAGAAAACCACCGATTAGTGCAGCAACCATCAGCTGTGGCATCGCTCGTTTAAAGCCTAACATTCGCGCCATATGAGGCGCCATCAGGCCAACAAAGCTGAGCGGACCGGTCATTAGCGTCGCGGCTGCGGTTAACGCCGATGCGATCAGCAGGATGGCGACACGCGAAGGCATCAGCGCCACGCCTACCGCTTTCGCCGTTACCGAGCCTAAAGGTAATAACATGAGCCAACGGCGGCACAGTGGCGTTGCCGCAATCAGCACCACGGCAATGCCCACGGTACGTAGCGCCTGCGCGCTATCCACGCCATAGGTTGAGCCCGCTAGCCATGTGAGCAACATGCCGGTACGCGGATCGCCGCTTGCCAGCACCATCACCACCAGCGTACTAAACACCGTACTCACCGCAATCCCGGCCAACAACATACGCTGAGCGGAAAATCCGTTACGGCTCGAGGTAATCATCACTAACAATAACGTCAGCGCAGCGCCGAGGCTTCCCGCCGGAAGTAGCCATACAAACGCATTGCCCGGTACTAACAGCATCAGCACTAAAACGCCGAGAGCAGCACCCGACGTAATCCCTAACACTTCAGGGCTCGCCATCGGGTTACCGGTGAGCTTTTGGATCATGGTTCCAGCTACGGCGAGCATCATTCCCGCAGCCAAAGCAGCCACCACACGCGGCCAGCGCCAAGGCATCAGCGCATCTATCTGAACGCCGTGCGCCCAGTACCAACCTTCGCTGCCGCGTCCAAACAGCAAAGCAACGGCTAGAGCCAACGCCAGTAGAGCCATACCGATGATCATCCAGCGCCACAGATGGTGACGTTCTGGCGTAACACGGTCGCCTTGGTTCATATCCGGCATATTGCCGTTGGTACGCAGCTTCGGTAATAACCACAGCAGTACCGGTGCGCCAATAAGCGCGGTGGCCGAGCCGGTTGGAATTTCGTGCCAAACTACGGCCAGCCATTGCACCACCTGATCGGTGAGCCACAGCAGCAAAGCGCCAATAAAAGGCGCCATTAACAGCCGTTGAGACAATCGACGCGCGCCACAAATGCGCGCCAACAGCGGCGAAAATAGGCCGATAAAGCCAATCACGCCCACGGCATTCACCATCTGTGCGCTGATTAACACCGCCAGCGCGAGAGTAGCCAAACGAGCGCTGCTTAAGCCAAGCCCTAGATTTTTAGCGACGCCGTCGTCTAATCCCAGCAGCGTCAAAGGGCGAATCAGCAAAGCGGAAAGCAGTAATGCCACCAGCAAACGCGGAGCTAGTTCGGTCACGTTATGCCAATCATGTTGGTTTAACGCCCCGCTCGCCCACACAAACATGCCCTGTAGGGATTCGTAATTAAACAGCGCCATCAGGGAATTCAGTGCGCCGCAGTACAGCCCCATCACCAGCCCCGCCAGAATCAGCGTTACCGGCGACATACGTTTACCCCACGACAGGCCAAACACGATAAGCGCGACCAGCACGGCACCCAACAGAGCCGCTAGCTGCATCATCCAGCTTTCGGGCGAAACGGCCAACAGTACCGCCGCCGTTACCCCAAACTGGGCACCGGCGGAAACCCCCAGCGTTGCAGGTTCCGCCAGCGGGTTTTTTAATACCTGTTGGAACAGTAGCCCCGCAAGGCCAAGCCCCGCGCCCACCAACAAAGAAACAACGTCGCGTGGCAGAATGCTGTAATGCATCACTACCTGTTGGATATTATCCATATCCGGCGTGGTCGCGGCCTGCCACCATTGATTAAATGGCAGTTGGTGATGCAGATTGAATAGGGTTAATCCCAGCGCAGGCAATGCCAGCAACAGCGGAATCAACCACAGGCTGAATTTAGCCTGAGATGCTTTTACGTTAGCGTTCATGGTTTCGCTCCTAACGCAGACTCCAGCAAATCACAAAAACGCATCGCGGAGAGCGTGGCACCATAGAACCAAACGCCCGGCTGGCTGATCACTTTTTGCCCTCGCACAAAAGGCAGCGCCTGCCACAGCGGGGTTTTCTGCACCTGAGCAAACAATGCGTCATTACCGTGGCTGAAGAAAATGGCCTGCGCCTGTGGGGAAACCGTCGCCAGCTGTTCTATGCCAACGATCGCGCTGCCCCAAAAATTGGTATCACCCGTCCACGCATTTTTTAAATCGAGCTCATCCATCACTTCTTGGAACATGCTGCCTTTACCAAAGACCAAAGCATGCCCGGCGTCTAACAATGTAAACAGCAACAGTGGCGTATTGTCCCACGCGCCCAAGCGCTGTTTGCTTTGCGCCAGTCGCTGTTGAAACAGCGCAAGGTGTTCGGTAGCACGTTCAGGGACACCCAGTTTTTCCGCCAGATTTTGCAGTGACTTTTTAGCCAGTTTCAGCGGCAGGCCTGAGCCATCGTTAAAGGAAAAGCCCATCGCGGGTGCAATGGTTTGCATTTTCGCCACGGAGGGGCCAAATCCAGTGGAATAGAGGATCAGCGAAGGATCAATCTGTTGCAGCAGCTCCATATTCGGCTCTGTGCGGTTGCCGAGATCGATAACCGTGGGTGCCAATGCTGGCTCTTGTACCCAAAGGCGGTAATTGGCGATTTCAGCCACGGCAAGCGGCGTAATGCCAAGCGTCAGCAGAAGCTCAATCGGCAGCCATTCGAGCGCCACAATACGATTGAGATCGGGATAGGTGGTACTGGTCAGCGCAGAGGCCTGCGCCGAAAGTGGAAGCAAAAATGGCGACAACGCCAGCGCCGTAATCAGACGGCGACGGCCAAAATCAGGAGAGTTGGGATCACGCATTGAATCTTGCATCAGTAGACGAAGCTCACGGGTGCACCACCGCTTGGATGCGGCAGCGTCCCCATCGGTATACCGTAGATTTTTTCCAGCACGTCGCCCTGCATAATATCGGCAGGCGTACCTTGAGCAATCAGTTCACCGCCGCGCAGCGCCATCAAATAATCGCAATAACGCGCGGCCATATTGATGTCATGCAGAACCGCAATCACGGTTAACCCCCGTTCACGACTGAGGCGTTGAATGAGGGCCAACACTTCAACCTGATGGGCGATATCCAGCGCCGATGTCGGTTCATCGAGTAATAAACAGCGGCTATTTTGTGCCACTGTCATTGCCAGCCATGCACGCTGACGCTCACCGCCGGATAAGCTGTCAACCAAACGCCCTGCCAACGGTTTAAGATCGACCAAGGCAATAGCCTCTTCCACTCGTTCACGATCTTCGCTGCGAAAGCGCCCTAGCGCGCCATGCCAAGGATAGCGGCCAATGGCCACCAGCTCGCGCACCGTCATTCCCTCAGCGGCGGGCAGCTGTTGGGGAAGATAGGCCACTTCACGGGCAAACGCTTTGCTATCCCATTCAGCTAACGGTTTATCGCCCAGTAAAATCTGGCCAACGCTTGCCGCCTGATGGCGACCGAGCATTTTTAGCAGCGTCGATTTACCCGAGCCATTGTGACCAATCAAGCCACAAACCTGACCTTGAGGAAAAGTGAGAGAAACGTTTTGCAGCAATGTGCGGCCAGGAACAGTGAAGCTGACCTGTTGCAAAGTGAAAGTTGACGGGGTGGAGATCGCGGTTTTACTCAATTCCGGTATAGCCTTTAGTCTTATGTTCTTTGCAGAAAAGAACGGGCGCGGTAACCGCGCCCTTGAGTGTATATCTTACTAGAAGCGGAAGGTCGCCGTTGCCACAATCTGACGCTCTGCGCCCCAGAAGCAACCATAGGTATCGAAGCAGCTGGCCACGTATTCGCGATCCAGCAGGTTATTCACGTTAACCGCAATGCTAGAACCCGGCAGATTGAAGCGCGCCAGATCATATTTGATCACCGCATCCATCACCGCTGCGCTGCCCACTTTGAAGGTATTCGCTGGATCGCCGTAGCTTGAACCAATGAATCGACCGCCTGTACCCAGCGTTAAACCACTTAAAGCACCTTCGTTAAAGGTGTAATCACCCCACAGGGAAGCCATATGTTTTGGCACCTGAACCGGTGTATTGCCCTTTAAGTTGGTATCTTTGGTGTATTCTGCCTCTGTATAGGTGTAAGACGCCGTCATGTTGATATTGGCATTAACGGCAGCTTTTGCTTCAAATTCAAAACCACGTGAGCGAATTTCACCCGCTGGGATTTGATTCAACGCATTCGTTGGATCAGCCATCAAATTGTCAGTTTTGGTTAACTGATAAACTGCGCCAGTGACCACAATCGGCATATCTTTCGGCACATATTTCACACCGGCTTCGTACTGCTCACCTTTCGACGGCGCATAGGCTACACGAGGTGTGCTGTAGAGGCTAAAGGCATTCGGCTCGAAAGATTGACTATAGCTGAAATACGGTGAAATACCGTTGTCGAACAAATAGTTCACACCACCACGCCAGGTAAACTGCTGATCTTTACGCTCAATGTAACCATTATCGCTGCGAACAGTCGTAGCCTGAGTAGACCAGTCATAACGACCGCCCAAGGTCAGAACCCATTTGTTCCACTCGGCCTGATCCTGAACATAAAGCCCGGTTTGCTTACTTTCGTTCATCTGATAAGGAACCGCGCTACCGAAATCAACATCGGTACGATCGGGTAAATTATCCAGGTCCAGTGAAGGTGCATTACCAAACAGTGCGCTGATGTCATTACGCATACGCATGTAATCAACACCGGTTAACAGGGTATGATCCACGTCGCCAGTCGCAAACTTACTCTGTAACTGAGTATCGACGCTAAAGTTCTGTAAACGCTCATGATCAACTACCGTACCGCGTCCCAAGTAATGGGCCTTATCAGCATCAGAGAGCGACTGACAATACGCGTTAAAACCATTCATGCTGTTATTACACAGCCCGGTACCGTATGCGCTTTTCTGAGCCGTTTTCATCTCAGAGAAACGCAGGTTCTGGCGCACTGTGAAGGTGTCATTGAAACTATGGTCAAAACTATAGCCGACCATTTTCTGGTTGCGGGAATAAGTGTTGTTGGCTGCGCCTTCATTGAAGCTAGTTGGTAGACGACCACCGTTTGGCAATGGCTCTACGGTTCCTTCTTTCGGCAACCAGCCGTAGTAGCCGGTTTCTGGCTCGTTCTGGAAATATGACAAGAACGTGAAGTTAGTTTGCTCGCTCGGACGCCAAGAGAACGTTGGGGCAATTGCATAACGTTTCTGCTTGGCACCGTCCTGCTGTTCGTTATTAGAACGCGCCATACCGGTTAAACGGTATGAGAACTCTCCGTTATCATCCAACGCATCGCTGAAATCAAAACCCGTTTGGAACAGATTATCTGTCCCCATTTTAAACTGCACTTCTTTCAACGGTTCTGTCGTCGGACGCTTGCTGACCATAGAGATGATCCCGCCAGGATTGCTTTTGCCATAAAGCACTGACGTTGGCCCACGCATGAGTTCGACACGCTCAAGCATATAAGGATCAATGACGGCGTCGTTATAGAAGTCGCCCTGCAACTTCAAACCGTTCAAATAGTTATTCTGGTTCAAACCAACCGAAGAGAAACCACGAATGATGGCGAAGTCATAGGTGCTGGAGGCACCGCGACTGTTAACCGTTACGCCAGGCGTATAGCCCAGAGCCTCTTTGACCGATTTCGGCTGGCGGATTTGCATTTCTTCATAGGTTACAACCGAGACAGACTGTGGCGTCTTCTCAATTGGCGTATCAGTTTTCGTTGCCGTTGCGCTGCGCTTGGCAGCAATCGTTGGCGCAGGCCCCCATGCACTCTCTTGCTGAACGCCGCCGCCGGCGGTAACAACCAGCGTGTCATCATTTTGAGTTTTTTGAGCTGTATCAGCAGCATTGGCGAAAGAGGCCCACATCCCCAAGCTGGCAGCGATAGAAACTGCAACCTTGGTTCGTGAATATTTGAACGATGGTAAAGTCATGTTGGTTTCTCTGGCGAAAGACAAATAATAAAGCAAACGAGAATGATTATTATAAAGATCGCATTTTATGCGTAACTAAATGTAAAGTTCAAGCGAAATTAATCCTTATAAGAACCAAGGGAACAAAAAATAGCCTTTATTTTTATAAGGCTTAAATCAATAGGTTTTAACTATCTAAAAATGGGATTAAATCATGAGGTAAATATGAATGAGACGTATTTCATGGTTATGCGATTGTTATATTTGGTTTGCATAAATGGTTTAATTAAAATCATACAAACAATGGATTTAAAAACGCGGCACAGGTGTCATATTTTATTAATCAAAAATGATTAACCATAACGCTATTTTTCATCTCAAAAAGCTAGGTAGCATCTACGCTACGACATAGTTTCCCCATTCTTACTTAAATTAAACGAAACACTTAATTAAGCATTTTTTAGGTAAGTGAAAATTAATATATTATTAAATAACACACTCCAATCACTTATTGAAAAGTATAAATACTGGCGAATCATAACCTGCCAATATTGTAATTTATTATATTCCTACGCCTCGTCACAAAATTAATTATTTATTTTATGAACCATATTGTATTTTAATAACCACTCACATTATCCTGCTGATGTTTTAAAAAGGAATCCTTATTAAATATAGGGAATAAGAATAATACAAAAGCGTCAATTCAAGGAAATGATAATGAAGCGTAAAATTCTCGCGGTGGTAATTCCTTCTTTATTAATGGCAGGTATGGCACATGCATCAGAGATTTATAATAAAGATGGTAATAAATTAGACTTGGAAGCTAAAGTCGATGCTCGCCATCAGTTCTCTGATGCTAGCAGCCAAGATGGTGATGAAACCTACTTACGTGTTGGTTTCAGAGGCGAAACCCAAATCAACGATCAACTGACCGGTTTTGGCCAGTGGGAATATAACGTTCAAGCTCAAACCACCGAGTCTGAAGGCGTTGGTAGCAATGGCAATGCCACCCGTTTAGCTTTTGCAGGTTTGAAATACGGTGACTTTGGTTCGTTTGATTACGGTCGTAACTATGGCGTTGTGTACGACGTTGAAGCGTGGACCGATATGCTGCCAGACTTCGGTGGCGATAGCTACACTCAAACTGACGTGTTCATGAATACCCGCGCCAATAACCTTGCCACCTACCGTAACACCAACTTCTTCGGTCTGGTTGATGGCCTGAACTTTGCTCTGCAATATCAAAGCGCTAACGACAATGGTGGAGCCGAAGGTAATAACGGCACCAACAATGGCGATCGTAAAATTGCAACTCAAAACGGCGATGGCTTTGGTTTCTCTACCACTTATGACACCGGTATGGGTCTGAACTTTGGTGCGTCTTATGCGGCCTCCAATCGTACCTATGACCAAGAGCATCGTTCATTGGCAGGTGGTAATACCGCCGATGTTTGGACTTTGGGTGCAAAATATGACGCAAACAATGTTTATCTAGCCGTCATGTATGCCCAAACTCAGAATATGACCGCATTCGGTGATACTGACGGGTACATTGCCAACAAAACACAAAACGTTGAAGTCACGGCTCAATACCAGTTTGATTTCGGCCTGCGCCCATCTCTGGGCTATGTCTATTCTAAAGGTAAAGATCTTGACTATAGCGCTGGCGGCAAGCATTACGACAACGAAGATTTAGTCAATTACATTGATGTTGGTACTTATTTCTACTTCAATAAAAACATGTCTACCTACGTTGACTATAAAATCAACTTGCTGAACGACAATAATTTCAGCCGTTCAGCTGGCCTCATGACCGACGACGTCATCGGCGTTGGTTTGGTATACCAGTTCTAATTTAGCTTAATCATTGTTTAAATGAATATCGCGGGTGACTCAGGCCACCCGTTTTTATTTGTCTATTAAATGATCGTCAAGCGGATTTAATACTCTATTCGCCACCTTGCTTATTATTCATTATTCATCTAATAAAAAAGGCCTCTTAGCTAGAGGCCTTTTCGTTCACGCAAGAATATTATTAGTTACTGCCAAACATATCCTTAATCCAACCGGCTACACCATCGCTGCTTTGTTGTTGCTGCTGCGCGGGCTGCTGCCCTTCGGTTTGCGGCTGCTGAGTCTGAGCGGCGGGTTGCTGTGCAGCAGATGCGGCACATAGTCCTTCTGGATTTTCCGTCCATACGGGAATGCTACGTGAACCACCGCCGTTGCACACAAAGTTGCCTGACTCATCAATATTCATCGTGGTAATCCCTTCCGGTGGCACCAAGTTCAGCGGCAACGGAGTCTGGTTTTCCAGATAGCGACGATAGAGCGTCAGAGCACCGTTTGCACCGGTTAGCTTAGCGGGGCCATTGTTGTCACGTCCAACCCATGCAATGGCCACTTCTTTGCCATCAACGCCGGCAAACCAGCTATCACGCAGATCGTTAGTGGTACCCGTTTTCGCAGCCAGATGGTAATTGCCAAATTTAGCCGTCAGAGAACGTGATGTCCCGCGTGCAACAACCTGCTGCATACCATACAGCGTCAGATAAGCCGCCTGCGGTGGCACCACGCTTTGTGCCTGCGGTAAGCTTTGATACAGCACGGTTCCGTCTTCTGCAATCACCGAGCGAACGGCTGACAGCGGCGCGCGATTACCACCACCGGCAATCGTTTGATACTCCTGCGCAACTTCCATCGGTGTGAGGCTAATTGCCCCCAGCAGCATGGATGGAACCGGATTGATTACATCTTTAGGAATACCTAAACGCTGCAATGTCGCACTGATTTGATCTAATCCTACGGCCATCCCCAGATTTACGGTTGGTACGTTCAGCGAGTTCGCCAACGCATCCACCAGCATCACCTGACCACGATACTGACGATCGTAGTTTTTCGGCTGCCATATGCTGCCATTTGGCTGCTTCAGCGAAAGTGGCTGATCGGCTAACCACGTATTCAGGCGATATTTATCCGGCTCGCTCAATGCGGTGAGGTAAGTCGGTGGTTTTGCTAACGAACCCACTGAACGGCGGGCATCCATTGCGCGGTTAAAACCAGCAAACTGTGGCTGAGCACCGCCCACCATGGCACGAACTTCGCCGCTAAAACGGTCGACAATCACCATGGCAGCTTCAAGATCGTTCACATGACGCGCAGCTTTCAGCGCAGGAACACCGTCTTCCACCGCTTTTTCCGCAGCGTCTTGCGACACCGGATCGAGCGTGGTGAAGATTTTCACCCCAGACAAATCGTTAATTTTGTTGCCCAGTTTTTGCTGTAGCTCTTGGCGAACCATTTGCATAAACGCAGGCTGTGGCGAGATAACGCCGCCTTTTGGCTGTACGCCGAGCGGACGAGCGCTCAGCATATCGTAAAGTTCTTGGTCGATGATCTGCTGGTTTTCCAGCAATTTCAGTACCAAATTACGACGCTCTAACGCCAGTTTTGGGTTACGCCACGGGTTATACAGCGAAGCGCCTTTAACCATGCCCACCAGCAATGCTTGCTGATCGAGGCTAAGTTCATCAACTGGACGTCCGAAGTAATAGAGGCTCGCTAACGGGAAGCCACGGATCTGATCGCTTCCGCTCTGCCCCAGATACACTTCGTTCAGATACAGCTCCAAGATGCGATCTTTGCTATAGCGATAATCAACGATCAGCGCCATGTACGCCTCGTTGATCTTACGCCACAGCGAACGCTCGTTGGATAAGAAGAGGTTTTTAACCAGCTGTTGCGTCAGCGTACTACCGCCCTGCACTGCGCGTCCGGCGGTGAGGTTAGCCACTACGGCACGGCCAATCGAATAGAAACTAATCCCATCATGCTGATAAAAATGACGGTCTTCGGTCGCGATCAGCGTATCCACTAACAGATCGGGGAATCCGCTACGCGGTACAAATAAACGCTGCTCACCGTTGGGAGACTGCAACATGGTGATTAAGCGCGGATCCAAGCGGAAGAAACCAAACTGGCGCTGGTTGTCCATATTTTGGATCTGGCTTAGACGATCGTTGCTGAACACCAAGCGCGCATGGATCTGCCCTTCTTTTCCGTCCGGGAAATCAAACGGGCGGCGCAGCAAATCAATGTTATTGCCATTCACCGAGAACTCACCCGGACGCGTAATGCGGCTCACCTGACGGTATTGCATACCTTCCAGCAAATTCACCATCTCTTTTTTGCTGTAGGACATACCCGGCTCGAGATCGACCATCCGGCCATAGACGGTCGCTGGCAACTGCCAGACTTTCCCATCGATACGGCCACGGATCTGCTGATCCAAATAGAAACCATAAATCGCCAGCAGCACAAAGACGATCAGCGCTAGATTGATCAGTAAACCTAACAGCTTGCGTTTACGCGATTTTTTCACTTTCTTACGCGCCACGTCGTCCTCTCTGTCTTCATCATCATAATCATCATCTTCTTCATATTCGTCATGATCATCTGCGGTATCACGGAAATCATCGCGATAATCATCGTCCTCGTCGTCATAACGGCGACGGCGATTAGGTACCGCTTTACGGGACGGTGGAGTGCCACCTTTTTTACCTTTACGTCCGATCGGCTCGCGATCGTCATCCCTAGACATTATTTAGTTCTCCGGCAGTGGCGCCTAATCTGTTCCTCACCGCCGAAAGGGGGAAGAGGAAACCTCCGAAATTGGCGCAGCGTCATGGCTGCGCCGTAGGAATTTCTTACTGATAGCGTTTCGTTCGACGCGTCGGCAGCGCATTTCCTGGGTCGTCCGGCCATGCATGCTTTGGATAACGCCCTTTCATCTCTTTTTGCACTTCACGATATGAGCCCTGCCAAAATGCGGCCAAATCACGAGTAATTTGCAGCGGGCGATGGGCTGGCGATAGCAATTCCAATACCAACGCCACTCGCCCCTCGGCGATTTTAGGGCTGTGCTGCTTACCAAAGACCTCTTGCAAGCGCACGGCTAATACCGGCGGTTTATCGCTAAAATACTGTAGCGGTAAACGCGATCCTGTCGGCACAGTGTAATGAGTCGGCAACGCACTATCTAGACGCTGTCGCATCGACCAATCCATTAAGCTCAACAGCGCATCGGTCAGATTGATATTCTGTAAACCGCGCAGATCGCGCACGCCGTCTAGCGCAGGCAGTAGCCAGCTCTCTAATGAATCCAGCAGACTATCATCATCTACCGCAGGCCAGTTAACTTCTGGTAGCCATTGCGCTGCACACTGTAACCGCAAACGCAGCTGCTTGGCAGAGTCGCTCCAATTCAAAGCACTAACGCCCTGATTGCGAACCCAATTTAGTAACGCCAGCGACAGCTCCTCGACCGATGGTTTGGCCAGCGGCTGTGCCTTAATCACCAAACGTCCTAGCTGCTGGCGTTTCCATGCGCGGAGCGTACCTTTCGCTTCATCCCACTCCACGCTGGTTTGCTCGCTGATCAGGTGCGGCAGGCGGGCGGCTAAAAGATCAATATCACAAGGCAACGCCAGCAAAATACGCGCTTCGCTGTTATTCACGCCCTGCAAAAGCGTTGCCGCAATCAGCCATGGAGTACGGGCAAGCGCATCATCAGCTTCCATTGCCGCACCCAGACCATTCGCCAACAAATAGCGCCCATCTTGCCCACGTAGATTAGCAATACGATCGGGAAAGGCATGAGCGAGCCAAAATGCGGCATCATCGGGCTCTACGCGGCCCCGACCGTTCCCCAAACGCTTCGTCAGCTGATTTGCACGGCGTTGCCAATGGCTCTGCGGATGATAAAGTGCATTGCGCAGATCGACGCCGCCGTTACGCGGTGGCTCTTCAATGATAGCGGCCAGCAGCGCCGCCGTCGCAAGCGCATCCTCACCGGCGCTTTGCGCGGCACAGAGCATTGCCGCCAAACGCGGATCGCTACCGGCATCGCCCATAGCACGACCGGTTGGCGTTAAGCCGCCCTGTTCATTAATCGCCCCGAGCTGAAATAACAGCCGCTGCGCGGCAGAGATCGCCGCAGGCGATGGCGTATCCAGCCATTTTAGCTGAGCAACATCGTGGCATCCCCACTGCAAAAGGTTCAGCCACAGGCTGCTCAGATCGCTATGAAGAATTTCAGCTTCGCTATATTCAGCGGTACGTTCGGCCTGTTCTGCCGCCATTAAATGCCAACAGATCCCCGGCTCTAAGCGCCCTGCGCGCCCAGCACGCTGCGTCATAGATGCCTGACTGGCTCTTTGCGTGACCAGCTTAGTGAGCCCGCTGCGCACATCGAATTGGCTAACACGCTCAAGCGTGCTGTCGATAACTAAACGAATGCCGTCGATGGTTAAACTCGTTTCCGCAATATTGGTGGCCAGCACCACTTTGCGCCGCCCTGCCGGTGATGGATCAATGGCCTTCTGTTGCTCAGCCAGCGGCAATGCGCCATAAAGCGGGCAAATGTCGGTATCGGCATCCACACGCTGCTCAAGCAGTTCGGCCGTGCGCTTGATCTCGCCCACGCCGGGTAAAAATAGCAGCAGCGAGCCTGACTCTTGGCGTAACAAATTCAGCGCCGCGTTTGAAGCGCTGTGATCCAGCCGTTCATGCGCTGACACAGGCATGTAATTGCGCACCACAGGGAAGCTGCGGCCTTCGGAGCGGATCACCGGCGCGTCGGGCAGTAAATGAGTCAAACGCGCGTCGTCCAGCGTAGCAGACATAATCAGCAACCGCAGATCGTCACGCAATCCATCCTGCACATCCAACAACAGCGCTAACGCTAAATCAGCCTGCAAGCTGCGTTCATGGAACTCATCGAGAATGACCAGCGATACGCCTGATAGCTCGGGATCTTGCTGAAGCATACGGGTCAAAATACCTTCGGTAACCACTTCCAGCCGCGTTTGCGCACTGACTTTGGTTTCGGCACGCATGCGGTAGCCCACGGTTTGCCCCACATTTTCACCCAGCTGCTGCGCTAAGCGATGCGCCACGCTACGCGCCGCCAACCGGCGAGGCTCAAGCATAATGATTTTACCGTTCAGCCAATCAGCCTTGAGCAATTGCAACGGTAGCCAAGTTGACTTACCCGCACCGGTGGGTGCATTCAATAGCACCTGAGCTGAAGATTGCAGCGCGGCCAGTAATGATTCAAGAACCGCAGCAACAGGAAGTAAAGACACGAAGGCTCCAAACTAATTAGGATTAAATGCTTTAACATCGACTAGACGGCATTGTAGCATTCAGCGGTGAAACTAAGAGAAACCAGAAAGCATGTCTGATACCCGCCGCCTATTTTTTGCCTTACCGATACCGCCCAAAACCCAACGAGCGTTGGTTAAATGGCGTGCAGATCAGTTTTCTGCCGAAGCGGGACGCCCTATCGCCGCCGCCAATCTGCACATCACCTTGGCATTTTTGGGTGACATCAGCGAACAGAAATCTCAGGCCCTGCAAAATATGGCTGCGCGGATTAAACAACCGGCTTTTAGCCTTGATCTCGACGACGCGGGCCATTGGCCGGGCGCGGGCGTTGTCTGGCTGGGCACCCGCCGCGCGCCTCGGGGGCTGCTGCAATTGGCCGAGCTTTTACGCTCACAGGCAGCCCGCAGTGGCTGTTATCAAAGCCCCTTACCGTTTCACCCCCATGTCACGCTGCTACGCGGGGCGACGAAAGCCGTAGTACTCCCGCCATCAGGGTTTCATTGGCCGATTGATTTTGAATATTTCGCGCTCTACTCGTCGGAGTTCCGCCGTGGCCGAACGCGCTACGAGCAAATTGCCGCTTGGCCGCTCATTACGCCGAAAAAACCGGCAGAAAACGCGGAACACTAAATTTTCAGAATAATCTCGACATATATATAGAAAGAAAAAAAACATAGAGAGAACTTATGATTTTTTCCCCTTCGCTACAATCAGCGCGCTTGCTTCAACGCTACAAACGCTTTTTAGCCGATGTTCGTCTTAATGACGGCACTGAAATGACGATGCACTGTGCCAATACCGGAGCAATGACAGGATGTGCAACACCGGGGGATATGGTTTGGTATTCCACGTCAGACAATCCAAAACGAAAATATGCGCATTCTTGGGAGCTTACTCAGACTCAGCAAAATCATTGGATTTGTGTAAATACCATGCGTGCCAATACGTTAGTGCAGGAAGCCATTGAGGCTGGGCACATCAAAGAATTATCTGGTTACACAAAACTACGCACCGAGGTGCGCTACGGTGAAGAAAATAGCCGTATCGACTTGTTATTACAGGCAGAAAATCAACCTGACTGCTATATTGAGGTGAAGTCTGTGACCCTGCTAGAACAGGATTGTGGTTACTTTCCTGATGCTGTTACGCTACGCGGGCAAAAGCACCTTCGGGAGCTGGCGCTGCAGGTACAAAACGGACAACGCGCAGTACTGTTTTTTGCCGTACTGCATACCGGTATTACGAAGGTTGCGCCAGCACAACATATTGACCCGCAATACGCGGAATTACTGGCGCAAGCCTGTGCGCTTGGCGTAGAAGTTATATGCTATGGTGCACAGATTAACGCGGAAGGAATGGAGCTAAACATCCCGTTGCCGTTTGGGTTGTCCTGAGCCCGCTATTTCGTCTTCTGTTGAAAAAAACGACAAAAAACGCAGAGCAGCTCGCCAAATACGCCGTCCTTCACACCATTGTCAAGCATTATGCAGGAATAATTGCCAACGTTAACGGCATCTGCTATTTATAGCGGCCTGATTTTTCCCCCATTTGGGGATCGCTAATGCGTGTTATGTAGGAGAAGCAACATGCAAGAAGGGCAAAACCGTAAACCGTCGTCCTTAAGCATTCTCGCCATCGCTGGGGTGGAGCCGTACCAAGAGAAGCCAGGCGAAGAGTACATGAATGAAGCCCAGCTGGCTCATTTCAAACTGATTCTTGAAGCGTGGCGCAACCAGCTCCGTGACGAAGTTGACCGCACTGTGTCCCATATGCAGGACGAGGCGTCGAACTTCCCGGACCCGGTAGACCGTGCGGCACAGGAAGAAGAATTCAGCTTAGAACTGCGCAACCGCGATCGTGAGCGCAAACTGATTAAAAAGATCGAAAAAACTCTGAAGAAAGTCGAAGACGACGATTTCGGCTTCTGTGAGTCTTGCGGTGTTGAGATCGGTATTCGTCGCTTAGAAGCGCGCCCAACGGCCGATCTTTGCATCGACTGTAAAACTCTGGCTGAAATCCGCGAAAAGCAGATGGCCGGCTAATCTGGGATATTAAGATCCTGCAACGCCCTACACGGGCGTTGATAGTTTCACTAACCCAGCCTCACCACGGCGTTAATGCAGGAAGCCAACACCGTGGTGAATTCTTCCCGTACTGCGGCATGACGCCGACGTAACGAAATTCATCAAACCCATGCCAGCACATCATTATATTGGCCGCTTTGCCCCTTCTCCATCCGGTGATTTACACTTTGGTTCACTTATCGCCGCTCTCGGTAGTTATTTACAAGCTCGCTCACAGCAAGGTCGTTGGCTAGTTCGCATCGAAGATATCGATCCGCCTCGCGAAGTTCCCGGAGCCGCCAGCCGTATTTTACGCACGCTTGAACACTATCAACTGCACTGGGATGGCAGCGTGCTGTATCAATCGCACCGTCATGATGCCTACCGCGCCGCGCTCGACTCCCTGCGCCATGAGCACAAAGCCTATTTCTGCACCTGCACCCGCAGCCGTATTCATTCCCTCGGTGGATTTTACGATGGTCACTGCCGCGCTCTGCATCTGGGGCCTGAGCACGCCGCGCTGCGCTTACAGCAAACCGAGCCGGTGTATGGATTTGAAGACGCGCTCCATGGCTGGCTAGCCGCTGACCGCGCCATGGCTGAGGAAGATTTTATTATTCACCGACGCGATGGCCTGTTTGCCTATAATCTGGCCGTGGTGGTGGACGATCATTTTCAGGGCATTACTGAAATTGTGCGCGGTGCCGATCTTATTGAACCAACGGTGCGTCAAATGGCGCTGTATCAGCAATTGGGTTGGCAGGCACCGCGCTATCTGCACTTGCCTTTGGCGCTGAACCACGATGGAAACAAGCTGTCGAAGCAGAATCACGCCGAACCTATTCCGATGAGCGATCCTCGCCCTGTGCTCATTTCTGCACTCGGCTTTTTGGGGCAGACAGTACCGGAGAGCTGGGAAGATTTAACGACCGAAGCGCTGCTAGAATATGCAGTAGCCCATTGGGACGTGCAGCAAATACCCAAAAACTCACGATTAATGCCGTGAATTTATCAGCGGCATTCTCAAAATGCCCTGCTTAGGCTATGATGACCCGCTATTTTTTCTGCATATACTCATCAGACCTCAAGTTGCTGGCATTAGCTAGGGCTTGAATGATTCAGAGCATACGACTAACAAGACACTATCGAGGTGCACCATTTTTACCCGAGTCGCCAACTTTTGCCGTAAGGTTTTAAGCCGAGAGGCGGAGAGCGCACAAGCGGAGGAGTCACGTTCAATGACGGTGATCCCGCGCGATCAACATAACATTTCGCGCCAACAAATCAGTGAGAACGCCCTCAAGGTTCTCTATCGCCTGAACAAATCAGGATACGAAGCGTATCTGGTTGGTGGTGGCGTGCGCGATCTGCTGCTCGGTAAACAGCCTAAAGATTCTGACATCACCACCAGCGCGACGCCGGAACAAGTGCGTAAACTGTTCCGCAATTGCCGTCTCGTTGGCCGCCGCTTCCGCTTGGCCCATGTGATGTTCGGCCCTGAAATTATCGAAGTTGCCACCTTCCGTGGCCACCATGAACACGCCGGTGATGGCAAAAATATCTCCCAGCAGGCTCAGAACGGCATGCTGCTGCGCGACAACGTCTATGGCAACATCGAAGAAGATGCCCAGCGTCGCGATTTCACCATCAACAGCCTGTATTACAGTATTTCAGATTTCACGGTGCGTGATTACACCGGCGGCCTGCGCGATTTGCAGGAAGGCCGTATTCGCCTGATTGGCGATCCTGAAACTCGCTACCGCGAAGATCCTGTACGCATGCTGCGTGCGGTGCGTTTTGCTGCCAAACTGGACATGACTATTTGTCCACAAACCGGCGAACCGATCCCACGCTTAGCTTCGCTGCTGCATGAGATCCCATCCGCTCGTCTGTTTGAAGAGTCGTTGAAACTGCTGCAATCTGGCTATGGTTTCGCAACTTACACGCTGCTGTGCGAATACCAGTTGTTCCAACCGTTGTTCCCAGTGATTGCGCGCCATTTCACGCCAAACGGCGATAGCCCGATGGAACGCATCATCAATCAGGTGCTGAAAAACACCGATCATCGTTTGCAAAACGATATGCGCGTGAATCCAGCATTCCTGTTTGCGGCCATGCTGTGGTATCCGCTGATTGAGCTAGCGCAGAAAATCAATGACGAGAGCGGTCTGACCTACTACGACGCTTTTGCATTGGCGATGAACGATATTTTGGATGAACAATGCCGCACGCTGGCTATTCCAAAACGTATTACCGCATTAGTGCGTGATATTTGGTCATTGCAGCTGCGCTTATCTCGCCGTCAGGGCAAACGCGCACATAAACTGATGGAACAACCGAAGTTCCGCGCGGCCTTTGATCTGCTGGCGCTGCGCGCACAGGCAGAGAATAACAATGAGCTGCAGCGTTTGACGCAGTGGTGGGACGAGTTCCAGAAAGCGCCTCTAACACGTCAGAAGAGCATGGCAAATGAGCTGGGAGATGATGGCGTTCGTCGCCGTCCGCGTCGCCCACGTCGTCGCGCACCGCGTCGTGAAGGCAGCAGCGAATGACACGCGTCTATATAGCCTTAGGCAGCAACTTGGCTAATCCACTGCACCAGGTTCAGTCAGCGCTTAACGCGCTGGCCGAACTGCCGCAGACTAAGCTGATTGCAACCTCATCGCTATATCGCACACCGCCGCTCGGGCCTCAGGATCAGCCTGATTACCTGAATGCGGTGGTGGCATTAGACACGGATTTATCCGCTGAAAATCTGCTAGACCATACGCAAAAAATCGAGTTGGAACACGGCCGCGTGCGTAAAGATGAACGCTGGGGACCACGCACCTTAGATCTCGATATTTTGCTGTTCGGCGATGAAATAATAAATACCGAACGCTTAACGGTGCCGCATTACGACATGAAAAACCGTCAATTCATGCTATATCCGCTCGCAGAAATTGCCCCCGAATTGCATTTTCCTACCGGCGAAAGCCTGCAATCTGTCATGACTCAGCTCGGCGCTGAACCGCTCACACGGTGGTAACTGCTGTAGTTATATCAATGAAATAACTATAAATAATTACTATCTAGCATATATCCTTTCCTTTCTGTTTTACCTAATTCCCTTTCTATTTCCATGAGTTACTGACGTTTTCACCTTAATACCTTTCACGGGCAATAAGCCGATAAAGCGCTATCCCTAGGGCATAACATCTCTTAGAATGCGCTTTTGTTTCAGTCTGAATGAAGCCGTCAGGGGACACCATGAAGCCGACCAGCATCACCCATCTGTTACAGTTAAAACAACAAAAAACAAAATTCGCCACTATCACCGCTTACGATGCCAGCTTCGCCAAGCTGTTTGAAGATCAGGGCATCCGCGTCATGTTAGTGGGTGATTCACTCGGTATGACGCTACAAGGGCACAACTCCACGCTGCCTGTCTCCATTGAAGATATTGCCTACCATACGCGCGCCGTGCGCCATGGCGCGCCACACTGCCTTTTACTCGCCGATTTGCCTTTCATGACCTATGCCACGCCGGAACAAGCCTGCATAAATTCAGCCACGCTGATGCGAGCCGGTGCCAACATGGTCAAGCTGGAAGGCGGTAGCTGGCTCGTTGAAACGGTGAAAATGCTAACCGAGCGCGCCGTGCCGGTTTGTGCACACCTAGGCTTAACACCGCAGTCTGTGAATATCTTTGGCGGCTATAAAGTTCAGGGCCGCGACAAAGACGGTGCTGATAAGCTGCTCGAAGATGCGTTGGCATTGGAATCTGCCGGTGCTCAGCTGTTAGTTTTAGAATGTGTACCTGCGGCGTTGGCAAAAACCATCACCGAAGCGCTGCGCATTCCGGTTATCGGTATTGGTGCAGGTAAAGATACCGACGGCCAGATTTTAGTCATGCACGATGCCTTGGGGATCACCGGCGGACATACGCCTAAATTTGCCAAGAACTTCTTAGCGGGCCAAAGTGATATTCGTGCAGCCATTCGTCTATACATTGAAGAGGTTGAACAGGGTTTGTATCCGGCAGCGGAGCATACTTTCAACTAATCGGTCAGTCCGTGTCTAACCTCCCGTCAACGGGAGGTTAGCGTGGCTCATAAGTTTGGAGAACCACTGTGTTAATCATTGAAACAATCCCTTTGCTACGTCGTGAAATTCGCCGTTGGCGTCAGGAAGGCAAGCGCGTTGCGCTGGTGCCGACCATGGGAAATCTGCACGAAGGCCATCTCACGCTGGTTGAAGAAGCGAAAGCGCGGGCTGATATCGTCGTCGTTAGCGTATTTGTGAACCCGATGCAGTTTGATCGCCCTGATGACCTTGCGCGCTACCCGCGTACATTGCAGGAAGATTGTGAAAAATTAACGCGCCTAGGCGTGGATTTGGTCTTCGCTCCGTCTGAAAAAGAAATCTATCCGAAAGGCTTAGAACAGCAGACCTATGTCGATGTACCGTCACTCTCAACCATGCTGGAAGGCGCAAGCCGTCCGGGACATTTTCGCGGTGTCTCTACCATCGTGAGCAAACTGTTCAATCTCATCCAGCCAGATATTGCCTGTTTCGGTGAGAAAGATTTCCAGCAGTTGGCGCTGATCCGCAAAATGGTTGCCGACATCAGTTTTGATATTGATATCGTGGGCGTGCCTATCGTGCGCGGTCAGGATGGACTGGCGCTGAGCTCACGTAATGGCTACCTCACGCCTGATGAACGTCGCCTAGCCCCTCGCCTATATAACATCATGAGCCATTTGGCGACTCAGTTAGAAAACGGCGAACGCAACATCGACGAGCTGTTAGAACAAACGGCAGGACGCTTGCGGGAAGCTGGTTTGCAGCCCGATGAACTGTTCGTTCGCGACGCTGACACTCTGCTAGACGTGAATGTGGATACACAAACTGCGGTAATCTTGGTTTCTGCATGGTTAGGTAAAGCGCGTCTGATTGATAACATGCGCGTGCCGTTCAACGCCGAAAGCTAATTGTTTTGCATACAGTGGTAAACTTTTTTATTAAAATATAGTAGACCACTTAATCGGTAACCAAGAGAACTGCCGCCTCTGATTTCAGGGATGGCAGCCATCAATAGATGTTAATGAAGGTATTGTTATGGTACGCACTATGTTGCAAGGCAAACTGCACCGCGTCAAAGTGACTCAGGCAGATTTGCACTACGAAGGTTCCTGCGCCATCGATCAGGATTTTTTAGACGCAGCGGGGATCCTGCAATATGAAGCCATCGATATCTACAACGTAGATAACGGTCAGCGCTTCTCGACCTACGCGATTGCCGCCGAACGCGGTTCAAAAATTATTTCCGTCAACGGCGCTGCGGCTCGCTGTGCATGCGTCGGCGATACCATGATTATCTGTTCTTACGTACAGATGTCTGATGAACAGGCTCGCTCACACAATCCTAAAGTTGCCTATTTTGAAGGTGATAATGTGATGAAGCGCTTGGCAAAAGCCGTTCCGGTGCAGGTGGCGTAATTCTTTATTTCCCCCGCTCTCCTTGACCCCACCCTAACCCTCCCCTTTTACAGAAGAGGACATCGTTCGGTGATGTTTATGAGAATCTCGATCGGCCCCTCCCCCTGCGAAGGGGGAGGTTGGGAGGGGGTCTTTCACAATAGCAAAATATTATTTCACCGCCGCCGCGGGTACTTTAACCACTCCGGCATCCGGCTTTTCTGGCACCGGCTGTGGCTTGTTAGCAATCAATGACGCCATGCTTTGCACCGAATCAGTACGCAGCACATATAAACGCTTCAGCGCAAACGGGTTATCCCCCATTCGAACCCTTCCCTTAACCGTCGTCACCGCTAGGTGAAATCCTGCGTCACGCGCCGCGTCCATCGCCTTTTGGTTATAGCCACCAAAGGGATACGACAAATATTGAACGTGCGGATTAAACTGCGAAAGCGCCCTTCGCGAATGTTGGAAATCAAACAAAATATTATGATATGAACGGCTGAATAAAATCGGCTGCTTGTTTGCACTCACGCGATGTAAAAAGTGCGTATGCGACTGAATATCAAATACATCCTGCATCTCACGCAGCTCTGAAATGCTCGTAAACTGTAGCCCATTCGGATTCCAAGCCTGCGGATGGCGTTTGATGCGCGAAGAGATAATAAACGCCGTAGCGCGTTGCCCATTCTGTTTGAGCACCGGATAGGCATAGCGATAGACCGATTTGAGTCCATCATCAAACGTCAGCACCACCGCTTTGGCGGGTAAGTTCATGGTGCCGTTTAAGTATCCTTCCAACTGATACATGGAGAGCGTGGTATAGCCAGCCTGTTTCAAATAGGCCATTTGGTTGCTAAATGCCACGTCTGACGTCGTAGTCGACGTATGGCGAAAACGCTTATTCTCTTCATTTTTCAGGATATGATGATAAGTCAGTACCGCAATGCCGTTATCCAGCTCCGCGTCTAGCTCACTCACATAGCCAAGGCGATCGCCTAAGTTAATTTCATACCATGTCTGATTAAGACGATCCTTTTGTTTATTCAGGATCGGATAACGCAGGTTTTCCTCCAGCGTGGCGACTGGGGTACTTTGATTATCAGCTTGGCTATACACGGTCACCGAGCGACTGGTGACAAGATTTTGAAAACTTTTCTTGCGCAGATCGCCCAAGTTATCACGCGGCGCTTCCGGTTTTTTACGCTCGCTCAAGTCTTCACGCGCAATAAAGCCTGTACCGTTGCCAAAGCGAAACTCGTAATACTCAGCATCGGCCTGAAAGACGTTCAGCACCTGCCCCTGCTTAATTTGCCCAACGGGGATCACATGCTCCCCCACCAGCGAATAAATTTCACTATCACGCTCGGCTTGCATGTATTGATATTGCTGCCAGCTATCGGGCAGTAAGTCTGCAAAAGCCGTTTGCGGTATAAAAATAACATAGAGAGAGAACAGCAATCCGGCTGTTATTGATTGAAATAGCTTCATTTTTATATTTAGAAAAGTCAGGTGCCATCAGGCAAAGAAATCATTCAGGAACAACAGAATAGCATGGGTGATGGGTTAGGTGCATGGTTAAAAAATAGCACCGGTAATCGAGAGCTATGGATATAACCTATGATGAATTAAGGCAATATTCCGCCCGCCTCTCCACATTGGTTTTTTCATATAACTCTGGTGCAGGCGTACGGGTAGGGTTCGTCAGGACGCGAACCCTACACCCGCGTCCTTTTTACTGAGTCGCTTGGCCGAACGGTCTCAGAGCGCACATCCTGTGCGCCATCGACCTGCCGCCAGCATCCATGCTGGTGGCTCTATAACGAAGACGATCAGAAAAAGAAATCCCAAAGCCTCGGTTGTTTTTTAACTTAAGTCTTGGGAAAAAGATCAAACAAGACCTTAACGTTTTTGATCAAAGCTTCCCTTCACTCCCACAAATTCTAATCTTCTCCTCAACCACTTCGCGCATGGCCTGTTTACCCGGCGTGATATATTTGCGCGGATCGTTCGCATCAGGATGTTCAGTGAAGTAGCTTTTTACCGCATCCGCAAACGCGATTTTCAAATCGGTAGCAACGTTCACTTTGCAGATCCCAAGCCCTATCGCTTCACGCACCATGTGTTCTGGAATACCCGATGCGCCATGCAGAACCAGCGGTATATCAACGGCCTTGCGCACTTCGGCCAAGCGTGCGAAATCCAAATGCGGTTCACCGTGATACAAGCCGTGCGCCGAGCCGATTGCCACGGCGAGAGAATCAATGCCAGTGCGCTGAACAAACTCGCGGGCGGCGGCAGGATCGGTAAAGAAGCTATCTGCGCTGTCAACGTTCAGGTCATCTTCTTGCCCACCTAATCGTCCCAGTTCAGCTTCCACGCTCACGTCATAACGCTGGCATAGACGTACCACTTCAGCCACCGTGCGAATATTCTCTTCAAACGCAAAGTGCGAGCCATCAATCATGACCGAGCGCACGCCAGCGGTCACTTTGGCACGGATATCGTCCAGCTTTTCGTGGTGGTCTAAATGCAACGCTAGCGGCAAATCATGCAGGTGGGCGGCTTCTTGGCAAATAGACACCAGGTAATCAGTGCCTGCGTAGGTAAATGTGCCTGGAGTACCGGCTAAAATCACCGGCGATCTCAGCGCGGCCGCGGTTTCCACCACCACTTGTACAGTTTCTAAATTGTGAACGTTGAATGCGGGTACGGCGTAACCTTCGCGCTGAGCCTTTTTGAGCATTTCCCGGTTTGAAATCAGGTACATAAAATGGGCTCCTTAAATACCGTCTAAGCTGACGGAATCATTTTGTTGTTGATTACACTTTTGTTCTTCGTGCCACAGGCTAGTCACACCGCGCCGCCCGCACTCCAGCGCCATATCGCGAAACGACTGAGGGTTCATCCCTTCTCGCTCTAGCATCATCTCTGCCGCAAGCTGCATATTGGTGCCGGTAATCACTTGATAATCGGCATGCTGCTTAGCAATCATCGCGGCCTGTCGAAACGGCGAACCACCCAGCAAATCGCTCAGGATCACCACCCCTTCCCCGCTATCACAGGCCGCACAGGCTTGCTCTAACATGACCATCAGTTCAGCAGTGCTCACACCTTCAGGAAAATCCACCGCACAGCATTGCGGCTGCTCACCAACCACCTGTTCCACGCCCTGCAACAGACCGCTGGCAAAGCGGCCATGTCCGGTAATCACTAGACCTAACATCGCGCCTCCTTAAAGGAATCCAATAAACTTGCCAACCACGCCAAATAACACCGTTAAACCAATCAGTTTCACCGGTGAAAAACCGCGTTTCATTAGCCAAAACACCAGCAGCGTGAAGCACAGCGGCAAAAGATTGGGCATCAGCTTATCTAGCACGTCTTTCTGGAGCGCTACGCTGGCTTTACCGGCATGCATAACTAACGGCGTTGAGAGATGAACGTACGACGCCACCAGCGCCCCGATAACCGTCATCCCAACAATTGACGCCGCATGAGATATCTTTTTAGTGTGGGTTTTTAGCAACGCCAACGCGCTGGTGCCTGCATGGTAGCCGTAGTGCGCTAGCCCGAAACGCAGGCCAAAATGCACAATGTTGAACATCAGCAGGAAGACAATCGGCCCAAACAGGCTGCCCTGAAGCGCTAACGAAGCGCCGATACCGGCACAAATTGGCAGCAACGTGAGCCAAAACAGCGCATCCCCAATGCCGCCCAGCGGCCCCATCAGCGCCACTTTGACCGCTCGAATGGTGGATACCTTTTCTTTGCTGCCTTCCATTGCCAGCACGAGGCCGGAAAGGAATGTCACATCGAAGGGATGCACATTGATAAATTCCATGTGCATTTTCATCGAGTTCGCCAGATCCTGAGGATTCTTGTGGATCTTGCGCAGGCCAGGGATCAGGGTATACAGCCAGCCGCCCGCCTGCATACGTTCATAGTTGAACGACGCTTGTAACAGCAGAGAACGCCACGCCATGCGATTTAGATCTTGCTTGGTCAAGGCTTCCGCTGGCGTACTGTCGATATAATCGTCTTGCTCAACTTGGCTAGTCGCCAAGGCCTGCGCCATACGCTGCTCGGCTTTGGCCGCCATCACAGCTTCGTTGTCATTAAATCCCATCTTCCATCTCCTGAGCATGAGTCGAAGAAGAAGGCGCGTTAGTCTCGCCGTCTTGTTCGTTGCGGGAACGGTTAAAGAAGTCGATCAACGCGATGGCGAATGCGCCCAAAGCAACGGCGATAATCGGCATATTGAGAAAGGTCACGGAAATAAAACCGAGGATGAAATAAGCCACATAGGTCTTTTTCATCATGATTTTCATCAGCAGTGAGAAACCGATGGCAGGCATCATTCCGCCCGCAACGGCCAGCCCATCCAGCAGCCACGTTGGCGCTTTCTGCACCATCGCACTGGCGGCGTCGGCACCGAAGTAAACCGGCAAGAAGGCCACAATGAAGTAGAAGCAGAACAGGATAGCAATGCCGAGATAGTTCACGCGCTCAATGCCGCGCCAGTTGAGCTCTTGTACCATTTTGTCGCACTTGTGCATCATCGGCGAAAACGCCGTAAACAGCAGCGTAATACAGCCCTGCACCGCGATAGCAAAAGGCACCGCAATGCCTATCGCCACTTTGGGATCGGCATGGGTCAGAATGGCAAACGCAGTACCAATAACTCCGCCAATCACCACGTTTGGCGGCTGAGCCCCCGCCAGCGGCACCATTCCCATCCAAACGAGCTCTAATGAACCACCGACCAGCAGGCCGGTTTGAACATCGCCTAAAATCAGCCCGACCAGCGGGCCAATCACCACCGGACGATGGAAATGAGTCAGACCATCGAACAGGTCTACCCCCGCCAGTCCGGCTAATAAGCCAATCAATAACGCATCTGTAAACATGGTTTACTCCGGTTATGCTAAGAGTTTGGCAATGGATTCACCGGACTCATCCGGCACGCGCCGAACCTCACAGGTGATACCCAGTCTCTCCAGTTCGCGAAACGCCGCCGTATCGCTGTCATTCACGGATACGGTTTTGTGTATCTGCCGTTTTCCCTCGGCAAAGTGCATATTGCCAACGTTGACGAAGTTGATTGGCACTCCGCCTTTCACCAACGTGAGAACATCCTGTGGGGTTTTGCATACGATGAAAATTTTCTGCCGATCGGCCGCTTTACGAATCACGTCGATGGTTTTTTCCAGCGTGAAATAGCGGGTTTGAACGCCTTCCGCCACCACCATATCCATCAGGTTTTGCTGTACCGGATCGGCTGCTGCGGCGTCATTGGCAACCAAAACCAAATTAGCCCCTAGCGTATTTGTCCACGTCACACCTACCTGCCCGTGAACTAATCGGTTATCAATGCGGGTCATTAAAATATTCGGGGTCGACATGCTCCACTCCTGACTTGTTATTTTGCTAAATGAGTGTTGATGGAACGAACTGCGGTAAACGGATAGATTTCCACCCCCTTCACCACACGGTTGACTTCCCCTGTCGGGCACGGGTTATCTGGCGTCATGCCCAGTGCCAAAGACGTTTCAAACGCCAACATCTGCAAATACATCAGATAAGGAAATAGCAGCCAGATATCATCCAGATCGCTATCGAGTACGGTATGGAAATCTCCCGGCGTACCGCTCAGCGCCACGATCTGCTTGGCCAGATCGTCATGGCGTAGTTCACGCAGTAAATCAGCATCGTAGCGGTGGCAATAAGCTTCGGAAGACATCATCAGCAGCACCAGCGTGTCGCCATCCACCATGAATTTCGGTCCATGGCGCACGCCCATTGACGAGTCGTAGCGTGTGGCAATCCGCCCTGCGGTGAGCTCAAGCATCTTCAGCGCGGCTTCCTCGGCAATACCGGTAAAACAGCGCCCGCCTAATACCATCGCGCGCTTGAATCCGCTGTTCGCCAGCGCTTTTACCTGCTGTTGCCAATGCTGTTGTTCACGGCTACACAACGCAGTCATCTGTTGTAACGACGGTGCGCTCTGCGCCAGCGTTAACGGCCCTAGCAGCAGCACGGTGGCCAGCGTCATGCAGCTAAAGCTGGAGGTCATGGCAAAACTTTGATCGTGTGACCCCTGAGGCATGATCAGCGAGCAGACATTGCGTCGCCCTTCTGCGTAGCGTGCCAGTGCTCCATCAGGGTTACAGGTCAGCATTAAATGGTGGCAATGCGGCAATATCTGATCGGCTAAGCGCACGGCCGCAACGCTTTCAGGGCTATTGCCTGAGCGTCCGTAGGACACCAGCAACGTAGGGCGTTCAGGGTCGAGATATTGCAGCGGCGAAGGCACAATATCGGTCGTACCATAGGCCACTACGTCCAAACCACATTGCTCACGCAGCCAAGGAGCCAGCGCTCGCCCAACAAACGCCGACGAACCCGCGCCGCACAACACAATTTGCAGAGTAGGATCGGCCAATAGCGGCTGCAAAAATGGCTTCCAATATCCCTGACTCTCGCTCAACTCATCGTGTAGCTGTTGCCACAGGCGTGGCTGCTGGTCGATTTCACGCGCGGTATGAAGCGCATGGTGCTCATGCAGCCATGCTTCAGAATAGGAAAACAGCTCACTCATGCTAAGGCTCCTTGCGCCTGAGATTGGATAGTTTCAGCCTTGGGTTCACAGGCTTCGGCGTAGCTCAAAAGCACCCGCTGTATTTTGTCTAGAACCCACTGCTGTGGATCTTTATCTAGCGTTCCGGCGTTCAACGCCTGTGCCTGCTCGGGGAGATACTGGCTGAGCAGCGCCATCGGCACCGGATGGCTGCGCAGATTACTCATCAGTAAATCAACGGCCTGCTGTACCTGAGGATGAGGCCAGTAATAGCGAACGCGATCGCTGAGGCTGTACTGGCGATCGATAAATTGTTGGTGTGGCGAACCGTGGTAATAGCGATTCCACTGCTGCGGCTGTTCGCGCATCACCTGCTCCAGCGTGTCGCGTAGATGTGCTGCTTTAAGCTCACCGTTCCATTCACGATCGATACGATCGAGAGCAAACAGGGCTTCACGCAGCGCAAAGGTTAAGGCTGGACCGACTTTTAAGATCGCAAAGTGATCGCGCACCAGCTCGCGATAGGCGTGCGGCGTTTGGTAGTCGGTGGAATGGGCTTCATAAATCATATGCGGCTGGCTTTCGATAAACTGGCTCAGCGCCTGTGCTTTTTCCGGCTGATAATGCACCACGCTGTGGTGGTCAAACTCAACGCCCGGCTGTACGACTAGCGCAATCACTCTTTCCCATACGCTGTCCAGCCCAGCCTTGTGCCATGCCTTTTGATGAATATCCAGCGTCGCCGCCGCGGCCTGTGGCGTGGTGACCAGCATACCGTCCATATCTTCTTGAGCACCGCCGGGAACCGGAACTTCGGTGCCAATCACATACACCGGACGTTCACCGCCCACCTGCTGCCACGCGTTCTCTGCCACCGCACAAAGACGAGCCGCACGCGCAGCAACTTCCATATCCCCCAAAGGAGCGGGATCGCCGAGGCATGACATGGAACAATCAAGATGGATCTTGCGAAAACCGGCGCTGACGTAATCGTGGATCAGCGTTTCCGCGAGCTGCATGGCTTCATCAGCGCGGCGATCCTGCCAAGCATTGGGCCCGAGATGATCGCCGCCTAACCATACCCGTTCGCGTGATAACCCAACGCGGTCGGCCTGTGCCCAAACCGCATCACGGAACTGCGCGGGAGTCATACCTGTATAGCCACCAAACTGGTTAACCTGATTTGAGGTTGCTTCAATCAAGACCGCGCTGTGGCGGGCTTTCGCCAGCAGTAAAGCACTTTCTAATACCCACGGATGCGCGGAACAGACCGAATAGATCCCCACCGCCTCGCCCGATTTATGGCGACGGATAAGCTGTAATAAAGGCTGCATGATGTCTCCATGCAGGCATATTTAATCGATCAAGGATGTCGATCAGTCGTCGGCAATAATCACTTCTACGCCGAGTTCTGTTAATGCCCGCTTGTAGTTGTCGGGGATCCGGCTATCTGTGATCAGCCGGTGGATCTGACCGGCCTCACGGATCATGCAGAAGCTTTTGCGACCAAATTTGCTGGAGTCCACCACGGCGATAATTTCATGTGCCACCTCGCACATCACGCGATTGAGGTGAGCTTCGCCGGTATGTGGCGTGGTTATTCCTGCTTCCAGGTCAAACCCATCGACGCCAAGAAATAAGGTATCAAAGCGATGTTGACGCAATTGCTGTTCTGCAGCCGGACCGTAGAGCGAATAGGAGTTCTGACGAACGCTTCCACCCAGCACCATCACTTCAATCCGTTCAAACCCCGCCAGTTCATAGGCAATGTTCAACGCGTTAGTCATGACCACCAGATCGCGTCGCCCCTTGAGGTGCGGCGTAATCTGCGTGGTGGTCGATCCAGAATCTAAAATCAGCGTATCGCCGTCTTTCACGTACTCTGCCGCTTTAGCAGCGATACGCGATTTAACGTCGCGGTTCATGCGCCCTTTATCTTGCAAAGGCCGATCAAACGCGAATTGCTGATTAAGCATGGCGCCGCCGTAAGAGCGCAGCGCACAGCCTTTTTGTTCCAGATAACGCAGGTCGTTACGGATGGTGACGCTTGACACCCCAAAGCGCGCGCTGAGAGGTTCAACGCGCACGCTGCCCTCGTGGCACAACAGGTCAATAATCTGTTCGCGGCGTTTTACGGTATCTAACGTCATATCCATGACTCCTTGGAGTGTGGTGTTTAAGTCAAGAAGCTTTCGCTCTCTTTCGAATGCATTACAGCAAAGGCAGTGAAGTGAAATTGTGATCGCGGTTACAGCCTACTTTTTGGGCAAAATAGGCCAAAAAACCTTTCGATGTAAAATACAGTGAAAGACAAACAACGAAACAACGAAGAGGGAAATTTGTGAGTTGAATAGCTATCTGGCGCTTCTCACAGAAAAAAATACTCATTGAGAAACGAAAGCAGGCCCTTTTGAAGCGAAGACTTAAGATTATATTTAGTGAAGTGATGATGATCACATTTCGAAAAGTTAGCGATTAATTCGCACCTATTTTACTGGCTGAGTTTCACTACTAAGAACGTAATTTATGGGCAGGCAATATTGAAGTACAAACGGGGTGTTAACGCGGGGGATAAAAAAACCGCTGCAACGGCAGAACCGTGAGCGGTTTTTTAACGCTGTGAGAATTAGCCTTTACGCACGCGCGCAGCTAAGCCTTTCAGGAAGTAACGCAGCAGTTGATCGCCACATTCACGGTAGTGTTTGTGACCGTCGGCGCGGAAAATCGCGCTCAGTTCGGATTCAGTAATCGCGAAATCTTGAGACTTTAAGATCTCAATAATATCCACGGATTTCAGCTCAAATGCCACGCGCAGTTTTTTCAGAATAATGTTGTTGGTGATACGACGTTCAACTTTTGGCGCAGGATATTTTTCGTCTTTGCCACGTTTGAAGAAGATCAGACCATTCAGGAAATAGCCCATCACGACGTCAGGACAAACCTTAAAGCCTTCTTCACCTTCTTTGGTTACGAAGCTCGCCATTTCTTCCAGCGTCACCTTGGTGTCGGCCAGAGCTAAGATGCTGATCATTTTCTCGTTATTCAGATTCAGCATGTAGCGAACGCTGCGTAAAACATCATTATTCATCATTACCGGGTACATCCTCTCGATTTTAGTTCGCAAAAAGCGTCAGGGCGCATTATAGAGATATTCTGTGCTTCACGTTGAAGAAATCGTCATCCGTTTGCATTGATGCCTCTACGCCGACACTTTTGACCGCTAATTCTCGACGTTACAGGCCTCCGAACTCCGCATCATCAACGTTGGGTGGCGATTTTGCTCGTGCCACAAGCTGGTCGCTTGCCCACGCGTTAACTCTAATGCTCGGTCGCGAAACTCAGAAGCAGTGAGCCCCCCACGCTGAGGGAACAGTTGAATCATGGCACCTAAGCTGATTCCCACCACCACTTCGCATTTAGAGTGCTTATGGCTCATCAACGCGGCGCTACGAAACGGCGCCGCGCCTAAAATATCGGTAATAAACACCACGCCATCACCGCTGTCGGCGGCGTGTAACGCATCGCACATCATCCGGCTGAGCATATTGGTGCTCAGCCAATCAGTGTATTCCACGCTGATACATTGCTCTGGCAGCGCCCCCAGCAAATGCTTGAGTGATTTTAGCGTGCCACTGGCAAAGCCAGTATGTCCTGCTAAGACAATCCCTAACATGCGCGTTCTCCCCTTGCTGCTTGATACGGCATCCTGCCGTTCGTCGCCATGATAAATAGTAAAATCTGCTGCTGGCGTTTAGGAGCAAGCATTCAGATTAGTCTCACAAGTATTAGGGTTTATCAGGAAATGGCGTTCGCCGCAGCAAACATAATCAATGGCGATGCAGGAGTGTGAGATAAGGCAGAAATGGTGCTATTTAAAACAAAAAAGCCCCCGTCTTCACGGAGGCTTGAGGCGATTAGGAACGCAGACCGCGCCCACGTTCAATGAGATACCACGCCGGCAGATAGAACACCACGATAAACGCCAGCAGAACCACGAAGGTAAAGATAAGCGGCACATCGTTAATGCCTAAGAACCCAAAGCGGAAGCCGCTGATCATGTAGACGATAGGGTTCAGCTTGGATACCGCCTGCCAGAAAGGAGGCAGCAGGGTCAGCGAATAAAATACGCCGCCCAGATAGGTCAATGGCGTCAGCACAAAGGTTGGCACCAGGCTGATATCGTCAAAGGTTTTGGCAAATACGGCGTTCAACAATCCGCCCAACGAGAACAGAATCGCGGTACACAGCAGCGTTGCCGCCACAATGCCCCAACTGTGAACATGGAATGGCACGAAGAATAATGATACCAGCGTCACCAGAATTCCTACGCAGACGCCACGCGCCACGCCACCGCCGACAAAGCCAGCGATGATCACATGCGTTGGCACCGGCGCAACCAGAAGCTCTTCAATGTTGCGCTGAAATTTCGCGCTGAAAAACGACGACGCCACGTTGGCATAGGAGTTAGTGATCACCGACATCATGATAAGGCCCGGCACGATAAACTGCATGTAATCAAAACCATGCATTTCGCCGATGCGAGAGCCAATCAGATTGCCAAAAATGATGAAGTACAGCGTCATGGTAATGACCGGTGGCACCAACGTTTGGATCCAAATTCGGGCAAAACGATGAACTTCTTTGGTCCAGATACTTTTCAGCGCGACCCAATAGAGTGCGTTCATGCCTTTTTCTCCGTATTCACACGCGGTTTTTCATCATGGTCGTGGACTAAGGTCACGAACAGCTCTTCCAAACGGTTGGCTTTGTTACGCATGCTCAACACCTGAATTCCCTGCGCGCTTAGCTGGCTGAATACGCCATTCAAACCTTGCTCACGCAGCACTTCAACCTCCAGCGTTGAGGTATCACGCAGGTGGTGCTTATAACCGTCAAGCTTCGGCAATGGACTTTTCGCCGCCAAATCCAAAATGAAGGTTTCAGATTTCAACTTTGAAAGCAGCTCTTTCATCGAGGTGTTTTCGACCAGCTCACCGTTCTGAATAATGCCGATGTTGCGGCACAGCATCTCCGCTTCTTCCAGATAGTGCGTGGTCAGAATAATGGTGGTTCCCTGAGCGTTGAGCTCTTTCAAGAATCCCCACATTGAGCGACGCAGTTCGATATCGACGCCCGCGGTTGGCTCATCAAGAATCAACAGTTTTGGCTCATGCATCAGCGCACGGGCAATCATCAAACGACGTTTCATACCGCCGGAAAGCATGCGCGCACGTTCGTCGCGTTTTCCCCAGAGATCCAGCTGCTTGAGGTATTTCTCCGCACGAATCAAGGCATCTGAATGCGTGACGCCGTAGTAACCCGCCTGATGCACCACGATCTGCATCACCGTTTCAAACGGGTTGAAGTTGAACTCCTGCGGCACCAAACCCAACTGGCGTTTAGCATTAACGATGTCACGGTCGATGTCATAACCGAACACGTTGACCTTACCGGAGGATTTATTCACCAAGGAGCTAATAATGCCGATGGTGGTCGATTTCCCTGCGCCATTTGGCCCAAGCAGGGCATAGAAATCGCCAGCCTCAACCTGTAAATCAATACCGCGCAGCGCCTGCACGCCACCCGCATACGTTTTGGTGAGCTGGGAAAGTTCCAGTGCGTTTGTCATTATGATTAGCGTACCTTTGCGCCTGAGCTATCAGGCTTTTTTTAGAACGGTTCCAAAACAGTAATCAGTGGAAACCGTCAATAATCGGGATGTGAACGTTGACCGAAGAGTGCCTATTTTACATAGCCATAACAGTATTAGCTACCGTATTTACGGCATATAGGCACCTGATGCTAAGATGCTTTTTGAGGAACATTTGCATAACTTAATGTTAACGGATGGTAATTTTTTCAGGGAATAACGCCGTTATTTTCTATGCCATTTTTTACTGAAGACACTGTTCCGATTTCAAAACTGTGACGATTAGCCTATATTAACCATCGCAAACCGCATGTTACAGACGATTAACCTCAATGAAAGAAATCGAAAAACTTATTGCGAATAACCATGCATGGTCGGATACCGTGAGCCAGGAAGACCCAGAATTTTTTGGCCGTCTTGCTCAATCACAGCGTCCGCGCTTTCTATGGATTGGTTGTTCTGACAGCCGTGTACCGGCTGAACAGTTAACAGGGCTGGAAGCTGGCGAACTCTTCGTTCACCGTAACGTTGCCAACCTCGTTATCCATACCGATTTGAATTGCCTGTCGGTTGTTCAATATGCCGTCGACGTATTACAGGTTGAGCATATTATTATCTGTGGCCACTTGGGCTGCGGTGGGATAGAGGCTGCGGTCGAAAATCCTGAGCTTGGGCTGATCAATAACTGGCTGCTGCACATTCGCGACCTGTGGTACAAACACAGCTCGCTGCTGGGCGAACTCCCACCAGAAAAACGCTTGGATACCCTGTGCGAACTGAACGTGGTTGAGCAGGTCTATAACCTCGGCCATTCCACCATCATGCAATCAGCATGGAAACGTGGACAAAAAGTGATGATCCACGGATGGGTTTATGGTCTGAAAGATGGCCGCCTACGCGATCTGGATATCACCACTACGAGCCGTGAAACTCTCGAACTGCGTTATCGCAACGCCATGTCTACCCTGCTGCAACAAGGCTAATTAGACACCCGCGTGACCACACAACCGCTGACGTCCTTAAGTGATAACAGCGGTTGTGTTTCCTTTCCAGTAGACCTCGCCGACATCTCTAACGTAACGTTAATGACGACGCCAATCGAAAAAACACCGCATTAACACCTTCTAATAACGCCAGCTCAACGAGTTTTTTACGTTGCAGCAACGGTATTTTTTCACACACATCGTCCCATAGCTTTGCCCCAGTGCTTTCGTCATTCGGTTGAAGCCGATAGTACGCTCTCGTTTCGTTTAGCTGATGCAAATGCAGCACCTCTTTAACCTCTTCTGGCAGGCTATCGATATGGTATTCAATCGTTTTTCCATCGCGCATACGCCTTACCCATTCCGATTTTCTGGCATGAGAATGCAACCCCTGCGGTGTGGTGGGCAAAGGCGCTATTTCGGTGAGTTGTTTCGCCGTAAACCATTCTGATTCCATGTTCGCTTCCTCTTCAAGGGATAACTCGATATCCGCATTAATAGAAATTGCTGTAACAGAGATTAGTAATAACACCTTTTCTTAAAATTGATAATTTAAGAATGTTTTATAGAAAATTAACGATTAAATTAAATCATAAAAACAAACTGCCAATAAAAAATAAAACATTCACCCTACCAATCAATACAAATAAATATAAGCACAGCGCTTTCCTTTGTATCGTAATTTAATCTTAAATCACTTTTAATTAATATTTATTATTGCTAAATTACGCATCCACAATGCAACAAAAAAACAACATCCATAGGATGTGGATAATAGTGCAAACACACTTATGCTTTTAGTTTTGTTATTTAGTTAATAAATAAATTAACGCACCTAGCAATGGAAGGCTAAATACTCAATAACCGCTATTTGAGGTAATGATGAGCCTATATCGTTCATTTCTTTTTTTAACCACCGTTGTTACGTTAATGTTCTCGGCCCATACCCGCGCAGCTGATGGGATCATCCATTTTACCGGCAGCGTGGTTGATAGTGATTGTCATATCAGCCAAATACAGTCATCGTTTCAGGCAAGCTGTTACCGAAATGGAAAAGCGTTCAGGCAGACCACGACAATTAATGAAGCGAATGGAAAGGTATTTTTACCTGAGAATCTTGGCTGGACTCAAATTGAGCCAGTGGATGAAGAGAAGAATTTAAAGCTTCTTACCATTAACTATTATTAAATAGCCTAAACAAAAACGCCGTCAAAAATGACGGCGTTTTTTGTATCAACAAACTAACTTATTCGTCTAACATGACAACCTTGCCGATATAAGGCAAATGACGATAGCGCTGAGCATAGTCAATGCCGAAACCGACCACAAATTCGTCAGGAATAGCAAAACCGACATACTCAACCGGCACATCAACTTCGCGGCGGCTTGGTTTATCTAACAAGGTACAAATAGCCAAAGATTTAGGGCCACGCAGAGCAAATAATTCACGTACTTTGCTCAGGGTATTGCCGGAGTCAATAATATCCTCAACGATCAATACGTCTTTTCCGCGAATATCTTCATCCAAATCTTTCAGGATTTTAACGTCACGGGTGCTATTCATGCCGTTGCCATAGCTAGACGCGGTCATGAAATCGACTTCATGCGGAACATCAATCTGGCGGCAAAGATCAGCCATAAACATAAAGGAACCACGTAGCAAACCAACCAGAACCATCTCGCTGCCGCTATCACGGTAGTCTGCTGAAATCTGACGGCCTAGTTCAGCAATACGCTGACGCACTTCCTGTTCAGAGATCATTACTTCAACTGTATGTTTCATCGCTATATACCTTTAGACCGAGTCCTGTAAATCGTTCTTTCATCTCTACCAACCCGTCATCATAACGCCAAAACGTACCGAGTTGCCGCATACATATAGGCACTATTTAATGATGAGAGGAGGAGTGGAGTGTTTAAGGGCGCAGAGTATAGCAAGGTAATAGAGCGCCGTCATGGGCAGCGCTCTACTCATCACCTACATAAATAATTTTACTGGGAAATTAAAAACGGTCGGTTTTAACAATTTGCTCAAACGGCAACTTGCCGATACGAGGATACGGCTGGCTCACACCTTTGCCGATCGCGATCATCAAGCAAATTTCATACTGTTCTGGTTTATTGATAATTTTACCCACGGCGTCGAAATCAAAACCATCCATTGGGCAGGAGTCATATCCATGCGCCTTAGCAGCCAGCATCAGCGTTTGGGCAAAGATACCCGCGCTGCGCATAATTTCGTCGCGCTGGGTCTGCGCTTTGCCACGGTAGTAGCTATCCACGGCAGGCACCATATATTGCTGTACAGGCTCGGCGGCTTCTGCCCAAATGTTTTTTACCTGAGACTCCCAACTTGAGAGATCGCCGCACAGCACAACCAGCATCGACGCATCGGTAACCTGAGCTTGGCCCCATGCCGCTTCACGAATTTTCTCACGCTGGGCGCGGTCTTCAATCAGCAATGGACGCCAATGTTGCAGGTTAAACGCACTTGGCGCATTTTGCAGCGCAATATTCAGCAGCTCTTTTTTTCTTCTAAAGTCATGACATAACCAGCATCAAACTGCTTGGTCGCACGGCGTTGTTGGATCACTTCGATAGCATTCATTTTCAATTCCGTCCTCATTATTATTCTCACCAAACCATTGTCATTAAATTAGACCAGTTGTCTAGTGATGCTTTGAGGCTGTTAAATTTTTACGCTTAATAAGCTCAGCTCACCGTAAACGACATCATCATGCCCGTATCTTCATGCTCGAGCAGATGACAGTGCGCCATGTATGCGCGTTCTTTCGGTGCTTCGTGATCGAATTTCACCAAAACTTCGCTTCGCCATCCTTCAACACGTACCGTATCTTTCCAGCCACTGCGATGAGCCGCTGGCGGTTTACCGTTTTCAGAAAGAATACGGAACTGCGTGCCATGGATATGGAATGGATGCAGCATCATGTCGCCTTCACCGGAAATGGTCCATTTCTCGTAGGTGCCACGTTTCACATCAAACATCGGTTTGGCCATATCAAACGCAATACCGTTGATTTTGTTGCCGTGCATGAAGTCATAACCCGGAGCCATTTGGTCACCCTGCTCCATGCCGCCATGATTCATTTTTCCATGGCCCATCTGACCATGAGTCATTTGCCCCTGCATCTGACCGTGATCCATACCGGCCATATTGCCATGACCTTTCATATCCATGCCTGCCATCGACGCCATGCCATAGCGCTGCATCATCATTTGCATGCCCATCATGTCGAGCTGAGGATCCATCATCAGCTGTAACCAGCGCGTTTTCGCATTATCCGCGGCGGGAACAGCAGGCATATTCACTAAAGCATCTGGCAGTTTTGCCTCATTGCTCTTTAGCGTAGGCTGAATGTGCAAAACGGGCAGGGCGCGATCGAACGGTGGCAGCGTCATCCCCATTTGTTTGACCGGCAACGTGATAATGTCGAACGCCTTACCGTCGCGAGTATCCACTAAAACTTCGAAACGCTCGCCCATCAGAATCGGCAGTTCCGTCAATTTAACCGGCTCGCCCAGCAATCCGCCATCGCTGCCCACCACATATAAAGGGCGTCCATCGCTAGTTGCCAGATTTAATGAACGCGCATTACATCCGTTGAGGAACCGCAGTCGCAGCCATCCACGCGGCGCGAGGTGCTGAGGGTAGACTGTGCCGTTGGTCAGCATCATATCGCCAAACCATCCTACCGCCGCTGTCATGATATCGAGCTGGTAATCAATATGGCCTTTGGCATCAAGGCGCTTGTCTTGCAGGATCACCGGCACATCATCAACGCCCCACTCTTTGGGCAATGGCAGCTTGGTGCTTTCTTCATCATCAATAATAATCAGACCGCCTAGCCCCATCGCCACCTGACGTCCGGTTAAACCGTGCGTATGCGGGTGGAACCATGCGGTTGTTGCGGGTTGATCCACTTTAAACTCAGCCGTCCACATTTTGCCTGGCTCAATCACCGCCTGCGGGCCACCGTCAGACGTGCCCGGAATCTCCATGCCGTGCCAATGCATGGTGGTTGCCTCTGGCAGCTCATTGGTAACATTAATCGCGACGTCCTTACCTCGCTGCAAACGCATGGCAGGCCCTAACAGCGGGCCATTGATACCCCACGTTGGGGTTTGCATCCCCGCCTTCCATTTCATGCTACCGGTTTGGACGTTCAGCGCTATTTTTCCTGCGGCATCTGGCGTGAGTAGTGCAGGGATCGGTAATGCAGGATGATCGGCCGCAAAAGCAGCACGGCTCCAGAAAGGTAAGGCGCTGGATGCACCCAGAACGGCAGTCAGTTTGATAAAGTCGCGGCGAAGCATGTCAGATTCCCTTGTGCGTCAGTGAGTAGACTCGGTTAAACTTAGACGTGTTTAGCTTCATACGTGAAGCTACGAAATGTTTAGCTGCAGTTAACTATTGCCATTTTAGGGTAGACCTTCCAGTAAGGGGAAAGTCAAGCTAGCACTTGATTAAATGGAAAGTAGGTTCCATAAATTGATTGATGAAATGAGCAAGAAACACTGTAGAAACAGGGCTGAAATATGATACCGTCAAACTACAACTACATAATGTGCATCTGTTTATGAAAAAAACCTCGCTGGTGCTTCTGCTTTTAGGTTTGCTGAGTTTTACCTCTGCCAGCCAGGCTCTTGATGATATGCAATCCGAAGATTTAGCCGATCTCACCGCTATCTTCGTGTTTCTAAAAAATGACTGTGGTTATAACGATTTACCCAATGCGCAAATCAAAAAAGCGATCGTCTTTTTTGCCAATCGTAACGGATGGGATTTATCCAACTACAACACGAAGAAAATGAAAGCGTTGGGTGAAGATAGCTATCACGATCTCAGCCGAATTTCGATGCCAACCGCAACGAAATGCAAATATCTCGCCCGAGATTCTCTGAGCCTGCTCGCTTACGCTAACTAAGCTATCGCCAAAGCGGCCACTCAAACGGCAGAGCGTATCTGCCGTTTGATATATCAGTGAAAGATAAACTCAGCGTCTCAACTGAACTAGCGGGTCGAAACGATAAAAGCGCGATATTTCTCTAGCGCCAGTAAAAAATCTTCTAAGCCACAGAACGAGAGGCTTTCTTCATCGTAGTAGCTCATCCCCTCTTCCATTTCATCACCTTCCACCGCCATTTGATTAGCGCGAACCATCACTTCTTCACCGTCTAACCACAGCGTGTATTCATGCCCGGTTAACTGCCACTGGCGTTCGCTGCCTTTCACTTCAGCCGCGGCCTGCTCCACCTGAGTCAGCAAAGCCAAATCGCCTTTAACTTCCTCGTTTAGCCAGTGCCCAACGACCTCGTGCCCCATCGAAAATACGGCGACAACCTGCCCCGTTACATCATGGCGAAATTCATAATCCATCGTTCAGCCCTCCGCGACTTTCCCCTATTTTTTCTGGGGATGACTTACTTATAGTGTAAACATCCATCGCGTAGCTGCACTGTCGAGGCTCGCAAACTGGAAAAATAAAACGGAGGCCATGGCCTCCGTTACGTTATCTGCACAATTTTCACTGGAAAACCGGCGCGGTATATCAACAAAAATAGCGTCTAGGGTCAAGCGAGCTCGCGTTTCTTCTCGCTGATATCGTGCTCAATCCCTTGCTTCACATCAGCGGGGATTTTCAGAGACTGCGCCAACGCATCCAGATAGCTACGCTCCATAAAGTGATCGATATCGATCACCACACAGCTGAGGTAATAGACCTCAAGAGCCTCGTCTTCATTCTTAATGTCTTGTGCTAGCAGCGCTGGATTTAACGGCTGTGCCAATGCCTCTTGCACCCAATGCTCTGCTTCAGCGCCAAGACCAAGCTCATGCAGGCTATTATCAATGGCCTGACGTTCAGCATCATCCACATGCCCATCGCTTTTTGCCGCAAACACGACAGCCTGAATCAGCCGCTTGGTTCGTGCATCAATCGGTGACGTGCGCATGCCAAACAGGGGCTCATCCTGATGCGTTTCTTTGACTCGTTGTTTATATTTATTCCACAACACCGCACCTACCGCGGCAGAACCACCAATAATCAGCGCATTTTTACCGAACTTACCCGCCATTTTACGAGTGGATTTATTACCCAACAGCACGCCAACCAAGCCACCTAACGCGGCCGGAGCCAGTAATTTACCAAACCCTTCAGACCCACCGAGCGACTTGGTTTTATCACCGAGCATAGATTGAATCTGCTGCATCCAACTGTTTTTCATAACACACCCCATAGGCGCAATTTATTGATGTTATTACATGCAGATTACGGATTTATCTGTCAGTTTACGTATGGGAAGTGAAAACTTGCTTATGGCCTGAGCGGGGGAAAAGTCGATAAAAAAAGGAG
Source organism: Obesumbacterium proteus (assembly GCF_001586165.1). Lineage (NCBI taxonomy): Bacteria > Pseudomonadati > Pseudomonadota > Gammaproteobacteria > Enterobacterales > Hafniaceae > Obesumbacterium > Obesumbacterium proteus. Next base: position 1,604,559 of record NZ_CP014608.1, on the reverse strand, counting down.
GCCGAAGCCTCCTCGATATTCAGTCACCGCTGAAAACTAAACCGCGGTCTGGAAAATCACACCGTCAGCTTTCTCAGTGTACTGTTCCAGCTTGTCAAAGTTCAGGTAACGGTAGGTGTCTACCGCGGTTTTATCTACCTGTTCCATATACTGCTGGTACTCTTCTGGGTTTGGCAAGCGGCCTAGCAGTGAAGCCACCGCAGCCAGCTCAGCCGAAGCCAGATACACATTTGCTCCGGTGCCTAAACGGTTCGGGAAGTTACGTGTTGAAGTCGATACCACCGTTGCACCATCGGCCACTCGCGCTTGGTTACCCATGCACAGGGAACAACCAGGGATCTCAACGCGTGCGCCACTCTTACCAAAGATACTGTAGTAGCCCTCTTCGGTCAGTTGAGCCGCATCCATCTTAGTTGGCGGTGCAACCCACAGACGCGTTGGCAGTTGGCCTTTATGCCCATCCAGCAGCTTACCAGCAGCACGGAAGTGACCAATGTTGGTCATACACGAACCGATAAAGACCTCATCGATCTTCTCACCGGCAACGTCAGACAGCAAACGCGCATCGTCTGGATCGTTTGGCGCGCACAGAATTGGCTGTTTGATCTCGGCTAGATCGATGTCGATCACTGCCGCATATTCTGCATCCGCATCGCCTTCCAGCAGCTGCGGATCGGCCAGCCATTTTTCCATGCCCTGAATACGGCGCTCGATGGTACGACGATCGCCGTAGCCTTCCGCGATCATCCACTTCAACAGAACGATGTTGGAGCTCAGGTATTCCGTAATCGGCGCTTTATCGAGTTTGATCGTACAACCCGCCGCAGAACGCTCAGCGGAAGCATCCGCCAGCTCAAACGCCTGCTCAACTTTCAGCTCTGGCAAACCTTCAATTTCCAGAATGCGGCCAGAGAAGATATTTTTCTTACCTTTCTTCTCAACCGTCAGTAGACCCTGCTGAATTGCGTAGTAAGGAATGGCGTGAACCAAATCGCGCAGGGTAATACCCGGCTGCATTTTACCTTTGAAGCGTACCAGCACAGATTCAGGCATATCCAACGGCATCACGCCGGTTGCTGCAGCAAACGCAACCAAACCAGAACCCGCAGGGAAAGAGATCCCGATAGGGAAACGTGTATGGGAGTCACCGCCGGTACCAACGGTATCAGGCAGCAGCATACGGTTCAGCCATGAGTGAATAATGCCATCGCCCGGACGCAATGAAACACCACCACGGTTCATGATGAAATCAGGCAGCGTATGGTGCGTGGTCACGTCTACCGGCTTAGGATAAGCCGCGGTATGACAGAACGACTGCATCACTAAATCAGCCGAGAAGCCCAGACAAGCCAAATCTTTCAGCTCATCGCGCGTCATTGGCCCCGTGGTATCCTGCGAACCGACGGACGTCATCTTAGGCTCACAGTACTGCCCCGGACGAATGCCTTTAGTGCCACAGGCACGTCCGACCATTTTCTGTGCCAGAGAGAAACCTTTGTTACTCGCAGCGACTGGTTTAGCGATACGGAATACTTCGCTGTGTGGCAGATTCAGTGCTTCGCGCGCTTTAGTGGTTAAACCACGGCCGATGATCAGCGGAATACGGCCACCGGCACGCACTTCATCCAGAAGCACTTCGGTTTTCAGCTCGAATTTTTCCAGCAGTTCATTCGTTTCGTGATTGCGCACTTCGCCTTTGTACGGGTAGATATCAATCACATCGCCCATATTCAGCTTAGAAACGTCAACTTCGATCGGTAATGCGCCCGCATCTTCCATTGTGTTGAAGAAGATCGGTGCAATTTTACCGCCGAGAACCACACCACCGCCGCGCTTGTTTGGCACATGAGGAATATCGTCGCCCATAAACCACAGCACGGAGTTAGTCGCTGACTTACGCGAAGAACCGGTTCCGACCACGTCGCCAACATAGGCCAGCGGGAAACCTTTTTTGTTCAGTAACTCAATTTGCTTGATCGGACCCACGCTACCCGGCTGATCGGGAACAATGCCGTCGCGTTCGTTTTTCAGCATCGCTAATGCGTGCAGAGGAATATCAGGACGTGACCACGCATCAGGCGCAGGAGACAGATCGTCGGTGTTGGTTTCACCGGTCACTTTAAACACGGTGACGGTGATTTTCTCGGCCAGCTCTGGACGAGATAAGTACCATTCAGCATCAGCCCACGATTGTAAAACCTGCTGCGCATGTTTGTTGCCTGCTTTAGCTTTCTCTTCCACATCGTAGAAGTTATCAAACATAAGAAGCGTATGAGACAGCGCTTTCGCAGCGATTGGTGCCAGTTTGGCATCATCGAGGGCATCAATCAGGGGATGGATATTGTAACCGCCCTGCATGGTACCGAGCAGTTCAACGGCTTTTTCTTGAGAAACCAGAGGAGAGGTCGTTTCGCCTTTAGCAACAGCGGCTAAAAAACCCGCTTTAACGTAAGCAGCTTCATCAACACCCGGTGGCACACGATTGATCAGCAGATCTAACAGAAATTCTTCTTCACCAGCGGGCGGCGATTTCAGTAACTCAACCAACCCAGCCATTTGCGTCGCATCCAGTGGTTTAGGAACCACGCCTTCTGCCGCACGTTCAGCGACGTGCTCGCGATATTCTTTTAGCACGACTTTATCCTCGCTCTCATTGTTGGAGTCATTATGTGTGCAGAGGGTGTGTTTCGTAGTACGTTCTCGAGACGGTGTAAAAACCTACTACGGAACACACCCACCACCGGGTTACGGGTAAGTAAGATGTCTTTAGAGCGTTGTCCCACGCTCTGAAAGTACCCCCAAAATAATTCAAGCTGATTGAAGGCGGCAAACCTGTGAGTCCCTAGGAACTTACTCAAGTAAGTGACTAGGGTGAGCGGGTGCAGCCAACGCATAAGCAGCTTGAAGTATGACGGAGATAAAACCTTTCAAGTTACAAGGTCTTCATGAGTAGAGTACCCGGTTATGCCCATCCAGCATATCAGGATTTAACTCGGTTGTTAAACTGTTCACATAAAAGCAACATAAATAGCGCATAATGCAAATTGGTATCGTTCTGTAACAGTATTAAATGTCGAAAACTGATAAATCTTGATCTGTTCTAGGATCTAAGCGCGGTTTTTTTCGCTATGATCCACTATCACCACGAGTAGATGCAGGATGCGAAATGATACTTAAAAGGAAGTCGAAAAGTTTTTATCTTACAGTGCTACAGATTGCCTCCGTTTTATTGGCCGTCGGTGCGCTGTTTTTCCTGATCGACACGACCCAGTCACAGTATCTGGTACTCAACGGAAACGATCTCGCCCGCACAGACCTCGACAATGGCCCCATGATTTGGGGAATGAATTTCTTTTTGTTTGCGCTGTTGATTGGGGTATTGCTGTTTACCATCGCCTTTTTTATTGGATTTAAAGACGATTAGCAGCGTGAGTAGCAGCTGAAAATGGCATAAAAAAACGGCTCCCGAGGGAGCCGTTTTACATTTTAGCGTAGTCCGCTAAAAAATTATTTTTTCTTCGCTTTCGGGTTCGGCAGGTCAGTGATGCTACCTTCGTAGATCTCTGCGGCTAAACCAACGGATTCATGCAGCGTTGGGTGAGCATGGATAGTCAGCGCGATATCTTCAGCGTCACAACCCATCTCAATGGCCAGACCGATTTCACCTAACAGCTCGCCGCCGTTAGTACCGACAATCGCACCACCGATGATACGGTGAGTTTCTTTGTCGAAGATCAGTTTGGTCATGCCGTCTGCACAATCGGAAGCGATAGCACGGCCTGAAGCAGCCCACGGGAAGGTGGATGTTTCGTAGCTGATGCCTTTTTCTTTCGCTTCTTTCTCGGTCAGACCAACCCAGGCAACTTCCGGCTCGGTATAAGCAATCGAAGGAATTACCTTAGGATCGAAGTAGTGCTTCATGCCCGCGATAACTTCAGCGGCAACGTGACCTTCGTGAACACCTTTGTGTGCCAGCATTGGCTGACCGACGATATCGCCGATAGCAAAGATGTGCGGTACGTTGGTACGCAGCTGTTTGTCGACGTGGATAAAGCCACGTTCGTCAACTTCCACACCCGCTTTGCCCGCTTCCAGCTGTTTACCGTTTGGTACACGACCGATAGCAACCAGAACCGCGTCGTAACGCTGTGGTTCTGCTGGCGCTTTTTTGCCTTCCATCGTGACGTAGATACCATCTTCTTTGGCTTCTACCGCGGTCACTTTGGTTTCCAGCATCAGGTTAAATTGTTTGCTGATACGCTTGGTGAACACTTTCACCACGTCTTTGTCAGCGGCAGGGATGACCTGATCAAACATTTCAACAACGTCAATCTGAGAACCCAGCGCGTGGTAAACGGTACCCATTTCCAGACCGATAATACCACCGCCCATCACCAGCAGACGTTCTGGGACAGATTTCAACGCCAGCGCATCGGTTGAATCCCAAACGCGTGGATCTTCATGTGGAATGAACGGCAGCTGAATTGGACGAGAGCCCGCAGCGATAATCGCGTTGTCGAAGTTAATCACGGTCGTGCCGTTTTCGCCTTCAACTTCCAGTGTGTTAGCACCGGTGAATTTGCCCAGACCGTTAACCACTTTCACTTTACGGCCTTTTGCCATCCCAGCCAGACCGCCGGTCAGCTGAGTGATAACTTTTTCTTTCCAGACACGAACTTTATCGATGTCAGTTTTCGGCTCACCGAAAACGATGCCGTGCTCTGCTAAGGCTTTGGCTTCTTCAATCACTTTAGCGACGTGCAGCAAAGCCTTAGAAGGGATACAACCGACGTTTAAACATACGCCACCTAAGGTGGAGTAACGTTCAACGATGATGGTTTCTAGACCTAAATCCGCGCAACGGAAAGCCGCAGAGTAACCTGCAGGGCCCGCCCCAAGTACCACGACCTGAGTTTTAATTTCAGTACTCATCATGACCTCTTTATTGTTTGTCCGGCGGGTGCGACATCATCCACATTGATAACATCACTGCCAACGTCATTGTTTGGCTCACAACCTTTATTTCCAAAGGAAAGAGGAGAGTCATTCATAACGCCCATCTACCACCGGGACGCTCGTACTGCCCATAGTTTACAAAAATGTTAACAATTATGTAAAGCTTTGATCGGGTGACGAAAGTCTCACTATCCAATGCTGAACCGTATTAGCTCCAGCACTGACGCACTTGAAGAAAAAAGCCGGCCGTTTGGCCGGCTTTTAGGGTTACATCACCAGGCGACGAATGTCTGACAGCATATTGTTGATGATGGTGATAAAGCGAGCACCATCAGCACCGTCAATCACGCGGTGGTCGAAGGAAAGAGAAATCGGCATCATCAGACGCGGCATAAACTCTTTACCATTCCATACCGGCTCAATCGCTGATTTAGAAACACCCAAGATAGCGACTTCAGGCGCGTTAACAATCGGCGCGAAGTGGGTTGTACCCAGGCCACCGATGCTAGAGATGGTGAAGCAACCGCCCTGCATTTCGCCAGCCGTCAGCTTACCATCACGCGCTTTCTTAGAGATCACCGTCAGTTCACGGGACAGCTCAGTAATGCTCTTCTTGTTAACGTCTTTGAAGACAGGAACAACCAGACCATTTGGCGTATCAACCGCAACACCGATGTTGATGTATTTCTTCAGCGTCAGGCGCTGTGCGTCTTCAGACAAAGAGCTGTTGAAACGTGGCATCTGCTCAAGCGCTGCCGCAACGGCTTTCATGATGAAGACCACTGGGGTGAATTTCACGTCCAGTTTACGTTTCTCAGCTTCGGCGTTCTGCTGTTTACGGAACGCTTCCAGATCGGTGATATCTGTTTTGTCGAAGTGCGTAACGTGCGGGATCATCACCCAGTTACGGCTCAGGTTAGCACCAGAGATTTTCTGGATACGGCCCAATTCAACTTCTTCGATTTCACCGAACTTGCTGAAGTCAACTTTCGGCCAAGGCAGCATGCCCGGAATACCGCCACCCGCAGCTGCTGCCGGAGCAGATTCAGCGCGTTTAACCGCATCTTTCACGTAAGCCTGAACGTCTTCGCGCAGTATACGACCTTTACGGCCAGAACCTTTGACTTTCGCCAGGTTCACACCGAATTCACGTGCCAAGCGACGGATAACCGGCGTTGCGTGAACGTAAGCGTCGTTTTCAGCAAACTCGCCCTTCGATTCAGCTTTAGCCGCTGGCGCAGGGGCAGCTTTCTGTTCCTGTTTAGCCGGAGCAGCGTCCTGTTTAGCAGCTGGTGCAGCCGCAGGTGCCGCGCCTTCTACTTCAAAGGTCATGATCAGTGAGCCGGTTTTGACTTTATCGCCGGTCGCGATCTTGATTTCTTTAACCACACCCGCGAACGGAGCTGGGACTTCCATAGAGGCTTTATCGCCTTCTACGGTAATCAGTGATTGTTCAGCGGCAACTTTATCGCCCACTTTTACCATCACTTCAGTCACTTCAACTTCGTCACCGCCGATGTCTGGAACTTCAACATCTTTCACCGCTGATGCAGCCGCAGCAGCAGGAGCCGCAGACTGTGCCGGTGCAGAAGCGGCAGGCGCAGCGCCAGCCACTTCGAAGACCATGATCAGTGAGCCAGTTTTCACTTTGTCACCGGTCGCAATCTTGATCTCTTTAACCACACCCGCAAACGATGCAGGAACTTCCATAGAAGCTTTGTCGCCTTCTACGGTGATCAGAGACTGTTCCGCTTCAACGGTATCGCCTACTTTCACCATCACTTCGGTGACTTCAACTTCGTCGGCGCCGATGTCTGGAACTTCAACATCTTTTGCTGCAGCGGCAGCTGCCGGAGCAGGTGCGGCCGCTGGTTTCTCTTCGGCTTTAGCTGGTGCAGCGGCTGCTGCACCTTCGGCTTCAAAGATCATGATCAGTTTGCCGGTTTCGACTTTGTCGCCCACGGAAACTTTAATTTCTTTAACTACACCGGCCTGTGGCGATGGGACTTCCATGGAAGCTTTGTCACCTTCAACGGTGATCAAAGACTGTTCGGCTTCCACTTTATCGCCCACTTTTACCATCACTTCGGTAACTTCAACTTCATCAGCACCGATGTCCGGTACATTAATTTCGATAGACATTCTTCTGTACCTCTTATGCCAGACGCGGGTTAACTTTTTCTGGGTTGATGTCGAATTTCTTAATTGCATCAGCAACCACAGAAGCTTCGATTTCACCGCGTTTAGCCAGTTCACCCAGTGCAGCAACCACAACGTAAGAAGCATCAACTTCAAAGTGGTGACGCAGGTTTTCGCGGCTGTCTGAACGACCGAAGCCGTCAGTACCCAGTACGCGATAATCGCTGGCTGGAACGTAAGTACGAACCTGTTCTGCGAACAGCTTCATGTAGTCGGTAGACGCAACCGCTGGCGCATCGTTCATCACCTGAGCGATGTACGGTACACGTGGAGTTTCGGTTGGGTGCAGCATGTTCCAACGCTCACAGTCCTGACCATCACGAGCCAGCTCGGTGAAGGAAGTTACGCTGTAGGTATCAGAACCCACGCCGTATTCTTCAGCCAGGATCTTAGCCGCTTCACGAACGTGACGCAGGATAGAGCCTGAACCCAGCAACTGAACCTTACCTTTGCTACCTTCCAGAGTTTCCAGTTTGTAGATACCTTTACGGATACCTTCTTCTGCACCCTGCGGCATTGCCGGCATGTGGTAGTTTTCGTTCAGCGTAGTGATGTAGTAGTAAACGTTTTCTTGTGCTTCACCGTACATGCGCTCCAAGCCGTCATGCATGATGACTGCCACTTCGTAAGCGTATGCTGGATCGTAAGAGATACAGTTCGGGATAGTCAGAGACTGAATGTGGCTATGGCCATCTTCGTGCTGCAGACCTTCACCGTTCAGGGTTGTACGACCTGAAGTACCACCGATCAGGAAGCCACGAGCCTGTTGGTCACCCGCTGCCCAGCACAGGTCGCCGATACGCTGGAAACCGAACATGGAGTAGTAGATGTAGAACGGGATCATTGGCAGATCGTTGGTGCTGTAAGACGTTGCCGCCGCCAGCCAAGATGATGCTGCACCCAGTTCGTTGATACCTTCCTGCAGGATCTGACCTTTTTCGTCTTCTTTGTAGTAAGCAACCTGCTCACGGTCCTGCGGGGTGTACTGCTGGCCGTTAGGGCTGTAGATACCGATCTGACGGAACAGGCCTTCCATACCAAAGGTACGCGCTTCGTCGGCGATGATTGGAACCAGACGATCTTTGATCGACTTGTTCTTCAGCATCACGTTCAGGGCACGAACGAAAGCGATGGTGGTGGAAATTTCTTTGTTCTGCTCTTCCAACAGAGAACCGAAGTCTGACAGCGCAGGCATTTCCAGTTTCTCGGTGAAGTGAGTCAGACGAGTTGGCAGGTAGCCTTGCAGCGCCTGACGGCGTTCGTGCAGGTACTTGGACTCTTCAGAATCTTTATCAAACGTCACGTATGGCAGTTTTTCGATTTCAGAATCAGCCACAGGTACGTTGAAGCGATCACGGAACTGGCGCACGCCGTCCATGTTCATTTTCTTAACCTGGTGAGCGATGTTCTTACCTTCGGCGGTGTCACCCATGCCATAACCTTTAACGGTGTGGGCAAGAATAACGGTCGCTTGGCCTTTGGTATCTTTCGCTTTTTTCAGTGCAGCGTAGACTTTCTTAGGATCGTGGCCGCCACGGTTCAATGCCCAGATTTCGTCATCGCTCATGTCTTTAACCAGAGCGGCGGTTTCAGGGTAACGACCGAAGAAGTGCTCACGAACATAAGCGCCGTCTTTGGATTTGAAGGTCTGGTAGTCGCCGTCCAGCGTTTCGTTCATCAGCTGGATCAGTTTACCGCTGGTATCTTTACGCAGCAGCTCATCCCAACGGCTACCCCAGATAACCTTAATCACGTTCCAGCCAGCGCCTGCGAAGATGCCTTCCAGTTCGTTAACGATTTTGCCGTTACCGGTGACCGGGCCATCCAGACGTTGCAGGTTACAGTTGATGATGAAGCACAGGTTATCCAGTTTTTCACGAGTTGCGATAGTGATCGCACCTTTAGATTCTGGCTCATCCATCTCACCATCGCCCAAGAAAGCGTAAACGGTTTGTTCAGAGGTGTCTTTCAGGCCACGGTGTTCCAGATATTTCAGGAATTTAGCCTGATAGATTGCACCGATTGGGCCCAGACCCATTGATACAGTTGGGAACTGCCAGAATTCAGGCATCAGTTTAGGATGCGGGTAAGAGGACAGGCCTTTACCGTGAACTTCCTGACGGAAGTTGTTCATCTGTTCTTCGGTCAAACGGCCTTCAAGGAAGGCACGAGCGTAAACGCCCGGAGAAATGTGGCCCTGGAAGTACACCAAGTCGCCGCCGTCTTTCTGGTTACGAGCGCGGAAGAAGTGGTTAAAGCAGACTTCGTATACCGTTGCGGAAGACTGGAAAGAAGCCATGTGGCCACCCAGCTCCAGATCCTTTTTCGATGCACGCAGAACAGTCATGACCGCGTTCCAACGAATCGCTGAACGGATGCGGCGTTCCAGCTCCAGATTACCTGGGTACGCAGGCTCGTCTTCTACCGCAATGGTATTGACGTAGTTGCGGCTGGTCGCTCCGGTAGGCAGATTTACGCCGCCTTTACGGGCTTCACCCAATACTTGATCAATCAGGTACTGAGCGCGCTCTACACCTTCTTCACGGATGACCGATTCGATCGCCTGCAGCCAGTCGCGGGTTTCGATCGGGTCCACGTCATTGTTTAAACGTTCTGACATGGTGGTATTCCTTATCTGTCTAATGGTTTGTCAGGAGCCTGTCTTCGTGTGTTTTCTTCATGTCGGGAAAAAACACGAAGACAGGCCCAATCAGGGTTTAGTTGCCTAGTGGTGTTGCAATAAAACGGATTATCAAAGGGCTAAGCTTTCACAATCCGTTTTTAATCCTTGCGTTGCTGGAGTCTGCGCAGCGACCGCTCACGGCGGCTATGCTCACGATTGAGTTCCAACAAGATATCCTCAATAAATGCCAGATGGCGGTGCGATGCTTCACGAGCTTTCTCTGGCTCGCGTGCCACAATCGCCTCAAAAATGCTGGCACGATGGTCGTTTACCTTGGCCAACATTTCACGGCGCGAGTAAAGCAACTCAAAGTTCTGTTTCACGTTTTGCTCCAGCATCGGCGCCATGCAGCGCAACAAATGCAGAAGAACCACGTTATGTGCAGCTTCGGTCACCGCGACCTGATACTGCATAACCGCATCCGCTTCAGCGTCTAAATCGCCGCTTTCCTGCGCCTCTTGGATAACCAGATGGCAGGTGCGAATACGGGTTAAATCTTCGTCTGTGCCACGCAGTGCTGCGTAATAAGCAGCAATACCTTCAAGCGCATGACGGGTTTCAAGCAAATCGAATTGTGATTCTGGATGGTCTGCCAGCAGTTCAGCCAAGGGATCGCTAAAACTTTGCCAGAGGTTGGTTTGAACGAAAGTACCGCCTCCCTGACGACGCAACAGCAATCCTTTTGCTTCTAGCCGCTGTATCGCTTCTCTTAAAGAAGGTCGAGACACATCAAACTGTTTCGCCAGCTCACGCTCGGGAAGAAGTTTTTCTCCTGGGCGCAGCGTGCCTTCCAGAATCAGATATTCCAGTTGCTGTTCGATGACATCTGATAGTTTCGGTTGACGAATTTTGCTGTAGGCCATGTCGCTCTTTTCTTCTCTGCGAGTGCTTCTTCTTATTAACGTTATTTTGTTCGCGAGCCGCTTAAAATCTCTGCGAGTGGCGCAAAGTCAATTGGTAATACCAATTTCAAAAACGTGACGCTAAAGTAACAAAGTATTCACCTGCTGTCCATACAGGCTTTGATTGAAATCATGAAAGCGAGCATTTTTTAACAAAGTCACTCAGACAACACAGCAATACTATAACTGTAACGTGGTAATACCATTTACGAGGGGTGAGAGCATTTTAACTTTATTGAAACTAAAACGCACTCAAGCTGAAGCGTGAAAGCAGTGCAAAATACGCATAACAATTCAAATTAATGAATAGTTATTTAATTCATATATGTATTAACAATGCTAATTGCTTGAAGATAAATATGTTACGTGCGGTAGGTAAAATTAGGTAAAGAAGTCACGGCTATGCGGTGTTTGCCAACCCCACTCGCTCGGTCAGCATGAAATCTATCCAATCAATAATTGTCGCCGTCCTCCAAAAGAAGCATTTCCACCAGCGACGCTTCATTTTATAAAATTTTGCTTTTTTTTCGTCTCTTTCGCCAATTTCGCTCAAAGCGTCTATTTTATAAACAATGCTCATTTTCTCTGAATGAATGAGCAAAAACTCATTGAGCTCTCTCTGTGATCTATATCGGTATTTAACGCTATAAATGTGGTGCAATTTCTTTCGCTTATCATTATTCTCAAGTCATTGGTAGCCAATAAAACAAATCAAATTGGCATTCCATGTAAACAATAAATTACGCATTTCGTATTTTAATAATTACAAATGACAGTAACAGTGAGCCAGAGGTCGTTTTCGGCCGGCATATTTAGAGGATGGAAGACATGAGTGATCAGCAACATCGCGCTCAGCCTCACGGCGACCAACTGAAAAGGGGATTGAAAAATCGCCATATTCAGCTGATTGCTCTGGGTGGTGCCATCGGCACCGGACTGTTTTTAGGTATTGCACAAACCATCAAAATGGCGGGGCCGTCCGTTATTTTAGGCTACGCAATTGGTGGTTTTATTGCGTTCTTAATAATGCGTCAATTGGGTGAAATGGTGGTTGAAGAGCCTGTAGCAGGGTCTTTTAGCCACTTTGCCTTTAAATACTGGGGGAACTTTGCAGGTTTTGCCTCGGGCTGGAACTATTGGGTTCTTTACGTGCTCGTGGCGATGGCAGAGCTTACTGCCGTCGGCATTTATGTTCAGTACTGGTTCCCCGATATCCCTACATGGGTTTCTGCGGCAGTCTTCTTCCTCGCCATTAACGCCATTAACCTTGCGAACGTCAAAGTCTACGGTGAAATGGAATTCTGGTTTGCCATTATCAAAGTCGTCGCCATTATCGGCATGATTGTGTTCGGCGCATGGCTCTTACTGAGCGGCCACGCAGGGCCTGAAGCCAGCGTGACGAATCTGTGGGAGCAAGGTGGATTCTTCCCTAACGGCACCATGGGTCTGGTCATGGCGATGGCCGTTATCATGTTCTCATTCGGTGGATTAGAACTGGTTGGCATCACCGCAGCCGAAGCCGATAACCCAGAGAAAAGCATTCCTAAAGCCACGAATCAGGTTATTTACCGTATCCTGCTTTTCTATATTGGCTCTCTGTCTATCCTGCTTTCGCTTTATCCGTGGGGCAAAGTAGTGGAAGGCGGCAGTCCATTCGTGATGATTTTCCACGAATTAGACAGCAACGTTGTCGCCACCATTCTAAACATCGTGGTATTGACCGCTGCCCTATCGGTTTATAACAGCTGCGTGTATTGCAACAGTCGCATGTTGTTTGGTTTAGCCAAGCAGGGCAATGGGCCGAAAGCGTTACTGAAAGTCGATGGACGCGGCGTTCCCGTCGTAGCGATTGGGCTCTCGGCTGCCGCCACCCTGCTGTGCGTGCTGATTAACTACATCATGCCGGGCAAAGCCTTTGAGCTGCTGATGGCGCTGGTCGTTTCTGCTCTGGTGATCAACTGGGCGATGATTAGCTTAGCGCACCTGCGTTTCCGTGCGGCTAAAAATCGTGAAGGCGTGGTACCTAAGTTTCAGGCGTTCTGGTATCCGTTCGGCAACTACCTGTGCTTAGCCTTCCTGTGCGGGATCTTAGTCATCATGTACTTCACGCCGGGCATTCAGATTTCCGTGCTGCTGATACCGGTATGGCTGATTATTCTGGGTATTGGCTACGCCATAAAACAGCGGAACCAACGCAATACGAATAGCGTATCCAGCCACTCGTAAGCGATTTATGTTCATACTCTTAGAGCCTCCGCATGTCGGAGGCTTTATTTTTATGGTGCGCTATCTTTGCGAAAGCAAAAATTGTTACCCCGTTCACAGTTCCAAGTCAGTAGCACATTTATCCATCTCGCCAGCTAAACCTTTACCCATAGAATCAAGGTTTACGAGCACATAATCCTCATCAAGATAGCTAAATAATTTCTATGTGAGGATGTTAGCCATGAATGAAAACAAGCTCTCGGTAAAAGAAAAGATCGGGTACGGAATGGGGGATGCTGGTTGCAACATGATCGGCAGCGCCATCATGATGTTCCTGAGCTATTTCTACACCGATATCTTTGGTTTAGCTCCCGCATTAGTTGGCGTGTTGCTCCTTTCGGTACGTGTTTTGGACGCCGTTACCGACCCGATTATGGGCGCCATTGCCGACCGCACTCAAACTCGCTGGGGGCGTTTCCGTCCTTATCTGCTCTGGGTATCATTCCCTTACGTCATTTTCAGCGTATTGATGTTTACCACGCCAGAATGGACCTATAACAGCAAAGTTATCTATGCGTTTGTGACCTACTTCCTGATGTCACTGACCTACACCGCCATCAATATTCCTTATTGCTCACTGGGCGGCGTGATCACCGCCGATCCCAAAGAGCGCGTTTCCTGCCAGTCTTACCGCTTCATCATGGTTGGGATCGCCACGTTGATTTTGTCTTCCACCCTTCTGCCGATGGCGGATTGGTTTGGCGGCGAAGATAAAGCAAAAGGCTATCAGATGGCGATGGGCGTGCTGGCGCTGATCGGCCTATTTATGTTTCTGTTCTGCTTTGCCACCGTTCGCGAGCGCATAAAACCCGCCGTTCCCAGTAATGATGCGCTAAAGCAGGATTTACGCGACGTATGGAAGAACGATCAGTGGGTACGTATTCTGCTGCTCACGTTCTGCAACGTCTGCCCGGGCTTTATTCGCATGGCCGCAACCATGTATTACGTCGTATGGGTAATGGAAAAAAGCACGCATTTCGCCACTCTGTTTATCAGTTTGGGCGTGATTGGCATGATGTTCGGCAGTGCGCTGGCAAAACCGTTAACCGATCGCTACTGCAAACTTAAGGTCTTCTTCTGGACTAATATCGTGCTCGCACTCTTCTCCTGTGGCTTCTATTGGGTAAACCCACACGCGACCACTCTGGTTCTGGTGCTCTATTTCTTGCTCAATATTCTGCACCAGCTCCCTTCCCCGCTGCACTGGTCACTGATGGCCGACGTTGACGACTACGGCGAATGGAAAACCGGTAAGCGCAGCACCGGGATCAGCTTCTCAGGCAACCTATTCTTCCTCAAAGTAGGCTTAGCCGTGGCAGGTGCGATGGTGGGATTCTTACTTTCAGCTTACGGCTACGACGCCGGTGCAGCACGTCAGAGCGACAGCGCCGTAGGTGGCATTATCCTGCTTTTCACCGTCATTCCGGGAATTGGCTATTTGATTACCGCAGGCGTTGTTCGCCTATTGAAAGTTGACCGCAACATGATGATTCAAATTCAGAGCGATCTGGCTAAACGTCGCGAAAACTATCAAGAACTCAATGCGCTAATCGATGCCAAACAGGCGAAGCCACATACCGTTTAATCCATGAAATATCAGGGAGCTATACATGACCGTTTTTCCTAACCCGCTGATTGAACAGCGCGCCGATCCCTATATTCATTTGCATCAGGATGGTTGGTATTACTTCATCGCTTCGGTGCCCGAATACGATCGCTTGGAGCTACGGCGCGCCCAAACGCTAGAACAACTGGCCGACGCGAAACCCGTCACCATTTGGCGCAAGCCAGAAAATGGCCCCATGAGCCACCTAATTTGGGCGCCAGAGCTGCATTTCTTCAATGGACAATGGGTGATTTATTTTGCCACTGCGCATTCACCAGAGATTAAAGAAGGGCTATTCCAGCATCGCATGTTCGCTCTAACCTGCAACGACGCCGATCCGCTAAGCGGAAACTGGATTGAGCGAGGCAGAGTCATCACGCCATTGGATACGTTTTCACTCGACGCCACCAGTTTTGCATACCAAGGTAAACGCTATTATCTTTGGGCGCAGAAAGATCCTGAGGTTTACGGCAACTCTAATCTTTACCTCGCTGAGCTTGAAAATGCATGGACGATAAAAGGCCAGCCGGTCATGCTGAGCAAGCCTGAACTGGAATGGGAAACACGCGGCTTTTGGGTCAACGAAGGGCCAGCGGCCATTCGTCACGGAGGAAGAATTTTTATCACCTACTCCGCCAGCGCCACCGATGAAAACTATTGCATGGGGCTGCTATGGGCGAAGGACGGCGCTGATATTCTCGATGCCTCTCAGTGGCATAAAGCGCAAAAGCCCGTATTTGGCACCGCACGCCATAACCGCCAATTTGGTCCGGGGCATAACAGTTTTACGCAAACCAAAGAGGGCGACGACGTACTGGTTTACCACGCGCGTAACTACACTGAAATCGAAGGCGATCCGTTGTATGACCCAAACCGCCACACGCGCATCAAAACCTTTACGTGGGATGAACAAGGGATGCCGGTGTTTGGGGAACCGTTGGGGGATAATAGGTAGGGGGGGATCTGGGGGCGATTCAACTTGTGGGGTAAGGTTTCGTCTGCCGGTACTGTATATGTTAGAAGTGTGAAAGATTTCGTCCGCCTGTAAGCAAATATACTCCTATGAAACCAATGAAGTAGGCGTCCGATGAGAGCCCCGTTGCGCGGGGGCTCTCAACTCGCGCGCTTTTATCCGAGATGCCATTTTCGCGCCGGGTCGGCATGCGCCATCCCTGGCGCCTCCTCCCCTAGTGGAAACATCCTGTTTCCACTGCTCTCGTTGCCTAAACTTAAACAAGAAACCAGATAGAGTTTGGTCTTTGGTCTTTGGTCTTTGGTTTTTAGGTGTTTTCCGGCACGTTGTTCTTCAGCTGAATGGAGGAATGTAGGCTAGGATTTGCCGACTGGACGTCGGCAAAAGAACGACGGAGGCATGGATGCCGATTGTCGTTCGTTCCGTTAAAGCCGGAATGACGTAATGAAGGAACCCGCGTAGCGGGCTGGAGAACGGTGCCAAGCCCGGATGCAAGGCGGCGGCGATTGAGCCGCCTTGCTCGGACGCCAGCGCAATGTCTATGTGAAACTCGGTGTATTCGGCGGACGAAATCTTCCACAGACCTAACATAGAATGGCGCGCGAAGCCCCACGCCACCTACATTAACGCCCCATAAATCGTCAGCAACGCCACAACCACCAGCAGCACCATGGTGATTTTTCGCGCTAATGTTACCGCCGCACGCGGCGTTTTAATCGGGTCGAGATGCGGATCGCGCGCTAAGGAGAACTGAGCCAAATTGGTCAGTACTTTATATTGCGACGTGTGAACATCCCCCAGTGACGCGAGCCATGCAGGCAGTGCCCTTTCACCATGGCCTAGCAGCGCATAGGTCACACCGGCTAAACGCACGGGGATCCAATCAAGCCAGTTCAGTATCAAATCCACGCCCGATTGTGCACGCAATAACGGCGAACCCTGACGTGTTAGCCATGTTTGGTAAGCACGCAGCATGGCATATCCAGCTAATGCAACGGGGCCATACGGGCCGGCCACCACAAACCAAAATAGCGGCGCGAGATAGAAACGAAAGTTAATCCAAACCAGCGCATTTTGCAGTTCACGTAAACGAACATCAGCCGTGCAATCCGTCGGCAAACCATGAATCAATGCCAGCTCGGTCGCCATCTGATCGGTGGCATGCTCGTCGCCTTTGCGCGCAGCAGCCAGATAGGCTCGATAGTGCTTACGGATCTCACCGGCACCAATACAAAACAGCGCGATAATGATCCACAGCGCCAATGACAGCACACCAAAGAACATGCCGTGTGCGGCCCACAAAGCGGCAAATACCACCACCATCCAAACGATCGCCATCAGCAATGTTTTGGGCAACGATGCACCAGAGCCCACGCGAAATATCGGCTCAAAGCGATGATCGATTTGCCAATGATGGCCGAGCTTAAACAGACGCTCCCACGCTAATACCAGTAACAACGAAAACAGAGTCATGCTTCTTAACTCCCTACTTTTTATTTATTTTTTATGTAACGACTTAAAATCTGGCGATATTCATCCCAGAAAAACATTGGCCCGGGATCGGTTTTTCGTCCTGGCGCAATATCGCTATGTCCAGTCACACGCTGAGGCGTTATCGGGTATTCATCCATCAGCAATGCGTTAATTTCAGCCAGCTTGCGATACTGCTCGGGCTCAAACGCTTGGGTATCCGTGCCCTCTAACTCAATTCCAATCGAAAAATCATTGCAGCGTTCACGCCCTTCAAAACTAGAGACTCCCGCATGCCACGCTCGGCGATTAAAAGGCACATATTGAATCACCGTTCCATCACGGCGTATCAGGCAGTGTGCTGAGACGCGTAAATGCTGAATTTCAGCAAAAAAAGGATGCTCATCGGCACGTAATGTCCCGTTAAACAGCTGGCTGATGTACGGCCCGCCAAACTCACCCGGCGGTAAGCTAATATTATGAACCACCAGCAATGACGGCTCTTCACCATCTGGGCGATCGTCAAAATGAGGCGAAGGCACGCGCTCAACGCCAACAATCCAGCCGTCTTCTAATCGCATTTCTTACTGCTACTCCTGACCGAATGAGTGTTGTCTATAGCCAATATAATTGGAGTTGCAGCCAACACAGATGCAGCTTCAAGTATGACGGCTATATATGGTACTTATAGCGGCAACAGAGTAGCATGATTATTCTTAATACTTGGACCTATATCAACAGTCCAGGTTTATGGCCTAAAGGTCATCACCTGCTACTTTCGGAGTTTTTATTATGCCGACACGCCGCTACAGCGCCGATACGCGCCGAGCCGAGCTGTTAGAACGTATTGAAAACGACATCCCTTACGCGGTGTCTCTGGCTCTACGAGAAGATTTGGGCGGCGAAGTAGACGCTGACCGTGATATCTCTGCGCAACTATTGCCAAACGATAGGGAAGCCACCGCCACCATCATCACCCGTGAAGCAGGCGTTTTTTGCGGCGTTCGCTGGTTAGAAGAAGTTTTTCTGCAACTAGGGCGGAAAGTCACTATCGAGTGGCAAGTGAAAGATGGTGACACACTGGTTCCAAATCAATGCCTGTGTAAACTGACCGGCCCTGCCCGCATCCTGCTAACCGGCGAAAGAACCGCGTTGAACTTTTTACAAACGCTCAGCGGCGTATCAACAACGGTCAGCCACTATGTGAAGATTTTGGCCGGAACAAAAACGCAGCTGCTCGACACGCGAAAAACCATCCCCGGGATGCGAACCGCGCTGAAGTATGCGGTATTGTGCGGCGGCGGGAGCAACCACCGCCTTGGGCTTTCTGACGCTTTCCTAATTAAAGAAAACCACATCATCGCCGCAGGTTCGATAAAAAAAGCCGTCGAACAAGCATTTTGGATGCATACCGATGTGCCGGTCGAAGTGGAAGTCGAATCCATCGACGAGCTCAGAGAAGCGCTGGATGCCGGAGCCGATATTATCATGCTCGATAATTTCACCACCGATATGATGCGTGAAGCCGTGGCGCTTACCGGCGATCTCGCTCAGCTAGAGGTGTCTGGCAATGTGACCGATGAAACGCTGCGCGAGTTTGCTGAAACCGGCGTTGATTTCATTTCGGTCGGAGCCCTCACCAAGCACATCAAAGCGCTAGATCTCTCCATGCGCTTTCAGTAGTACCTGATTAAAACGTTAAGCACTCCCCTACGCCATATTGCGGCGCTGTTCGCAATATGGCGTGGAAACCTGCAACAGGTTTGAATTTCTCGTCAATCACCTTTCCAGTCTTATCCTTCAGCACTTGGCTGCCACGATCGCTCATTGCATGCTGCGCTGCACAACACAGCGGAGACTCATCATGCAGCAAACAATGGTTCCTCACTTAATAGCCCATCATCAAAGCGGATTTACCCTCATTGAGCTAATGGTCGTGATCGCCATCATCGCCATTCTCAGCGCCGCAGGCATTCCGGCGTACCAAAGCTATATCCAAAAAGCGGCAATGACCGACATGTTACAGGCCATGATGCCCTATAAAACGGCGATTGAGCTGTGCGCACTGGAACAAGGCAGCCTCTCTGAATGCAACATCGGTGCAAGTGGTATCCCTCAAAGCAAAAGCACAACGCATGTCAGCAGTCTCAACGTGTCTCAAGGCGTTATCACTGCGGTAGGACAACAGGCGTTAAAAGGATTAACCGCATCGCTCACACCACAGTTAGACAGCGCCAACGGCGATCTCATTTGGCAGAAAAACTGTCAGGCGTCGGGTGAAAACGGCGCGCTTGTCACCGCCTGTGAGCAGGTTCTGCGCTTCCCATCCGCAGGAGGCGCTCAGTGAACCAGCTGCGTATTGAACAGCTATGTCACCAATTTGGCTGCGTAATGATTGAAGCCGATAGCCACACGATCCAGATCGCAGGGCCTCACGCCGTGGCTCCCAGCAAACTCATCGACGCAATAAAGTTCGCCAGCGGGAAATCCGTCGTTTGGCATGTGTGGGGCGCAGCCCAGTTAGAATCAGCCCAACAACATCATGCAACCGTATTAAACCCACCAGACAGCACCGGTGATGATGTTAAAACCAAGCAGTTACTGGAATATATTATTCAGCAAGCGCTCACGCGGAGAGCCTCAGACATCCACCTTGAACCGAAACGAGACGGCCTAAGCGTTCGCCTGCGCATTGATGGCGTATTACAGCCGTTGCCGCTCCCAAGCGGCAACGAAACTCTGCGTATTATTCCTCGGCTAAAAGTGATGGCTGAACTGGATATCGCGGAACGCCGCATTCCACAAGATGGGCAACTTAACCTCGCGCTAAATGTCCAGAGCGCAACCTTCCGTATTTCCACCCTGCCCACTCGGCTTGGTGAAAAAGTGGTACTGCGTCAGGTACAAGAGGGAGCCCAACCTTTCGAGCTCGACGACTTAGGATTCGAACCCCAAGCGCTTAGCACGTTTAAATCCGCATTGAGCAAACCTCAGGGGCTGATTTTAGTCACAGGGCCAACGGGAAGTGGAAAAACAGCCACGCTCTATAGCAGCCTAAACTATTTGCACTCGCCAGAGATCAACATTTGCAGCGTAGAAGATCCGGTTGAGTCACCGCTAGAAGGCGTCAACCAAACCGCAATTAACACCAAAGCCGCGCTCGGATTTACCACCGTCCTACGTGCGCTGCTACGCCAAGACCCCGATGTGATTATGATCGGTGAGATCCGCGATGCTGAAACGGCGGAGATTGCTGTTAATGCAGCACAAACCGGACATCTGGTGCTATCCACACTGCATACCAATTCTGCTAGCGAAACGCTGGTACGTTTATCTCAGTTGAATATTAAACCCTACCTTATCGCCGCCAGCCTGAGTCTCGTTATCGCACAGCGCTTGGTGCGCAAGCTCTGCCAGCATTGTCGCCAACGCGATTATACCTCGCAAAAGCTCTCTCCCAGCCAATGGCAAGGCAATGAATTTCATCACTGGATAGCCGTTGGCTGCGACCACTGCTTCAACGGTTACTATGGCCGAAAAGCGGTTTACGAAATTCTGCCGATTTCTCGTGAAATCCAACTCGCGCTGCTCGCCCATGCATCCGCTCTGGATATTTACGCGCTGTCACAGCAACAAGGCGTTGTGTCGCTGTGGCAGGCAGGTCTTCAGCTCGCCCATCGAGGAGAAACTTCGCTGGCAGAAGTCGTCCGTGTCTTGGGTAGTCATTATGCTGACAACACACGGTGAACATAGATGGCTTATGCGCTCTTTACATGGTTAGCGATCGATCCCGCGCAGCAATTGCAAACGGGCATCTGTCTTGCCAAACAAAAAGATCAGGCATTTTTGCAGCTACAGAGACAAGGCCTCACTGCTCTAAAAATGCAGCGGCAGTATAGCCTGCGCCCTTTGGCGTGGAAGAACGCCGATTGCATTCACGCTATCGAACAGCTCGCCGCATTGCTGCATGCGGGATTGCCTTTGGCTAAATGCCTACTGATGCTGTCAGAAGATCACCCACATCGCCATTGGCGGTGCTTACTTCAACGACTTGCACAGCAGGTGAGTATGGGTACTCCTCTTTCGGAGGCGATGGTCACTTTCTCAGACATCTTTCCTCCGGTGTATAGCAAAACCATTGCCACGGCAGAATTGACAGGAAGGCTGGATCAAAGCTGTTTTGCGTTAGCAGAGCAACAGAAACGCCAAGCCGAACTCAAAGCCAAGATCGGCAAAGCGTTGCGCTATCCCGCTCTCTTACTTAGCGTCACGCTGATCGTGATCGTCATAATGCTGGTTTGGGTATTGCCGCAATTCTCCGATCTCTACCGGAGTTTTAACGCACCTTTGCCTGCGTTCACGCGTGCATTAATGGCTTGCTCTCAGGTGCTGATTCAGCATGCACCATCGATGGTTGGGATAAACACTTCGGTAGCGCTTCTGATTCTATGGCGTTATCAGCGCTCTCCATCATTCAGAAAACAAACCCAACGAATGTTATTACGGTTACCCATCATCGGTTGTTTGATATCAACGGCAAATCTTAGCCAGCTCTTTTTCAGTCTCGCCATGACCCAACAGGCAGGGTTGCCGCTGTTGAAAGGGTTAGATAATGCAGCTCAGGCGCAGCAGAATCCTATTTTTCGGCAGGCAGTCGAAGATGTGAGCCAGAATTTACAGCAGGGAGATGCCCTAAGCGTCGCCATAAAACAGCAGTCAGTATTTCCAACGCTGTGTTTTCAACTGATACGAGTCGGTGAGGAATCCGGCGGGCTTGACCACATGATGTCGCGCTTGGCACAGCATTATCAACATCAGGCGAATAGCCTGAGCGATGCGCTGGCACAGATGGTAGAACCCATCATGATGGTGATTATGGGGATTGTTGTTGGCGGCTTAGTGCTTGCAATGTATCTCCCTATTTTTCAACTGGGCAGCGTATTGCAGTAGTCAATTAGGACGGACATAGAAGGCATAAAACAAAACAGCCACCCTGTTTCAACAGAATGGCTGTATTAAGAAGTACTAACTTAGTTGGAGCCGTAAACGCGGTTTTCCTGCTCCGCAACGCGGATAAAGGTGGTGCGCTTGGTCAGCTCTTTCAAACGCTCTGCACCCACATAGGTACACGCTGAGCGCAGGCCACCCAAGATATCACGAACGGTGTTATCAACCGGCCCACGCAGCGGTAGGCGCACGGTTTTGCCTTCTGCGGCACGGTAGCCAGCAACACCGCCAACGTGACGATTCATGGCAGATTCAGAGCTCATACCGTAGAACAGCATGAATTTATCACCGCTTTCGTCTTCAACGATACGGCCTTCACATTCATCATGCCCAGCCAGCATCCCACCCAGCATCACGAAATCAGCGCCGCCGCCGAATGCTTTAGCCACGTCGCCCGGCACGGTGCAACCGCCGTCGGATACAATTTGCCCACCCAGACCGTGCGCAGCATCGGCACATTCAATCACAGCGGACAGCTGTGGATAGCCAACGCCGGTTTTTACGCGCGTGGTGCAAACGGAACCTGGGCCAATGCCAACTTTTACGATGTCTGCGCCGGACAAGATCAGCTCTTCGACCATTTCACCGGTCACAACGTTACCCGCACAGATCACTTTATCTGGGCATGCTTCGCGCGCTTTACGCAGGAATGCCACGAAGTGCTCAGAATAACCATTAGCAACGTCAATGCAGATAAATTTTAGCGATGGGGATAAGGCCAGAATCTGCTTCATCTTCACGAAGTCAGCTTCAGAGGTACCGGTAGAAACCATAACATGACGCAGCACGCTTTCAGACGAACGCTGAACGAACTGCTGCCACTGTTCTACGGTGTAATGTTTGTGAACTGCGGTCAGAACATCGAAAGAAGCAAGCGCTTCTGCCATGCGGAAAGTGCCTACCGTATCCATATTGGCTGCGATAACCGGAACGCCGGACCACTTCCATCCTGAATGCTTAAAGGTGTACTCACGCTCAAGCTCAACTTCAGAACGGCTTTTTAAGGTTGAACGCTTAGGGCGGATCAGGACATCTTTAAAGCCTAACTTCAGATCTTCTTCAATACGCATGTGTTTGGTTTCCTGGTTAACGGCGACGATTCGCAGGGAATGCAATCATACAAACGATTGGCTGTTGCATGACGCCAGTTCCAGTGACGTTATCATACGCAAGAATTCCACCTCGACAAGACTGCTTTTTCATCAAAATATAGGTTACACTCCCATAAATTTACTTCAGCCAACTAACCCCTTCCATATCACACTTTTCTGCATCAAAAAGCACAAACCTTACAATTGTGCCTGTTTTTTTCTCAAAATAGTCGAGCCAATAAGATCCTTGCTTGCACTTGGCGCTAGGACCATTATGATTCGCATGGCATTTATTTCTCGCACCCATTGTGGGTTGATTCAGGCGTTAGCCTGCAACCATCGATGCGCTAATTTGCTATGAAAAGGTGGCATGATGACCTACATCGTTGCACTAACCGGAGGGATCGGCAGTGGCAAAAGCACTGTCGCGGATGCGTTCAATCAGTTGGGCGTTCCCGTTGTTGATGCCGACGTCATTGCCAGACAGGTCGTAGCCGTTGGCGCTCCCGCGCTACAAAAAATTGCCGCACATTTCGGTCAGAAAATATTGCTGGGTGATGGCTCATTAAATCGGACATTACTGCGAGAAATTATTTTTAATCAGCCGCAGGAAAAAATATGGCTCAACAGCCTGCTGCACCCCATGATTCATCAAGAGACGCAGCGTCAACTCGCCACGATTGATGCCCCTTACGCGTTATGGGTGGTTCCCCTGCTGGTTGAAAACGGATTAACTCAACGAGCACAGCGCGTGTTGGTGGTTGACGTTGATCCTGAAGTACAGCTTCAGCGGACAATGGCTCGCGACGGTGTTTCTCGCGAACAAGCCGCAAACATTTTGGCAGCTCAGGCAACACGCGAACAACGTTTAGCCTATGCTGATGATATTATTGAGAACAGCGGTAGCCCTGAAACCATCGCGCCGCGCGTTGCCTCACTGCATCGTCACTATCTAGATCTGGCGGCAGCGACCCAACAGGATCCACACCATGAGTGATACATCTACGACTGTTTTGTTTGAACATCCGCTAAATGAAAAGATGCGTACTTGGCTACGAATTGATTTTCTACTTCAGCAATTACAGCAACATAGACACCTACAAGATATCACTGGCGCCCTCGCCTTTTTTCGTACCACGGCCGACCTGCTAGATGTTCTAGAACGCGGCGAAGTGCGCACCGAGCTGCTAAAAGAGCTTGAACGCCAGCAGCGAAAACTGCTGCAATGGACTGAGGTTCCCGGCGTCGATCAGGAGATGATCCGCCAATTACGTAGCCAACTAAAAAATCAGGCCGCCACATTGATGGCTGCGCCGCGTATTGGTCAACAGCTGCGTGAAGATCGCCTTATCGCCTTGGTTCGTCAGCGTTTGGGTATCCCCGGTGGTTGCTGTAGTTTTGATCTGCCAACACTGCACATCTGGCTGCATCAGCCGCAAGAAATTCGCGACGAACTCGTTGATTCTTGGCTGATTTCTCTTGAGCCATTATCCGCAACACTAACGCTAATCCTAAACTTAATCCGTAACTCTGGCGTTTTCAAACCGATGATCAGCCTCAACGGTTTTTATCAGGATAACGCGGAAGATGCCGATCTGCTGCGAATGAATGTTGCTTTGAATTTGCAGGTATACCCGCAGGTTTCTGGACACAAAACTCGTTTTGCTATCCGCTTCTTACCGCTTGATAGCGAGCAAGGTACTGTTCCAGAACGTTTGCAGTTTGAACTAGCCTGCTGCTAAAAATGTACTAAAGGCTCACGGCGCTGAAGCGTTCTCAAATGTGAGCATGAAAGGAAATAGAAAATGACAGATGAAGTTATGACGGTGAACTGCCCTATCTGCGGCAAATCCGTAATATGGAGCGAGCAAAGCCCTTATCGCCCTTTCTGCTGCAAACGCTGCCAGCTGATTGACCTTGGTGAATGGGCCGATGAAGAGAAACGCATTCCGAGCAATTCCGATCTTTCAGAAAGCGATGACTGGAGTGAAGAGCAGTAATGCGTTCACCGGCGTAGGTTTTGCCTACGCCATTTGAGCTATGCTTTGAACTGCACTACGTTTTGAACTGCACTATGCCTTGTTATGCCTTGTTATGCCTTGTTATGCCTTGTTAAGCTGTTCGATAACTGGCTTGTTAGGCTCAGGAAACTCCTCAGCTTTCAGCTGATGCTGGTGCACCCAACGCATTGGCTGACCTTCTCGTCCATATGGCGTTTTATTCCAACGCTTAACCAAATAGAAATAGAGCGTGACGATACGGTCACTAAAACGATGATCCAACTGGTATAGCAATTCGCTGTCTAAGACTTCGATCCCCGTTTCTTCTAATAACTCACGCTGCAATCCCTGAACCGGGCTCTCATTAACCTCAATTTTTCCGCCGGGAAACTCCCACAGGCCGGATAAATGCGAGTCGCCGCCACGCTGAGTAATGAAAATTTCCCCTTCGTCATTGCGAATAATGCCTACTGCAATGTGCAAATGTTTCAGGCTCATAACTTATTCCTTCTGATGACATTCTTACCTGAGAAGATAAGAAAAAGGGATACGCCAAAGCGTATCCCTTGATAACGATGATGTTCACAGCGTTAAGTGATTAGCCTTGCAGGCGACCATGACACTGTTTGTATTTTTTGCCAGAACCACAAGGGCATGGATCGTTACGGCCAACTTTGCGCTCACCGGTCTGAGAAGCCAGATCCTGTGCAACCAGAGTTGCATCATCGACGTGGCTCAGCTGCTGTTGGCGAGCCAAGCGCTCAGCTTCTTCACGACGCTGCTGTTCCATTGCCTCAACTTCTTCTGGCATACGCACCTGAACTTTGCTCAGCACGCTGATCACTTCATATTTCAGCGATTCCAGCATAGCGGCGAACATTGCGAAAGATTCACGCTTATATTCTTGCTTAGGATCTTTCTGCGCATAACCACGCAGATGAATACCCTGACGCAGATAGTCCATGGCAGCCAAATGCTCTTTCCACAGGGAATCCAGCGTTTGCAGCATCACGCCTTTCTCAAAGTTGCGCATCATTTCAACGCCCACAACTTCTTCTTTACGCTGATAAACTTCAACGGCCTGCTGGAAAATGCGCTCGCGCAGGGTTTCTTCATGCAATTCTGGCTCTTTATCCAGCCATTCTTTGATTGGCATTTCCAAATCAAAGTCATTCTTCAGACGCTCTTGCAGACCTTCGATATCCCACATTTCTTCCAGCGATTGCGGTGGAATATAGGTATCAAGGACGGTTTTAAAGACGTCTTCACGGATGCTGGTAATAGTTTCGCTAACGTCGCTTACGTCCAGCAGTTCGTTACGCTGGGTATAGATCGCACGACGTTGGTCATTAGCCACGTCATCATATTCCAGCAGCTGCTTACGAATATCGAAGTTACGGCTTTCCACTTTACGCTGCGCATTGGCGATTGCTTTGGTCACCCAAGGATGCTCGATAGCTTCGCCTGGTTTCATCCCCAGTTTACGCATCATGCCGGTAACACGGTCAGAAGCGAAGATACGCATCAGGGCATCTTCCATAGACAGGTAGAAGCGAGAAGAACCGGCATCACCCTGACGACCCGCACGGCCACGCAGCTGGTTATCGATACGGCGTGATTCATGACGCTCGGTACCAATGATGTGTAAACCGCCCGCAGCCAGAACTGCGTCATGGCGAATTTTCCATGCAGCTTTGATTTCTTCAATCTGTTCGTCGGTAGGCTCAACCAGCTCAGCGACCTCAGTCTGCCAGCTGCCGCCCAACACGATGTCAGTACCACGACCGGCCATGTTGGTTGCGATAGTGACCGCACCAGGCTGACCGGCGTTGGCAACGATATCTGCTTCTTTCGCATGGAACTTGGCGTTCAATACGTTGTGTTTGATACCCGCTTTAGTCAGCTCCTGAGAAACCACTTCTGATTTTTCAATCGAGATAGTACCCACCAGCACTGGCTGTCCGCGTTTAGTACATTCACGGATATCTTCAATAATCGCACCGATTTTTTCCATTTCAGTCATGTAGACCAGATCAGGCATATCGTTACGGATCATTGGGCGGTTGGTTGGAACAACGATGGTATCCAGTTTGTAGATAGAGCTGAATTCGAATGCTTCGGTATCAGCAGTACCGGTCATACCGGCTAATTTTTCATACAGACGGAAGTAGTTCTGGAAGGTGATAGAAGCCAGCGTTTGGTTTTCGTTTTGGATCTCAACGCCTTCTTTCGCTTCAACCGCCTGATGCAGACCATCAGACCAGCGACGACCTTGCATGGTACGGCCGGTGTGCTCATCGACGATGATAACTTCGCCATCTTTAACGATGTAGTCAACGTCACGCGTAAACAGCACGTGTGCGCGCAATGCCGCAGTGACGTGGTGCATCAGCATAATGTTTGCCGGAGAGTACAGAGACTCGCCTTCTTCCATGATGCCCGCTTCAACCAGCATCTCTTCGATCAGGATCAGACCACGTTCGGTCAGGTTAACCTGACGGCTTTTCTCATCAACGGAGAAGTGACCTTCACCTTGGAAGGTATCCGAGTCTTCTTTTTCCTGACGGATCAGCTTAGGAATCAGTTTATTCACACGGATGTACATCTCAGAGCTGTCTTCTGCAGGACCAGAGATGATCAGCGGTGTACGCGCTTCGTCGATCAGAATGGAGTCAACCTCATCCACCAACGCGTAGTGCAATTTGCGCTGAACGCGTTCTTCAGGGCTAAACGCCATGTTGTCGCGCAGATAGTCAAAACCGTATTCGTTGTTAGTACCGTAGGTGATATCAGCGGCGTAAGCGGCGCGTTTCGCCGGTGCGGTCATACCAGGCAGGTTGATACCAACAGACAGACCGAGGAACTCAAACAGTGGACGGTTGTTTTCGGCGTCACGCTGTGCCAAGTAGTCGTTCACGGTAACGACGTGTACGCCTTTGCCGCTCAGCGCATTCAGATAAGCTGGCAGGGTTGCGGTCAGGGTTTTACCTTCACCAGTACGCATTTCTGCGATACAGCGATCATTCAGAACCATACCGCCTAACAGCTGAACGTCGAAGTGACGCATACCAAACACGCGCTTACTCGCTTCACGAACGGTCGCAAACGCTTCTGGCAACAGGCTTTCTACCGTTGCGCCTTTGGCCAAACGCTCACGGAACTCATTGGTTTTTGCTTTCAGCTCGTCGTCGGAGAGTTTTTCCATCTCCGGTTCCATCTGATTAATCAGCGCTACAGCTTTGCGCATACGGCGCAGAGTACGATCGTTACGGCTACCAAAAACCTTGGTCAATAATTTGATTAACATAATTCTTAATATCTCTTAAGGAGCGATGCTTGACGATCGCCCAAATTTTATAGTGATGAGATGGTATAAAAAGCGATTAGATATGGCGCAGCTGGGGTCCGGCACGAATGCCCTGAACCTGAGCAACCCAGAGTGCTGGCGTATGCGCGGCAGGCGCTGCATCCGACTCAGGCATCAATAAAACGGGGGTAGATGGCGTGATAGCTGGCTGTAACGTTAACAGCGAGCTTAAAGAACTGAGTAACACCAGCTGCTGAGCATGTAGCTCATCAACCTTGACATCATTAACGGGTTCACTCGCCGTTGCCTGCGGCGTCATGCGATAGCTTAAATGCCGAATCGCGGTGCGCAGTGCGTGCTGATGCCAATAATCCACGGATTGGAAATTACCGCGGCGTTTGCTGGCCTGAAGCCACGCGAATTCATTTGTGTTGTGGGCGTTGATTAAACGCTGCAAGCTGGCGGAAGGATCGGCAACTTTAGTTTGTTCGGTATTCGCTAATGCAGTAGGCACACCAAGCGTAGCCGCGACCATCCCCCAAAGGAGATGCGGCCAAAAATAGCGTCTGCCAAATTGTCGCCAACGATTGAGAATACCAATCACATCAGATTTCCGTGTTTCCACTTACACATAGGCCGCAGATTTTACCATTATTATCATCAATCCACATCAGGATTCATCAATACCAATCGATAGAAACAATAATAATGATGAGTTCATATCATACTAGTTTGATTATGAAGAATTAAAGCGGGGAATAAAGCACTAATAGAAGTTTTAAGCAGGAGTAAAAATTAGAACGACTGGCTTCATTAGCCGGAGAGAGTACTAACTCCACCAGTCGTGATCAGAAACAGTAGGCGTTAAGCCAAAACTGTTGTTGGTGCGCGGAATGCGATTGGCATTTCGGCATCATCTTCAAACGTTACGTATTCCCAAGCTTCCTGCTTAGCCAATACTGCTTGTAACAGTTTGTTGTTCAATGCATGACCTGATTTGAATGCAGTGAATGCACCAATGATGTTATGTCCACACATGAACAAGTCACCAATCGCATCCAGCATTTTGTGACGAACGAATTCGTCTTCAAAACGCAGGCCATCTTCGTTAAGAACGCGGTAATCGTCCACAACGATGGCACAATCGAAGCTACCGCCCAGGCACAAACCACGGGACTGTAAATATTCGATATCGCGCATAAAACCAAAAGTACGCGCACGGCTAATTTGGCGCACAAACGATTCGGCGGAGAAATCCATCCGATAACGCTGTGAGCTGGAATCAATCGCTGGATGATTGAAGTCGATAGTAAAGTCTAAGCTGAAACCGTTATACGGAGACAGTTCGGCCCACTTATCGCCATCTTCAACACGCACAGTCTGCTTCAGGCGAAGGAATTTCTTCGCACAGTTCAGCTCTTCGATACCCGCTTCTAACAGCAGATAAACGAAAGGACTGGCGCTGCCATCCATGATAGGGATTTCTGCCGCATCAACTTCAATAATTAAGTTGTCGATGCCTAAACCTGCCAGAGCAGCGTTTAAATGTTCTACGGTAGAAATACGCACGTCATGCTCATTAACCAGGCAAGTACAGAGCATGGTATCACGCACGGATTTTGCATCAGCCGGAAAATCAACCGGTGGATTCAAGTCAGTGCGACGATAGATGACCCCGGTGTTAGCCGCGGCTGGGCGCATAGTCAGAGTGACCTTCTTGCCGGTATGAAGACCGACACCAGTCGCCTGAATAATACGTTTTAATGTCCGTTGTTTGATCATCGTTTTATCTCGCAGTGTTTATCCATCCAACCACCTTTAGCAAAGTTAACTTTATACTAAGGGCGGCGGGACAGTTTAGCACAAAGAGCGGAGATGCCAAATATCTGAGTAAATTAGTCAGCTTGCTTACGCAAGAAGGCTGGAATATCCAGATAATCTGGTTCTTTATTGCTCCCCTGAGCGGTCTGGTCGTTAACGACTTTAGCCGCTGCAGGTTTGTTTTCTTGTGGTAACGGAGACAAGCCGTGCTGCTGATAGCGCTGGTCAATAACCGGCTGAGGAGCCTGTTTGCTCGTTACCAGTGTGATTTCAGGACGCTTATCCATGCCGATGCCGGTCGCAACAACGGTAACGCGCAGTTCATCGTTCATCTCTGGATCCAGAGAAGTACCGATAACCACGGTTGCATTGTCAGAAGCAAATGCACGAATAGTGTTACCAACGGTTTCGAACTCATCTAAACGCAGGTCGAAGCCCGCAGTGATGTTAACCAGCACGCCACGCGCACCAGACAGATCGATGTCTTCCAACAGTGGAGAAGAGATAGCCATTTCAGCCGCTTCTTCTGCACGGTCTTCACCGCAGGCAATACCTGAACCCATCATGGCATAACCCATTTCAGACATCACGGTACGCACGTCCGCGAAGTCGACGTTCATCAGACCTGGGCGTGTAATCAGTTCCGCGATACCCTGCACCGCACCTTTCAGTACGTCGTTAGCTGCGCCGAAGGCGTCTAACAGGGAAATACCACGCCCCAGAACTTTCAACAGCTTATCGTTCGGGATAGTGATCAGGGAGTCCACGTGTTTGGACAGTTCAGCAATACCCTGCTCTGCAAACGCCATGCGCTTTTTGCCTTCAAAGTTGAAAGGCTTAGTCACCACGGCAACAGTCAGAATACCTAAATCTTTGGCTACTTCAGCCACAACCGGCGCTGCACCCGTACCTGTACCACCGCCCATACCGGCCGCGATGAATACCATGTCAGCACCTTCCAATGCAGCGCGCAGACCTTCACGGTCTTCTTCTGCAGAGTTACGGCCGACTTCTGGGTTTGCACCCGCCCCCAAACCTTTAGTGATACCACTACCGATCTGAATAGTTTGGCCGACAGCTGTTTTACGCAACGCCTGAGCATCGGTGTTAACGGCGAAGAACTCTACGCCCTCGATACGCTCACGCACCATGTGCTCTACGGCATTGCCACCGCCGCCGCCGACGCCGATGACTTTAATCACCGCGTCATTGGTTAATTCCATTGGTTCAAACATAGTTTCTCTCCGTTTTGTGCCTGTCGCTTCGAGATCATAACGCGTAAGGATGATCTCTTTTTTTAAACATTAAAACTCTTTTCTCAGCCAGCCGTTGATTTTCTTGAACCAATTGCCCACTGAAGCTCTTTTTTCTACTTCGGCTTCACCGCTAAGGTGAGACTCTTTTCCGTAATGCAGCAACCCAACCGCCGTTGAGTAGTAAGGTTCCTGCGCATAATCTGTCAGGCCAGTGATATTCAGAGGCTGCCCAATACGCACCTGCGTATGGAAAACCTGTTGCGCACACGCTGCCAATCCATCGATCTGCGCGGCACCACCGGTCAATACAATCCCTGCTGCCAGATGATGTTTGACACCCTGCTGGCGAAGCTGTTCCTGCAACTGCAGAATTTCATCATTCACCAGATTTAACAGTTCGGTATAACGAGGTTCGATAACCTCAGCCAGCGTCTGACGCTGCAAACTGCGTGGCGGACGTCCACCCACGCTAGGGACTTCAACGCTTTCGTCTTTGCTGACCAACGTGCCCATCGCACAGCCGTAACGAACTTTAATCGCTTCGGCGTCGGTAGGCGGTGTTCCAAATGCATAGGCGATATCACTGGTAACCACATTGCCTGCATACGGGATAACCTTGGTATGACGCAGTGCACCACCGGTATAGACTGCCATATCCATGGTGCCACCGCCGATATCTACCACACAAACGCCCAGTTCGCGCTCATCCTCGGTCAATACAGCATAACTCGCTGCAAGTCCGGCAAAAATCAGTTGATCGACCTTAAGCCCACAGCGCTCAACTGCTTTGACAATATTCTTTGCCATATCATTATGGCAGGTAATCAGATGAACCTTAGCTTGCATACGCACGCCGGATAGGCCAACCGGATTTTTGATGCCTTCTTGATAGTCGATGGCATATTCCTGCGGGATAACATGCAGAACACGGTGCTCATCACGCACGCGAACAGACTTCGCGGTATGAACCACATTCTCTACATCTTCCAGCGTCACTTCTTCTTCGGAAATAGGAACCATCCCTATTTCGTTCTGGCAGCTGATATGTTTGCCAGAAAGCGCCAAATAGACTGAAGAAATTTGGCAATCTGCCATCAGTTCGGCTTGATCAATAGCGCGTTGGACACATTTAACGACGGATTCCAGATCGTTAACACCGCCCTTATCCATGCCACGGGATGGGCAACTGCCCACACCGATGATATTGACCATGCCATCGGGCAGAACTTCCCCTACCAGAGCGGCTACTTTCGCCGTTCCGATCTCCAGTCCAACTACCAGTTTTCTGTCCGTCGACTTGATCATTGTTGTTTAACCTGTGCCTGATTCTGTTGCTGATTAGCGTTTTGCTGTGTCTGCTGGTCAAGCGGCGCTGGAGCCCATCCCACGGCGGCGCCGGTGTCATAGCGCAGATCAACGTAGCTAATACGTTGATTGGTTGCCTGCGCCTGCTGCTGTAACGCGGGATAAAGTTCCTCAAACCGCGCCAGTCGTCCAGAAGGATCATCACGTCCCAGCTCAAGACGAATGTCGTTATCCAGACCTAGCTGCCATGAGTGACGCGCACTCATTGACACCATTTTCAGCTTAAAATTATTCTTCGCCAGTTCCTGACTCATCGAGTGATAGCCTTCCAGCACATCATTTTCGCTGCCTTCTGGGCCATACAGCAACGGCATTTTCTGCTGCACTGTACGCTCTGCTGGCACGCTGAACGATTTGCCTTCAGCATCGACCAAACGTAAGTCATTCCAACGTGCGACCGGAACGTACTCAACTAAATGGATCTTGAGTTCGTTAGGCCACTGCTTACGCACGCTGGCCTGCTTAATCCACGGTAAACGCTCAATCTGTTGCTGGATAACATCGACGTTTTGCGTCATGAACGTGCCCGGAGCACCCAGCGACAAAATCGCCTGACGAATATCGTCACTCTTCGTGAAATGACGCTCACCGGTCACCACCAGCTTGGAAAGCGGCATACGGCTGGCATCTTTCATCCAGCTCACCACCATCCAACCACTAACCACTATTGAACCCAGTATGATCAGTAAAAAAATCATACCAAACAAACAAATACCATTACTGCGACGCAGACCTGCACCACTACGGCGTTGGCCAGAACCAGTCGGTTCACGGTCGCGAGTGTTCAGGGCTGCCTGCGACATATCAGTTAGCCAGCTCCAAGATGCGGGCAACTAGCTGAGAGAAGCTCAACCCATACTGGCGCGCCGCCATTGGAACCAGACTATGGCTGGTCATCCCCGGAGCCGTATTCACTTCCAGCAAATAAAACTCTCCATCGGCGTCCATCATAACGTCTACGCGTCCCCAGCCGCTGCAATCCAGCGATTTATAGGCTTTACGTGCCAGCTCAGCCAGTTCACGTTCGCGCTCTTCGCTCAAACCGCTTGGGCAGAAGTATTCAGTCTTATCCGACAAGTACTTAGCTTCATAATCATAGAAGACTCCCGGCGCTTGTATACGAATTGATGGTAAAATCTCTTCGCCCAAGAAAGCCACGGTGTATTCAGGGCCGCTTAACCACTTCTCAACCAGCACGTCGTCGTCATGGTGGAAGGCTTCAACCAACGCATCGTCGAACTCGCTGGCATCGCTGACTTTACTCATTCCGACGCTTGAACCTTCACGGCTCGGCTTAACGATCAGCGGTAAACCTAATGCATTCAGCTCAACCAACATTTCTTGAGTTAAGCCTTCATCAAACTGGTCACGGCTGATTGCAACAAAAGGCGACACCGGTAAGCCAGACGCCTGCCAAACCAGCTTGGTACGCAGTTTGTCCATGGTCAGCGCCGACGCCATTACGCCGCTGCCGGTATAAGGCAGTTGCAGGAACTCCAGAACCCCTTGCAGCGTTCCATCTTCACCACCACGGCCATGCAGAGCGATAAAGACCTTATCGAAGCCCGCGTCTTTTAATTGTGTCGCGGGGAAGTCTTTTATATCCACCGGATGCGCGTCAATACCCGCCTCTTTCAGACCATTCAGAACCGCTTGGCCTGACTGTAAAGAGACTTCACGCTCTGCGGAGGTACCACCCAGTAATACAGCAACTTTCTCAGCCATGATGTTTTTCATCCGTACTTGTTCTGTCAACGTTAATCGGCTGCAATTTCTGCTCAGCCAAAGTCCGCGCCACTTTGCCAATATTTCCGGCGCCCTGAGTCAAAATCAGGTCGTCATTTTCTAAAAACTGAGCCAGCGTAGCTGGCAATGTTGCAGCGTCAGACACCAGTACGGGATCTAACTTGCCACGGCCACGAATAGTGCGGCACAGAGAGCGGCTATCGGCTCCCGGAATTGGCGCTTCACCGGCGGAGTACACATCCAGCATCAATAAAACGTCAACCTGACACAGCACATTTGCAAAATCGTCATACAGGTCGCGGGTACGTGTGAAACGGTGCGGCTGGAATACCATCACCAGACGACGATCCGGCCATCCTGCGCGAGCCGCTTTAATCGTGGCGTCCACTTCCGTTGGGTGATGACCATAGTCATCCACCAGCATGGCTTTACCTTCTTTGCCGTTCACATTCTCCAGCGAGTACTCGCCAAGGAAGTCAAAGCGACGTCCGGTGCCTTGGAAGCCTTCTAGCGCACGTAGAATGTCTTCATCCGCAATCCCCTCTTCGGTGGCAACCGAAACGGCTGCTGCCGCGTTCAGGGCGTTGTGGCGGCCTGGCGCATTTAACGTTACCGCTAAACGAGGCTTATCCTGACGACAGATGAAGAAAGTGCCCTGTGCGCCATTTTGCTGATAGGACTCGATACGCACATCTGCATCATCGCTAAAACCGTAGGTAGTGATGTGACGTCCTACACGCGGTAATAACTCACGCACCACAGGATCATCAATGCACATCACCGCACGGCCATAGAACGGCAGGTTGTGCAGAAAATTAATAAACGTCTGCTTCAGATTCTCGAAGTCGCCATGGTAGGTATCCATATGATCGGCTTCGATATTAGTAACCACGGCAACCATCGGCTGTAGATGCAGGAAAGAGGCATCGCTTTCGTCTGCTTCAGCAATCAAATAACGGCTCGAGCCTAAACGCGCATGCGTGCCTGCCGCTTTCACCAGACCACCGTTTACAAACGTTGGATCCAAACCGGCTTCGGCATAAATGCTGGAAACCATCGCCGTTGTCGTTGTTTTGCCATGGGTGCCAGCAATCGCGATGCCATGACGAAAACGCATCAGCTCAGCCAGCATTTCAGCGCGGCGAATAACGGGAATACGCGCTTCACGCGCCGCAACGATCTCTGGGTTATCCGCAGAAATCGCCGTCGAAACCACAACCACGCTCGCGTCTTTGACGTTTTCAGGACGATGGTTGAAATATATCTGTGCGCCCAGTTCGGTTAACTGCTGCGTGACAGGGTTCGGCGCTAAATCAGAACCGCTAATTTGATAGCCTTCATTAGCCAACACTTCGGCAATACCGCCCATGCCCGCACCGCCGATGCCGACAAAGTGAATATGCCGGACGCGACGCATCTCAGGCACCATGGTACGCAGTTTCGCGAGTTGTTGAGTATTTACGTTCTTATTCACTGTTTCTCAGTTCTGTCATTTTGGCCGGTGCTAACAACTAGCGACCCGCTCAGCGGTAAATTATTTCGCAACTTCACAAATCACGGCGGCGACACGTTCAGTCGCATCGGGAATTGCAGCAGCGCGAGCTTTCTCTGCCATTTCTAACAGGGTTTGGCGATCCCATCCTGCCAACGTCGCCGTCACTGACTCCACGGTCAACTGTGGTTGTTCAATGATTTTTGCAGCGCCTGCTTTTTCTAGCGGCAACGCATTCCAATACTGTTGGCGATCTTTGTGCATGAACGGTACGAACAATGCAGGCAACCCAGCGGCCGCGATTTCGCTCACCGTCAGTGCACCAGAGCGACATACCACGACGTCTGCCCAGTCATAGGCTGCCGCCATGTCATCAATAAACTCAGTCACTTTGTGCTGCGTCTGACCGACTTTTTCATAGTCGGCTAATACCGTTGGCAAAGCGCCCTTCCCTACCTGATGCCACAGCGTAATTCGGCTACCCAGTTGCTCAGCAACTTTCGGCATGGTTTGGTTCAGGATGCGGGCTCCTTGGCTTCCGCCAACCACCAGCACTCGAATCGGCCCCATACGGCCAGCTAAACGCTGCTGTGGGGCTGGCAGCGCCAGAACGTCTTCACGCACTGGGTTACCCACCACGGGTGCATTCGGGAATGCGCCCGGAAAAGCCTGCAATACGCGCTTAGCAATCTTAGACAGCCAGCGGTTGGTTAAACCGGCAATCCCATTTTGTTCATGCAGCACAACCGGAACACCACATAGCCACGCAGCCAAACCACCGGGGCCTGAAACATATCCGCCCATACCTAAAACGGCGTCTGGCTTATAGGCCTTCATAATGGCTTTAGCTTGGCGAACCGCGCGGAAAATGCGGATTGGCGCGCCTAGCTGTGCCTTCAATCCTTTACCACGCAGGCCAGAAATCTGAATAAAATCAATTTCTATACCGTGCTGTGGGACCAACTGGGCTTCCATTCGATCGGCGGTGCCTAACCAACGCACCTGCCATCCTTGAGCCTGCAAATAATGCGCGACGGCTAAACCAGGGAACACATGCCCACCGGTGCCACCCGCCATTACCATCAGGCGTTTATTCTGTTGATGATCAGCATTGCTACTCATCGGGAACCCCTTACTACCGCCTGTGCTTTTTCCAGACGAGTTTCATAATCAATGCGTAACAGCAATACCAACGCGGTCGACATAATCAGCAAGCTGGAACCACCGTAACTAATTAGCGGCAACGTCAGACCTTTCGTCGGCAACATCCCTGCGGCAGCCCCAACGTTAACCAGTGCCTGAAAACTAAACCAAATACCGATGGCGCAGGCTAAAAAACCAGAAAAACGCTGATCTGCCTCTAACGCACGACGTCCGATCGACATAGCACGAAAAGCGACGAAGAATACCATTAACAAAGCAAGAACCACACCGAAATACCCAAGTTCCTCGCCTAAAATTGAGAAAATAAAGTCGGTGTGCGCTTCAGGTAAATACTCCAGTTTTTGTACCGAGTTACCCAAGCCCTGTCCCCAGAATTCACCGCGGCCAAAGGCCATCAGCGATTGCGTCAGCTGGTAACCACTGCCGAAAGGATCGGCCCATGGATTCCAGAACGACGTTACGCGGCGCATACGATACGGTTCTGCAATAATCAGTAACACAACGGCAAAAATACCGGAGCCGATAATGGCTAAGAATTGCCACATTTTGGCACCCGCCAAGAACAGCAAACCTAGCGTGGTCACAAACAGCACCACCACCGTACCCAAGTCAGGCTGAGCCAGCAGCAGAACCGCTAATACCACCATCACACCCATCGGTTTACAGAAGCCCCAGAAGTTCGAACGAACCTCTTCAACTTTGCGCACCAGATAGCTGGAGAGATAGCAAAACAGCGCCAGCTTGGAGATCTCTGCGGGCTGAATACGTAGCGGACCAAACGCAATCCAACGCGAAGCACCGTTCACCGAGCTACCGACCACGAGAACAATCAGCAGCATCGCAACGGCCATCAGTAATAACGCATTGCTATAGCGCTGCCAGATTTCCATCGGCACACGCAGCGTCACCATCGCCAGCCCAAACGCCAATGCCAGATACAGCGCATCACGTTTCGCAAACAGGAAAGGATCGTCTGCCAAACGTTGGCCAATTGGCATGGATGCTGATGTCACCATCACAAAGCCAATTGCCGCCAAACCAAAGGTCAGCCAGAGCAAAGTGCGATCGTACAGCACCACCATCGCCGCATCGCTCTCGCCCGCTCCCATCACCCACTCACGCAAACGCGTGATTAAACCAAAATGTGGCAACGAGAATTTAGGGCGCGGTAACCGCGGGAGTCGCAGACGCATCAGCCAAGCTCCTTGGCTAAACGGCTGAACTCGTCGCCGCGTTGTTCAAAGTTTTTAAACTGGTCAAGGCTAGCGCAGGCTGGAGATAACAGAACCATATCGCCGGTTTTCACTTTGGTAGCAATCACTCGCATCGCTTGTTCCATAGTCTCTGTCTGCTCGGCAATCTCAGGACGCAAAGCAGCGAGCTGCGCGCCATCCCGACCAAAGCAGTACAGACGCACGTTATCGCCTTGTAGGTATTGCGCCAATGCGCTGAAGTCGGCTGATTTGCCATCGCCACCGAGCAATAGATGCAAAGTGCCATCAACGTGTAAGCCATTGAGCGCCGCTTCAGTGCTGCCAACGTTGGTGGCCTTGGAATCATTAATCCAACGCACGCCGTTATGCTCCAATGACAGCTGGAAGCGATGTGCTAAACCGGTAAACGTTGTCAGTGCTTTTAAGCTCGAAGCACGTGGAATACCAACGGCATCCGCCAGCGCTAACGCAGCCAATGCGTTAGTGAAGTTATGTTTGCCGGTGACTTTCATTTCACGCGTATTGAGAACTTTTTCACCACGCACGCGCAGCCAAATCTCACCCTGCTGACGATTCAAATGATAATCGCCCACGTCGGCACCAAAACTCACGCAGCGCGAATCCGCACCGCGAATCGGCATCGTGAGCGCATCGTCGGAGTTAACCACGCAAACTTTGGCATTTTCATACACACGCAGCTTGGCAGCGCGGTATTGCTGCAACCCAAGCGGGTAGCGATCCATGTGATCTTCGGTGACATTCAGGATCGTGGCCGCAGCCGCCCGCAGGCTATTGGTGGTTTCTAACTGGAAGCTAGAGAGTTCAAGTACGTAAAGATCGCACTCTTGCTTTAGCAGCATCAGCGCAGGCAAACCGATATTGCCCCCCACGCCAACGTTCCAGCCCGCAGATTTAGCCATTTCGCCGACTAAGGTTGTTACGGTGCTTTTACCGTTAGACCCCGTGATAGCTACAATGGGAGCCTGCGCTTCGCGACAAAACAACTCAATATCACCCACGATCTCAACACCTGCTTCTGCCGCCACGCTGAGCGCAGGGGAAGCAAGGGTAATTCCGGGACTTGCAACGATGAGGTCGGCATCCAGCAGCCACTCTTGGTTCATATCGCCCAAGTGACGCTCGACGTTTTCCGGCAGCTTATCCAGCCCCGGTGGAGAAATACGGGTATCGATAACACGCGGCGTTACGCCACGTGCCAAGAAGAAATCAACGCATGACAGGCCCGTAAGCCCGAGGCCAATGATGACGACTTTCTTACCCTGATAGTCCACCATATTAACGCACCTTCAAGGTTGCTAGGCCAATCAGCACCAGCATCAGAGAGATAATCCAGAAGCGCACGATAACGCGAGGTTCTGGCCAGCCTTTCAGTTCATAGTGGTGATGGATTGGCGCCATACGGAAAATTCGCTGGCCGCGCAGTTTGAAGCTGCCCACCTGCAAAATAACCGAGAGGGTTTCCATCACAAATACGCCGCCCATAATCACCAGCAGGAATTCCTGACGCAGCAACACCGCGATCGTACCCAGCGCACCACCCAGAGCCAGAGAGCCAACATCGCCCATAAAGACCTGAGCTGGATAAGTGTTAAACCATAAGAATCCAAGCCCCGCGCCGACAATAGCCGTGCAGACAATCACCAGTTCACCGGCGTGACGCAGATAAGGAATATGCAGGTAAGCAGCAAAGTTCATGTTACCGGTCGCCCAAGCCACCAGCCCCATTCCCGCCGCAACAAAAACGGTAGGCATAATAGCCAATCCGTCTAAACCATCGGTGAGATTAACGGCGTTACTGGTACCCACAATCACAAAATAGCTCAGCAAGATATACAGCAGACCCAGCTGCGGCATGACATCCTTGAAGAAGGGAACCACCAGCTCGGTTGCCGGAGTTCCTTTACCGATGGAGTACATGGCAAAAGAAACTACCAGCGCAATCACCGACTGCCAGAAGTACTTCCAGCGTGCAATCAGGCCCTTGGTATTTTTACGTACCACTTTGCGATAATCATCAACAAAGCCGACAACGCCATAGCCGAGCAATACAAACAGCACGCACCAGACGTAAGGGTTAGACGGGTATGCCCACATCAACACGGAAATGGTGATGGAGGTCAGGATCATCAGTCCGCCCATCGTTGGCGTACCGCGCTTGCTGAAATGCGATTCAGGGCCGTCGTTACGAACAACCTGACCGAAAGACATTTTTTGCAGGCGAGCAATCATTCGCGGCCCAATCCACAGCGACAGGAACAGCGCCGTCAACAAGCTGACAATGGCGCGGAACGTCAGATAGGAAAAGACGTTGAAGCCGGAATAGTATTTGACCAAGTGTTCGGCCAGCCAGACTAACATGATTGATTCTCCTGCATTTCCTGCACAGATAAGCCTCGTACTACCTGCTCCATAGCGGCACTACGTGAACCTTTAACTAAAATGGTGATCGCCGCATGTTCGCATAACAGGTTTTTTAGGCGCTCAATCAGAGCCGTTTTGTCCGTGAAATGTTCACCACAACCACTGGTCTCGCTGATGAGATGGCTTAAACGGCCAACGCTCAGCACTTTATCAATCCCCGCCTCGCGAGCCGCAATGCCCACCTGACGATGACAATCTTCTTCTTCAGCGCCCAACTCGCCCATATCACCCACCACCATGACGCGATAGCCAGGCATTGAGCCCAACACCTGCGCTGCCGCGGTCATAGAGCCCACGTTGGCGTTATAGGTATCATCGAGAATCAGCTGTTCTGAATTCAAACGGATCGGGAATAAGCGACCGGGAACCGCTTTGAGTTCGCTTAATCCGTTGCGCACATTCTCAAGCGTTGCGCCTACTGACATCGTCAGCGCAGCCGCCGCGAGCGCATTCGCGATGTTATGACGACCCGGCAGCGGCAGAACCACCGGCGCAGTACCAAACGGCGTGTGCAGATCAAACTCGGTGCCTTGATGTGTCACGCGGACATCGCTGGCAAAGAAATCCACGGACTCAGCGGCCTGCGGAGAGAAACGCCATACGCGCTGGTTGGTAATCTTTTCTTGCCAATGTGGCCAGTCGTTATTATCGGCATTGATAATGGCTGTGCCGTTCGCGGCCAAACCATCAAAAATCTCACCTTTGGCTTTGGCTACACCGGCTAAGGAACCGAAGCCTTCCAAATGTGCAGCAGCCAGATTATTAACTAAGGCACTTTCTGGCTTAACCAGATCTACCGTATAGGCAATTTCGCCCACGTGGTTGGCGCCCAGCTCAATCACCGCATATTCATGCTGTGGCTCAAGGCGTAATAACGTCAGCGGCACGCCGATGTCATTATTAAAATTACCCGAGGTATACAGCACGTTGCCGCATTGGCGCAGAATCTCCGCGCTCATCTCTTTCACCGACGTTTTGCCCGATGAACCGGTAAGCGCGATAACGCGAGCGGGCATTTGCTGACGAACCCATGCGCCAAGCAACCCCAGCGCAATACGCGTATCAGCAACCACAATCTGCGGAGCATCAATCGGTAAGTGTTTACTTACTAGCAAAGCGCCAGCGCCCTGACTCACTGCATCGGCCGCAAAATCATGAGCATCAAATTTTTCGCCTTTCAACGCGATAAACAAGCAGCCGTCGGTTAGCTTGCGCGTATCGGTCACAACATCAGTAATTTGTGTATCAGCACCAATCAACTGGCCGTTAACCGCCTCAGCGATAGCCTGCAAAGAAACAGGGATCATGCAATCACCCCCAGCAGACGTGCTACGGTCACGCGATCGGAATAATCCAAACGACGGTTGCCAACCAGTTGATAATCTTCATGGCCTTTGCCTGCCACGAGAATCACATCATCAGGCTTAGCCTGCATGATGGCTCCGGTAACGGCTTCGGCGCGGCCAGAAACAGCCTGTGCACGGCCTGCATCAAGCATGCCGTTCAGAATATCGGCCATGATGGCGCGAGGCTCTTCGCTACGCGGGTTATCGTCAGTGACAACAACGCGATCGGCATATTGCTCAGCAATCACCCCCATAAGTGGGCGCTTACCTTTATCGCGATCGCCGCCGCAGCCAAATACGCACCATAGCTGGCCTTTGCAGTGCAAACGCGCCGCTTCAAGCGCTTTCTCTAGTGCATCCGGCGTATGCGCATAGTCAACAACGACGGTTGGCTTACCAGGAGCAGCGAACACTTCCATGCGGCCACATACGGGCTGCAACTGAGCAGAGCTTTTACACAACGCTTCTAATGGATAGCCAAGTGCCAGCATGGTAGCGGCAGCAACCAGCAAATTGCTGACGTTAAAGGCTCCCATCAAGCGGCTTTCCAGCAAGCCTTTACCCCATGAAGAGTCAAAGCTGATGCTTGCGCCACCGTCGTGATAATCAACGTCGGTCGCTGAAACCCAGCGCCCAGACCAATTTTCTGGCAAGCGCTGTTCCATGGTTACCGCAATGGCATCTGGAGACTTAGCCAACCAGCGCTGACCGACTTCATCGTCAGCGTTAATAATTTTTTCACCGCTGTGGTGAGTGGAGAACAGCAGCCATTTAGCCTGTTCGTAATGCGCCATGTCACCATGGTAATCCAGATGATCGCGGCTCAGATTGGTGAATACCGATGCAGCAAACGGCAGATCGGCAACGCGATCTTGCACTAAACCATGGGAAGAAACTTCCATCGCCGCCAGCGTGGCGCCTTGAGACACCAAGCTGCGCAGCAAATGCTGCACATCAACCGCAGAACCGGTCGTATTTTCACTTGGATGAACTTGACCCTGTAGGCCATTGCCCACCGTTCCCATTACCGCACTGGTTTCGCCTAATAGCTGGCCCCACTGTGCCAACAATTGGGTAATGGTCGTTTTGCCGTTGGTTCCTGTTACGCCGATTAAGCGCAAATCAGCACCCGGCTGATGGTAAAAGCGTCCTGCCAACGCGGATAAGCGCTGGTTTAACTGACTCAGGTAGATAACGGGAACGC
Organism: Obesumbacterium proteus; assembly: GCF_001586165.1. Taxonomy (NCBI): domain Bacteria; kingdom Pseudomonadati; phylum Pseudomonadota; class Gammaproteobacteria; order Enterobacterales; family Hafniaceae; genus Obesumbacterium; species Obesumbacterium proteus. The sequence goes on along the minus strand of NZ_CP014608.1, from coordinate 1,561,050 downwards.
CGTGGCTCTCGCGAACGGTGCCATCTTCTGCTTCCCCATCTGCCTCAGCGATGACTGCAGCAACGCCTTGCGCTATCGCTTGCGGAATATAACGGCGACCATCTACCGCGTGGCCAACGATCGCCACAAACAGATCACCCGCAGCCGCAACGCGGCTGTCTAATGTCATCTCTCGCAAAACGCGCTCCGGAGCATCTGCTACCCAAGGAGCCAAAAGCGCGCGCAAATTACGATCTGCCACCTGAACCCTCTTTTTTATTGTTCACTAATTCGTTTTTATCACCCGTGGGCAACGCATCCGGCTCAACGTTCATGGTGCGCAGAACGCCGCCCATGATAGCGCCGAAGATCGGAGCAGATACCGCACCACCGTAATACTTCCCTGCCTGCGGATCGTTAATGACCACAACCAGAGCAAATCGAGGATTACTTGCTGGCGCAACGCCAGCGGTATAAGCAATGTATTTATCTACATAACGGCCATCTGGACCGACTTTTTTCGCGGTCCCTGTTTTAATCGCGATGCGATAGCCTTTGATTGCTGCTTTTGTCCCACCACCGCCCGGCAGTGCAACGCTTTCCATCATGTGCACAACCGTGCGAACGATGGGCTCAGGGAATACGCGTTCGCCCGGAACCGGTGGATCGACTTTGGTAATCGACAGCGGACGATAAATCCCAAGGCTGCCAATCGTTGCATAGACACGTGCTAGCTGTAACGGCGTTACCATTAGCCCATATCCGAAAGAAAAGGTGGCCCTCTCTATGTCAGACCACCGTTGTTTTTTGGGTACATGCCACTACTTTCTCCGACCAGCCCCAAATTGGTCGCCTTACCCAATCCAAAGTGCGAGTAGGTTTCTACCAGCGCAGAGGACGGCATCGCTAACGCCAGCTTTGATACACCGACGTTACTCGACTTCTGTAGAATCCCCGTAATGGAGAGTTCTGAGTAACGGGCCACGTCTTTAATCTGGTGCCCGTTAACAAAATAAGGGAGCGTATTCAGTACGCTATTCTCTTTCACCACGTTGTGCTGTAACGCGGTCATCACCACCATCGGCTTCACCGTGGAACCCGGTTCGAAGATGTCGGTAATAGCGCGGTTACGCATGGTTTCTTTAGGCGTATCGGCCAAATTATTGGGGTTATACGATGGGCTGTTTGCCATCGCCAACACTTCGCCGGTATTCACGTCAACCAGCACAGCAGTACCAGATTCCGCTTTGTTAAACGCCACCGCGTTATTTAACTCACGGTAGACCAACGCCTGTAGACGTTCATCGATACTGAGCGCCAAGTTATGCGCGGCTTGGCTATCCACCGAGGAAATATCTTCAATCACGCGGCCAAAGCGGTCTTTACGCACGGTACGTTCACCCGGCTGGCCGGTTAGCCAGCGGTCAAAGCTCTTTTCAACGCCTTCGATCCCCTGACCATCAATGTTGGTCACACCGATGATGTGAGCGGTTACTTGCCCAGCAGGATAATAACGACGGGATTCTTGCTTGAGGAAAATACCTGGAAGCTTCAGCTTATGGATGTAATCAGCCATCGCCGGATTCACCTGACGAGCGAGATAAACAAAGCGCCCTTTCGGGTTGGCGTTGATACGCGCAGCCATTTTATCCAGCGGCATTTCCAGCGCATCGGCCAGCGCCTTCCAACGTGAATCCAGCGTTATACCACCGCGTTCATTCACTTCTTTCGGATCGGCCCAAATGGCATTAACAGGCACGCTCACGGCCAACGGGCGGCCTGCACGATCGCTAATCATCCCGCGTGAAGTCAGAATAGGCTGCGTGCGCAAAGAACGCGCATCGCCTTCACGCACTAAGCGATCGGGATTAATCACCTGCAAATAAGCCACGCGGCCTAACAAACCCATCAAGGCAATAAATATGCACCCACAGAGCAACGCAAAACGCCAGCTGACAAAGCTGGCCTGATCTTCCTGACGCTTTAACTTTCCGGGTCGCACTGCTTTCATTGATTACACATTTACCTACGTCGAAGGTGGTCTGTTGAAAACATTGTTAACTCATTGCTTAACAACAATGTTTTCTTGAGATGGATCTACGTGCTGCATCTGCAGCTTCTCGGTGGCAATACGTTCGACACGGCTATGATCGCCTAACGCATTCTCTTCCAGAATCAGGTTGCGCCACTCGATATCCAGAGCATCGCGTTCAAGCACCAGTTGCTCACGCTGTGCGGTCAGCAAGCGTGTTTTATGCGTGGTCGTCACCACAAGCACCGCGGATACCAAAACGCCGATAAACAGAATCAGAGGCAGTTTACCGTGGCGGAGAATATCTCCGCCGATAACGGCAACTAGCGTATGGCGCTCATTGCCGATCATTCTGTCGTCCTTTCCGCAAAGCGCAGCACCGAGCTACGAGCACGTGGGTTAACGTTCACTTCCTCACCGCTCGGTTTCATTTTGCCCAACGCTTTCAGCTTACGTCCGCCCTGACTGCGCAGCTGCGCTTCTGTCAGAGGAATACCCGCAGGAACCTGTGGCCCACGGCTATGGTGACGAATAAACTGTTTTACAATGCGGTCTTCCAGCGAATGGAAACTGATAATCGACAGGCGACCTTCTGGGGCGAGAATCTCTAGCGCGCCGTTCAGTGCACGTTCGATCTCTTCCAATTCGCTGTTGATATAAATACGAATCGCTTGGAAGCTGCGCGTTGCCGGATGCTTATGTTTTTCACGGAATGGGCTGGCGTTTGCAATCAGCGTGGCCAGTTCATGCGTGCGGGTCATTGGCTCAAGGCGATTACGCTCCACGATGGCGCGCGCAATACGCTTGGCAAAGCGCTCTTCGCCAAAGGTCTTCAGCACCCAAGCAATATCCTCTTCTTCCGCTTTCATCAGCCATTCAGCTGCGGACAAACCACGCGTTGGGTCCATTCGCATGTCGAGCGGTCCATCACGCATGAAAGAGAAGCCGCGCTCAGCATCATCGAGCTGCGGAGAGGAAACGCCCAAATCGAGAAGAACGCCGTTGATTTGGCCTTCTAGGCCGAGTTCACGTACATAGCTCGCCATATCGGAAAACGGGCCATGAACGATAGAGAAACGTGGATCGGTGATTTCTGCTGCGGCGGCAATAGCCTGCGGGTCACGATCGATAGCCACTAAGCGTCCTTCTGGCCCAAGCTGGGACAAAATAAGACGTGAATGACCACCGCGACCAAAAGTGCCATCAATGTAAATGCCGTTACTGCGCAGATTAAGGCCATTCACAGCCTCATCCAGCAACACGGTCTTGTGTTGGTAATTTTCTTCTGACATGACTATAACGACAAATCCTGTAGCCGCTCGGATAAAGGCTCCGTTGCGGTCTGTTGTGCGTCAATATCTTCCTTGACCTGTTGATACCAGTTTTCTTCATCCCACAGTTCAAACTTGTTGAACTGCCCAACTAGCATCACTTGTTTTGTAAGCCCAGCATGCTGTCGCAACGTACTTGCAATCAGCAATCGACCGGCGCTATCCATCTGGCATTCGCTGGCATGACCTAGCAGCAGACGCTGAATGCGACGCTCGACAGGATTCATACTCGAAAGACGCGATAGTTTTTGTTCAATCACTTCCCACTGCGGAAGTGTGTAAAGCAATAGGCATGGCTGATGGAGATCGATGGTGCAAACCATTTGACCTTGCGATTCCTCAAGCAGTAATTCGCGATAGCGCATTGGAACCGCTAAGCGTCCTTTACCGTCAAGGTTGATGGTTGTTGCGCCACGAAACATACCTAAATTACCCCTCGTTGCCCCATCTCACCACTTTACACCACAAATTCCCACATAAGGAAGTTTACGGAGGGTAGGAAAACCTTGTCAAGCCAGAGCGGATGCGGTTTGGGATTATTTTTGCCTGAAGTGAAATTAAAACCATTCACAACGAAAACTCTGAAAGAGAAATAATAAAATTAACATCATGATAAATTAAGGGAAATTCTTGGAAGGGAGTGTTACTAACGAGAAACACAAAATTTTTACCAAAAATTAAAATTTAACCAGACTTTGCAATATGGCTCTCATTTTGAACATGTCTTGTATAATTTACATACGCTTTACAGTAGTAAATATAAAGCTAATTCAACCTTAGCCAATCGTCGTCAGAAAATTAAAAATACCTTTAAAAATCAATAAAATAATTTAATTACCATTCAACATAGTTTTTCTGATAACCATTTTATCTCACTTTATCCCGAGATAATAATCGGTTTGAGGATTAATTATCTAACTGCCTTTATTCAAAAGGCATTGAGTATTTCGTTCTCTCAATCCTTACCACCTCAGATAGTTCTCAAATATTCATTTTTATTTTATTCAGACGATTATTAGAACAACACAAACCATTCATTATCCTTCCCTGTACGATTTCCATCCAAGAAATTGAATAAGAACATAAAAATTACCGGCATGGTGATAAATCATGCGTTTTGCCCATTCTTGTCATTCGCGCAGATTTTTGTAGCAAATCCGTCTTTAAATAATAATTTTTCACTAGTTAAAAAACATACGGCGAGCATGTATGCTATTCATACAAAAATAAGCAGTTCATAAAACCATTAAGAGCAAGCAAAACCAGTATTAATGACTAGTTTCAACATGGAGTTAGCCGTTATGTTTTCATCCGATTCTCGTGCTCGTAGTGCAGCCGCCGATATTTTTGCACTGGTGGTTTACTCCTTCATCGTCGGTATGGCGATTGAAGTCTTTCTCTCTGGAATGAGCTTTAGCCAATCACTGTCATCTCGCCTACTTTCCATTCCGGTCAACATTCTTATCGCTTGGCCGTATGGCATATATCGTGATTGGTTTATTCGTCAGTCACAGCGTTGCAGCCCAACCGGAGCGGCTAAAATCGTGGCCGATCTGCTTGCCTATGTCTCTTTTCAGTCGCCGGTATACGCCATTATTTTGTGGTCTGTGGGTGCCGACGGTGCGCAAATTATCGCGGCGGTCACCAGTAACGCCGTGGTATCGATGGCAATGGGTGTCGCCTACGGCTATTTTTAGATTATTGCCGCAGGCTGTTTAAAGTGTCTGCCCATGCCAATAAAGTTCAGGTCAATAAAGTACAGGCGTAAAAAAAGCGCCGGTTACCACCGGCGCCTTCTCACTTCATCGTTTTACTTAATTCTTTCGGCATTACATCCGGTTAAGGCGACCACGCTTGAGCAGTACACGACGCATTCGGCTTAAACCCGCTTTTGGCTTCTTCGGCTCATCCAAACTCGCCAATACCAATTCCAGTACGCGTTCGGCGATATCACGATGGCGTTGCCCCACCGATAAAACAGGGCAATCGAGGAAATCCAGTAGCTCATTGTCGCCAAAGGTTGCGATCGCAAGATCGGTTGGCAAATGACCATGATGCTTCAACGTGACATCCAGCACCCCCTGCAGAAGCGGGAATGACGTGGTGAACAAAGCCTGCGGCATTTCATTATCTTTAAGCCAATTAGAGAACGCTACGCCCGCGGCATCACGTTCGTAGCTATTGGTGTAAAGATATTGCACTTCACGCGGATCGTCGCGCCATGCGTCTCGGAATCCCTGCTCGCGTAAGAAACTCACCGACAGCTCAGGCAAAGCACCGAGATACAGAACCGATTTAGCCGGGAATTTGCGTAATTCTTCCGCCAACATCTCGGAATCCTCACGATCGGCCCCCACAACGCTAATAAAGTTTTCAGGATCTAACGCACGATCCAGCGCAATGATCGGCAAAGGATCGTTGACCCAACGCTGGTAGAACGGGTGTTCCGGCGGCAGAGCGGTCGAGACAATGATGGCATCAACCTGACGCTGTAACAGGTGCTCGATACACCGCATTTCGTTATCTGGCTGATCTTCTGAACAGGCGATCAACAGCTGATAGCCTCTTTGGCGTGCCTGACGCTCAAGATAGTTTGCAATGCGGGTGTAGCTGGTGTTTTCCAAATCAGGAATAACCAGCCCAATAGAACGGGTGCGGCCAGCACGTAAACCTGCAGCCACGGCGTTTGGATGATAGTTATGCTCACGTACCACAGCCATCACTTTTTCAACCGTTTTATCACTCACACGGTACTGTTTGGCCTTACCGTTAATGACATAACTGGCCGTCGTCCGCGAAACTCCAGCAAGACGCGCGATTTCATCCAACTTCACGTTATCCCCTTACGCATCAAATTAATTAAGAAGACCGAATGGTCATCGATACAAATGATCTAACCGCATAAAGAAGAAAGGAGCAACCGCTTTTGCTGAAAGGCATCAGCAAATAAGAAAAAGTAAGAGGCCCAGCACAAAGCTGAGCCTCTAAATAGCACTATTACGCAGAAAATTGACCTGTGTTAACGCATTATTTTGTCACCACGAGATACCCCGACAACACCTGAACGGGCTACTTCAACAATTTCAGCAACCTCTCGTACGGCGCTTAAGAAGGCATCAAGCTTGTCGCTGGTACCGACTAGCTGAACTGTGTAAAGCGCCGCGGTGACATCCACGATTTGCCCACGGAAAATGTCGGTGCTGCGCTTCACTTCTTCACGTCCATAACCCGTTGCCTGTAACTTCACTAACATAATTTCACGCTCAACGTGCGAGCCCTGCACCAACTCGCTCACACGCAAAACATCTACCAGTTTGTGGAGCTGCTTTTCAATTTGCTCAAGCACTTTCGCATCACCGACGGTTTGGATCGTCATGCGCGAAAGCGTGGGATCGTCCGTAGGAGCAACGGTCAAACTTTCAATGTTATAGCCACGCTGAGAGAACAGGCCGACCACGCGGGACAGTGCGCCTGATTCGTTTTCCAGTAATACAGATAAAATCCGGCGCATTATTAAGTCCTCTCCGTTTTGCTTAACCACATTTCGTCCATTGATCCGCCGCGAATTTGCATCGGATAAACGTGCTCAGTTTCATCAATGGTAACGTCGACAAACACTAAACGATTCTTCACCGCCAGCGCCTGCTCCAGCTTGCTTTCTAATTCATCAGGCGTGCGGATCGAGATCCCAACGTGTCCGTAAGCCTCAGCCAGCTTCACAAAATCCGGTAATGATTCCATGTAAGACTGTGAATGACGCCCTGCATAGATCATGTCTTGCCACTGCTTAACCATGCCAAGGAAGCGGTTGTTCAGATTCACCACGACAACGGGCAAATCATATTGCAGCGCCGTTGACAGCTCTTGGATGTTCATCTGGATACTGCCGTCACCAGTGACACAAATCACGGTTTCTTCCGGCAAGGCTAATTTGATCCCCAGCGCCGCAGGCAAGCCAAAGCCCATAGTGCCTAGGCCTCCCGAATTCACCCAACGACGCGGTTTATCAAAACCGTAGTACAAGGCGGCAAACATCTGATGTTGACCCACGTCCGAAGCAACATAAGCCTCACCGTGGGTTAATCGATGGAGGGTTTCAATGACCTGCTGCGGTTTAATACGGCCGCTGTTCGTATCATAGCTCAGGCATTTACGGGCACGCCATTGAGCAATGTTTTGCCACCAATCACGCAGTCCATCGAAATCTTGCTTGGCTTCTTTCTGCCCCAGCAGCTCCAAGAAAGTCGCTAGCGCCTCTTTCGCATCACCCACGATCGGAATATCTGCATCAACGGTTTTGGAGATCGAGGTAGGATCGATGTCGATATGCAGCACTGTCGCATTAGGACAGTATTTAGCCAGATTATTGGTGGTACGATCGTCGAAGCGCACACCGACGGCAAAAATAACGTCAGCGTTGTGCATCGCCATATTGGCTTCGTAAGTGCCATGCATACCCAGCATGCCGAGGCTTTGAGCGTGAGATGCTGGGAAGCCACCCAAGCCCATCAAAGATGTTGTCACTGGAATATTCAAGCGCTCGGCTAGCTGACGCAGCTCCTCATGACAACCTGAGCTAATCACACCGCCACCGGCATAAATAATCGGCTGTTTCGCCGCCAACAACGTTTGTAGTGCGCGCTTAATCTGGCCACGATGCCCTTGTAGAGTCGGGCTATACGAGCGCATTTTTACGTTTTCAGGATAAGAATACGGCAGTTTGATCGCCGGATTCATGATGTCTTTAGGCAAATCAACGACGACGGGCCCCGGACGCCCTGTCGAGGCCAAATAGAATGCTTTTTTGATAATGGTTGGAATATCTTCAGTATGCTTCACTAAAAAGCTGTGCTTCACCACCGGGCGTGAAATCCCGACCATATCGCACTCCTGAAAAGCATCGTTACCAATCAGAGACGTAGCAACCTGACCCGAAATAACCACCATCGGAACCGAGTCCATATAAGCGGTCGCAATACCGGTAATGGCATTTGTTGCTCCGGGACCTGAGGTCACCAGCACCACGCCTACTTCTCCGGTTGCACGCGCAAATCCATCGGCCATGTGCACTGCACCCTGCTCGTGGCGCACGAGGACGTGTTCAATTCCTCCAACCGTGTGCAGGGCGTCGTAAATATCAAGAACGGCCCCGCCCGGATAACCGAATACATGCTTTACGCCCTGATCGATTAACGATCGAACGACCATCTCGGCTCCTGACAACATCTCCATGGGTTTGCCTCCAGGCTGACTTTGCGTAGGTATCATATTCAGGGTGGATCCCTGTTTTTTTGTGTGTTGTGTTTGATTCATTACCTTAACGTGGGAATAACAAGTGCGCAAACGACAAACCGGTGGGAAAAAACGGGGAAGTGATAACCTTGCTGTATTCAGCCATTTTTCAGGAATAAAACGCTGAGAGTCATGGAATGAGCTCCGCGCTTATCGCTGCGGCCAGCCAAATTACAGAACTAAATCATTCTCTCAGGCCAAAATAAGCGAGGGGAGTTTCAGAAAAGAAAACGGCCAGTAAAAGTACTGGCCGTTAAGCAAAATCAATTTACCGCTATCGTTCCAAATACATGGATTCAATTTCCAGCTGATAGCGAGAGTTAATGATCTTGCGACGTAGTTTAAGCGTGGGTGTCAGCTCGCCCTGCTCCATGGAGAAGGCCTCTGGCAGCAGAGTAAACCGTTTAACCTGCTCAAACTTGGCTAAGCCTTTCTGCATTTCACGCAGGCGTAAATCAAACATCTCAACGATATGACTATGACGCAGCAGATCTAAACGATCGTGATACTTCAGATTGATCGACTTAGCGTACTCTTCCAAAGATTCAAAGCACGGAACGATCAGCGCAGAAACAAACTTACGCGCGTCAGCGATAACCGCAACCTGCTCAATGAAACGATCCTGCGCTAAGGTACCTTCAACCATCTGCGGCGCAATGTATTTACCGTTAGAGGTTTTCATCAAGTCTTTCAGACGCTCGGTAATAAACAAATTACCATTCTCATCTAATGCCCCTGCGTCACCGGTTTTTAACCAGCCATCTTCAGTAAAGGTCGCGGCGGTTTCCAACGGTTTATTAAAGTAGCCACACATGACGATAGGACCACGTACCTGGATTTCATTTTCATGACCGATACGGACTTCTACGTCAGGTAAAGGTTTACCAATAGAACCAAAGCGGAAATCATTCTCTTCCCAGCAAGACACCGTGGCACAGGTTTCTGTCATGCCATAGCCGTATTTGATATTGGCACCTAACGCTTGGAAAAATAGGATGACATTATCATCCAGCTTTGCACCAGCAGCAGGCAGAAAACGCACTCGCCCACCTAAAATTCCTCGCAGTTTGCTGAGAACGAGCTTATCAGCCAGCTTATGCATGGCGGCCAGCGCAGGACTTGGTTTACGCCCAGTACGCTCGGTCAGGAAACATTTTTCCCCCACCCAAATAGCCCACTTGAACATGGCACGCTTGTGCCACTTCGCCTGAGCCACTTTTTCATGGATGGCGCTGAAGATTTTTTCGTAAAAACGCGGAACAGCACACATAACGGTAGGCTTCACCGATTGCATCGCCTCGCGAACCTGATTGGTATCGCCAAGGTATACATTCTGTGCTCCAGAGTGCATCACATAGAAGCTCCACGCACGTTCAAATACGTGAGAAAGCGGCAGGAAGCAGAGAGAAACATCATCGGCAGTGACGGTTAAACGCTCATCATGCAGGCGAAGCTGCGCCCCCATATTGGTGTAATTCAACATCACACCTTTTGGTTCACCGGTGGTGCCGGAGGTATAAATGAGCGTAAACAGATCGCTCATATCAGCCTGAGCAATTCGTTCGGCCAGCTGCGGCAAATAAGATTCTTGCGCGCTAGCGGCAAAATCATCAAGCGTGCAGGCAATGTCACAGCCCTGCATGTCAATGCTGTCTGACATAACAATAATGCGTTCTAACTGCGGACAAACACCACGCAGCGCCAACGCAGCATTATATTGAGATTGGCCATCAACAAACAGAATACGCACATCGGCATCATTAAGCACAAAGGCGGTCTGCCCTGCGGTGTTTGTCGAGTACACCGGAACGGTAATCGCTCGCAGATGTAAAATCGCCAGATCAACTAAAGTCCAAGAAACTGAGTTGTGAGCAAAGATAGCCACGCGATCCTGCACATCAACACCCAAAGCGCACAAGGCTAGCGCGAGTTTCTCAACCCGACGCCCTACCTGTTGCCAGGTAAATGAAGTTTCGCCTTGAGCAGACCACTCACGTAGCGCAACACGCTGCGGTATGGTTTTGATCTGCTGCTGAATTCGTTTAACCAGATGGTATTTATTTAACTCATTGATCATAGAAGAAGTTCATTGAATTTATCGGAATGGATGTCGCAGTAAGATATGAGTGAAAAATCTTATTCAGCTTACAGCTGTGCGCTCTTTTCGCCGAAGTCTACCTGTTCTAGCCAAAGGGTCAACGATTATTAAACGTAAAAAGGTGAGCAAAGATGGGTTTCTTGAATAATTTTCCATCAAGCTATGACAGAGGATAATGTAAATATGGGGTCAGTTTGCGACAAATGAAAAGAATTCAAAATAATATAAAAAACTAATAAAATCGCCGTAGGCATCTATAAATCACTGCCGCAGCGACAAGTCCCAGATAACTCCAGATATAGAAAGAGAGAGCCCAATGCTCTCTCTTTATTAACTTATTTTATTAAGCGTGAGGTTTAAAACTTACTGCCGAAATCGCTCAGTACCGCTTTCATCCACTGATGACCGCTATCGCGTTCTGCGGCATGGTGCCAGCTCAGGTAACAAGTACGTTCTCTTTCCAAATCACTGAGTAACACGACAGAAAGATTTAAGTGTTCAGCATAGTCCTCAACCAACCAGCGTGGGGCAATGGCCACCATTTCAGTTTTCGATACCACGCTCAATACGCTGTTCATATCGGTACCTTGATATGCAACACAACGCGCCAGTTCACTTGCCTCATAATAACTACGACTCAGTGATGAGAATAAATTCAAACCAACAACAGCATGTTGCTCAACCAAGAGCTGCTGATAGCTGACCATATTATTAATTCTTGGATGGTTCTTGGATACGGCTAAAACGAACTCATCTTTAAATAGAGGCTCGCAAGAGTATTCTTCACTTTCAAAATGGCTATAGCTGATCAAGAAATCTTTTTCTTGATAGCGTAATTTACGTTCAATATTTTCATTTACCGATGAGTTTAAATGTAACTGAACGTGAGATGCGCTCTCTTTAATTTGATTAAACAGCTTTGCGGTTAGTCGAATATCTAATGGGCTACAAATCGCCACATTAAATACACGTTCACTGACCAGCGGATTAAAGCCTGCTCCAGGGAGTTCATTCTGTACGATCTGCAATGCTTGGCGAATCGACCCAAACAGCTGATATGCCCGATGCGTTGGCTGGATACCACGGCCATAGCGCATAAAGAGCTCGTCGTTGAACATGATCTTCAGTCGAGCAACGGCGTTACTTACCGCAGGCTGAGACATGCCCAAAGCATGGGCCGCACGCGTGATATTTTGCACCTGCATGACCGCGTCAAAGACAGTCAGCAAATTAAGGTCAACGTTTCTGAGTTGAACCAGTTCTGTACTTCCATTTTCGGCCAAAGACATAACCTCGTTTTGTACTGACATACATCACCTAATATAAATTATATTTCAGCATCGCAATTGGAAAATAAAATCGCGAATTAATTAAGATATGAAAACAGCCGAAAACTTAAATACAATCAGCCGTCCAGTCTGGGAGTTCTTAAACGCTATCCCTAGCTATAAAAATAAATTCAGTAATAAACACGCGGTAAAAATAAATTGTTTTATTTAGAATTAAAATGACACACAAGCGGTTAATCACTCATCAACCTGTCATTCATTCAACACCAATGCATTCTAGTGATTAATGATTTAGTTGTACTTAAAATTCAAGGAAGCAATAGTTAACTAACAAAGAATAATAAGGATGTATATTTTATAAAATACGCTTCCCATCCAATTAGTTATCATCAAAACTAACTAAGTTATAGAACACCCTCATCGTAATTAGCCCGCTAATGTTTCATTAAAATTTCAGAGACACCTCACAATCCTGTATTACTTGATAAGAAGAACATTAATCACTATGCCCATTGTGTATGAGTTTTTTTCACCTACTGAAATAGCCGTTGACAAGACTTTGGCTATCCAGTATCACTTTAAGCATTGAAATTATTCATCCAGATTAAGAGCGGAATCACATGATCCAGACTACTCGTCTCCTCAGCCTCCTCCTTCTCGCATCCAGCATGCGCGGTGAGCCTGTGGGCGGTAATCAAAACTGATTCCAACCAAACACAAGAAAGCCCGCGCAAATGCGCGGGCTTTTTTTTACACCAAAAGCAGCGCAACGCGACAAATAAGAACGATTGAGGAGCAACCTGCATGAGCCAACAAGTGATTATTTTCGACACCACGCTGCGCGATGGTGAGCAAGCATTACAAGCCAGCCTGAGCGTCAAAGAGAAGATGCAAATCGCCATGGCATTAGAGCGCATGGGCGTTGACGTGATGGAGGTTGGCTTCCCAGTATCCTCCCCAGGTGACTTTGAATCGGTACAAACCATTGCGCGTAATATCAAAAACAGCCGAGTCTGTGGTTTGGCACGCTGTGTAGATAAAGATATCGACGTCGCCGCTGAAGCATTGCGTGTCGCTGAAGCCTTCCGTATTCATGTATTTTTGGCCACCTCAACGCTGCATGTTGAGTCAAAACTGAAAAAATCCTTTGAGGATGTCGTGGCAATGGCGGTGCATTCCGTGAAACGTGCGCGTAACTATACGGATGACGTTGAGTTCTCCTGCGAGGATGCGGGCCGTACTCCGTTAGACAATCTGTGCCGCATCGTTGAAGCCGCCATCAAGGCCGGTGCTACCACCATCAATATTCCCGACACCGTCGGCTACACCACGCCTTATCAATTTGGTGGCATCATCACCAATCTGTATGAGCGCGTACCTAACATTGATAAAGCGATTATTTCCGTTCACTGTCATGACGATTTAGGCATGTCGGTAGCCAATTCTATTACGGCGGTTCAGGCCGGTGCTCGTCAGGTTGAAGGAACCATCAACGGTATTGGCGAGCGAGCAGGCAACTGCGCATTGGAAGAAGTGATCATGGCCATCCGCACGCGTTCCGAAATGCTGGGCGTGCATACCAATATTCGTCATCAAGAAATCTACCGCACCAGCCAGTTCATCAGCCAAATGTGCAATATGCCTATCCCTGGTAATAAAGCTATCGTGGGCTCCAACGCTTTTGCGCACTCTTCCGGTATTCACCAAGACGGCGTACTGAAAAACCGTGAAAACTACGAAATCATGACCCCAGAATCGATCGGTTTGAATCAGGTTCAGCTGAATTTGACCTCTCGCTCTGGCCGCGCTGCCGTGAAACATCATATGGAAGAGATGGGTTATCAGGAAGGTACCGACTTCAATCTGGACACCTTATACGATGCCTTCCTGAAACTGGCTGACAAAAAAGGACAGGTATTCGACTACGACTTAGAAGCGCTGGCGTTTATTAATAAACAGCAGGAAGAGCCTGAGCACTTCAGCTTGGATTACTTCAGCGTGCAGTCGGGTACCAGCGTGATGGCAACCGCATCGGTTAAATTAAACATCGGCGGAGAAATCAGCGCAGAAGCCGCCACCGGCAATGGCCCTGTCGACGCCGTGTATCAAGCCATCAACCGTATCGCTGGCTACGACATCGATATTGTTAAATATCAGCTGTCAGCGAAAGGCCAAGGCAAAGACGCACTGGGTCAGGTTGATATTGTCGCGAATTACAACGGACGCCGCTTCCACGGCGTCGGCATTACGACCGACATCGTAGAATCTTCCGCTCAGGCGTTGATTAACGTTCTGAATAACATCTGGCGTGCGCAGCAGGTCGAAAAAGAAAAACAGCGCATCCATCAAACACAAACATCACCTTCTCATTCTAATCAGGAAGCGATCTAATTATGAGCCAAACACATCACATTGCCGTTTTACCCGGAGACGGCATCGGTCCAGAAATTATGGCGCAGGCATACAAAGTCATCGACGCCGTGCGCCAACGCTTTGGCCTGAGAATTTCTACCAGCGAATATGACGTCGGTGGCGCAGCTATCGACAAGCACGGCACACCTTTGCCTGCGGCTACCATTGCAGGCTGCGAACAAGCCAGCGCGATTTTGTTTGGCTCCGTCGGTGGCCCAAAATGGGAAAATCTGCCGCCCGCACAGCAGCCTGAACGCGGTGCATTATTGCCATTGCGTAAACACTTCAAACTGTTTAGCAATCTGCGCCCAGCACGCCTATATGAAGGATTAGAAGAGTTTTGCCCACTGCGCAGCGATATCGCGGCGCGCGGCTTCGATATCCTGTGCGTGCGTGAATTAACCGGCGGGATCTACTTCGGCCAACCGAAAGGCCGCGAAGGCCAAGGCATGCATGAGCGTGCTTTTGACACCGAGGTTTATCACCGTTTTGAAATCGAGCGTATCGCACGTATCGCCTTCGAAGCCGCACGCAAACGTCGTGGCAAAGTCACCTCCATTGATAAAGCGAACGTGCTGCAAAGCTCGATTTTGTGGCGCGAAATTGCTACTGAGATCGGTAAAGACTATCCAGACGTCGCGCTGAATCATATGTATATCGACAACGCGACCATGCAGCTGATTAAAGATCCGTCGCAGTTTGACGTCATGCTGTGCTCCAACATCTTCGGCGATATTTTGTCTGACGAGTGCGCCATGATCACTGGCTCAATGGGCATGCTGCCTTCTGCCAGCCTGAATGAACAAGGTTTCGGTCTGTATGAACCTGCGGGTGGCTCTGCGCCGGATATCGCAGGAAAAAACATTGCCAACCCTATTGCTCAAATCCTGTCATTTGCCCTGCTGCTGCGCTACAGCCTGAATGCAGACGATGCGGCTAATGCCGTTGAGCAGGCCGTTAATAAAGCATTAGAGCAAGGCTTCCGCACCAGCGATTTAGCGGGTGATGGTAAAGCGATTTCAACCTCAGAGATGGGCGATGCAATTGCCCGCTTTATCGCACAGGAGGCCTGATCATGGCGAAAACCTTATACCAAAAATTGTTTGATGCTCACGTCGTTTACGAAGCTGAAAACGAAACGCCGCTGCTGTATATCGACCGCCACCTGGTGCACGAAGTCACTTCACCACAGGCGTTTGATGGGCTGCGTGCGATGGGTCGTCCTGTTCGCCAAACCAGCAAAACCTTTGCCACGATGGATCACAACGTTTCTACGCAGACCAAAGATATTAACGCCTGCGGTGATATGGCTCGTATCCAGATGCAAGAGCTGATGAAAAACTGCAAAGAATTTGGCGTGCAGTTATACGATCTGAACCATCCTTTCCAAGGTATCGTTCACGTCATCGGCCCAGAACAAGGCATGACATTACCGGGTAACACCATTGTTTGCGGCGATTCTCACACCGCAACCCATGGCGCATTCGGCGCATTGGCCTTTGGTATCGGCACTTCTGAAGTCGAGCATGTTTTAGCGACCCAAACGCTGAAACAAGGCCGTGCAAAAACCATGAAAATTGAAATTGCTGGCGACGCCGCGGAAGGCATAACAGCTAAAGATATTGTGCTGGCCGTGATTGGCAAAATAGGTCACGCCGGTGGAACCGGACACGTGGTGGAATTCTGCGGCAAAGCCGTAGAAGCCCTGTCGATGGAAGGCCGCATGACGCTGTGCAATATGGCCATCGAAATGGGCGCAAAAGCGGGGTTAGTCGCACCAGACGAAACGACCTTTGATTATCTGAAAGGCCGTCAGTTTGCGCCAAAAGGCGAAAGCTGGGCCAAAGCCGTGGAATACTGGCGCACGCTGAAGTCTGATGAGGGCGCACAGTTTGACGCCACCGTCACACTGAACGCCAGCGACATCACCCCTCAGGTTACTTGGGGAACAAATCCAGGTCAGGTGATTGCCATCAACCAGCCAATCCCTGCACCTGAATCATTTAGCGATCCAATGGAACGCGCCTCGGCAGAAAAAGCGCTGGCGTATATGAATTTGGCAGCCGGCGTTAAGCTGACCGATGTAGCTATCGACAAAGTCTTTATCGGCTCATGCACCAACTCACGCATCGAAGATTTACGTGCCGCGGCGGCTATCGCCAAAGGGCGTAAAGTTGCCAACGGCGTACAGGCCATTGTGGTACCGGGCTCGGGCCCAGTGAAAGCACAGGCTGAATCTGAAGGTCTGGACAAAATTTTCATCGAAGCCGGTTTTGAATGGCGCTTACCGGGTTGCTCAATGTGCTTGGCGATGAACAACGATCGTCTGAATCCAGGCGAGCGCTGCGCATCCACCAGCAACCGTAACTTTGAAGGTCGCCAAGGTCGCGGTGGCCGCACACATCTGGTCAGCCCTGCAATGGCCGCCGCCGCCGCCGTGAGCGGGCATTTTGCCGACATTCGTGAATTAGCGACCGCAGCGGTCTGATAAGGAGCACTACCCATGGCTAAATTTATTCAGCACAGCGGCATCGTTGTTCCTTTAGACGCCGCGAACATCGACACCGATGCGATCATTCCTAAGCAGTTTTTACAGAAAGTGACCCGCACCGGTTTTGGTCAGCATCTGTTCAACGACTGGCGTTTTTTAGACGATGCAGGCCAGCAACCTAACCCTGACTTCATCCTGAACCAGCCTGCATTCAAAGGCGCAAGCATCTTGTTGACGCGTGAAAACTTCGGCTGCGGTTCATCACGCGAGCACGCCCCGTGGGCATTAACCGATTACGGCTTTAAAGTGGTGATTGCACCCAGCTTCGCAGACATTTTCTATGGCAACTCATTTAATAATCAGCTGCTGCCCGTCACATTAAGCGAATCCGAAGTCGATGAATTGTTTGAACAGGTCAAAGCCAATCCCGGAATATCGTTTACCGTCGATCTGGAAACGCAAACCGTTCATGCGGGAGACAAAACCTATAAGTTTGAGCTAGACAGTTTCCGTCGCCACTGCATGATGAATGGCTTGGATAGCATTGGATTAACGCTACAACACGAAGCGGCTATATCCGCTTATGAGGAAAAATTGCCGGAATTTTTGCGTTAGTTTAGTTCTTATACTTACCTCACCCTAACCCTCCCCTTCGCAGGGGAGGGAACCGTTTCGAGATGTTATCTTGATCTGCTCCTTCCTCTTACAAGGGGAAGGTTAGGGAGAGGCTGGGAGGAGGGACTAAAATTCACTCATCACCAATATCCCAACCACTTCCACCACAAACTCCCGATCACAATCCAAATCAGCAGGTTCACTACGCTGAGAATAAATCCGGTTTTCCACCACTCCCCCAGAGTTACGTAGCCTGAACCGAAGATAATCGGCGCAGTGCCCGTACCATAGTGCGTCAATGACATCATCAATGATGAAGAGAACGCCAGCACTAAGCCTAATAAGGCCGGTGGCGCGCCCAGCGCCAGACCCGCGGCGAAGAATGCGGCGAACATCGCCGTAATATGCGCCGTGGTGCTGGCAAAGAAGTAGTGCGAGTAGACATAAACCAGCGTCAGCAGGATCATCCCCCCCTACCCATCCCATACCGAGGTGAGAAATCGCGTTACCAACGCTTTGTGAAAGCCAACTGATCAAGCCCAGTTTGCCTAAATAGGTTGCCATCATCACTAGCGCGGCAAACCACACCACCGTGTCCCACGCACCTTTGTGTTTTAGCACGTCGTCCCAGCTCAAAACGCCGGTCGCCAAGAGGATCGCCAGCCCGATAAACGCCGCCGTCGTTGGGTTAACCGCCCACTCGCTGCCGAAAAGAAATGCAGGGATCCCCGCCCAAAGGCACAGCAATAACGCAAATACCCCCAGCGTAATTTTTTCTGCCAACGAAATATTCCCAAGCTCAGCTAACTTATCTTTGGCAAAGCGCGGCGCATTGGGCGTTCGCTTGATGGTTGGCGGATAGAGCCAGTAAACAATCAACGGCATCACCAACAGAGAAATGATCCCCGGCACCAACGCGGCAATCGCCCACATTGACCACGTGAGTTCAAACGTTGAGCCAGTGCCTTTCAGCAATAAATTCACAATCAAGGGGTTTGGCGCCGTGGCGGTAATAAACATCGCCGATGTCACTGGGTTAATGTTGTAGTTCACCAGCGCCAGATATCGACCAATCTTCTGCGTGGAGCCCGGTTCTGGCTTCGAGCCAAAACTGTCGGCAATAGACTTCATGATAGGGTGAATAATACCGCCGCCGCGTGCGGTGTTACTTGGCGTCACCGGCGCTAAAGTGGTTTCGGCCAATGCCAACGCGTAGGCAATTCCTAGGGTTTTCTTACCAAATAACGAAATGAAATAGTAACCGATTCGCGCCCCGAGCCCGGTTTTATTCAGGCTGAGCGATATCATGATGGAAATCCCGATTAACCAAATCAGCTGGTTGGAAAAGCCACTCAGCGCGTCATCCAAAGCCGCGGTGGGTTTGCCCGGATTGGTCACCTGCGTCAGCGCAACTAAGGCGATAGCAATTATCGATACTGCGCCAATCGGCATCGCTTTACCGATAATAGCGGCGATAGTACCCACAAATAGCGCAAGCAGATGCCAAGCATTGGGGCTCACGCCTTCAGGCACGGGAATGACAAACCAGATAATCAGGGCGATTGCGATGGAAATTAGAGAAGGTATAGGCTTAAGCGGTGTTAGTTTACCCATATTATTATCAACTCTTCCTAGGTGAGTCGGCATCTCCGTACCGTTGGAGATAAATAAAAGCAGAGGAGTTTAGTGCGCAGGCAAAGTGAATTGAAATATTTTGTTTGCAGGTAATACCTATGCACTTGCATTAACGCTATATGAATAGCTCAGCTAAGGCGTTGCGCGGTATCAAAAAACGACAAATTGGTTATTTTCTTAGCAGTTAAATGGGATCGCAATGTCTAGACGATCCCCCCGTTGTCACACTAAGCCTCTCGAACACGAGAGCACAGAATTAAGGCCACAATCGCCAGCGCCGCCGCCAGCCAATAAACCGCATGATGCCCCACGGTTTCAGCTAATGCGCCTTGCAGAACGCCCGCCATAATCACGCCGGTTGAAATACTGTTGGTAAATAACGTGGTCGCGCTGCCCGCCCTACCCGGCATCAAATCCTGAAAATAGAGCATGCCGATACCGGCAATAATGCCAATGAAAACGGCGTTAAACAGCTGTAACACCATCAGCGCCAGTTTAAATTTAAACAGCACCAAACCCGCATAAAACAAGATACCGGCCGCCACCGCAAACAGCATCATGTTGCGTTTACCAAAGCGTTTTATGTAATAGCCTGCGAGAATCATGGCAGGGATCTCTAGACCCGCAGCGGTACCCATCAATAGACCCGCCAAATTCTCAGGCAGGCCAAGATCTTGCGTGATATACAGCGGCATATCAATAATATACATGGTGTTGCAGGTCCACATCAGCATCGAGGAGATGAACAGCAAAACCACATTCTTGTCACCAAACGCGTTGGTCGGGATAACAACCGCTTCGCCCACGCTTTCGGTGCGCGGCATTGACGGTAACATTAGCGCCACCAGCACGATTGCCAACACAAATACGCCGGCGGCAATCAGATACATAAACGTAAAGCCATAGTTCAGCGCCAGCATAAACGACAGCGGTGGACCGATAACCCATGCTAAAGAAAGCTGCGCACGCATCACCGAGCTAAACATCACCACTTCACTTGCCGAGCGATCGGCATATTCACGTGCCAAGGCAAAAATCTGCGGCATTCCCGTATTCGCCAGCGCGGCTAAAAATACCCCAGCGGAAATCAACAGCAAATAACTGCGGCAAAAAGCGAATAGCAGACAGTTTCCAACCGCCATAGCGCAGCAAAACATAATCAGCTTACGGCGATCGCCCTGACGATCGGATCGTTTCGCCAGCAGGAAACTTACCGCGATCCCCACGATCGCATTGACGGTATAAAACAGCCCAACCCACAGCGGACGAACCTTAACCTCGGTCGTCAAAAATAGGCTAAGCGTGGGAGCCTGAAGCGCACCCGCAATCCCCGTCAAGAAAGCAACGATAAGAAACGCAGCGTAGATAGGGTTAATTCGGCGGCGGGCAGTCAACAAAGAGGTCATCCTGATTTCCTAAGCTGGCATGAGCAAATACGGCGTGTTGTACGATAACAGAACGCGGATATAAAAAAACCAGCAGGCAAACCTGCTGCTCGGTGAAAAGCACCATTACTCAGAAACACTCTTTGATGTCGGAGAGACAAATGATTACTCACCTCTTTCTCTTTCATCTGCTGAAATTATCTGCGTAATATAGGGAAAGAAAAATTGATAGCTTTACCTAAAAAGGTTCCTCTTTTATGGCGACATCGCGCTTACAACATCAGTTCATACGTTTATGGCAAAGCTTCAAAGGCCAGTCAGCGGAAACCACGCTGGGCGACCTCGCAGAAACGCTGAGCTGTTCACGTCGTCATGTCAGAACCTTATTAAACTCGATGCAACAGCAAGGTTGGCTGCATTGGCAGGCCGAGTCTGGCCGAGGAAAACGCTCAACGCTAACGTTCCAGTCAACCGGCCTTCAGGTACAGCAGCTGCGCGCAGAGGAGTTGCTGGAACAGGATCACATTGAGCAACTGGTTCAACTGGTGGGCGACCGCAGTTCAGTTCGCCAAATGCTACTCTCCCAGCTAGGCCGTAGCTTCCGTCAGGGTAAGCATATTCTGCGTATTCTTTACTATCGTCCGCTGTTTAACCTGCTTCCCGGTACGCCAATGCGCCGCTCTGAAACCCATCTGGCGCGGCAGATCTTCAGCGGGCTTACCCAGCTAAATGAGGAAAATGGGGAACTAGAATCCGATTTGGCTCATCACTGGCAGGCGATTACGCCTCTGCACTGGCGTTTCTATCTACGTCCCGCGATCCGTTTTCACCATGGGCGCGAACTCGAAATGATCGACGTGATCCAATCGCTCGAGCGTTTACGCGATCAGCCGTTATTTTCGCACCTAAAAACCATCACTTCCCCCAACCCTTACGTCATCGATATTCATTTAAGCACGCCCGATGCATGGCTACCTTGGCTGCTGGGCAGCGTCAGCGCCATGATCCTGCCGCACGAATGGCAATCGCTACCCAACTTCACGCGCTCGCCTATCGGCACTGGCCCTTATCAGGTGGTGCGTAACACGCAGACGCAGCTGAAAATCCGTGCCTACGACGACTACTTTGGTTTCCGTGCGCTGATTGACGAAGTTAACATCTGGGTTCTGCCTGAAATTTCGGAAGAGTTGGTACACGCAGGCGTGCAGCTACAATCCGACGATACGGGGAAAGATGAGCTGGAAAGCCGCTTGGAAGAAGGCTGCTACTTTATGCTGTTCGACCAACGTTCGCCGTTAACCTCCGATCCGGCGGTGCGCGAATGGCTCTGTCAGGTCATGACGCCGATTGCCCTGCTCAATAAAGCAGGAAAAATTCATCAGCGTTACTGGTCACCGGCCTACGGCATCCTGCCACGCTGGCACCATAATTTATTGATCAGTGAAAATAAGAAACCGGAGCATCTGACTCATCTAACATTAACGGTCTACACCAAACATTCCGAATTCCACGCGATCTATTTAGCGCTTAAGCCGTTGCTGGCCGAATATGGCGTTGAGCTCACCATGCAGGAGATCAGCTACAGCCGCTGGCACGAAGGCGATGCGCAAAGCGATCTCTGGGTCGGCAGTGCCAACTTCTATTTACCGTTAGAGTTTTCTGTTTTTTCAATGCTCTATGAACTTCCCTTGCTCCAGCACTGCCTCAGCGGTGATTTACAGCAAGACGCCAGCCGATGGCGCAACAATGCCCTGCCCATGGCCGAATGGTGCCAACGCTTGGTGCAAGAACATCAGCTTCATCCCCTGTTCCACCATTGGCTAAAACTCCACGGACAGCACAGCATGCGCGGCGTGCGCATGAATACGCTCGGCTGGTTCGATTTCAAATCCGCGTGGTTCTCCCCGCCGGAGCTTCCCTCCGACAGTCATGTGCATGAATTAACCGTTTCAACCGGTTGTGAAAAACCTCGGTAACGTTATTAATCCTTTCTAATAACAGATGCTCTCTTTACAATAGCGCCCTGTTCTCAACGGGGTGCAAAAAAATAGACCGGCAATTTCCATCGCCGATCTAAAAACGTCGCGAGCTGCGTTCAGCTGGTGTCGGCCAGCGCGGAAGAACCGGAGCATACACAAAGTATGTGAGGATTCTGAGCACTGCCCGACATCGGATCAACGCCTGCGCAGCACGTTTTTGCTGAGAGAAACCCGTCGAACCTGATCCGGCTAACACCGGCGGAGGGATTTGAGAGTGTACCCACGCTTGCTCAAAGACCTTTGCGACCTGACTTAACTCACGGAGTGCAAAGTGTTGAAACGATTGATTCCTGCCTTAATGCTGATCGCCGCACCTATTTTGGCTCACAGCGCTGATAAACCTGTTCTCACTGTTTATACCTACGATTCTTTTGCCGCTGAATGGGGCCCTGGCCCGAAGGTTAAAGCGGCGTTTGAAAAAGAGTGTGGCTGCGAGCTGAAGCTTGTGGCGCTGGAAGACGGCGTTTCGGTACTTAACCGAGTCCGAATGGAAGGCAAAAAAAGCAGCGCCGATGTGGTGTTGGGATTGGACAATAATTTAGTGCAAGCCGCCGAGAAAACCGGCCTGTTTGTGCCTAGCGAAGTCGATACTCAGTCGCTCACCGTTCCTGGTGGCTGGCAGAATAAAACCTTTGTGCCTTATGACTACGGCTACTTCTCTTTCGTTTATAACAAAAACACGCTGAAAAACCCGCCGACCAGTTTGAAACAGCTGGTCGATGGCCCTGAAAAATGGAAAGTGATCTATCAAGATCCGCGCACCAGCACGCCGGGATTAGGCTTAATGCTTTGGATGCAAAAGGTTTACGGTAACGACGCTCCGCAGGCTTGGCAAAAACTGGCAAAGAAAACCGTGACGGTGACCAAGGGATGGAGTGAAGCCTACGGCCTGTTCTTGAAAGGCGAAGCGGATTTGGTATTGAGCTACACCACGTCGCCGGCGTATCACATTATCGAAGAGAAAAAAGATAACTACGCAGCCGCCGAATTTAGCGAGGGCCACTACTTACAGGTAGAAGTTGCGGCTCAGCTCGCCGGTAGCAAGCAGCCACAGCTGGCACAGAGATTTATGCAGTTCATTACCACTCCGGCTTTCCAGAACGAAATGCCAACCGGCAACTGGATGTATCCGGTGATTAAAACCACGCTGCCTGCGGGTTTTGAACAGCTGAAGGTTCCAGCAAAAGCCTTAGAATTCACGCCTGCCGAAGTGGCTCAAAACCGCGCAACATGGATCCGCTCATGGCAAGCCGCCGTCAGCCGTTAATTCCTTTCTGGTTAATCCCTGGATTGTTCGCTGCGATGGTAATTATTGCCATCGCAGCGGCGTCATTTGGTTCACTCTGGCGTCATGCGCCAGAGTCGGATTGGCGTAGCCTGTGGCAAGACGATTATCTGTGGCACGTTATTCGTTTTACCTTCTGGCAGGCATTTCTCTCTGCCGTTTGCTCTGTTCTACCGGCCATTTTGCTAGCTCGAGCGCTGTTTCGCCGTCGCTTTTTAGGCCGTCAGCTATTGCTGCGCCTGTGCGCTATGACGCTGGTATTGCCCGTGCTGGTCGCGGTCTTTGGGATCCTCAGCGTGTACGGCAGACAGGGCTGGCTGGCACAAATTTGTCAGTTCCTTGGCCTTGATTACACTTTTTCCCCCTATGGCTTACAGGGCATTTTGCTGGCGCATATTTTCTTTAATCTGCCGCTCGCGGCGCGTTTGTTACTTCAAGCCTTAGAAAATATCCCGACCGAACAGCGCCAGCTGGCTGCGCAGCTTGGCATGAGCAGTTGGCAACAGTTCCGTTTTGTCGAATGGCCTTACCTACGCCGCCAAATTCTGCCCGCTGGCGCGCTGATATTCATGCTGTGTTTCGCCAGCTTTGCCACCGTACTTTCTCTCGGCGGCGGCCCGCAGGCAACCACCATCGAGCTGGCAATCTATCAGGCTTTAAGCTACGACTACGATCTCAGCCGCGCCGCGCTGCTGGCCATACTGCAACTGTTGTGCTGTTTGGGTTTAGTTTTGCTGAGTCAAAAGCTTAGCGGCATTCTGCCTGTCGGCCATACGCGAGCGCTGAAATGGCGTAACCCCGTCGATAACGTGGCGGCGCGGTTGCTGGATAGCTGCGTGATTTTCTGCGCGCTGTTGCTTATTCTTCCCCCGCTGCTCGCGGTGATAGCAGACGGCGCAAATCATGCGTTTGCCAGCGTACTGACTCAGCCCGTGCTATGGCAGGCCACATTCACCTCGCTCAAAATTGCGTTAGGCGCAGGCCTGCTGGCCGTAACGCTGACGATGATGCTGCTATGGAGCAGCCGTGAACTTCTGCTACGCCAGCGTCGCTGGCTAGGACAAGGCATGGAACTGACCGGAATGCTGATATTAGCCATGCCCGGTATCGTGCTCGCAACAGGTTTCTTTTTACTGCTCACCGATACCATTGGTATTCCGCAATCGGCCTACGGACTGGTGATTTTAACCAACGCGTTAATGGCCATTCCTTACGCGCTCAAAGTGTTAGAAAACCCCATGCGCGATTTGGCCGAGCGCTACAATCCGCTCTGTCTGTCGCTGCGAATTCAGGGATTCAACCGATTAAGGCTGATTGAACTGCGTGCGCTTAAACGCCCGCTCTCTCAAGCCATGGCGTTTGCCTGCGTGCTGTCATTGGGCGATTTTGGCGTAGTTGCGCTGTTTGGCAACGAGCAATTCCGCACGCTGCCTTTCTACCTGTATCAGCAAATCGGGGCCTATCGCAGCCAAGATGGTGCGGTCACCGCGCTGTTATTACTGATCCTGTGCTTCTTACTTTTCACTCTGCTGGAACGTCTTCCGGGGCGAGATAAATCATGATTACGCTGAACGATCTCACTTATATCTATGAGCATCAGCCGATGCGTTTTTCACTTAGCATCTCTGCCGGAGAACGCGTGGCCATTTTGGGCCCGAGCGGTGCGGGAAAAAGTACGCTGCTTGCCTTGATTGCTGGTTTTTTGATGGCTGATAAAGGCGTCGTCATGTTAGCTGGCGTGGATCATACCCATACGCCGCCGTCCAAACGTCCGGTATCGATGCTGTTCCAAGAGAACAACTTGTTCTCTCATCTCAGTATTGAGCAAAATCTAGGATTGGGGTTAGATGCGGGATTACGCCTAAATGGCGCACAGAAAAAGCGCCTGAATGAAATTGCCCAGCAGGTGGGTATTCTTGATTGCCTACCGCGATTGCCATCGCAGCTTTCCGGCGGTCAGCGCCAACGCGCCGCACTGGCACGCTGTTTGTTACGCGACCAGCCTATTTTACTGCTCGACGAGCCTTTCTCCGCGCTCGATCCCGCACTGCGAGGGGAAATGCTACAGCTATTAGATCAGGTTTGTGCAGAGCAAAATCTCACCCTGCTCATGGTGTCACATAATCTCGATGACGCCGCACGCATCGCTACGCGTACCCTGTTAGTTGCCGATGGACGCATTGCCTATGACGGCACCACTCAAGACCTGTTAGATGGAAAAGATCCGGCGGCTGCGGCGTTGTTGGGGCGGTAGCGTCTTTAAAATGAATAGCTCGATAAAATTTCGGTAATATCTTTATTGTTTTGATATTTTTTTCTTAACTCAGGTAGGTCTTTTTTTGCTTTACCGCAATATTGAGCGATTGATTTTTCAATCATCTTCTTATTTTCTTCGGGAAGGGAGTTATCCCACTCACCTGCAAAATGTTCACAGTTCTCGGCGGTGATAGTAAATTCAGCGATATCTGAAGGTTCATTGTTTTCCTTGCCAAATGAATAGCTGCTAAATACCAAAAACAATAAAATTACCGTTATAGTTTTCATCATCACCTCCATCGATTAGCTCGCTCTCCATACACTTCAACGAATCTACCCACGTAACTAAAACTGCACCACCTTCCACAGCAGTGAACGATAAATTGGCATCAGCGGATGGTTATGCATCAGCACAAAGCTCACGACGGCGGCTATCCACATGGCAACGGTTGCAATACGCAGGCGCAGCGGTGTAAGCCACTGAGAGAGTTTATCCGCCGAGCGTTTGCCCTCTCGCCACCAGCGCCAGCTCAGCCATGCCGCAACCCAAATCGAAACCACCACCAGCGCCAGTAACACTTTAAATAACGTGCTGCCACTACCTGCCGGTATATCAATCGCGACACCGGCTAAAATCCCTGGTAGGAAATAAATCGGCGGCCACGTGATACAGCCAATAATATTGGGTGGAATAAATTTGCGTGGCGGCAGCGCCAGCATGCCCGCCACCATCGGTACAACCGGCCGCGTTGGGCCAACAAAACGGCCAATCAGCACCGTCATCATGCTATGGCGATGGAGCGCATGTTCGGTTCTATCGAGCAGCGCTTTGTTCTTCTTGATAAATGACCATCGATGAAGCGGCTCTTTGAAAGCGCGGCCAATAAAATAGGAAATCCAATCACCGGCAAAACACGCCAGAATTCCCACGCCCCACGCATAGTAGAAATTCACCTGTCCGCTGCCAATTAATGCGCCCAGCGTTGCCATCATTACCGTACCTGGTAAAAGCAGCCCGACCAATGCTAAAGACTCTAAAAACGCCACTAAAAACACGGCGATCAAAGAGTAGGTTACCGATTGGGTCACCAAGTGTTGCAGGTACGCTTCCATAATTCTTCCACCGGAAATAATGAGCCAGCGATTTTGCGGAGCCGACCGTTTGCCGTCAACCTATCATTGCGGGGATAAACGTTTATTTACAAATGAGTAACTTAATGAGTATAGGTAATGGTGGGGATTTTGGGGATAGCGGCTTTATAGTTACAGTGTGATGTTAAGTACGCAGCTCATTTATATAGGTGCTGTGTGATATTACGTACGCCTAACGCATCGGTGCTAATCTCAATATCGTGCGGGCGTCCGTGCTAGGGGGCTCACCGCCGCCCCCTAGCGACCCGGCTCGGCACCGTCCCTCAGCCTGCTACGCAGGTTCCTTCATCTCGTCATTTCGGTTTTAACGGAACGAACGGCAATCGCCATCCTGGCTCCTCCGTTCTTTCGCCGACATCCCTGTCGGCGAATCCTAACCTGCATTCCTCAATTCAGCTGAAGGACAACGTGCCACATCAGGTCAACGTCAAAAGATAACATTGCCCATCAACTCTTTTAGCTTTGGATTTTTTAGCTTTTAGTTATGGCTGTTGACCTTTTCCGGCACGTTACCGTACAGCCGAACGAAAAACGACGGGTCAGCACGAGCCACAGGGATGTGGCGAGAGTCGTAGGGGCGCCGGGAGCGCCTCTGCGACGGTGCGGTTAAACCCATAGTTTGTAGAGAGGGAACCCGCGCAGCGGGCTGGAAGGTGGTGCCAAGCCTGGATGCAAGGCGGCGGCGACTGAGCCGCCTTGCTCGGACGCTTGCACAATGTCACTGTGAAGTTCAATGCCTATAAGCGTACGAAACCTTACACCACTCCATCATAAACAATCACCACACGTAGCCTTAAGCCTAATAATAGACAACCACTGTATAAATACTCATACTAGCTATGTTCCCAGCAACCTTATCGGTAAAAATCACCGCGATGGAAAATTCCCCACAGCAAGGCTTCGTCCTCACCCGTCATTGGCGGGATACACCGGCTGGCGTGTCGGTGGAGCTGTGGTTGGCAACCGATAATGGCCCGCAGAAAGTCTCTATTGCGCCGCAGCAGGCCGTCGCGTTTTTACCTGCGGAACAGCTGCCGCAGGCAGAAACAGTGCTGAAAAATGAGCGCCATATTGAAATAAAACCGCTGCCGATGAAGGATTTCCATCAGCGCCCCGTCGTGGGGATTTATTGCCGTAGCTATCGTCAATTAATGAACCTTGAGAAAGCGCTCAAGGAACAAGGCATGACGCTGTATGAAGCCGATATCCGCCCGCCAGATCGCTATTTGATGGAGCGTTTTATCTGCGCGCCGGTGTGGTTTTCAGGCCAGCAGGATACAAAAGGCGTTTGGCGCAATACGCAGCTAAAACCGAATCCGAGCTACCGCCCGACGCTTAAGCTGGTATCGCTGGATATCGAAACGACGATGCACGGCGAGCTTTACTCCATCGGTCTGCATGGCTGCGGCCAGCGCGTGGTGTACATGTTAGGCCCTGAAAATGGGGATGCTAGCCAGCTGGATTTCGATCTGGTTTATGTGAACAGTCGGCCACTGTTGCTCGAAGCCTTAAACCAGTGGATGGCACAGCACGATCCGGATGCCATTATTGGCTGGAATCTGATCCAGTTTGATCTGCGCGTGCTGCAAAAACACGCCGAGCGTTACGGCGTTCCCTTGCGTTTAGGCCGAGGTGGCGATGCGCTAGAGTGGCGTGAGCATGGCTTTAAACAAGGACACTTTTTTGCCGCGGCCACCGGACGCCTAATCATCGACGGCATCGAGGCCCTAAAAAGTGCATTCTGGAACTTTCCCTCTTTTAGCTTAGAAAATGTGTCTCAAACGCTGTTGGGAGAAGGTAAGGCGATGGACGATCCCTACAGCCGGATGTCTGAGATCGACCGGCGATTTCGCGAAGATAAGCCCGCGCTGGCGCACTACAACCTGAAAGACTGCGAACTCGTCACCCGCATATTCGAGCATACCCATCTGATGACGTTTTTGCTCGAACGCGCCACGGTCACAGGCTTAAATGCCGATCGCAACGGCGGGTCGGTTGCCGCATTCACGCATCTTTATTTACCACGCATGCACCGCGTCGGTTTTGTCGCACCGAATCAGGGCGATTTACCCGAAGAAGCTAGCCCTGGCGGCTTCGTGATGGATTCACGCCCCGGCTTGTATGATTCTGTACTGGTGCTGGATTATAAAAGCCTGTACCCCTCGATTATTCGTACCTTCCTCATCGATCCCGTGGGGCTTATCGAAGGCCTACGCCAGCCTGACGATGAGCATTCCGTTGCCGGTTTTCGCGGTGCGCGGTTTGCTCGTGAACAACACTGTTTACCGGATATCGTGAGCCAAATATGGCAGGGCCGCGAGGCCGCTAAGCGCGAAAAAAACGCCCCGCTTTCCCAAGCGCTCAAAATTATTATGAATGCGTTTTACGGCGTACTGGGTTCAAGCGGATGCCGATTTTTTGATCCACGCCTCGCCTCATCCATTACGATGCGTGGCCATGAGATTATGCGCCGCACGCGAGAATTGATTGAAGCAGAGGGCTATCCCGTGATCTACGGCGATACGGATTCAACCTTTGTGTGGCTCAATCATGCGCACGATGAAAAACAGGCCGAAGCTATCGGACAACGCCTGATCGCCCTCATAAATCAGTGGTGGAAAGATCACCTGAAAGCCGAATATGGCTTAGACAGCGCGTTAGAATTGGAATACGAATGCCACTATCGACGCTTTTTAATGCCGACCATTCGCGGTGCCGAACTTGGCAGTAAAAAACGCTATGCGGGTCTGAAAGGCGAAGACATGGTGTACAAAGGCATGGAAACCGTGCGTAGCGATTGGACGCCGCTGGCGCAGCAATTTCAGCAAGAGCTGTATGCACGTATATTTAAAAATCAGCCTTACCAAGAGTTTATCCGCGATTACACCCAACGCCTGCTAGCGGGCGAGTTTGACGACCGCTTGGTTTACCGCAAACGGCTAAGACGCAAACTGAGTGAATATCAGCGTAATGTTCCTCCTCATGCTCGCGCGGCGAAAATTGCCGATGACTATAATCGTGAGCTTAATCGCCCGCTGCAGTATCAAAACGGCGGTTGGATTAGCTATGTGATTACGACCGCAGGCCCTGAACCGTTAGAGCGCCAACGTGCGCCTATCGACTACGATCATTACCTTTCACGTCAGCTACAACCGGTTGCCGATGCTATTTTGCCGTTCATGCAGGATGACTTCACTACGCTGGTCGCCGGCCAGCTCGGGTTATTTTAGTTAAGACAATTCCATGTTTGGGGGGTGACGAAAGCGCCTTCATCCTTTAACATAGCGCCCTTCCCTCAGTTAAAACATTTACTTCATTGCTTGATTCAAGCAACGAAGCGGCCCGCTATCGCTAATAATGTAGGCCAAGTGAAAATCACTTACCCACGGCAGCGCCTGCTGCCCATGCAGTAGTTGTTCAATCATCAGTGTTCAATACATAAAAGTTGAGTCGATAATCTATGCCATTTACCTTAGGTCAACGCTGGATCAGCGATACGGAAAGCGAATTAGGATTAGGAACCGTTGTGGCGATCGATGCCCGCATGGTGACATTGCTTTTCCCTGCGACCGGCGAAAACCGCCTTTACTCACGTAATGACTCCCCAATTACCCGCGTCATGTTTAATCCGGGTGACACTATCACCAGCCACGATGGCTGGCAGTTAAAGATAGATGAAGTCAAAGAGGAAAATGGTCTGCTGACGTATATCGGCACCCGATTGGATACTGAAGAAGCTAACGTTGTGATGCGCGAAGTATTGCTCGATAGCAAACTGACCTTCAGCAAACCTCAAGACCGCCTGTTTGCCGGGCAAATCGACCGTATGGATCGCTTTGCGCTGCGTTTCCGTGCGCGTAAATATCAAAGCGAACAGTTCCGTCTGCCGTGGAGCGGCCTGCGCGGTATGCGCGCCAGCCTGATCCCGCATCAGTTGCACATCGCTTATGAAGTGGGTCAGCGCCACGCGCCTCGCGTTTTGCTCGCCGATGAAGTGGGCTTGGGTAAAACCATTGAAGCAGGGATGATCATCCATCAGCAACTGCTGGCGGGTCGCGCTGAGCGTATCCTGATAGTGGTTCCAGAAACCTTGCAACATCAGTGGCTGGTGGAAATGCTGCGTCGCTTCAATCTGCGTTTCTCGCTGTTTGACGATGCCCGCTACGCTGAAGCCATGCAGGATGCGACCAACCCGTTCGAAACCGAACAGATGGTAATTTGCTCGCTGGACTTTGTGCGCCGCAACCGCCAGCGCTTAGAACAAATGGCAGATGCCGCATGGGATCTGTTAGTGGTCGACGAAGCACACCATTTGGCATGGAGCGAAAATGCCCCAAGCCGCGAATACCAAGTGATCGAGCAACTGGCCGAGCATATTCCTGGCGTGCTGCTGTTAACCGCCACCCCAGAGCAATTAGGCCAAGAGAGCCACTTCGCTCGTCTGCGCCTGCTCGATCCAAACCGTTTCCATGACTATCAAGAGTTTGTCAGCGAGCAGCAGAAATATCGTCCGGTCGCTGACGCGGTGACGCTGTTGCTCAACGATGGTCATCTGACCAACGAAGAGCTCAATATGCTGAGCGAAATGATCGCCGAGCAAGATATTGAGCCATTACTGAAAGCGGCTAACGCTGGCGGCACCGGCAGCGTTGACGCCCGTAACGAGCTGGTCAAAATGCTGATGGATCGCCACGGCACCAGCCGCGTGCTGTTCCGTAACACCCGTCAGGGCGTGAAAGGCTTCCCTCAGCGCGAACTGCATCAGATTACGTTGCCATTGCCGTCGCAGTATCAAACCGCCATTAAAGTGTCCGGCATTATGGGCAGCAAAAAAACGGTTGAAGCGCGCGCCAACGATATGCTGTATCCAGAGCGTATCTATCAAGAATTCGAAGGCGAAAATGCCACGTGGTGGAACTTCGATCCACGCGTGGAATGGCTGATGAATTTCTTAACGTCGCATCGCGATGAGAAAGTGCTGGTGATTTGCGCTCAGGCGGCGTCCGCGGTCAATCTGGAACAGGTACTGCGCGAGCGCGAAGCGATTCGCGGTGCGGTATTCCACGAAGGCATGACCATTATTGAACGCGACCGTGCGGCGGCCTATTTTGCTTCGCAGGAAGATGGCGCGCAGGTATTGCTGTGTTCCGAAATCGGTTCTGAAGGACGTAACTTCCAGTTCGCTCACCATCTGGTTATGTTCGATCTGCCGTTCAACCCTGATCTGCTGGAACAGCGTATTGGCCGTCTGGATCGTATTGGCCAGAACCACGACATCAAGATTTTCGTTCCTTGCCTAGAAAACACCGCGCAGTCGGTCTTGGTTCGCTGGTATCACGAAGGTTTGGATGCCTTTGAGCATACTTGCCCAACCGGACGCACCATCTATGACAGCAGCTATCAAACGCTGTTGGGCTATTTGGCTGCACCGTCTCAGTTGGAAGGCTTTGATGATTTCATCAAAGAGTGCCGTGCTCAGCACGATGCCCTGAAAGCCCAACTGGAACAGGGCCGCGACCGCCTGTTAGAAATGCATTCTAACGGCGGCCAAGCAGCGCAAGAGCTAGCTGAAGCCATTGCCGATCAGGATAACGACGTTGGCTTGGTTAACTTTGCGCTGAATCTGTTTGATATCGTAGGCATCAATCAGGACGATCAGAGCGACAACATGATCATCCTGACGCCGTCAGAACACATGCTGGTGCCAGATTTCCCTGGTCTGCCGCAGGATGGCTGTACCGTCACCTTCGACCGTGAACAGGCGCTGTCACGCGAAGATGCACAGTTTATTAGCTGGGAACATCCGATTATTCGCAACGGCTTGGATCTGATCCTGTCTGGCGATACCGGTAGCTGCGCAGTTTCTTTGTTGAAAAACAAGGCATTGCCGGTTGGCACGCTGCTGTTAGAAGCCATTTACGTGGTAGAGGCTCAGGCACCGAAACACCTGCAACTGACCCGTTTCTTGCCGCCAACGCCGGTACGTATGCTGTTGGATGCGAAAGGCACCAACTTAGCCGCTCAGGTTGAGTTTGAGAGCTTTAACCGCCAGTTGAACTCCATCAACCGCCACACCTCAAGCAAGCTGGTGAACGCCGTTCAGCCGAACGTTCACGCTATGCTGCAAGCGGGCGAGGCGCTGATTGGCGAGCAGGCAACCGCGCTCATCAACGAAGCAAAACGTGAAGCTGATGAAAAGCTCAGCGCCGAACTGGCACGCTTGGAATCCTTGAAAGCCGTTAACCCGAACATTCGCGACGACGAGCTGGAAACGCTGGAATTCAACCGCCGTCAGGTGTTAGAGAACTTGGATCAAGCGGGCTGGCGTTTGGATGCGATTCGCCTCATCGTGGTGTCTCATCAATAATGACGACTCCCGTGCTCCATAATACCCTGATCAATCCGGTCGCCGGCGGCGTAGATCCTGCGCTGTCGGGGGGAACGCCGCCGCTGGGGGAGTACCATCCCCCACGCGAGCCTTGGCTGCATGTTTTATATCAGGATGAGCATATCATCGTGGTTAACAAGCCAAGTGGATTACTGTCTGTTCCGGGGCGTGCTGAAGAGCACCGAGACAGCGTGATGACCCGCGTTCAGGCTGATTTCCCCATAGCGGAATCGGTGCATCGGTTAGATATGGCGACCAGCGGCGTTATCGTCGTTGCGTTGACGAAAGCCGCCGAACGCGAGCTTAAGCGTCAGTTCCGCGAACGCGAGCCGAAGAAAAGCTATATCGCCCGAATTTGGGGTCATATGGAGCATGATGAAGGCCTGATTGATTTGCCTTTGATCTGCGATTGGCCAAATCGACCTAAGCAGAAAGTCTGCTTTGAGCACGGAAAATCGGCGCAAACCGGTTATCTGGTGCTGAGCCGCGATGCCGATGGTTCCACGCGAGTGAAACTCACACCCATCACCGGTCGTTCACATCAGCTACGCGTACACATGTTGGCACTGGGTCATCCTATTCTCGGCGATAAGTTTTACGCACATCCCGAGGCCAAAGCGATGGCTCCGCGCCTTCAGTTGCACGCTCAAGAGCTACGGATCACCCATCCTGAGTTTGGCACCGCGATGCATTTTAGCTGCGAGCCTGATTTCTAACACCTTTCCCAATAAGGTGGCTCTGTGAGCCACCTCCTATAACCATTACCTTCTTAAGGTTATAGTCCCCTGCGATCGTTTAGTTTTCCTACGGCACACCGTGGCCGTAGGTTTTCTGTCTAAACCCTAAATAATCGTTCGCCCGGGTCCGGGGAAGGAATAGCCATGTCACTCATCAATGAATTACCCGCCATTTTCGATAGTTTTTCCGACGCACGCCGTCAGGGATTTCTCACCGTTTTAGAACTTAAAGAACAAAACATTCCGCTGGTGGGTACCTACTGCACCTTTATGCCGCAAGAAATTGCCTTGGCCGCAGGTGCGGTGGTGGTTTCACTTTGCTCAACCAGCGATGAAACCATTGAAGAAGCAGAGAAAGATCTGCCGCGCAACCTCTGCCCGCTCATCAAGAGCAGCTACGGTTTTGGCAAAACGGATAAATGTCCCTATTTCTATTTTTCAGATCTGGTTGTGGGAGAAACCACCTGCGACGGAAAGAAAAAAATGTATGAGTACATGGCTGAGTTCAAACCGGTACATGTCATGCAACTGCCTAATAGCGCCAGCGATGACGCTTCACGTGCGCTATGGCGAGCTGAGATTTTGCGGTTGCAGGTTGCGCTCGAACAGCAGTTTGGCCGTAAAATTAGCGAGCACGATCTACGTGCAGCTATTGCGCTAAAAAACCAAGAGCGTGAAGCCTTGTCCTCTTTTTATTGTTTGGGCCAGCTAAACCCTCCCGCCCTATCTGGAGTGGAAATCCTTAAGGTCGTGTACGGCGCCACCTTCAAATTCGATAAAAATGCGCTGATCGACGAACTCAATGCCTTAACGACAAAAGTGCGGCAGGAATACCAGCAAGGCAAACGCCTTGAGCCACGCCCTCGCATTTTGATTACCGGCTGTCCAATCGGCGGCGCGGCGGAAAAAGTGGTTCGTGCCATTGAAGAAAACGGTGGTTGGGTGGTGGGTTATGAAAACTGCACCGGTGCGAAAGCCACTGAGATGCAGGTTAGCGAAGAAGGCGACGTGTACGACGCATTAACCGATAAATATCTGGCAATTGGCTGCTCCTGCATTTCCCCCAATACCCAGCGCCTGAATCTGCTTAGCCAGATGATTGACGAGTATCAGGCCGACGGCGTTATCGACGTTATTCTTCAGGCCTGCCATACCTATGCGGTGGAGTCTCTCGCCATTAAACGGCATGTGCGCCAGCAGCATGATATCCCTTACATGGCGATCGAAACAGACTATTCCAACTCAGATATTGGTCAACTAAATACTCGCGTGAGTGCGTTTATCGAAATGATGTAAGGAGCAGCGCGTGAGTTTAAGTATTGGCATAGATTCTGGATCTACGGCGACCAAAGGGATCTTAATGAGCCACGCTAACGGCGGTGAGATCCTGCGTCGTTTTCTCGGGCCCACGTCGTTTCGCCCGCAGGACACCATCGATGAGGCATGGTCACAGCTGAGTGCAGACCTGAGTGAGCGTCCCATGCTCACGCTCACCGGCTACGGACGCGCCTCGGTGGACTACGCCGATAAGCAGGTGACAGAAATTACCTGCCATGGCATAGGCGCGCGTTTTTTGTGCCCTACCGCTCATACGGTTATCGACATTGGTGGGCAAGACAGCAAAGTGATTCATCTAGATAGAGATGGAAGCCTCACTGACTTTCTGATGAACGATAAGTGTGCCGCAGGAACCGGGCGCTTTCTCGAAGTGATATCTCACACGTTAGGCACCGAGGTCAGCTTGTTGGATAAACTGGTTGCGGGTGTAGCTCCACATCCCATTTCCAGCATGTGTACGGTATTCGCCGAGTCAGAAGTTATCAGCCTGCGCTCTGCTGGCGTAGCGCCTGAATCTATTTTATCCGGCATCGTTTATGCCATGGCACGTCGCAGCGCCAACTTTATTGGCCGACTCGGCGTGCGTCCGACGATCTTATTTACCGGCGGCGTAAGCCATTGTGACGCGTTTCGCCTTCATCTTAGTGAAGCACTGGGCACCGAGGTAAAAACGCATCCTGATGCTCAGTTTGCGGGAGCATTAGGCGCTGCGCTGGTCGGTGCCCGCCAGAAAAAGAGAGGCATGCATGGAGGATGAATACCTTTTTTTGTTCCACAGCACGCTAGGTGTGGTGCGTTTGAAAAAACGGCTTCAGGCACAAAACGTGGCGTTTAAGGTTGCAGATATTCCACGCCAGCTGAGAAGCGGCTGCGGGTTGAGTATTCGGCTATGCTGCCCCAAGCCTGAATTATCACAATGGTGGGTTGATGGGGAAACATCGGCGATTTTTCGCTGCGAGGGTGAGACGTATCACGCTGTCTCGCTAGACGCGTAAATCGACATAAAAAAGCCCGCAATAAATTATTGCGGGCTTTTTCTCGGCTAAAGGATTACTTGAACCCTTTTTCCTTCTTAATTAAATCGTAAGCAGCCTGAATTTCTTGCGCTTTCTGTTTGGCCATTTCCATCATTTCCGGCGGCAAACCTTTCGCCACCAGCTTATCTGGATGGTGCTCGCTCATCAGCTTGCGGTACGCACGCTTGATCGTCGTGGCATCGTCGTTCGGCTTAACACCTAGCACTTTGCAAGCATCCGCCAACGTCGGTCCACTTTGGCGCTGATAGCCACCGAATCCGCCTTGCTGCTGATACTCTCCTTGCTGTTGGTAGCCGCCGCCAAACTGGCGTCCGCCCTCCATCATGCTCAGGAACTGATCAAACTGAATACGCGAGAAACCAAGCTCTTCGGCGATCACATACAGCACCGCACGCTCATTCGGATGCAGAGAACCATCGGCAAATGCGGCCTGTAGCTGGATCTCCAAGAACATACGGATGAGATCGACACGCCCAAAGCAGATGCTACGCAATTCCCGCAGCTTATCACGCAGGGGAAAATCGGCCTGCTTGCCTTCGCGAAACGCCTGCTGAGCCGCCGTTCGTGCCGCACCGTGCAGCTGCATTCTTTCCATCAGCGCACTGGCAACGTGAATGTCGACTTCGGTTACACGCCCTTTCGACTTGGTTAAATGCCCCATCACCTGAAACGTCGTGCTAAAAAATAGAGACTGTCGCTGCGCCTGGTTAGAAAAGTAGCCACTACTTCTCACCTGACGCGACTTATCTATCATGTGGCCAATAAGTAGCCCTAACACGACGCCCCAAAAGCCCGTTCCTGACATTAGACCAAGAACTAATCCGATTAATTTACCCCAATACTGCATATCGTCCTCAATTCATCATGCCGAGGGACATAATTTGCTTTATCATACCTGTCATTTATTCTGACGCCTAACGACAGCAACCAAGAATGCGTCAATTTAACACTAGCGCAACGCTAAGGGGTGATATAGTCTCTGAGCGTTCGCTGCTCGACGCCTCTGATGACGGAACTTCTGAAACCGCGTATGAAAAAAAGTATTCCAACACTGGTTGCCACCTTGGTTTGGTCGGCACTCTATAGCCAGAACGCTCTGGCCGATCTTGCTGAGCAATGCTTGCTCGGCGTGCCTATGTATAACAAACCACTGGTATCCGGCAATCCAAATGATTTACCGGTGCATATTCAAGCCGATAAAAGCGACGCAAATTATCCAGATAATGCGGTGTTCAGCGGAAACGTGAACATTGAGCAGGGTAATAGTACGCTGACAGCCGATCAGGTTCAGCTCGATCAGAAGTTTCTTAAAGATAAGCCCGATCCGCTGCGCACGGTCACTGCAACCGGCAACGTTAACTATTCAGATAATCAGGTCAAACTGAAAGGCCCGAACGCGTGGTCAAATCTGAATAACAAAGACACTAATGTGTGGCAGGGTGATTATCAGTTCGTAGGCCGCCAAGGTCGAGGCACCGCGGATTTAATGAAAACCCGCGCCGAGAACCGTTACACCATTTTAGAGAATGGGACCTTTACGTCCTGTTTACCGGGCGATAATAGCTGGAGCGTTGCTGGTTCTGAAATCATTCAGGATCGGCAGGAAGAAGTGGCAGAAATTTGGAACGCGCGCTTTAAAATTGGCGGAGTTCCGGTTTTCTATAGCCCTTATCTGCAGCTCCCAATCGGTGACAAACGTCGCTCCGGCTTCTTGCTTCCCGATTTTAAATACTCCAGCAGCGATGGCGTTGAATTTAGTCTGCCATGGTATTGGAACATCGCCCCTCAGGTCGATGCCACCATTACGCCACACTACATGGAAAACCGCGGTCTGCAATTGCAGAACGAGTTCCGCTATCTGACCGTCGCGGGTACCGGTTTGATGGAGCTGGACTGGTTAGACAAAGATAAACAGTACGCTGACGATCGTCTGGATAAAAATAATATCTCTGACGCGGAAAAAGATAAAAAACGCTGGTTGTTCTACTGGCAACACAACGGCGTAATGGACAAGGTGTGGCGATTCAACGTCGACTACACCAAAGTGAGTGATCCTTACTACTTTAACGATTTGGATTCGACCCACGGCTCCAGCACCGATGGCTACGCAACGCAGAAGTTCAGCGTGGGCTACGCCGAGCAAAACTGGAACGCAAGGTTATCCACCACGCAGTTCCAGGTGTTTGCTGATGCCGGTAATACAAACGCATACCGCGCTGAGCCACAGCTAGATTTGAATTACTATAAAAACGATATCGGTCCGTTTGACCTGCATTTGTATGGTCAAGCCGTTAAATTTACCAACGAAAGTGATACTCAGCCTGAAGCCGATCGTTATCACTTCGAACCGACCCTTGATCTTCCGTGGTCAAACGGCTGGGCCAGTGTGAATACCGAAACTAAGCTGTTGGCAACGCACTACCAACAAACTCTGCCAGATAACAACAGCAACTTTAGCGATCTTAAAGACTCGGTAAACCGCGTTATGCCAGAGTTCAAAGTCGATGGTAAAGTGACGTTCGATCGGGATATGGACTGGGCGGAAGGCTACACCCAGACGCTGGAGCCACGCGCTCAGTACCTGTATATCCCTTACCGCGATCAAAGCGATATCGGCGTTTATGACTCGACGCTGTTGCAGATGGACTATACCGGTCTGTTCCGTGACCGTATCTATAGTGGTCTAGACCGTATTGCCTCAGCTAACCAGATGTCTACCGGCTTAACCACGCGTATCTATGATGATGCGTTGGTAGAACGCTTTAACGCCTCTCTGGGGCAGATCTACTACTTCGAACGCTCACGCACCGGTGATGAAACGCTGTCTACCGATAAAGATAAAGACACCGGTAGCCTTGTTTGGGCTGGTGATTCTTATTGGAAAATTACCGACCATTGGGGTATCCGTGGCGGTTTGCAGTATGACACCCGTCTAAATAGCGTCGCGCTGGGCGATGCAGTGATGGAATATCGTAAGGATGCCGAAACGATGGTTCAGTTGAACTACCGTTACGCCAGCCCTGAATATGTCACCGCGATGATCCCACGTTATGCCAATAACGATCTGTATAACCAAGGGATTAGCCAAGTGGGCGCAACGGGAAGTATCCCTGTCGCCGATCGCTGGGCGTTAGTGGCGGCGTACTACTACGATACCAACGCCAATCAAACCGCGGATTCTCTGGTTGGCCTACAGTACAACACCTGTTGTTGGTCTGTTGGTGTAAACTACGAGCGTAAAATCACCTCTTGGGATTCTACCGCCTCTCAGCCAAACAGTAAGTACGACAACAAGTTCTCGTTCACCTTCGCACTGCGTGGATTGGGCACGAATTACAGCTTGGGTACGGCAGACATGCTGCAAAAAGGTATCTTGCCTTACCAGCGTGCTTTCTAACATTTTGCGATTTTTGTGGTCTAATCACTACCTAGTTGTAGCTCGATTAGTAAAAGCAGAGTTTTGACATTAACCCGCAGCGATGCGGATTGGACAAATGGAAAAGGTATGAAGAACTGGAGAACGCTGATCCTCGGTGTGGCATTCTGTGCCAACACTGCGTTTGCAGCCCCTCAAGTCGTTGATAAAGTAGCCGCTGTGGTTGATAACGGTGTGGTGCTGGAAAGTGACGTCGATGGTCTGATGCAATCCGTAAAACTGAACGCGCGTGAAGCCGGTCAGCAACTGCCTGATGATGCCACGTTACGTCACCAGATCCTCGAGCGTCTGATCATGGATAACATCCAATTGCAGATGGCGAAAAAGATGGGCATCAATATGACCGATGCTGACGTCGATCGTGCGATTAGTAACATCGCTCAGCAAAACAACATGTCGATGGATCAGATGCGTAGCCG
The DNA here is from genome assembly GCF_001586165.1 of Obesumbacterium proteus. Lineage (NCBI taxonomy): Bacteria > Pseudomonadati > Pseudomonadota > Gammaproteobacteria > Enterobacterales > Hafniaceae > Obesumbacterium > Obesumbacterium proteus. Next base: position 1,520,404 of record NZ_CP014608.1, on the reverse strand, counting down.
TTTGGCCGCTGATGGGATTAACTATAAAACCTATCGCGAGCAGATCCGCAAAGAGATGCTGATTTCTGAAGTGCGTAACAATGAAGTTCGCCGCCGCGTAACGATTCTTCCACAAGAAGTTGAAGCTTTGGCTAAACAAGTGGGATCGCAGAACGGTGCTGATACCGAGCTTAATCTCAGCCACATCCTGATTGCTCTGCCGGAAAATCCATCTCAGCAGCAGGTTGACGACGCAGAACAACAGGCTCGTCAGTTGACTGACCAACTGAACAAGGGTGCTGATTTTGGCAAGATGGCAGTAAGTTATTCCGCAGACTCTCAGGCGCTGAAAGGCGGCCAAATGGGCTGGGGAAAAATTCAGGAGCTGCCTTCACTGTTTGCGGCTGCACTGCAAACGGCTAAAAAAGGTGACATCATTGGCCCAATACGCTCCGGCGTTGGTTTCCATATCCTAAAAGTGAATGACGTTCGTGGCGGTCAGGCTAATGTGTCTGTTACCGAAGTTCACGCTCGCCATATTTTGCTGCGTCCTTCTCCGGTTATGACCGACGATCAGGCTCGTGCAAAACTGCAGGAAGTTGCCCAGCAGATTAAGAATAAGCAGATCACCTTTGATGAAGCCGCTCGTGCTATTTCTCAGGATCCAGGTTCCGCGCTGAAAGGCGGCGATCTCGGTTGGGCAGTTCCAACCATGTACGATCCTGCTTTCCGCGATGCGTTAATGAAGCTGCAAAAAGGCGAATTAAGCGCACCGGTTCACTCTTCATTTGGCTGGCATTTGATTCAACTGATGGATACGCGCCAAGTTGACCGCACCGATGATGCACAGAAAGATCGCGCATATCGCATGCTGTTCAACCGCAAGTTTGCGGAAGAAGCACAGACTTGGATGCAGGAAGAGCGTGCCAGCGCTTATGTAAAAATTATTGATGGTAGCAATGCCCAGTAATCATACACATGACACGTTTGGTGTCGTTATAACCCCCGGTGAACCTGCCGGGGTGGGGCCGGATTTGGTTATCGCTCTCGCTCAACAGGCTTGGCCTGCTGAGCTGGTAGTGTGCGCCGATCCGGCTTTGTTGCTTGAACGCGCCGCATTATTGCAACTGCCGTTGACGTTGCGAGAATATCAGCCTGATGTCCCCGCACAGCCGCAAGCAGAAAAAACGCTGACCATTTTACCCATTACGCTGCACAGCAAAGCCTTGCCTGGGCATCTTGATGTTAATAATGGCGCCTACGTGGTTGAAACGCTGGCGCGAGCGTGCGATGGCTGCCTGAGCGGTGAATTCGCGGCGCTCATCACCGGCCCCGTGCATAAAGGCATTATTAATGACGCGGGTGTGCCTTTTACCGGCCACACCGAGTTCTTCGCCGAACGTAGCCATCGCGATCGCGTGGTGATGATGCTGGCGACGGAAGAGTTGCGTGTTGCATTAGCCACCACTCATCTTCCACTACTTGATGTGCCTGCGGCGATTACGCCACAGACGCTCACTGAAGTTATCACGATCCTCCATCACGATTTACGTACCAAATTTGGTATTGATGAACCGCAAATTTACGTCTGTGGCCTAAACCCCCACGCGGGCGAAGGCGGCCATATGGGACGTGAAGAAATTGATGTGATTATTCCGACGCTTGAGTCACTGCGTCAAAAGGGTATTCACCTGATTGGGCCCCTGCCCGCTGATACACTATTCCAGCCTAAATATCTGGAGCACGCCGATGCCGTTTTGGCGATGTATCACGATCAAGGCCTGCCGGTGTTAAAATACCAAGGCTTCGGCCGCGCTGTGAATATTACTTTGGGGCTGCCGTTTATTCGCACCTCCGTCGATCACGGCACCGCGCTGGATCTGGCTGCTACTGGCATCGCTGATGTGGGTAGTTTCAGAACAGCATTAAATCTCGCTATTAAAATGATAAATAACAGTAATGAATAACAGAGTTCACCAAGGCCATCTGGCTCGTAAACGTTTTGGACAAAACTTCCTGACCGATCAGTATGTGATCGACAGCATTGTGTCCGCTATCCATCCAATGCCAGGCCAAGCCGTGGTTGAAATCGGCCCCGGCTTAGGTGCTTTAACCGAGCCTGTTGCCGACCGCATGGACAAGATGACGGTTATCGAACTCGACCGTGATTTAGCCGCACGACTAGCAACTCATCCATTTATCAGCAGCAAACTTAACATTCGTCAGCAAGATGCGATGACCGTTGATTTTGGTGAGCTGTCACGCGAACTGGGTCAACCAATACGCGTATTTGGTAATCTCCCTTACAACATTTCAACGCCGTTGATGTTCCATCTATTCACCTATACTGGAGCTATCAGCGACATGCATTTCATGTTGCAAAAAGAAGTGGTGAATCGTTTGGTTGCCGGACCGAACAGTAAAGCCTATGGTCGTTTGACCGTTATGGCGCAATACTACTGTCAGGTTATTCCTGTACTGGAAGTTCCGCCAACGGCGTTCCGTCCAGCACCAAAAGTTGACTCCGCCGTGGTTCGTTTGATCCCACATGCGACGATACCGCATCCGGTCAAAGATATCCGCGTGCTTAGCCGTATCACCACAGAAGCTTTTAATCAGCGTCGCAAAACCGTGCGCAATAGTTTGGGCCATCTGTTCACCCCAGAACAATTGACCGAGCTGGGTATCGATCCTGCTCAGCGTGCAGAGAACATCTCTGTCGAGAACTATTGCAAACTCGCCAACTGGCTGTGTGAGAAATCAGCAGAATAGTTGTGCAATATACCCTCTCTGTTTAACGGCGAGGGTATAGGTCTCGCTGACAACGTCATAACGGGAGCCATACATCATGATTGATTCACCTCGTGTGTGTATTCAGGTACAAAGTGCCTATGCTGAAACCCAGTCTCTTCCCGATGAAGAGCGTTTTGTTTTCGCGTATACCATCACCATTAGGAATCTTGGACGATTCAATGTACAGCTCCTGCGACGTTACTGGCTGATTACCAACGGTAACGGGCGTCAAACTGAAGTTCAGGGCGAAGGCGTGATTGGCGAACAACCGCTCATTCTGCCTAATAATGAGTTCCAATATACCAGCGGAGCCATTATTGAAACGCCTTGCGGCACCATGGAAGGACATTATGAAATGATCGATCATGCTGGTCAGGAGTTTCGTATCGCCATACCCGTATTTCGTTTAGCTATCCCGACACTCATTAACTGAGCAAAACTGACTCATCTATGTCTACATTATTGATTGGCGATGTCCACGGTTGCTATGAAGAGCTTCGTGCTTTATTGGCGCAGGTTGATTTTGATCCGGCTAAAGATACGCTGTGGTTAACCGGCGATCTGGTTGCTCGTGGCCCAGACTCGGTGGAGGTTCTCCGCTATGTTCAGTCGTTGGGCGATAGCGTTCGGATGGTGCTAGGTAATCACGATCTGCATCTTCTTGCCGTGTACGCAGGTATTAGCCGCAACAAGCCGAAAGATAAAATTACTCCGCTGCTCGATGCACCGGATGCAGATAGCCTGATTAACTGGCTACGTCGCCAGCCAATACTTCAAGTCGATAACAAACTTAAACTAGTTATGGCGCACGCAGGAATCAGCCCTCAATGGGATATTGAGACTGCTCAGGTTTGTGCGCGTGAAGTTGAAGCCGTGCTCAGCAGCGACAGCTATCCGCTGTTTTTAAACGCGATGTATGGCGATATGCCAAACAGCTGGGTGGATGGCCTTACCGGATTGCAACGCCTGCGCTTTTCAACCAACGCCTTAACGCGTATGCGTTACTGTTTCCCAGGCGGCGAACTGGATATGATCTGCAAAGATGCGCCGGGCGAAGCCCCTTCACCGCTGAAACCATGGTTTAATTTGCCTAGCAAAGTATTGGATGAGGGCTACTCAATCGCTTTCGGGCATTGGGCATCACTGGAAGGAAAAGGCACTCCACCGCAGGTCTACGCGCTGGATACCGGATGCTGCTGGGGTGGTGATTTAACCCTGCTTCGTTGGGAAGACAAACAGTATTTCACCCAACCTTCTCTACGACCTAAATCGATAGAAGAGTCCGCATAATTAGCGTTCAATGATTTCAAAACAAAAAAGCCCGCATTCATATGCGGGCTTTTTTTATCACGCAGTTACTTAGCGCTTATGCAAGATCTCAAAGCAGTAACCGTGAGAGTTTGCGCTGTCTGCATCATGAAACTCGCTAAACGAGGTTTCCCACTCGTCGGGTTCATAGTCTGGGAAGTAGGTATCTCCGCCAACTTCAGCGTCAACGTGCGTTAAATACATCCGTTGAGCCAGCGGCAGGAACTGAGAATAAATACTGCCACCACCGATAACCATCACCTCTTCAACATCACCGGCAGCCGCAATAGCGGCTTCGGGTGAAGACACCCAGGTCACGCGGTCATCATTGCCCGGCTGGCTGCTTAATACGATATTGTGACGCCCCGGTAGAGGACGTCCAATAGATTCAAACGTCTTACGTCCCATAATGACGGGCTTATCTAACGTATTACGCTTAAACCACGCGAGATCGGCCGGTAAATGCCACGGCATCGCGTTTTCCATACCAATAACACGATCTGCTGCAAGCGCAGCAATTAGGCTAATATACATGTTGGTCGATCCTATCAAGTAGAAAAATTGCGCACACTATAAGTAAAGGGTTAGCAGGTGTCGATAGCCAGATAGAGTCATTTACGCACACTTAAACTAACTCTCAGATAAAACAGCATTTCTACTTCGATTTTTCGCCTCTTAAACTCACACAAACTAGACGCTTGGACGTTTGCGGTATAACCACAGCCCCGGAAGAGACAGGCCAATGGAAAGCGCACCGACAATAAATGACGCTTTTAGAAAGTTGGTGACCATGGTTTCAAACAACGCATCGCTAAAGCCGAGGTGCGAAATTTTCACCACGGAAATCATCGCCGTGTAAGCATAGATCCCAGGAAACATGGGTATCACGGCGGCGACGGTAAACACTTTCGGATGAGCAAGTAGCCTGCGCGACCACTGAATCCCCAGCACACCGATCAATATCGCAGCGCCTAAGGTTGCCCATTCGATATTTATTCCAAAATGCATCATTAACATGCGTGAACCATGCCCGATGGCACCGAGTAATGCACAGTAGCGCAGCGCACGAACGGGGACATTAAATACCAGCGCAAACCCCACGGCAGGGACTGCGGCTAAAGCCATGTCCTGCAGCAATGCGAACAATAAATCGATTATATCCATCCTCTAAGCCCCCACAGCGACATTGCCAGCACCACACCAATACAGGTCGCTAGCGTCAGCAACGACGCCATTGCCCAGCGCGCCAGGCCGGTATTTACATGTCCTTTAAACATATCTGCCACAGCGTTGATGAGCGGAAAACCGGGCACCAGCAGTAAAACGCTCGCCGCCATTGCGATAGTGGATGTTTCTTTAAATGGATCATATTGGATGAGTAACCCCGACACCGAGGTGGCAACAAAAGCGGTGATACAGAAATTAATCTGTGGATGCATTTGGCGCTGGGTGAGCACCTGTCTCACATACATCGCCACGGCGCTGGCAACAAATGCCACCAGAGAGCCATCCCAGCCGCCACCGTTGAGTTTGCAGAAACAAGCGCAGGACAGTCCAACCATTAAAACCAGCAACCAGCGCGGATAACGCAGCGGCTTGATATGCTCAAAACGCCGATGCACGTCTTTGATATCCAGCAAGTGGTGCTCAGCCATAATCACAATGTGCTGAACTTCAGTCACAACGTGCATATTGATCCCGCGATCCACATTTTTGCGCGTTGACGTCATGCAGTGACCACCAATAATCGTCGTCAATACGACTGCATTTGCCGAGATTGAGCTTTCAACGCTTTCAGCACCAAGTGCAACACCTAATCGAGATGAAAGCTGTTCGACCAGCATGCTTTCAGCACCGTGCTGCAACAAAAAAAGGGCACATTGTATACAGAGTCGGGTAATTTCCCTCTGCTTATGAGAATCCACATCCATGGTTTTTCCTGATTTTTTGGTTGTTATACGTTCATTTTTCGCTTAAAAATAGTGCTTTCATATTCTTATCATATTGCTTCAATAACCCCAATAGAGCTGATGCACTTGCCTCATCATGGCGTTATGATTTCGTCATATTCTCGCTCACCACGGATCTCATCATGTTTGAAACCACGCTGTTTGTAGCGTCTATCGCAACGCTGGGCATGTTATCGCCCGGCCCCGATTTCTTCTTAGTGATCAAAAATGCCTCACGATACCGACGTCAGGCTGGCATGATGACCGCACTTGGCGTCATCGGCGGCGTGGCAACTCACATGTCGTATTGTGTCGCCGGTCTGGCCGTGGTGATCACCACCACTCCGTGGCTGTTTAATATTCTGAAATATGCCGGTGCTGCCTATTTAGTTTGGATTGGCATTCATGCCCTCTTTTCTCGTGGCGGCAGCAAGATAAATGTCGATAACCAAACGCCTCAGGACGTCAGTCTCAAAAGCGCATTTTTGCAAGGCTATTTATGTAACTTGCTCAATCCTAAGGCGACATTGTTCTTTCTGGCGGTGTTCACTCAGGTATTAGAGGTTAACTCAGGCGTGGGTGAAAAACTGTGGTATGCGGGGATAATTTTAGGTTTATCTTTCATTTGGTGGCCAATGTTGGTTGTGCTGATTCAAAGCGCCCCTGTTCGTCTCGCGCTGGCAAAAGCACAAAAGATTATCGACCGTCTTTTAGGTGTGATGCTGATCGGATTAGGCCTGAAAGTCGCCTTGAGCTAGGGCTAAACACCCTCTTTCCATGCATGAAAGAGGGCGAAAACATTATGCGTCTTTTTGCAGTTCCGGCACATCCTCTTCGTGGATGGTGACCATCGGATCAAGATCGGGAGATTTGCCGTCAATACTTCCGCGCCAGCCGCTTTGCTGAGCGATGGTTAAACGCGCCTTATCCTGTTCAATTGCCTGACTCAGCATCTCTTTAGCCCGCTGCAAACTGGCAAGACGGAATTCGGCATCCTCGTAATTTGGCACCGTTTCTTCCAGCATACGTAGGTTATAACGGCGGAAAATATCGGCCTTTTCGCGAGCCTCGTAGGCCCCGCAGCCCAAGTGTTCCAGCACATTGCGCCCTACACGTAGCGATCCTTCAAACAGCTCACGTTCAACGAACTCTACGCCGCGCTGCCGCAGTTGATAGTAGTGATCGACATCGCGCGCACGCGCAACAATCTTCAAATGCGGGAAATGTTCCTGTGCCAGCTCGGTCAATTGCAGGTTGGCATCCACGTCATCAATGGCGTTAATCAATACTTTTGCCTTGGCGGCACCCGCCGACTCCAGCAGATCCACGCGGGTTGCATCGCCGTAAAATACTTTCATGCCAAATTTACGCAGCGTTTCGACATGGTCGGGGTCGTGATCCAACACGACCGTGTGCACGTCGTTGGCTAATAGTAAACGACCTGCAATCTGCCCAAATCGGCCGAAACCAGCGATAATCACGCTGGCATTATCATCATCAATAATGTCCTGCGGGCGTTCATCCTGTTTAACGTTTTTCTCCATGCGTGTGTATATCACCAGCAGGATCGGCGTTACCGCCATAGAAAGCGCAACCGCCAGCGTGAGTGATTTTGCCCACTCACCGGGCAAAACACCGGCCATTTGAGCCGCGCCAAAGACTACGAATGCAAATTCACTCCCCTGCCCTAGCAACACCGCAAACAGCGTTCTTTGCTTACGCGGTACGCCTAAAATCGGCGCGACCAGCCACAGCAAAGCCGCTTTTAGGATTAAGAACCCGAACAGCAGCGTCGCAATCAACAACGGATGACTAAACAAGGTGCCAAAATCGATCGACATTCCCACGCCGATAAAGAATAGCCCCAGCAACAGGCCTTTAAACGGCTGAATATCGCTTTCCAGCGCGTGCCGATATTCGGAGCTGGCCAGCAAAACACCCGCCAAAAATGCGCCCATCGCCATCGACATACCGGCCATTTCTAGCAGCACGCCAAATCCAAACACAAGGAATAATGCCACGGCGCTGAAAACTTCACGCATGCCTGAACGCGCGACAAAATGCAGCAATGGGCGAGTCACATAACGCCCGAGTAAAATAACGATAGCCAAAGCGCCAACCACCTTCGCCGCCGACAGCGCAAATGCGCCCATGGTGGTGGTTGCTCCGCTGCTTGCCAGCAGAGGGATCATCGCCACCAGCGGTATCGCAGCGATATCTTGGAATAGCAGAACGGCAAAGGAGGAGCGGCCAATCGGTGACGGGGTCAAGTTGCGCTCATTCATCGCCTGCATCGCAATTGCGGTAGAAGAGAGAGCCAACGTTAAACCAATCAAGATAGCGACCTGCCAACTCAGCCCCAGTAAATAGCAGAACAGGCTTAATACCAGCCCACAGCCGATCATTTGGATACTACCGCCGCCGAATACCGAGGCGCGCAGCGTCCAAAGGCGCTTAGGATCAAGTTCAAGGCCAATCACAAACAGCATCAACACCACGCCGATTTCAGCAAAAGTCAGAATAGACTCCGCATCAGAAACTAGCTTTAGTCCCCACGGACCAATAATGCAGCCAGCGATCAAATATCCCAGCACCGATCCCAAACCAAGGCGCACCGCAATCGGCACAAACAGCGCCGCAGAGCCGAGATAAATCAGCCCTTCAATCATCATGCCGTGGTTATCCATGTGCAGGCTCCTCAACGTCTGAGGCCGGTAATTCTGCCTGCGGATGAAGCGCAATATAATTGATCAAACGCCGACGATAGCTTTCACTGGCTCGAGCCAACGCGGCCTCATCACATGAAAACGTATTATGTTCAGCAAAATAGGGCAGCCAGTTCATGCCGCAATAAACTGCCGTGGCCTGAATCGGCTGAGAAAGAATCGGGAAGCCCGGATGGTCACCTAGATCGAAATGGTGATCGTTGCCGCCGGTGGTGACCGCCCACATAAAGTCTTTTCCTTCTAACGCTTTGCCGTTATGTCCATATGCCCAACCATGCTCCAAAACTTTATCGATCCACAGCTTCAACAGCGGAGGCATGCTGTACCACTGCATCGGGTGTTGCAGGATAATGAGATCGGCCTGACTCAACGCCTGCTGCTCGGCAGCAACGTTAATATTGAAATCAGGGTAGAGCTCATACAGTGAGCGAACTTCAACCTCAGGAATATCGATAACGGCGTCTAACAAACGCTTATTGGCATGGGAATGCCGAGGATAAGGATGGGCGTATATAATCAGGATCATGCGTTTCTCGTTGTGCGAAAGCCTTAATTTATCTTAGACCCAAATATTGATGTCATGGCAGCAATGCAAGAGGTGCTAACAGGAATATTAATCGGTTAAGGCATCAAAAAACTTAGGGAATTTTCTACGACATAGCATGACAGTTTTAAAAACAAATAAAATCCGAAAATTTTTAACAAGTTGCTCAAGTTTTTGGAATGAACAAAAACTTAGCCAAAAAAAAGCCTGACCGAAGTCAGGCTTAGCGTTTCAACTCAGAAATTTTTGGTGCCGATATTACCCTTTCAAGCGCGCATGCATTTCCTGCACCGACGTTACCTGCTCGGTTGGGTCGGAATTCAGCGCCATCGCGGTAGCAAAACCACCGTTCAGCGTGGTGTCATAATGCACTTTGTATTGCAGCGCGCTGCGGCGAATCAGCTTGGAGTCTTCAATCGCCTGACGACCTGCGGTGGTGTTCACGATATAGGAATACTCACCGTTTTTGATACGGTCTTGAATATGCGGACGCCCTTCATGCACTTTGTTGACCAAGCGTGGATTAATGCCTGCTTCGCCCAACACGATAGCCGTGCCGTGGGTCGCATCCAGCTCGAAGCCTTGTTTCAGCAGTTTTGCCGCCAAATCAACTACGCGGTGTTTGTCGCCTTCACGTACAGACAGTAGCGCACGCCCCGGCGTTTTCACCTTAGACTGGCTGCCCAGCATCGCTTTAGAGAAAGCTTCCGCAAAGGTGCGGCCAACGCCCATTACTTCCCCCGTAGAGCGCATCTCAGGCCCTAAGATTGGGTCAACGCCAGGGAATTTATTGAACGGCAGCACCACTTCTTTCACCGAGTAGTACGGCGGGATAACTTCTTTAGTTACGCCCTGCTGTGCCAGCGTTTGGCCTGCCATCACACGCGCCGCGACTTTCGCCAGCGGAACACCCGTCGCTTTAGACACAAATGGTACGGTACGTGCGGCACGCGGGTTCACTTCAATCAGATACACTTCGTTATCTTTAACCGCGAACTGTACGTTCATCAAACCACGAACGCCGAGCTCCATCGCCAGTTTTTCCGCCTGTACGCGCATCACGTCCTGAATTTCTTGGCTCAGCGTATATGCTGGCAGTGAACATGCAGAGTCACCGGAGTGAACGCCCGCCTGCTCAATGTGCTCCATAATGCCGCCGATTAATACGCGCTCACCGTCGCAGATGGCATCAACGTCAACTTCAACCGCATCATCAAGGAAGTGATCCAACAGCACCGGTGCATCGTTAGACACGCTCACTGCATTTTGGAAGTAACGGCGCAGGTCGATTTCGTCATACACGATTTCCATCGCGCGGCCACCCAGCACGTAGGATGGGCGAACAACCAGCGGATAACCGATGACAGCGCCCTTCTCAATGGCCTGCTCGATGGTTGAAACCGTGGCGTTAGCTGGCTGTTTTAAGCCAAGACGCACAACGGCCTGTTGGAAACGCTCACGGTCTTCAGCGCGGTCAATCGCATCTGGGCTAGTACCGATAACCGGCACACCAGCGGCTTCCAATGCACGAGCCAATTTCAGCGGGGTTTGACCGCCGTACTGCACGATAACGCCCTGTGGTTTTTCTACCGCCACAATTTCCAGCACGTCTTCTAGCGTAACCGGCTCAAAGTACAGACGGTCAGAGGTATCGTAGTCGGTTGAAACGGTTTCAGGGTTACAGTTCACCATGATGGTTTCGTAACCGTCTTCACGCAGCGCGAGGGACGCATGTACACAGCAGTAGTCGAACTCAATACCTTGGCCGATACGGTTTGGACCGCCGCCCAGCACCATAATTTTCGGACGATCGCTGTTTGGATTCGACTCGCACTCTTCTTCATAAGTTGAGTACATGTAGGCCGTATCGGTGGCAAATTCTGCCGCACAGGTATCCACACGCTTATAAACCGGGTGCAGATTGTACTTGTGGCGCAGTTTGCGAATTTCAGTTTCTGCCACGCCAGCCAGCTTCGCCAAACGGGCATCAGCAAAGCCTTTGCGTTTCAGTTGGCGTAAGAACGCATGGCTCAGGCCATTGATACCCACTTCCGCAACCTGCTCTTCCAAGCGCACCAATTCTTCGATTTGCACCAAGAACCAGCGGTCGATGTTGGTTAGGTTGAACACGCCGTCAACGGACAGACCTGCGCGGAAAGCGTCGGCGATGTACCAAATACGCTCAGCGCCAGCATCTTTAAGTTCACGACGGATTTTGGTTAACGCTTCTGGGTCATCGAGGCTCACTTTAGGATCGAAGCCCGCAGCGCCGACTTCCAGACCACGCAGGGCTTTCTGTAGAGACTCTTGCTGAGTGCGACCAATCGCCATCACTTCACCGACGGATTTCATCTGCGTAGTCAGACGGTCGTTTGCGCCTGCAAATTTCTCGAAGTTGAAGCGAGGGATTTTGGTCACGACGTAGTCGATAGACGGCTCAAACGAGGCAGGAGTACGACCGCCGGTGATGTCGTTCATCAGCTCATCAAGGGTGTAACCCACCGCCAGTTTGGCTGCGACTTTAGCAATCGGGAAGCCGGTCGCTTTGGACGCCAACGCCGAAGAGCGCGAAACACGCGGGTTCATTTCAATGACGATCAGGCGGCCATTTTTCGGGTTCACCGCAAACTGCACGTTAGAACCACCGGTTTCTACGCCGATTTCACGCAGCACCGCCATTGAGGCGTTACGCATGATTTGATATTCTTTGTCGGTCAGCGTTTGGGCCGGAGCAACGGTGATGGAGTCGCCGGTATGAATGCCCATCGCATCGAAGTTTTCAATCGAGCAAACGATGATGCAGTTGTCGTTTTTATCACGCACCACTTCCATCTCGTACTCTTTCCAACCAATCAGCGACTCATCAATCAGTAGCTCTTTGGTCGGCGAAAGATCCAGACCGCGCTCGCAAATCTCTTCGAACTCTTCACGGTTATACGCAATACCGCCACCGGTGCCGCCCATGGTGAATGAAGGACGAATAATGCATGGGAAACCAACGTCAGCCGCGACGGCTAAGGCTTCTTCCATGGTGTGAGCGATGCCTGAACGTGCGGTGTCGAGGCCAATTTTCTTCATCGCAATATCGAAACGACGGCGGTCTTCGGCTTTATCAATAGCGTCGGCGGTCGCACCGATCATAGTTACGCCAAACTCTTCCAGTACCCCTTCGCGCTCTAACTCAAGCGCGCAGTTCAGCGCGGTCTGTCCACCCATGGTAGGCAGAACGGCATCAGGGCGCTCTTTTTCGATGATTTTGCGCACCACTTCCCAGTGAATCGGCTCGATATAGGTCGCATCGGCCATTTCTGGGTCAGTCATGATGGTGGCGGGGTTCGAGTTCACCAGAATGACGCGGTAACCTTCTTCGCGCAGCGCTTTACACGCTTGAGCACCCGAGTAGTCAAATTCACATGCTTGGCCGATAACAATCGGACCTGCGCCCAGAATCAGGATGCTTTTTATATCAGTACGTTTTGGCATTTTATTTATTGCTCCTGATTATTTGGCTGTTCTTGTCATAGTGGTGCGGTAGGTCTGAATCAAATCGATAAAGTGGTCAAACAGCGGCGCAGCATCGTGCGGCCCTGGGCTTGCTTCTGGGTGACCTTGGAAGCTAAACGCCGCTTTATCCGTGCGGTGGATCCCTTGAACCGTATGGTCAAACAGGGACTTGTGCGTCACGCGCAGCGTATCTGGCAGATTGTCGCCATCAACGGCAAAACCGTGGTTTTGAGCGGTAATCATCACAACGTCTTTATCGAGGTCTTTCACCGGATGGTTGCCGCCGTGATGGCCAAGCTTCATCTTGATGGTTTTGGCTCCGCTTGCCAGCGCCAGAAGTTGGTGGCCCAAGCAGATACCAAATACTGGGATCTCTGTGTCTAAGAAGGTTTTAATGGCGCGAATCGCGTAATCGCACGGTTCTGGGTCACCTGGGCCATTGGATAGGAAGATGCCATCGGGATTGAGCTTCAACACATCTTCCGCTGGCGTTTGCGCCGGAACCACGGTCAGGCGGCAGCCTCTATCAACCAGCATGCGCAGGATGTTACGTTTCACGCCATAGTCATAGGCAACAACGTGGAATGGCAGCTCTGACTCTTCTTTCGCCGCGGGCAAATCGCCCATCAGCGTCCAGCTGCCTTGCGTCCAAGAATAAGATTCTCGAGTAGTAACTTCTTTTGCCAGATCCATGCCTTTTAAGCCTGGGAATGCTTTCGCTTTCTCCAGCGCCAGTTGAACGTCTGGCTGAGTACCGTCAATGCTACCGGTGATGATGCAACCATTCTGAGCCCCTTTCTCACGCAGTAAACGCGTCAGTTTGCGGGTATCGATATCGGCGATAGCCACAACATTGTGACGTTTGAGGTAATCAGAGAGGCATTCGGTGCTGCGGTAGTTGCTAGCAATCAGAGGCAAATCGCGAATTATCAGGCCTTGAGCATGAACAGCGGAGGATTCTTCATCAGAGGCGTTAGTGCCGACGTTGCCGATATGGGGATAAGTAAGAGTGACTAGCTGGCGGGAATAGGAAGGATCAGTGAGGATTTCTTGATAACCGGTCATTGACGTATTGAAGACCACCTCGCCCACCGCCGATCCATCTGCACCAATCGACCGACCGTGAAACTGGGTTCCGTCTTCCAGAACCAATATAGCTGACTTAATCAAAACACCCTCCAAAGAATATTCAGTCACATTATTTGCATATTAATGCAGATCATTCGATCTAAATCAATGCAAAAAACTGCCTTCTTGACTAATTTCCGGCAAATTGCGCGCATTCTAAAGACGTGGTGAATGCTTGTCTACCTGAAAAGATGATTTTTTTGTATTTTTTAAGGCTTAAGGAGGTTTTTTACTGCGAAGACGATAAAAACAGGCATTAACTAGAAATAGAAAACGGTTGCCAGTGTCGTGGATTAGCGGCAATACGTTTATGATGCAATTTTCCTCTGCAAAGGTCAATCACAGTTTCAATCAAGGTTAATAAAAAGTAAAATAAAGAGACTAACAAGCCATTCAAAACAAAAAACACACTAAACCTAATTTTAAATAAAAAAAATGGATAACATGCTGTTATCCATTGGATTTTTTATTTAAAAAAACAACTTAAAACTCAATTTCTTCTGATTTTACTTAGAGTTCATTGAGAGAAAGAACATCACGCATATCGTAAAGACCAATAGGCTGGTTGCCTACCCATGCAGCAGCACGTACAGCGCCGCTGGCAAACGTCATACGGCTTGATGCCTTGTGAGTAATCTCGATTCGTTCTCCCACATCAGCAAACATCGCGGTGTGCTCACCCACAATATCGCCAGCACGAACAGTGGCAAAGCCTATACTCTTAGGATCGCGCTCTCCGGTATATCCCTCACGGGCATAGACCGCGCACTCCTTCAGATCGCGCCCTAACGCCTGAGCAATGGTTTCTCCCATGGCTAAAGCCGTGCCTGACGGTGCATCAACTTTATGACGGTGATGGGCTTCAATGATCTCAATATCCGTATAATCGCCCATCACTTTTGCCGCTTTCTCCAGCAGTTTGAGCATCACGTTAACCCCAACGCTAAAGTTGGCAGCGAACACAATACCAATAGATTCAGCCGCTTTGTTGATTGCAGCTTTACCCGCATCATCAAATCCAGTGGTACCAATCACCATATTTTTGCGTTGAGATACGCAGAATGCTAAATGCGCTAACGTGCCTTCTGGGCGCGTAAAGTCGATTAAAACATCAAAGCCCGCTGCGGCATCTTGTAGGCTTGAGCTGACTTTTACGCCTGTTTGGCCAATACCCGCTAATTCACCAGCATCGACACCTAGCAATGAAGAACCTTCACGCTCAAAAGCAGCACCGAGCACCACGCCTTCAACGTTTGCCACCGCAGCAATTAATTGTCTTCCCATGCGGCCACCAGCGCCGGCAATAGCAACACGGATATGAGAATTAGACATCTTCCCTCTCTTAATTATTTAATTTCACTCAGCTAATTTCACTCAGCAAGATAGCCAAAGGCTTTTAATGTTAGTTTCAGGTTAACGACTCTTCCCTCTCACTGCCAGAGTAAATACACGGTAATTAGAAATTTGCGATTAGCGCCGAACATCATCAGTTTTACGCGCTGATAAAACGTTTCGACTCACATTAAGAACAAAAAAGCAGCGCCCGCATAATCATGCAAAACCAATTAGTTAGCGCCACGAGACGAAGCATTTCATTACGATAACCTCAGTCTCAATTTGATACTAACTTTCCCATTTTGATAGTTATCCCTTCGTCATCGCAGTCATGCGACCTTCGGCTATCACACCGTTTGCTTCATCTAAGATAAAACGCTCGATCCTCCTCACGTTTCCACCAATCACCTTACGACTCAACGCCCTATGGCGTACATCTTGCTGCTTTAGCGTTGGTTTATAAATTTCGACTATTCATTCAAATTAAAAATCCCACGCTCCTCTAAGGAGAAAGCTATGTCGTTAGGATCCCCACTCAAGCGGGTGGACGCTGAAGCAAAGGTTACCGGCCACGCTCGCTATACCGACGATCATCAAATGCACGGCATGCGTTACGCCAAATATGTACGTAGCCCTCTCGCCCATGCCTATGTCACGGCCATTGATACTTATGCGGCACTGGCTTTGCCCGGTGTTGAAGCCGTATTTACTTATCAGGACGTACCTGAATTACGATTTCCCACCGCAGGACATGCTTGGTCGTTGGAGCCCGCTAAACGAGACGTTGCCGATCGTCAGCTACTCACCCAACATGTGCGCCATTATGGCGATGGAGTCGCGATTGTGGTCGCACGTGATGCGCTAACCGCAGAACGTGCCGCCGCGCTGGTTGAAGTGGTATATCAAGAGCTGCCGGTGATAGCCACCGCACAGGGCGCTTTAGCACCAGACGCACCGCTCATTCATCCAGAAGGCAATACGCTGAAAAAAAGTGAAATCAGCGCTAACCAGCCTAAAGAAGCAATCTCATCGGCTGATTTTCAGCTCTCCGCGCATTTTCAAACACCGGTGATCCAGCACTGTCATATGGAAGGCGTGACCTGTTTTGCCTATATGGAACAGCCAGATCATATTGTGATTGTCTCCAGCACCCAGATCCCGCAGATCGTGCGCCGCACGGTCGCTCAAGCTCTGGGTATGCCGTGGTCAAACATACGCGTGATCAAACCTTATATCGGCGGTGGCTTCGGCAATAAACAGGACGTACTCGAAGAGCCGATGGCCGCCTTTCTCACCCAAAAGATGGGCGGTATTCCGGTGAAGGTCGAACTCAGCCGCGAAGAATGCTTTTTTGCTTCCCGCACGCGTCATGCCTTCAGTATCGACGCGGAACTGGGACTTAATCACGACGGTATTTTAACGGGCTATCAGTTAAACGTGCTGTCGAACACCGGTGCTTATGCTTCGCACGGGCATTCCATCGCCTCCGCCGGTGCCAACAAAATCAGCTATCTCTATCCCCGTAGCGCCTTCGGCTATTCGGCTCTCACGCATTATTCGAACTATCCCGCCGCAGGTGCTATGCGCGGTTATGGCGCACCGCAGGTGGCTTTTGCACTGGAATGTTTATTAGATGACGCGGCAGAAAAGCTGTCTCTCGACGCCGTCGATGTGCGTTTGCTGAATGCGGCACGCAGCGGTGATATCAATCCGGTTAACCACAAAAAGATTTATAGCGCGGGGCTTGTTGAATGCCTTGAGAAAGGACGCGAACTGTTCGAATGGAACGCCCGTAAGGCCGCCTGTAAAAATCAAACAGGCGATCTGCGCCGCGGCGTCGGCGTCGCATGTTTTAGCTACGGCTCTAATACCTACCCTGTTGGCGTTGAAATTGCGGGAGCCCGCATGTTGCTCAACCAAGACGGCACGGTAAATCTGCAAATTGGCGCCACAGAGATCGGCCAAGGTTCAGATACCGTTTTCGCCCAGATGGCCGCTGAAACGCTAGGTATTCCCTTTGAACATATTCGCGTGATATCCACCCAAGACACCGATATCACGGCCTACGACCCCGGCGCATTTGCGTCTCGACAGAGCTATGTTGCCGCGCCTGCGGTGATGCAGGCGGCAAGCGAATTACGCAGTAAAATACTGGCTCATGCTGAATTAATTAGTCACCAGCCGCAGTGGGGACTCACATTACTCAACGGAAATGTGGTGATGGCGGCGCAACCTGAAATGGTGCTCATGAGCGTGGCGGAGGTTTCGATGCATGCTTATTATCATCAGGAAATCGGAGCCCAGCTGCTGGCTGAAATATCCCATAAAACCACCACTAACCCACCGGCTTTTGGCTGCACGTTTGTCGATCTCAGCGTCGATATTCCACTGTGCAAAGTCACCATCAACAAGATTATCAACCTGCATGACTCAGGCCGAATCCTTAACCCACAGCTTGCCGAAGGCCAAGTGCATGGCGGAATGGGCATGGGGATCGGCTGGGCTTTATTTGAAGAGATGATCATTGATGAAAAAACCGGCGTGGTCCGTAATCCAAACCTGCTGGATTATAAATTCCCCACCATTATGGATCTGCCCGATCTGGATTGCGCATTTGTTGAAACCTATGAGCCCCAGTCTGCCTACGGGCACAAGGCGCTCGGCGAACCACCGATTATCTCGCCCGCTCCCGCAATTAGAAACGCTATTCGTATGGCAACCGGCGTCTCCATCAACACGCTGCCCATCACGCCTAAAACGCTGTTTGCGGAATTCGTTCAGGCCGGACTCATCAGGGAGTAATCATGTACGACATCGAAAACTACTACCGTGCTCGCAGCGTACAACATGCCTGTGAGCTACTCACCGAATACCCACAAGCGCGGCTTTTGGCCGGTGGCACCGATGTGCTGATCCAGCTTCATCACCTGAATCCTAAATATCGCCACATCGTTGATGTTCATGATTTACCGGAATTAAAGGGGATCGCTATCGATCGCCATCATCATTTACGCATCGGCTCAGCAACCACCTTTACCGAACTCATTGAACATCCGCTCATTCAGCAACATCTGCCACTGCTTGCCGAAGCAGCGGCAACAATAGCGGGCCCTCAGGTGCGTAACGTTGCGACCTATGGCGGCAATATCTGCAACGGCGCAACAAGCGCAGACTCAGCTTCCCCCACGTTGGCGCTGAAAGCAGAGCTAGAAATTGCGACCGCCCACGGTTGTTATCGGCGCTCTATCGAAGGTTTCCACACTGGCCCCGGAAAAGTTGCGCTACAGCAAGGCGAAATTGTCGTTGCCTTCCATTTTGCCCCCGAGTACTACCAAAATATTGGCAGCAGCTACATTAAATACGCCATGCGCGGCGCAATGGATATCGCCACGATTGGCTGTTCAGCGGTATGCCGCATCGCTCAAGGGCGCTTCACCGATCTCCGTCTCACCTATGGCGTTGCCGCACCAACGCCAATTCGCTGTCCGCATGCCGAACAAAGCGCCATTGGCCAGCCGCTAAGTCGACAGACGCTGGCAGCTATCAGTGAAGCCGTGGCTCAGGATGTTTCCCCACGTTCATCATGGCGCGCCGAGAAATCATTCCGCCTGCATCTCATTCGCACTTTAGCTCAACGCGCTATTTCACTCGCCGTTGAACGCGCTGGAGGAAAAATCGCATGAACCGTAAGCATTGGGTTGATATTGAATGTGAAATAAACGGGAAGCGTTACCCCTTTACGATTTCTCCCGCGCTGTCGTTGATGGAGCTTCTTAGAGATGAAGGGCTAACGAGCGTGAAACAGGGCTGCGGTGTAGGAGAATGTGGCGCCTGCACCGTGCTTATCGACGGCGTCGCAACCGATAGCTGTTTATATCTCGCCGTATGGGCCGATGGAAAATGCATCCGCACCGCCGAAGGCGAGGTCAAAAATGGCCGACTCTCTCAGGTACAGCAGGCCTACGTTGATGCCGGAGCCGTACAGTGTGGTTTCTGCACGCCGAGTCTGGTAATGGCAACCACGGCGCTGCTCGCCAAGCATCCGTCCCGCCCGTTAACTCATGAAGAAATTCGTCGTGGATTAGCTGGAAACCTATGCCGCTGCACTGGCTATCAAATGGTGATCCGTGCGGTAGAAGCCTGTAGTGATAGCTAACGTCCGAGCGCGGGCACCTGTCGGATATAAAAAAATGGGATACCTTTCGGTATCCCATCTCATCATCGTTTGATTCAGCCAAGCGTTTAGTCGATTTGCTTCACATCCACACGCAGTTCTTTAGGCACTTCAAAGACGATATTTTCTTCACGTCCTTGCATCTCAACGGCGCCTTCGCCGCCTAACGCTTGGAGGCGTTTGATCACGTCTTGAACCAAGATATCAGGGGCTGAAGCACCGGCGGTGACGCCGATACGCGTCACATCTTTCAGCCACTCTTCGCGAATATCTTCCGCCGAGTCGATCAAAAATGCGGGGATCCCAGCACGCTGTGCCAGTTCTGCTAAGCGGTTAGAGTTGGATGAGTTTTTCGACCCCACCACCAGCACCACTTCGGCCTCACTAGCAAGATTACGCACGGCTTCCTGACGATTGGTAGTGGCATAGCAGATATCATCTTTACGCGGCCCGACGATCTTAGGGAACCGCTCACGCAGCGCATCGATAATGTCCGACGTATCATCAACGGAAAGCGTGGTCTGAGTCATAAAGCACAGGTTATTTTCATTTTTCACCTGTAGCTTCCAAACGTCTTCCGGCGACTCAACCAAATACATCCCACCTTCAGGATTGTTGTACTGGCCCATCGTGCCTTCAACTTCCGGATGCCCCGCATGGCCAATCAAAATGGCCTCGGTTCCTTTACGGCTCGCACGCGCAACTTCCATATGTACTTTCGTGACCAGTGGACAGGTCGCATCGTACAGCATGGTGAGATTACGGGCTTTAGCCTCAGCGCGAACGGCTTGGGAAACGCCATGAGCCGAGAAAATCAGAATCGTGTTATCGGGCACTTCACTGATTTCTTCAATGAACACGGCACCGCGTTCGCGCAGGCTGTTGACCACATAGCGGTTATGCACCACTTCATGGCGAACATAAATCGGCGCGCCGTAAATCTCTAGCGCACGTTCTACGATACTAATGGCTCGGTCGACACCCGCGCAGAAGCCGCGCGGATTAGCCAGCAGGATTTGCATCAACGTCTCCCTGCTGCGGGTCAATCTCCAACACCTCTACATCAAAGGTTACCGGATGTCCCGCAAGCGGATGGTTAAAATCAACGGTCACTGAATCACAGGCAACTTCACGCACGATACCCGGCATTTCGCTGCCGTCTCGGCCAGTGAACATCATAATGGTTCCGGCTTCCGGCACGCCAACGTCGGCGAAATCACGGCGGGTAAAGAACTGAACCAGATCGGGGCTATTTTCACCAAACGCGTCTTGCGGCTGCAAGGTGAACTGAAACTTATCGCCCGCCTGATGTCCCAGCAAGTGCTCTTCCAGCGCATCGGATAAACTGCCATCGCCCAACCGGAACAGCGCAGGTTTGCCGCTGCTACGCGTTGACTCGGCCTGCGTGCCATCCTCTAGCTGCAAGGTAAAATGCACTAACACGGCGCTGTTGCTTTGCACTTGCTGAGTCATACCTGCTATCCCTTTTTCTTCGCGGGAAGGAAACCTTCCAAAACAATGAATGCTGCGCCAATACAGATCGCCGAGTCAGCGAGGTTGAAGGTGGCAAAATGCCAATCTCCCACGTAGAAGTCGATCATATCAACAACAAAACCATGCCACAGACGATCAAACAGATTGCCCAGTGCCCCACCGATGATCAGCGCATAGGCGATGTTATTGAGTTTTTGTGTCGCCCGAGAGCGATACATCATCACTAACAACGCCACGCAGATAGCGATGGCGATACCGGCAAAGAACCAGCGCTGCCAGCCACCGCTGTCAGCCAAGAAGCTGAAAGCGGCGCCGTAGTTGCGTGCATAGTGCAGATTTAGCGATGGCAGCAGTGCTTTGGTTTCGCCTAAGGCGAAGTCCTGCAAAATTAAATACTTGCTGCCTAAATCAATCACTAACACGACAAGCACCAGCCAAAGCCAGCGCAGTCCCGTAGACATTATTGGTCGTTTCATCGCGTCAGCCATTATGCAAACTTACGTTTTTCGCCGTGACCGGCAACGTTCGTAATGCAACGTGGGCACAGGTCTGGATGCTCAGCATTCTGACCAATCTCGGTAGAGAAGTGCCAGCAGCGAGGACATTTCTGGCCATCAGCCTTGCTCAGCGCAACTTTCAGACCTTTCAGCACATCGCTCTGTACGGCGTCTGCCGGTGCATTTGCCAATGGTTCAACCTGAGCCGCAGAGGTGATCAGCACGAAGCGCAGTTCATCTTCTAGGCTGTTCAGTTTAGCGATCAGATCGTCATCCGCATACAGCGTCACGCTGGCTTCCAAAGAGCCGCCTACGCGCTTGTCGTTACGCGCCTGCTCAATGACCTTGTTTACTTCGCCACGGACTTTCAGCAGCTCGGCCCAGAACTCGTTGTTCATAGACTCTGCGTTGCCTAAGCCGAACAGGCCTTGATACCACTCTTCAGTGAAGACATAGTCAGCACGGTCACCCGGCAAGTAGCCCCACAGTTCATCGGCGGTAAAGGACATGATCGGTGCCATCCAGCGAACCAGCGCTTCTGCGATGTGGAACAGCGCAGTCTGGCAGCTACGACGCGCAATACTGTCGGCCTTGGTGGTGTACTGACGGTCTTTGATGATATCCAGATAGAATGAGCCCATCTCAACCGAGCAGAACTGCATCAGGCGTTGAACCACTTCATGGAAATCATAGTTTTCATAGGAAACCAGAATTTCTTTCTGTGCTTCCATCGCACGCTCTACCGCCCAGCGATCCAGAACCACCATCTCTTCTGGTTTAACCATGTGCTGTTTCGGATCGAAACCGTTCAGGTTAGCCAGCAAGAAGCGTGCGGTGTTACGGATACGGCGATAAGAGTCAGCTGAACGCTTCAGAATTTCGTCTGAAACCGCGATTTCACCGGTGTAGTCGGTAGAAGCTACCCACAGACGCAGGATATCGCCACCCAGTTTGTTCATCACATCCTGAGGGCTCACGGTGTTACCGATAGATTTGGACATTTTGCGTCCCTGACCATCAACGGTGAAGCCGTGAGTCAGTACCTGACGGTAAGGCGCTTTGCCTTTCATCGCGGTAGAAATCATCAGAGAAGACATGAACCAACCACGATGCTGGTCAGAGCCTTCCAAATACATGTCGGCGGTGTTGCCATGGAATTCAGGGCGCGCATCAACCACGGAGAAGCTGGTTGAACCGGAGTCAAACCATACGTCCAAGGTATCTGGCACTTTTTCATACTGGTCAGCATCTGCGCCCAAAATATCTTTTGGATCCAGATCCCACCAAGCTTGAATGCCGTCTTTCTCAACGCGCTTAGCGACTTCTTCCATCAGTTCGATGGTACGTGGATGCAGTTCCTGAGTGTCTTTATGCACAAACATCGACATTGGCACACCCCAAGTACGCTGACGAGAGATACACCAGTCAGGACGGTTTGCCACCATTGATTCGATGCGTGCTTTACCCCATGCAGGGATCCAGCCGCTCAGACCTTTTTCTTTCAGGCCAACCTGTTCAATTTCATCAATCTCAGTCAGAGACTGTTTACGCAGTCCTTTCTGATCCATGCTGATGAACCACTGTGGGGTCGCACGGAAAATGATCGGCGTTTTATGACGCCAGCAGCATGGATAGCTGTGATTCATTTTTTCAACGTGCAGCAAAGCGCCATGCTCTTTCAGCAGCTCAACCACTACGTCATTGGCTTTAAATACAAACAAACCATCCAGACCAGGGAAGGTGCCTTTCAGATAGCAACCATTCGGGCCCACTGGGTTCGCAGTTTCTAAACCATATTTTTGACCGATGACATAGTCATCTGGGCCATGGCCCGGCGCGGTATGTACTGCACCTGTACCGGCTTCGAGCGTAACATGCTCGCCCAGAACGATAGGCACATCGAAGCCCATGAATGGATGTTGGAAACGCATCAGTTCCAGATCGGCACCTTTGCAGCTTCCCAGTACGATCCAAGAGGTAATACCGGCGCGTTTCATGACGCTTTCAACCAGATCGGCTGCCAGAATCAGGCACTCGCCGTCAACTTGAACTAACTGGTATTCGAATTCAGGGTGCAATGAAACCGCGCGGTTAGCTGGCATTGTCCACGGCGTGGTAGTCCAGATAACAACGGAAACGTTGCCTTCGGCTTCTTTAACGCCAAATTTAGCCAACACTTCGTTCTTATTGACCGCGGCAAAGCGCACGTCAATAGACGGAGAAGTTTTGTCGTAGTACTCAACCTCAGCTTCAGCCAGTGAAGAACCACAGTCTGGGCACCAGTGAACCGGCTTAGCACCTTTCATCAGGTGGCCGTTATCAACGATTTTAGCCAGTGCACGGATGATGTTAGCTTCGGTGTCAAACGCCATCGTCAAGTACGGGTGATCCCAATCGCCCAGCACGCCCAAACGTTTGAAGTCAGCTTTTTGTCCTTCAACCTGCTCGGCGGCGTACTCACGGCATTTAGCACGGAACTCAGCGGCGCTGAATTTCTCGCCTGGCTTACCAATCAGCTGTTCAACTTTCAGCTCAATCGGCAGACCGTGGCAGTCCCAGCCAGGAATGTACGGCGAGTCAAAACCGCTCAGGCCTTTGGACTTAATAATAATGTCTTTAAGAATCTTGTTTACTGAGTGACCAATATGAATACTGCCGTTCGCATAAGGAGGGCCATCGTGCAAAATGAAGGTTTTCTTGCCTTTTTTCGCGTTACGGATAATCCCGTACAGATCCTGCTCATACCAACGTTGCAGCATGCCAGGCTCGCGCTTGGCGAGATCGCCGCGCATCGGGAACCCTGTTTCCGGCAAGTTCAGGGTATTCTTATAATCACTCATTCGATTCTCGGTTCCGTTTTCGGCTATCCCCTTGGCTCAATAAGCTGCTCACGCAGCTTTTATGACTCGGGCATATGTATATAGATTAAACCGGTGTCGCCAGCCCAAAGAACTCTCGGGCCGTCACCACATCATTGGCGATTTGTTGCTTAAGTGCATCAAGCGAAGCAAAACGCTGTTCATTGCGCAGTTTTGCGCGGAGCACCACATCAATGTGGCGTCCATAGAGATCCATCGTGGTATCCAGCAGATGAACTTCTAACTGCTGACGTATGCCAGCGACTGTTGGGCGGGTACCAATATTCGCCACACCGGGCAACGGTGTCGCTCCCAACCCATAAACATCAACGGCGTAAACGCCTTTTACCGGCGCAACCAACCGTTTCAGCGGTAGGTTGGCGGTTGGAAAACCAATAGTTCGCCCAACTTCATCACCGTGCACAACGCGCCCAGAAATGCTGTATGGATGGCCTAAAAGGCTTTCCGCGAGTTCAAGCTTATCTTCCTGCAATGCCTGTCGAACGGCGGTGCTGCTAATGCGCTTATTTCCTTCGCAAAAGCTGTCAGAGTTGGTCACGGTAAAGCCGAACTGTTCTCCGGCCTGTTTCAACAACTCATAGTCGCCCTGACGCCCTGCACCAAAACGAAAATCATCACCGACCATGAGATATTTTACGCCGAGCTTTTCAACGAGTAACTTTTTCACAAAGTCATGAGCTGAATTCGCCGCAAAATCACGGTCAAAACTTACGCACAGGAGATAATCGACTCCTGCTTCTGCCAGATAGCGACATTTATCGCGTAACCGAGTCAGGCGAGCTGGCGCTTTATCGGCGCTGAACAGCTCTAACGGTTGGGGCTCAAAGATCATGACCATGACGGGCAGCCCCAAGCGCTTCCCTTCCTGCTTCAAACGGGCCAGCAAGGCCTGATGACCGCGGTGCACACCATCGAAGTTACCGATCGTCAGCACGCAGCCATGGTGGCGCGCCCGTAGATTGTGAATGCCGCGAATTAGCTCCATATCAGGCTCAAAACAGTGGAAATCGGCGGATTATACCTTGTACAGAGACTAAGGTTAACCAGCGATTAGAGAGTTTAAAGGGATTCTGCCACCATACCGGAGATAAGCCGCCGGTTAAATACATAACGTATGATTTCTACTACTCTATTTGTCTTTCGATAAAATCATATCCGTTACTCACCTCATCGCCTTTCAAGATGCTGGGGTATAAACCTGCGCTTTTATTGCAAACGCTGATATAATCAGCAACCGCACAGGAAAAAACTCTCGAAAGGGTGTATTCCAAGGGACAAAGCTGGTAAAATCCCGCGCCATCACAACGCGAAAGTGTCGTTCGTACAAGCGACGCTTATTTGCACAAATCCATTGACAACAGAGGGCTAAAAAGGCATATTTCTCGGCCTTTGAATTGTCCTCATAGAATATTTTGGGAGTTGGACCTTGGCTAATATCAAATCAGCTAAGAAACGCGCCGTACAATCTGAGAAGCGCCGCAAGCACAACGCTAGTCGTCGCTCCATGATGCGTACTTTCCTTAAGAAAGTATACGCGGCGATTGCAACCGGCGATAAAGCCGCTGCACAAAACGCATTTAACGAAATGCAACCAATCGTGGATCGCCAGGCTTGTAAAGGCCTGATCCACAAAAACAAAGCTGCACGCCATAAGTCAAACTTGGTAGCGCAAATCAACGCAATGCAGTAATTGCTTTACGTTGAAAGCTTTGAAAAAAACCGGCCTAGGCCGGTTTTTTTACGTCTCGACTAAGGTGCCTAGCGGCTAAACAACGCTGAGAAATCTTTATTACAAACCCGCTGTACTGCCGGATGCTGAATCATTCGCTCAGCAAAAATCACGTAATACTCTTCCTGCAAGTTATCAATTCGCCCCACTTCCTTGATGTTTTCTGAGTCGTTCGCGTATAAATCCTGCGCATAGATCGACGGCGCAACAAAAATAGCGTCGTGAAATTGAGCAAACGCCTTCATCAAAGCAGCATCATCAAACTCACCGAGGATCTGCACCTGCAACCCTTGGCTATTGAACCAGTTTAATAACTTACGCCCTAACATAGTTCGGCGCCCTGGGATCAACAGCTTACGTTGCTCAAGGCAGGCAGGAAAAGGCTGCTCAGGCAACGGCTGACGACAATAGAAACTCACACCGCACTCGCCCAGTTTTACCGAGAACAGCCCTTCTTGCTGGCTCGAGTCCACCGGGCAATCCGATAAAATCATATCCAGCTTATGCTGACTCAACTGCTCCAATAGCATTTCATGAGTGGACTCAAAGCAGCGCAAATGAATTTGCTCGTGATCGGCAACCGCGGTTTCCAATACTTGGCTGACCAAGCGTTTAGACAGCGCATCGGCAACGCCGACGTCAAAGAGCATGTTGGATTCTTTGCGGTAGTTCACAATGTCGAGCATTTCTTGGCTAAGCATAAACATGCGGTCGGCATAACGAAAAACCAACTGTCCTAGCTCAGAAGGCACTAATCCGCGGCCTTGGCGCTTGAACAGTTTTCCACCCAAGCGTTCTTCCAATGCTTTAATCTGCCCGGTAATTGTCTGCGGCGTTAAAAACAGCGCTTCAGCTGCGCCAACCACCGACCCTTCTTTGCAAACCTGCCAGAAATAATACAGGTGGTTAAAATTGATATGTGCCAGACGCACGATAGTGCTCTCCTATTCCCTTCCGCATAGTGACAAACGATGCGAACATTGCTGCGGTGTTTAAATCAAAAAGGCAGCACAAACAGTGCGACCAAGAAGGCGCAGCGGCGTATGGCTTATCTTGCCACTAAAACCGCTAAGCACCTATGATGAAGCCTCCCCAACGGGAGCCAGATTACAAAAGGCGCTCCATTTTCACCAAGAGCGCCTATGAAAAACTACGAATTCTCGACAGCCGCTCGGCGTGGCAGCACGCGACTCAAAAGCATGTATCCCACGAAAGCCGCTGCCGTCGACCCAAGCAAGATTCCTAATCTTGAATAGGTTGCCAGCTCTGCCGCACCGCCAGCAAACGCCAACGAAGCAATAAAGATAGACATCGTAAAGCCGATACCACACAGCACCGAAACGGCAAAAATATGCTGGAAGTTAATGTTCTCGGGTAAACGAGCAAAGCCCATTTTTACCGCTACCCAGCTAAACAGGAAGATCCCAAGCGGCTTGCCAAAAAACAGGCCCAGCATAATCCCAGAAGGCAGAATGCCAGTCAGATTTTCCAGCGAAACGCCCTGTAGAGATACACCGGCATTCACAAAAGCGAACAATGGCAGAATCAAATACGCTACCCACGGATGCAGGCTGTGTTCTAATTTCTCCGCCGGACGTTTACCGTTTTTCGCTTTCATCGGCAGCATAAAGCCAACAATCACCCCGGCCAGCGTGGCATGCACACCTGATTTAAGAATCGCAGTCCACAGCACCGCACCGACAAGCAGATATACGGAGTTTTTGCCAACGCCGCGCCAGTTGAGATATCCCAGCACCGCAATAGACGCGGCGGCAACACCCAACGCGGGCAAAGAAACCTCATGGGTATAAAACAGGGCGATAATAACGATAACGCCTAAGTCATCGATAATGGCCAACGCCAGCAGAAACACCTTCAAGCTGGTTGGGACACGATTCCCCAGCAAAGCCATAACGCCTAAAGCAAAAGCAATGTCCGTTGCCGCTGGAATTGCCCAGCCTTGGCTGGTCACAGGATCGGCATGGTTAAACGCAAGATAAATCAACGCGGGAGCCAGCATTCCACCTAACGCCGCAATAGCAGGGAAAATAGCTTGCTCGCGGCTGGCCAGCGATCCGCACATCAGTTCACGCTTAACCTCTAGCCCCACCACTAAAAAGAATATCGCCATCAGGCCATCGTTCACCCATAGCAGCAGCGTTTTATTGATATCCAGCGCCATAAAACGGAACTGAACCGGTGAGTTTAAGAACTGCTGATAGAGATCGTGCAGTGGGCTGTTTGCCAATACTAAAGCCACAATTGCGGCCATGATGAGAATAATGCCACCAGCGGCCTCAAGGCGCAGAAACTGGCGGATTGCACGGGTTACCATAGTCACTCTCAGAAACTCCTTACACACATTCGTTAATAATGGGCGAGAGAACGAATTAATGCAGTTAGTTTACGGATTACTTTATTTCGGCAAAAGTAGTTTATAAGTGCTATTAACGTAGGGAAAACCGAGCTATTTGTGAGATTCGTCACACATTAATGTAAAAAAATCCCCACGTATTAGGCGGGGATTTTTATTAACTGCTTATTTTAAAAGAAAATCTTAACGGGTTAAATCGTCGAAGAATTTCTTTACACCGTCGAGGAAACTTTTAGAACGTGGGCTGTTATTCGCGCTCGAAGAATCACCAAAGCTTTCTTCCAGTTCGCGCAGCAGCTGTTTCTGTTTCTCGTTCAGGTTAACCGGTGTTTCAACCACGACGCGGCACAGCAGGTCGCCCTGACTTCCACCACGTACAGATTTAACGCCTTTACCACGCATGCGGAACATCTTGCCGGTCTGGGTTTCCGCAGGGATTTTCAGCTTAACGCGACCATCCAGCGTTGGAACTTCAATCTCGCCGCCAAGAGCAGCCATCGCAAAGTTGATTGGTACTTCGCAGAACAGGTTGTTATCTTCACGTTCGAAGATTGGGTGTGCTTTAACCTGAACCTGTACGTACAAATCACCCGCTGGAGCGCCATGCTCACCGGCTTCACCTTCGCCGCTTAAACGGATACGGTCGCCGGTATCAACACCCGCAGGAATTTTCACCGACAGCGTTTTAGATTTCTCTACGCGGCCATGTCCATGACATTTGTTGCACGGATCTTTGATAATCTGGCCACGACCGTGACAGTGTGGACACGGCTGCTGTACGGTAAAGAAGCCCTGACGCATCTGTACCTGACCGGCACCATGACAGGTTGGACAAGTGACAGGCTCAGTGCCTTTTTTCGCGCCGCTGCCGTGACAAATTTCGCACTCAACCAAAGTTGGAATGCGAATTTCTTTGGTCACACCGCGCACCGCCTCTTCCAGCGTCAGCTCCATGTTGTAACGGAGATCTGCACCACGGGTCGCACGCTGACGGCGACCGCCGCCGAAGATGTCGCCGAACACGTCACCAAAGATGTCGCTGAAGTCTGCACCGCCGCCGCCATATCCGCCGCCGCCGCCCATACCACCTTGTTCAAAGGCTGCATGACCGTATTGATCGTAGGCTGCACGTTTCTGCGCATCGGTTAAGATCTCGTAGGCTTCTTTAACCTCTTTGAACTTTTCTTCAGCGTCTTTTTCCTGATTGCGGTCAGGGTGGAACTTCATCGCTAGGCGTTTATAAGCCTTTTTGATTTCGCGCTCTTCCGCATCGCGGGATACGCCCAAAACCTCGTAATAGTCTCTTTTCGCCATTCTCTATCCTGCCCTTAACATAACTGCACGGGCGTTGAGTTTCCTCGACGCCCGTGCCGGTTAATAGTAACGACGCTTAATGGTTAACCACTACCGCCTTTACCTAGCCCGCTAAGGGCGATTATTTTTTATCTTTCACTTCTTCGAATTCAGCATCTACCACGTCGTCATCTTTCTGAGCGCTGGTATCTGCCTGCTGAGCACCGCCGGCCTGAGCCTGCTGCTGAGCCATTTCTAACAGTTTGCTTGAAGCCTGAACCAGAGTCTGGATTTTCGCTTCGATGTCAGCTTTATCTTCACCTTTCGCTGCAGTATCCAGCTCAGCCAAAGCAGCTTCGATCGCAGTTTTGTCTTCTGCTGGCAGTTTATCGCCCGCTTCTTCCAACTGTTTGCGAGTACCATGAACCAGCTGATCAGCTTGGTTACGAGTCTGTACCAGCTCTTCAAACTTACGGTCAGCTTCAGCGTTAGCTTCAGCATCACGAACCATTTTCTGGATTTCTTCTTCGTTCAGACCAGAAGAAGCCTTGATGGTGATCTTCTGCTCTTTACCGCTGTTTTTGTCTTTAGCAGACACGTGCAGGATACCGTCAGCATCGATGTCAAAGGTAACTTCGATCTGCGGCATACCGCGTGGTGCAGGCTGGATACCATCCAGGTTGAACTGACCCAGAGATTTGTTATCCGCAGCACGTTTACGCTCACCCTGAATGACGTGAATAGTCACGGCAGACTGGTTGTCTTCAGCGGTTGAGAACACTTGGCTGTGCTTAGTTGGGATCGTGGTGTTCTTCGCAATCAGAGAAGTCATCACGCCGCCCATGGTTTCGATACCCAGAGACAGAGGGGTAACGTCCAGCAGCAGAACGTCTTTAACTTCACCGGTCAATACACCGCCCTGAACCGCAGCACCGATAGCCACTGCTTCATCTGGGTTAACGTCTTTACGTGGTTCTTTACCGAAGAAATCAGCAACTTTCTTCTGAACCATAGGCATACGAGTCTGACCACCAACCAGGATAACGTCCTGTACGTCAGAAACAGACAGGCCAGCGTCTTTCAGAGCCACTTTCAGTGGTTCCATAGAACGGTTAACCAGATCTTCAACCAGTGACTCCAGTTTTGCACGGGTCACTTTGATGTTCATGTGTTTTGGACCAGACGCATCTGCAGTGATGTACGGCAGGTTAACGTCGGTCTGCTGAGCAGAAGACAGCTCAATTTTCGCTTTTTCAGCAGCTTCTTTCAGACGCTGCATGGCCAGCGGATCATTGCGCAGATCCATGCCCTGTTCTTTCTTGAATTCGTCAACCAGATAGTTGATCAGACGGCTGTCGAAGTCTTCACCACCCAGATGGGTATCACCGTTGGTTGCCAGAACTTCGAAGGTTTTTTCACCGTCAACTTCGTCGATCTCAATGATAGAGATATCGAAAGTACCACCACCCAAGTCGTAAACGGCGATAGTGCGGTTGCCGACTTCTTTATCCAAACCGTATGCCAAAGCAGCGGCGGTTGGTTCGTTGATGATACGTTTTACTTCCAGACCTGCGATACGGCCAGCATCTTTTGTTGCCTGACGCTGAGCATCGTTGAAGTATGCAGGAACGGTAATAACCGCTTCGGTTACTGGCTCACCCAAGAAGTCTTCTGCTGTTTTCTTCATTTTTTTCAGAACTTCAGCAGAAATCTGTGGTGGAGCAATTTTCTGGCCTTTAACTTCGACCCATGCGTCGCCGTTGTCAGCGCCTACGATACCGAAAGGCATGATGCCTTTATCGCGCTGAACTTCTTCGTCTTGGAAACGACGACCAATCAAACGCTTGATCGCAAACAGAGTGTTTTGCGGGTTAGTCACAGCCTGACGTTTTGCTGGCTGACCAACCAGAATTTCGCCGTCCTGAGTATAAGCAATAATAGAAGGAGTGGTGCGGTCGCCCTCGGCGTTCTCCAGCACACGTGCGGTAGTTCCATCCATTACAGCTACACAAGAGTTAGTTGTACCCAGGTCGATACCAATAATTTTGCCCATCGAACATCTCCACTAAGAATTTTGTTATTAATCTCGTTGCTACCGTAGGTGGGGGCGATATTTTGCTTTTCAACCGCCTTTTTTTCTACCTACTCCCTAAATCATTCAAGTTGCGGCTAAGGCTCATACAGCTTGAATTAAAACAGGGTTACTCGGTAACCAACTGCGTTGTAAGTAAGATGGGGTCGCTCAAGCGGACAACAAGGGGGGAGATTAAAAAAAATATGATTTTTTAACCTACAAGATCATTGTTTATGTTCTAACTCCTCATTATTATGCCGCGCGCTCGATCGTTGAAAACAACCACAATGCCGTAAACCATTGTGTTCTCGGGCACGTACCAATGAATTTCCATGCTTAACTAATTGATGCTGAATATATAAATATCAACGTCAATTGCATTGGATTATTTGTTTCTACATTAAACTTCTCTTATTACAGAGGCTCTATGCACACCAACAAGTTGGCGAATCCCGGTCCTTTAGGCCTGATGGGCTTCGGGATGACCACCGTCTTGCTGAACCTGCACAACGCAGGCTTTTTCCCTCTAACTTCCGTGATCATCTCTATGGGGGTTTTCTTTGGAGGGTTTGCTCAGATCTTAGCTGGGCTGCTTGAGTACAAAAAAGGCAATACTTTCGGTTTAACCGCATTCACGTCCTACGGCGCTTTCTGGCTGTCTTTGGTCGGTATTCTCTTATTGCCAAAAATGGGTCTGGCCGATGCCAGCGATGCAAGCTTCCTCGGCACCTATCTGGCGCTGTGGGGCATCTTCACCCTGTTCATGTTCTTCGGTACTTTAGGCGCTAACCGCGTTCTGCAATTCGTATTCGCGAGCCTGACCGTGCTGTTCTTCCTGCTGGCCTACGGCAACATCACCGGCAACGCTGCGGTTCTGCATTTTGCTGGTTTTGAAGGCATCGTGTGTGGCGCGAGCGCAATCTACTTAGCCATGGCTGAAGTGATCAACGAACAGGCTGGACGCACCGTACTGCCAATCGGCGAGTGCAAATGCCCGAAAGCGAACGCACACCCCGCTGAGCTGTAATCTCCAGTACGTTTCTTGATATAAAGAACGCGAGAAAACAAAAAGCCCCGTAATCAATACGGGGCTTTTTTTATCATCATAATTTATGTGAAATTACTTATGCGGAACGGGCACAGCTAAAACTTTCTTTGCTGTACGCCCAATGGCGCCGCTAAATGGTTTTCCATCAATCGTATCATGCGTTCTTATTCCTTCCGGCTTCAGCCAGCGCTGCACGCGCGATGGCATATCCAAACCAATCAGCAGAATAACAACAAAGGTCAGGCTAAAGGAAAGTGAAGCCAGCGCAGTACCCAGATCCAAACGCTGTGCTATCGTTGCGCCAAGAATCGGTGCTAAAGCTCCGCCTAGCGCCCCGACGTTATAGGTAAAACCAAGCCCCGCCGCGCGCTGTTCAGTATCAAAATATCCACCAATCAGCTTAGGCAAAATCCCAGAAATCCCCTGCCCTAACATTTGTTGCAGGAACAGCAGAATGCCAAGCGTCCACAAACTTCCGCCACCGATGGCAAATACCGGGATAATTAACAGCTGGGAAAGCAGCAAACTGTAGACATAGGCTTTACGCGTACCCAACCAGTCACCGAGAAAACCACCGACACAACAGCCAACCGCTGCACCAAATCCGCTAAAGAACAAGATATGCGCCACGGTGGACGGGTCATATAACAGCTCGGTTTTTAAATAGGTTGGCAGCAGCGCCTGAATTGGCCATGAGTAAAGGAAGGCAAACAACACAACCACCATGAGCATCACGCCCGTTGGCCAACGATTGCCGCTGCTTTGCACCATAAAACTGATGAAGATAGCCGCGCAAATCAGACCAAGTACCGTGATAATAAATGGATTGCCAATATCTCCGGTAAAGCATAAATAGAGCGCTAACGATGCAACCACGGTCATCATTACGTTCATCACTTTACGCGGGCCACGGTATAAAATATCAACCATGGTTTTTACCGGTTGTTTATCACCAAATTTCTTTTCCCAATCTTCTGCTTCAGGAATATTTTTACGCAGCCAGAGCGCAAAGATAATTGGCAAAATGCCAATAAAGAACAGCGCACGCCATCCCCATACAGGCACAACTACGCTATATACCTGCGCGGAAATAACGGCACCGATGGAAAACCCAGAGATCAAAAAGCCGCTGGCTTTATTGCGCAAATGTTTTGGCCAACTCTCGATCACATAGGTTGCGCTGGAACCATATTCACCTGCCATGCCCATGCCAATCATGAGTCGAGCAATAAACATGGTGGTGAAACCCGGAGCAAAACCACAGGCTAATGTGCCCACGGAAAATAAAACGATGCTGGTGATCATCGCTAATTTTCGTCCATAGCGATCGCCCATAGCACCTAATAATAACCCGCCAAACCATCTGGATATAAAGGCGGCTGAAATAAGACTTGCTGCTTCTACGGTGGTTAATCCAAATTCGCTTTGGATTTCAGTTAATACTAGAGCGATTAATACAAAATCAAAACCATCAAGCAAATAGCCAATCCATGCGGCTGAAAACGCTTTCCATTGTGACTTGCTGATATGTCGGTACCACGGAAGATCTTGGGTAGTGTTATTCATAAAGCACTCCCGGCGCAGGTCTAATTATTTAAAGTCGATCAAATTGCCCGCGCTCTATATCGTAGGGTAAGAGTTCTTTCGGTATACCTGAAATTTCAAGATGAAGCCTATGGCCCACATATTGAAATTAACAGGCATAAGAATAAGTTCAGCGTTATTGTGCTGCTCTTTCTGCACTCAGCTGTGCGGCTAATTGGCGAAGCTCAGGTAAATACTGCTCTTCTACCGGTGCAAAAGGTTTGCGACATATCGGCGTATCAACAACATCCATATAGTGCAGAATGGTTTTCAACCCACGGAATACGCCGACTTTAATCAGCACATCAATCACCTTATTACACTCGGTTTGCAGCGACTGAGCCTGAGAAATATTGCCTTCTTTGAGAGCTTGCATAATGCCTTTATAGCGCCAGCCCATCACGTTATAGGTACTGCCGATCCCGCCATCCGCACCGGCTAACAGCCCTGATAGGAAAATTTCATCATAGCCGTTATAAATAACTTTATCTGGATGCGCCCGACGAACTTGTTCCATCTGATATAAATCACCGGAAGTTTGTTTCAGCGCAGCAACGCCAGGCAAGGTAATCAGAGTTGAGATTTGATCGAGTGAAAGTTTCACGCCGCTTAATGCCGGAATGTTATACACCACCATCGGCAATCCTTCAGCCGCGTCAATGATGGCGCGATAGTGATCGCAATGTTCGCCAAAGCTGAACGGATAATAGAACGGCGTCACAGCAGATACAGCATCGAAACCATAGCGTTTTGCCGCGCCCGCCAATATTTGACTTTCATGCGTGCTGATCCCACCCACGTGGGCGATCAGCGTCAGCTTACCTTTCGCTTCCTGCGCCACGACTTCTAATACCTGCTCGCGCTCCTGCAAGTTTTGGATAAATGCCTCACCGGTAGACCCACCCACATAGAGTCCATCTACGCCCTGAGCAATGTTGAACTGCACCAATCGGCGCAGGCTTGGAATATCCAACTGCTGTTGTGGATTAAACGGCGTAAGTAACGCAGGCATCACCCCATGGAGATTTTTCGACATAAGACCCTCTGATTTGTTTATTTGATACACACAAAGATATACCTTTATACCTGTTATACCAGCCTAAAAAACGAACTGGCGCGATATTCGCTTTGATATGTGATCAATCTCAGATAAAGCCGAGTGAAGAAGATCTTCTTTCAAGATTAAAGATGAACAAGATCTCGTTTAGGTCATTCTCGGCGAGGAATAAAAAGATCGTTATTTTTTGGCAGGGTAATAGGCGGCAAAAACGCTATTGAGATGGGATTTGAGAGCCTTATCCGCAGCGTCGGGATCTCGCTTGCAGATCGCCTGATAGATTTCGATATGCTGCTGATAGCTAATATTGTTGTGGGCATGCAGTTCAGCCAGCGACACCGTTGGGCGTGCGGCAATCAGCCAATCTAGCAGCGCTACGTGAATAACCATGAAGATCGGATTGCCGGGGATCTCAGCCAGCTCACGATGAAACTCGATATCGGATCGAATAAATAGATCGTTATCGTCCAGCGACTGGCTGTTCATTTCCAGCGCCTTGCCCAAGCGCGCAATCTGCTCATCGGTCGCAAATTCAGCGGCATAGCGCACTAAGCTGGACTCAAAGAACAAACG
Source organism: Obesumbacterium proteus (assembly GCF_001586165.1). NCBI lineage: Bacteria > Pseudomonadati > Pseudomonadota > Gammaproteobacteria > Enterobacterales > Hafniaceae > Obesumbacterium > Obesumbacterium proteus. The sequence continues at coordinate 1,484,362 of NZ_CP014608.1, read as the reverse complement.
CAGCTGCTCAAAATGAGCGATACCGCCAGGCTTGGTGAGAAAGTCTTTCGCCATGCCTGAAAGTTCAGAAATGATGGTATCTGCGGATGGACGACAAACGCGGGCGCGTTCGCCGTTATTAATTTGCACCAGCCCTTTGCGCTTTAGCGCAGCTAGCGCCTCTCGCACGGAAGGACGACCCACATTAAAAAAGGCCATCAGTTCACGCTCTGAAGGCAACTGCTCACCTTCGGCAAATTCACGCCGACGGATCATTTGCTCCAACTCTTCTTCCACCACATCCGACAGCTTTTTACGAGGCACTGGGCGTCGGCGCATTGCATGCCCGATAGCTTCAGGTTTTTCAAAAGGACGATCGTCTGATGTGCTCATAAATTAACGTTCTGGCTGGTTCCGTCAGTAATAAATCCAATCGCAGGAAGTCTATGATATTTCAATAAACCTACTGGGCCGAGAAGAGAAAGTTCGCTTGAATCATAACATAGGAAAAATGAGGCGGCTAAGCAAGCAGGAATGTTGAAAGCGTGATGTTCACCCTAAGCAAAAACGCCCTGCCACGGTGGCAGAGCGTTTACGATGGTGATTTAGCTGTGTTCTTGGTGCCCCGATGGCACTAACGGCTTATTTTCGGCATGAGCCTCGCTGTTTAAATCACGCTGTAAATAGAGCCCCAGCAACAATCCAACCAGTGACAGCGCCAACACATAATATGCCGGAGCCATCGGCGTCACTTTCATGATTAGCGTAACAAAAATCGGCGTTAATCCCCCGAAGATGGCGTAGGCCACGTTATAGGAGAATGAAATTCCGCTAAAACGCACCTCGGCAGGAAACGCTCTGACCATGACATAAGGCACCGCGCCCACGATACCCACACTGAATCCCGCCAACGCATAGCCCAGGAATAAGTGCTCAGCGCTGACGCCAGCGGCTACCGAGTGGTAAAACGTCCAGCTGCACACAGCTAAAAATAAGCTGCCAACGATAAAGGTTTTGCTGGCGCCAAAACGATCGATTAAACGCCCTGCAATCACGCAGCCCACCGTCAATGCAATCGTCGCTAAGCAGTTAGCCTGCAACGCCAGCGCCGGTGAAATGCCAAATTGTTTTTGCAAATAGGTTGGCGTCATCAGGATCACCACCACAATACCGGCCGACAACAGCCACGTGAGCAGCATTGAAATAGCCACTTCGGTGCGGTGATTTTTCACCACCGTTTTCAACGGCATCTCTTCGGCCAACGCTTTACGCGCCTGCATTTCGACAAAAATCGGCGTTTCTTGTAACCAGCGGCGCAGATACATCGCAAACAGGCCAAAGATCCCACCTAAGAAGAACGGGATACGCCAGCCACCGGCCAGAATAGCGTCTTGGCTCATCACCGTATTGAGCAGAGTTGCCACCAGCGATCCCAACAAAATACCGGCGGTTAATCCGGCGGTTAAGGTGCCGCAGGCAAATCCAACGCGTTTACGCGGCACATGCTCGGCCACAAATACCCAAGCGCCCGGCACTTCACCACCAATCGCTGCTCCCTGAAGCACGCGCATCAGCAACAGCAACAGCGGTGCGGCAATACCAATACTTTGATAAGTCGGCAGCATCCCCATCGCCAGCGTTGGCAATGCCATCAACAAGATACTGAGAGAGAACATTTTTTTACGCCCGACTTTGTCACCAAAGTGCGCCATGATGATCCCACCAAGCGGGCGAGCCAGATAACCGGCGGCAAAAATCCCGAAGGTCTGCACTTGACGCAGCCACTCGGGCATATCGACTGGGAAGAAGAGATCGCTGACAACCGCCGCGAAGAACACGAAAATGATGAAGTCGTAGAACTCTAACGCGCCGCCCAAGGCTGCCAACGTCAAAGTCTTGTAGTCCTGCCGATTTAAACGGCGATTATGATTTTGTTCCATAAGATCCAGCCCAGTACGTTATTTTTCATATTATTTTGCGATGTTGTGTGGTTATAAACCGGCATCACGGCTTCGTGTTACAAAGTTGTAATGCAAAATAATTAATATAACGTTACTGGGTGACTGGCTAGTCGTACTGAATCTTATGCCGCAATGAGTTCAATTTCAGTCGATTGTTTCGCGGCGCGCACTTTTAGGGCGAAAAGCTGCTATTACACGCGGATCGGTTTCCACATACGGACCGTCTAATAGCTGGATGCAATAAGGCACGCTCGCGAAAATACCATGCACAATGGGTTTACCGTTTTCATCCTTCACGCCTTCCAGCGTTTCTTTGATCGACTTAGGCTGCCCCGGCAAATTGATGATCAACGCCTGCTTGCGGATCACGCCCACCTGACGCGACAAAATCGCCGTCGGTACATAGTGCAAACTGATTTGACGCATCTGTTCGCCAAACCCCGGCATTTCGCGATCGGCGACCGCTAACGTTGCATCCGGCGTCACATCGCGGCGAGCAGGGCCAGTTCCACCGGTGGTCAGCACTAAGTGACAGCCCATTTCATCAACCAGCTCGCACAAAGTCTGCTCGATCATGACTTGTTCATCGGGGATTAACCGCGTTTCCAGCGTAAACTCCGTGGTGAGCGCCTGCTCCAACCACTCTTGTAAAGCTGGAATACCTTTATCCTGATAAACACCGCTGGAAGCACGATCGGAAATCGAGACCAGACCTATACGCAATGCATTCATGCAACTACCTCTATGACTATTCCTTGACGCTGGGGATGCAGAATAATACTACGCCAGCCGCTAATAACCACATCTGCACGCTGTAAATGATGTCGTTGATGGCGATTGGTGATAGCAATAACCGTCATTCCGGCCGCTTGTGCGGCTTTAATTCCAGCCTCATCGCTTTCAAACACCAGGCAATCACGCGGATCTACGCCGTAAAAACTGGCGGCGAGTAGGTACGGTTCAGGATCTGGCCGACCGCTCGACACCTGCTCAGCCCCCACCATCAGCGGTGGACGCTGCATACCGGCCTGCTGCAACTGTGCTTCTGCACGTGCACGATGGGACTGTGTCACCACGCCCCACGGCGTTTCACCTAGCGCCTGTAGCAGCTCAGAAACGCCTTGCTGCAATTGGCTTTGATGACGCTGAGTCATTTGCAACAGCGCCGCCTCCAGCGCATTCACCTCTTGCAGGGTATCAAGGTGAGGAGCTAAACGGCGCACGATTTCCTGCACGCGTTGGCTATGAATCTGTTCTCCCAGCAATGCCTCATCAATGCCGTGCTGCTGCGCCCACTGCATCCACACCTGCTGAGCATGGTTACCTGAATCCAAAAGAGCGCCATCCATATCCAGAAAAACGGCGGCAAATTGTTTTTTCCACATAGCGAATTCCTCTTAGAGAACGATTAACCAAGTATAAGAGTTACGGTAGATCCGTCTGGTTTGTGAATCAAAAATTCGGAATAAACTGTGGGGGGAGAGGTGGCAAGGAGTGATGACAGGGTATTCCTTTCTCGCCTATTCACCAGAGGTGTATGTGGTTACGGTGCAAGATTTCGTCCGTTAAACATGCATGCAAATACGGTGTAAGGTTTCGTCCGCCGATTTATACCGAACTCCATTGATACATCAATGAAGGCGTCCGATGAGGGGCGCCAGCGCGCGCCCCTTCAATCCTCGCGCTTTTATCCGAGACGCCATCTCCGCGTCGGGTCGGCATGCGCCATCCTTGGCGCCTCCTCCCCTCGTGAAAACATCCTGTTTTCACTGCTCTAAATGCCATAACTTAAACTTAAAAACAGATAGAGTTTTTGTCTTTTGTCTTTTGGGTTTGACCTTATCTGGCACATTACCGGACAGCCGAGTGAATCATGCCGGTTAGGATTCGCCGACAGGGACGTCGGCGAAAGAACGGAGGAGCCAGGATGGCGATTGCCGTTCGTTCCGTTAAGACCGGAATGATGAAATGAGGGCACCCGCGTAGCGGGCTGGAAGGGGGTGCCAAGCCGGGTTGTTAGGGGGCGGCGATTGGCCCCCTAACACGGACGTCTGCACCATGCACAGGTAGAATTCGGGATTTTAGGCGGACGTAACTTACCCCAATATAAAAATATTCAAGCATGAATAATTGAGAGATTGCGCTAGCAACCTTTCCTCGGACGCCTGCACAGTTTAAATATGGAGTTCAGTATTTTAGGCGGATGTAACTTACCCCATATCTAAAACACTTATCCCCGCATTGCCTCCCGAATAATCGGTATCGGCGTGAGCAAATGCTGTCTCATCAGTTCACCGGCGCGTTTTCCATCACGGGCTAAAATCACCTTCACCAGTTCATCATGCTCATGATGTTTATTCTCTAACATCTCCACGGAAAGCACGGTTTCGCGCAGCCAAATGAAGCGGTAGCGCGCCGCGAGATCAAACAATCTGGCGCGCATTTGCAGCAGGTATTGCGATCCGCATCCGGCAACAATCGCCGTATGAAATGCCTGATGACGTTGATCCCATTCATCCAGCAAATCTTCGCTGGCATCACTGGCCTCTAGTTTGGCAAGCATATGGGAACGCGCAAGGATCTCCGCTTCCCAATCATCTTTGCCGCGCTCAATCGCCAACTGCACCAGCATCGATTCCATATTGGCTCGAGCATCGAAAATATCGAGCAGCTCGGCCTGCGACATCGAGGCAACGCGATAGCCTTTTTGGCTAACCACCGTCACCAAATGTTCTGCCACCAGCTGCGAGAGCGCCTCGCGAAGCGGGCCGACGCCCAGCCCATAGCGGCTCGTCAGCAGACTCATGCGTAACTTTTCATCCGGCTGATAGATACCGCGGATGATGTCTCTTTTCAGCCATTGATAACCGTCAAACGTGGAATAAGGTAAAGAGGCGGTCATAGGCATAGCTCCCAAATAGCCACTAAGCAAAAAGAATAACCTACCAAAGTTGCAGGATCTCTTATACGAAAATGCGCCGTTTCAGTACTGACCGAACCGGCGCATCAAGATTATTAGCAAGCCCCTTCGTTACCTCAAACTCTGCTGAGGCTGTTTTTGCCACTGAAACAGCGCCTTCCAGCGAGTCATAATCGGCACCGTGCAGATGATAGCAATCCCCAACAGTACGGTAGAAACGACTTCAATACGCTGCTCTGGCCTAAACATCATTACCACTAACACGAAGGTGATAAACAGGATCACCGTCCAAGTCAGATAGGGATACAGCCACATTTTAAGCTTAAGCTCGTTGCCTTGTGTTAACAGGATCTTACGCATTCTCAGTTGAGAAACCGCAATCACTAAATACACCAGCAACGCAATCGCGCCAGAACTGGCGATCAGGAAATTAAACACCTTGGCGGGGGCATAATAGTTAACAATGACCGTCAAAAACGCCGCGCCGGTAGACAATAAAACCGCCACATAAGGCGTTTTACTGCGGTTAGTTTTTCCCATGAAGGCGGGTGCATCACCACGATGGCTCAGTGAATAGAGCATGCGCGAAGCGGTATACAGCGCCGAATTTAAACAGCTGGTGACCGATAGCAGGATCACGCAGTCCATGATCAATTTAGCGTGCGGAATATGCAGCAGTTGCAGCACCGAGCTGTAAGATCCCACGGTTTTCAGCTCCGGCGCGTTCCAAGGCACCAGCGCCACCACCACAAAGATCGAACACAGATAGAAGATCGCAATACGCCAAATCACAGAGTTGGTCGCCCGCACAATATGCTTGTCTGGGGTATCTGATTCAGCCGCCGCGATCGTTACGATCTCCGCGCCCATAAAAGAAAACATGGTGATCAACATGGCGCTGATCACTGCCCCAAAACCATTTGGCATAAAGCCGCCGTGATCCCAAAGTCGAGATACGCCGCTAACCTGAACATGCGGATAAAATCCGGTGATGGCAATCGTGCCCACCACGATAAAGGCCAGAATGGCGACCACTTTGCACAGCGCCAACCAAAATTCAAACTCGCCGTAGTTTTTAACGCTGAGCAAATTACTGCCGGTTAATGCCACGGTAATGAGTAATGAAAATAGCCAGATAGGCACCACAGGGAGCCAAGAATTAAGAATGATAGCGGCGATATTGGCTTCCAAAGGGATCACCAAAACCCAGAACCACCAGTAGAGCCAACCGATGGTATATCCTGCCCACTTGCCAATAGATCGTTCGGCGTAGGTTGAGAAGGAGCCGGTATCCGGCGACGCCACCGCCATTTCACCCAGCATGCGCATAATCAACAGCACCAGCAAACCAGCGAAAAGATAAGACAGTAATACCGCTGGCCCCGCCTGTGAAATCGCAACGCCTGAGCCAACAAATAGGCTAGCACCGATAACACCAGCAATGGACAGCATGGTGACATGGCGGGACTTCAGCCCGCCTCCCAGCGAGTTTGTTTCTGCAATCTGACCCATAATTCGAACCCTCTCGAAAGTTTTGCACTTAGGGAGAGCGCTCCGGCATTCCCGCGCCGGAGCACGCGCATTGTTATTATTTAGCCATCAGACTTCCTTTATGACGGGTGCTACTCGCATAACTACAAGCACCTCGTTGCGCTTAGTTTTTCTTAGCCTCGGTAAAACATTCGGCGATAATATCCAGACCCTGTTTGATCTGCGCGTCACTCACCGTGAGCGGAACCAAAATACGCAGCACGTTATAGTAAGGCCCGCATGACAGCAGGATGAGCCCCTTATCACGCGCCCGCGCCACCACTTCTGCCGTCAGTTTGGCATTCGGTTTATGCACATCGCCGTTTTCGAACAGCTCAATCGCAATCATTGCGCCAAGACCACGCACATCACCAATTTCTGGATGAATTTCAGCGATGTTGAGCAGGCCATCTTTCAGCTTCTGCCCCACATCGTTGGCGCGCTGCAACAGATTTTCTTCATCAAAGGTTTCAAGCACCGCTAGGGCTGCCGCACAGGCAATGGGGCTACCGGCATAGGTTCCACCCAGTCCGCCCGGCGCGATGGCATCCATAATCTCGGCTTTGCCTGTCACGCCAGCGAGAGGGAAACCGCCCGCGATAGATTTCGCAAAGGTGGTGAGATCGGCAGCAACGCCTAACTGTTCCATCGCAAACAACGTTCCGGTGCGCCCGGCACCACTTTGTACTTCATCAGCAATCAGCATGATCCCGTGCTCATCACACAGTTCGCGCAGGCGTTTCATAAAGGCAGGTGAGGTTGAATAGAATCCTCCTTCCCCCTGCACCGGTTCGATAACGATGGCGGCAATATCTTCCGGCGCAGCGTCGTTTTTGAAGATGCGATGGATACTGGCGATGGCATCATCGTCGCTGACGCCGTGTAATTCACAAGGATACAAAGCACGGAATACGTGCCCAGGCATTAAGCCCATGCCCGCTGAGTAAGGGTTTACTTTGCCGGTCAACGACAAGGTGTAATGAGTACGTCCGTGATAAGCACCGCTAAAAGCGATGGTTCCGCTGCGCTTAGTGGCAGCTCTGGCAATCTTCACCGCGTTTTCTACCGCTTCAGAGCCCGTCGTCACCAGCAGCGTTTTCTTGTCAAAATCGCCCGGAACGCGCTTGTTCATGATTTCGCACAGTTCTAAATACGGTTCGTAGGCCAACACTTGGAAGCAGGTGTGCGACAGTTTTTTCAACTGAGCTTCAACCGCAGCGACCACTTTGGGATGCAAATGGCCCGTATTCAGAACCGCAATCCCACCGGCAAAGTCCAGATATTCGCGCCCTTCGACGTCCCATACGCGACAGTTTTCTGCTCGCTCGGCAAAAATGGGATGAATCTGCCCCACGCCGCGTGGAATGGCATTACTGCGGCGCTGCATCAGTTCTTTATTTGTGCTCATCAGGTGTCCTCTCAGTGTTCGGGTAGGCGGCTGATGCCGCTCTGTTGGTGTTAAAAAGTAAGATCAGTTCTATTTACAAGCCGATGCACATATATTTGATTTCGAGATAATCTTCGATGCCATACTTCGAGCCTTCGCGGCCAAGGCCAGAGGCTTTGATCCCGCCAAAAGGCGCGACTTCATTCGAAATAATGCCGGTGTTGATCCCTACGATGCCGTACTCCAGCGCTTCGCCCACGCGGAATACGCGGCTGAGATCGCGCGCGTAAAAATAAGCCGCCAAGCCAAATTCGGTATCATTGGCCTGCGCAACCACATCGGCTTCATCTTTAAAACGGAATAACGGAGCCAGCGGGCCAAAAGTCTCTTCTTTGGCAACTTTAGCGCTCGCAGGAACATCCACTAAAATGGTGGGCTGGAAGAAATTACCGCCTAATTCATGTGGCTGACCGCCGGTAATAATGCGAGCCCCTTTCGACAGCGCGTCTTCAATGTGCTCTTTCACTTTCGCCACCGCTTTTTCATCAATCAGCGGGCCGGTTGTTACGCCCTGCGCTAAGCCATCGCCCAACGTAAGTTTTTCAACCGCAGCCTGTAGCTTTTTAGCAAAAGCGTCATAAACCCCATCCTGAACATAGAGGCGGTTGGCACACACGCAGGTTTGTCCTGCATTACGAAACTTAGAGGCCAGCGCACCTTCAACTGCTTTATCCAAATCAGCATCATCAAACACGATGAATGGCGCATTTCCGCCCAGCTCCAGCGAGACTTTTTTGATGTCTTTAGCGCACTGTTGCATCAATTGACGACCAATTTCGGTCGATCCGGTAAACGAAAGCTTGCGCACTAGCGGGTTGCCCGTGAGCTCATTCCCCACTTCGCTGGCCGAGCCTGTCACCACGTTAAATACGCCGTCTGGGATCCCTGCGCGCTGGGCCAACTCAGCAAGTGCCAATGCTGAAAACGGCGTTTGGCTCGCGGGTTTGAGCACCATGGTGCAGCCAGCGGCAAGCGCAGGTCCTGCTTTGCGCGTGATCATTGCCGCTGGAAAATTCCACGGGGTGATCGCAGCGGTAACGCCAATCGGCTGTTTGATCACAATAAGGCGTTTGTCTGCCTGATGGCCTGGAATGGTATCGCCATAAATGCGTTTACCTTCTTCGGCAAACCACTCAATAAAAGAGGCGGCATAGGCAATCTCACCCTTGGCCTCAGCCAACGGCTTGCCTTGCTCTAGCGTCATGAGCTTGGCGAGATCGTCTTGGTTAGCCATCATGAGATCGAACCAGCGGCGCAGGATCGTCGCACGTTCTTTGGCGGTTAAGGCACGCCATGCAGGCAACGCCTGATTCGCCGCTTCTATCGCCGTGCGCGTTTCATTTGCCCCCATTTTGGGCACGGTGCCCAAAAGCTGAGCATTAGCGGGGTTTGTCACATCGATGGTTTTCTTACTTTCTGCGTCACACCACTTTCCTTGGATAAAAGCCTGCTGGCGAAAAAGCGTTGGGTCGTTAAGTTGCATAGCGAATTCCTTATTCATCAGTAAATTAGCTTTTGTTATTCGATGACGTTTATACGGTGGCCAAAGACGATTTATCGTTAATTGCCGAGGTTAAGGTGCGACCGTTATGGGTTTGCCCTGCCAGTAGCGCCTGAACTTTGCCTACAATATGCGTGCCAATCGGGATCGCCGAGGTTGCCGCTGGTGACGGCGCATTACAGACATGAATGCTGCGAGGGGTGGTCACAAACAGAAAATCATCAATCAGTTTGCCATCGGGGGAAACGGCCTGAGCACGCACACCGGCGGGATAGGGCTGAAGATCCTGTTTGGTCAAGCTTGGGCAATACTTTTGCACGCGTTTGAGATAGCCGCCTTTGCACAGAGAATTTTTCATCTCATCCAGACCGGATTTGAAGTTTTGCCGCATCACGCTGCGAATACCGGAAGAGCCAAATATTTCCAGCGTATCGCTCAGTGAAATATCACGTTTGCGATAGCCTTCGCGCTTAAATGCCAGCACGGCGTTTGGCCCCACGGTTACGCTGCCGTCGATCATGCGAGTCAGATGCACGCCGAGAAACGGCATTGCCGGATCGGGGATCGGATAAATGAGATGATTAACAATATGATTATGCTGCGGCGCTAGACGGAAATATTCGCCGCGGAACGGGCAGATAATAAAACCGGGATCGACACCCAGCATTTTCACCAAACGATCTGCCATCAGCCCTGAACAGGTGATCAGGTTAGATCCTTCATAATCGCCCGCCGTCGTCGTTACGATCACGCCCTGCGCATGTTCCCGCAGCGCGGTAACTTCGGCGTTATAGACGATCTCGCCACCTGCGGCACGGAAACGATCTGACATTGCCTGTGTGACTTCGGTGTAACTAACGATCCCGCTGGAGGGAACCAGAATACCGCCCAGCCCGACGATGTTGGGCTCGCGCTCATGCAGTTCTTCCGCGCTCAACCAGTAGCGCTCTAAGCCGTTGGCTTCAGTGCGATCCCACAGCGCACGCATACGCTGCATTTCTAGCTCGGACGTTGCCACCAGCATTTTCCCGCAGGTGTCATAGCGAATGCCGTTTTCATCACAAAAGGCTTTGGTCGCCCGATTACCTTCCAAACAGAATTTGGCTTTTAAACTACCGGGCGTGTAATAAACCCCCGCGTGAATCACACCGCTATTGTGGCCGGTCTGATGGCACGCAGGGCCGCTCTCTTTTTCCAGCAAAGCAATGCGGGCATCTGGATAGACGCCGATCAACTGCATGGCAGTCGACATCCCAATGATGCCGCCGCCAACGATCACAAAGTCATACATCCGGCTCATTCCTTCCTCAGACTCTCTTGCGTGCTCTCTGGCTCTAACAAGAGCACGCTCGGTTAATCAAAAATGAAGCCGAAGCTTATTGCCCAGCCTGATAGTGCGAGGTGGAATAGCTGATATATCCGCGCTGACGCATCAGTTCGCGGCGCAAATCTGGGTGTGGGGTAAAGCGATCGCGACCATGCAGCCAGAACAAATTATTAATCAAAAGGAATTTGCCGACCGGAACCGGAACCGAAACGATATTGCGACTGCCTTCGAGCGCATCTGACAGCTCACTCAACCAATTACCTTCTTCAAAATCCTTTGGCTGAACGAACTGATCGATATAGCGCATTACCGGACGCCCTTGCCCATCAACATCAAATACCGGGTGGAAAACATCTTGGGTGACATTTTTGCTTGGCGGCGCAGTCCAGCGCATTGGGCGACGCGCCAACGGGTGGCTGAAGAATTTATCGAGTGACTCCCAGTCATCCAGATGCAGCAAAAGGGAATTGCCGCCCTGCATATTCTGCTCGTCGATTTTCATCATCAGCACATAGTCAGTCACTTCATCAACGAAGGTGCCATCGTTGTGTAATTCCAATACGCGATGAGGCTGACGCAGGTAACTATCTGAACTATCCACGTTTTTAACCACAAAACGCGCATAGAACTGGCCGCTCATGGCGTCATAGTTGGAACGCCCGATAAGATGCGCCACCGCGGTAGCAATTTTAACCATCTCATCCGCCTGCTCGACGTGGTCGATACCCTCAGCACCAATAAGCAACGCACCTTGAGTTCGCGCCAGAATGGTATTGAGCAGCAGCGGCTGAAGCTGGTTGCCACAGAGTTCATCAAGGATTTTCGCCACGCGAAAACGCAGGAATGATTTGTACTCCAGCGCTTGCACGGGCCATTCGGCCACCAGTTCTAAAAAACGTTGCGTGGTAGCGGCATCGAAATTGAGTTCAAGCATGCGTGGCGACTGTGCCGACGGGCGAACGGTAAAGCCCTGCCCTTTGGTTTTAGCTTCAGAGATATCCTGCTTTACGGCGGTTAACGCATTCATCAGAAAGTATCCTCATTGCAGAAAATTAATATCGGCAGAGCAATTTCCAGACATGCTCATTTCGTAGCCATAATTTAAAAATATCTACATTTTGGAAAATTGCGTATAAAAAAAGCAGAAATGTTTATTTTTTGTGATCAAGAATACACAATTATTTTACATTTATAAGAGGGGATAAATAGAGAGGTTTATTTAAGATAATGAAAATTAAACAATTTAATTAAAACCTAACGAGCGGAGAACATTCCAGTGTTATTTAAATGTAAAAAAACCAGCCATAAGGCTGGTTTCATAAACTGAGCGGCTTGATTACAGCAGGTCAGCGATCATTTTTTCCAGTTTGCCTTGGTCTACGGCAAACTTACGGATACCGTCAGACAGTTTATCAACCGCCATTGGATCCTGATTGTGCTGCCAGTAGAACTCAGCTTCGGTCAGACGCGCTGGACGCGCTTTGATTTCACCGGTGTAGCTCAGCTTACGCTCAACGTCGCCCTGAGCTTCAGACAGCTCTTTCAGCAGCGCTGGAGCGATGGTCAGACGGTCACAGCCAGCCAGTTCCAGAATCTCGCCCATGTTACGGAAGCTTGCGCCCATAACCACGGTTTCATAACCGTGCTGTTTGTAGTATTCGTAGATTTCGGTCACGGATACAACGCCTGGATCTTCGTTTGGCGCGTATTCTTTCTTGTCGGTGTTTGATTTGTACCAGTCAAGGATACGACCAACAAACGGAGAAATCAGGTATACACCGGCTTCAGCACAAGCACGCGCCTGAGCGAAGGAGAACAGCAGCGTCAGGTTACAGTTGATGCCTTCTTTTTCCAGCTGTTCCGCAGCGCGGATACCCTGCCAGGTTGAAGCCAGTTTGATCAGGATACGATCGTTGCTGATGCCAGCATCGTTATACATTTTGATCAGACGTTTAGCTTTCGCAACGCTAGCTTCGGTGTCGTAAGACATGCGCGCATCAACTTCGGTAGAGATGCGGCCTGGGACCAGTTTCAAAATTTCCAGACCGATATTGACGGCCAGCTTATCTGAAGCATCCACAACCTGCTGAGCTTTGTCGCTGCTCTGGCTACGCGCCCAAGCAATCGCTTCATCGATCAGCTTACGGTATTCAGGAATTTGTGCTGCATTCAGAATCAGAGAAGGGTTGGTCGTTGCATCTTGTGGTTGATACAACTTCATTGCAGCGATATCGCCGGTGTCGGCCACAACGGTGGTCAGCTGGCGTAGGGATGTCAGTTTATCGGTCATTTTTAGCGTTTCCATTATTGGTGCATAAAACCAGAATTGATGCAGCAATGGTTTTGCTTGTCACTTTTTGAGCTATAACACGGATATTCTCAAGTGAATAACGCCATTGTGCATGAACTGTTGGCGGTTTATGACGTGCCTGTAGCTGATAATAACACGCATCCACTGTTGCGCAATGCACTAAACTCGTCATAAAACCTATCACTTTTATTGGTTCTAACGCAGAAACAGCAGGCAACCGTTTTCGGCTTCAATAAAAACGGTGCACGGACGGAAATGAGAATAAATCGTCATCGTTTTTCAAACTTATGTTACATTCTTGCCGTTTTTTCAGACCCAAAATTTGCGCGAGTTGCGCAACACCAAAGCCCAGTTGTCACTATAAAAATATTATCGGCGCGGTGAAATTTGCGTTGTGCTTTTAAGCATATACGCCATGTTATTGAACACTAGGAGAGCGTTTTGACGGATCTAATTAACTTTATTAACAACATATTATGGGGATCGGTGCTGATCTATCTTTTGATCGGTACGGGGATCTTTTTCACGATCCGAACCGGCTTCATTCAGTTTCGACATTTCGGCCATATGTTTTCGGTTTTAAAGAACAGCAATAAGGCCGACAGCTCAGGTATTTCTTCCTTTCAGGCGCTATGTACCAGCCTTGCCGCCCGCGTAGGCACAGGCAACTTAACCGGCGTCGCCATTGCGATTACCGCAGGCGGGCCCGGCGCCATTTTCTGGATGTGGGTGGTTGCCGTGATTGGCATGGCTACCTCTTTTATTGAAAGTACCTTGGCGCAGTTATACAAAACCAAAGACGATCAGGGAAACTACCGTGGCGGCCCCGCTTATTACATGGAGAAAGGGCTGGGTATGCGGTGGATGGGCGTTCTATTTTCGATCTTCTTAATCATCGCATTTGGTTTGGTATTTAACGCCGTGCAGTCTAACTCCATTGCTCAGGCTACCGCCGTTGCCTTTGGCGTGAAGCCACTCTATGTCGGCATCGCTTTGGTTTTGCTCAGCGGCGCTATCATCTTTGGCGGATTACGTTCAATTGCCAAAACGGCAGAACTGATTGTGCCGTTTATGGCTATCGCCTATTTGGCGCTGGCATTCTGGGTAGTTGGGCATAATCTGGGCCGCATGCCCGAAGTTCTTTTGCTGATATTCAAAAGCGCTTTCGGCCTACAGGAAGCGGCCGCTGGCGCAGTCGGGTACGGCATCGCACAGGCCATGACACAAGGTATTCAGCGAGGCCTATTTTCAAACGAAGCCGGTATGGGATCAGCGCCTAATGCCGCGGCATCTGCCACGCCATACCCGCCGCATCCGGCATCACAGGGCTATGTGCAAATGTTCGGTGTGTTTGTCGATACGCTGGTTATCTGTAGCGCCACAGCGGCCATTATTCTTTCATCTGGCGCATTAGACCACGCGCCGGGCACGATTAGCGGGATTGAACTCACCCAGCGAGCGCTGGCGTCCTCGGTGGGCGGATGGGGTTCTATCTTTATCGCTACCGCCATCTTTTTCTTTGGTTTTACCTCGATTATTGCCAACTATTCGTATGCCGAAAGCAATCTGGTGTTTCTCGAGCACAACCATCCCGCCGGACTCATGCTGTTCCGCTGCTGTACGTTGGGCATGGTGATGTTTGGTACGCTCGCTGAACTGCCGCTGGTATGGAAAATGGCCGATCTTTCCATGGCAATGATGGCCATTACTAACCTGATCGCGATTTTACTGCTCTCCGGTGTAGCGCTGAAGTTGGCCAAAGATTATAACCACCAGCGAAGCATCGGACGCTTGCCGACCTTTGATATCAGCCAATACCCTGAAATTCAGCAGCAGGTTGAACCAGGAATTTGGGATAAACCGAAATCTGAGTAGTTCCCCGAAAAAGTAGTTCCCTGAAAAATTAGGGGGCGTCGGTATAATACGATGCCCCTATCGCACTGATTAATCCCCTCTCAAGATTAAATTTGTTACATTAGTCGCCAACTCTCATAACAGGATCAATCCATGCTGATTATTATTTCACCTGCCAAAACGCTGGATTATGAAAGCCCGCTGGCAACAACGCGCTTTACTCAACCTGAACTGCTCGATCGCTCTGCTGAGCTCATGGAATATTGCCGTGAATTAACACCGGCGCAGATTGGCAGCCTGATGAAAATCAGCGATAAGCTAGCAGGGTTGAACGCCGCACGCTTTGCCGAATGGCAGCCGAATTTCACGCCTGAAAATGCACGTCAGGCTATTCTGGCCTTTAAAGGCGACGTCTACACAGGTCTGCAAGCCGAAGACTTTAGCGAGCAAGATTTCGACTTTGCTCAGCAGCATCTACGCATGCTTTCTGGCCTGTACGGTTTGCTTCGCCCACTCGATTTGATGATGCCGTATCGTCTGGAGATGGGCATTAAACTGCATAACGGCAAAGGCAATGATTTGTATAGTTTCTGGGGCGATTTGCTCACCGAGAAATTAAATCAGCAGTTGAAAGCACAAGGCGATAACGTGCTGATTAACCTTGCGTCTGATGAATACTTTAAAGCCGTAAAACCCGCCAAGTTAGACGGGCAGCTAATTAAGCCGGTATTTTTGGATGAGAAAGGCGGCAAGTTTAAAGTCATCAGTTTCTACGCTAAAAAGGCGCGTGGCCTGATGAGCCGCTTTATCGTTCAGAATCAGTTAACCAAACCTGAACAGCTGAAAGATTTCAATTTGGAAGGGTATTTCTTCGAAGAAGAGAAGCCGTATAAATCAGGCAGCGAACTGATTTTTAAACGCCACGAAGCGTAAAAAAGAAAACCGGCTTATCGCCGGTTTTTTTATCACTCATTTTCAAGCGGTTACTTTGCCCATTGCATCATAAAAGCGCGAAGCGGAACGAAATCCGCCGCCATATGATGCGAAAGCAGAGGCAAATCGGCGCGTTCTGCCAGTTCGGCTGGCAGAGGCAGATCGCTGGATAAGATCTCATCCACCACTTCTTTAAACTTCGCCGGATGCGCAGTACCTAAGAACAGACCAAACTCTCCCGGCTGTAAGGTGTCACGCAAAACACGATAGGCAATCGCCGCATGAGGCTCAGAGATATAACCAAGCTGTGCCATTTCGCGCACCGTTTGGCGCGTCACATCATCAGAAACGTGCCCATAAGCCAGCTCTTTGAGCTGCCATATTTTACGGCGGAATAATTCCTCAACGCGTGGCCAGTTATTTGGGCGGCTAACGTCCATCGCATTCGATAGCGTCGCCACGGTGTTATGCGGCTGCCATTCACCGGTGGCAAGGAAGCGCGGCACGGTGTCGTTGGCGTTGGTCGCCGCAATAAAACGCTTAATCGGTAAGCCCAGCGATTTCGCCAGTAACCCTGCGGTTAAATCACCAAAGTTGCCGCTAGGTACAGAAACCACCAGCTGATTGCGTGCTTCTTGAGGCAGTTGCGCTACGGCTTCGAAGTAGTAGCAGATCTGAGCCAGCAAGCGGCTGATATTAATTGAGTTAGCGGAGTTCAATCCAACCGCATTTTTAAGCTCTTCATCATCAAAGGCTTGTTTCACCAAGGCCTGACAATCATCAAAATCACCGTCGATAGCAATCGTCTGGATGTTTCCGCCCAGCGTACAGAACAGTTTTTCCTGTAACGGGCTGATTTTCCCCTGAGGGTAGAGAATGACAACGCGCACGTTCTCTAAGCCGTAAAATGCGTGAGCTACCGCCGCGCCGGTGTCACCGGAGGTAGCTGTTAGAATAGTGACAGGCTCATTGCCCGCCACTTCCTGTAGCATCTGCGCCATAAAGCGCCCGCCGAAATCCTTAAACGCTAACGTTGGTCCGTGAAATAGCTCAAGCGCGGCGATGTCCGGTTCCACCGGTGCAACCGGCGCAGGGAACGCAAAAGCCGCTTTTACGCGTTCATAGATAACCTCTGGAGCAAATTCGTCCGCCAAATAGGCGGATAAAATATTCGCGCTGCGGGTCACGAAATCCTGCTTCAGTAAGCTATCAATTTCAGTGAGCTCAAATTCTGGAAGCTCTAAGGGAAAAAATAGTCCCTGATTTTTGCCCAGCCCCTGTTTAATTGCCTGCGCAAAGCTGACCTGCTCGTTATGATCTTTCAGATTATAAAGTTTCATGCGTTATCCCAGTCGTCGTGCGCCTGCATTGTCCAGACGGCAAATGTGTACAAAACCTTCGTCGTTTTGCAGATAGTTTTCTTGCAGCCATTGCGCCATACGCTGCGCGGTATCTTGGCGATCGCAGATGGCAAACAGCGTTGGACCGGAGCCCGAAATTCCACAGGCCAAAGCGCCAATGTCGTGAGCAGCCTGACGAGCCTGAGCAAACCCAGGTAACAGGCGAGTACGGTAAGGTTCAGCAATTACATCATGCATTAACTTAGCCGCTAAAATTGGCTGGCGGGTATGGCATGCATGTATAAATCCAGCCAGATAGCGTCCGTGGCTGATGCAGTCCTGACGACGGTACTGTGCCGGTAAAATGGCTCGAGCTTCGGCGGTCGAGACTTTAATTCCCGGATAAGCCATAACCCAAAACCAGTCATCAAAGCAGGGAACGGTTTGGCTAATAATACCGTTCTCTTCCAAAATCAGCTGTAGTCCACCGAGGTAGCACGGGGCCACGTTGTCATAATGCACGCTGCCTGAAATACGCCCTTCCATTTCGCCCATCAGCGCTAAGAGCTGAGTTTGATCGAGTGGCTGCTGAGCAAATTCATTAAGCGCCATCAGCGCCGCGACCACCGAACAGGCGCTAGAACCGAGCCCTGAACCAATCGGCATATTCTTTTCTAGCACCATGGCGACCGATAATTCTTGTCCGATCTCTTGGCAAAAACGCTCCCAGCATTGATAGACAATATTTTCTTTAGGATCGCTTGGGAGCTTACTCACAAAACTGCCTTTAGACGTTAGGCTAAAAGCCTCTGCGGCTTCAACGCTCACGCAGTCGCCAAGAAACTGGCCATCGACCGGCGAAACGGCGGCGCCCAGCACGTCAAACCCCACACTCACATTCCCAATTGAGGCCGGTGCATAAACCTTAACCATATTAAACTCCCAACTTCCATGACAAGGTGCGCAGCAAATCTGCAAATACACCGGCTGCGGTGACGTCGTTACCTGCACCATAGCCGCGCAGAACTAACGGAATTGGCTGGTAATAGCGGCTGTAAAACGCCAGCGCGTTCTCACCGTTCTTCACTTTATAAAGCGGATCGTTACCGTCGGCTTCAACAATCTTGACCTGACAGCGACCGTCGACAATTTGTCCAACGTAGCGCAATACCGCACCGTTCTCACGCGCTTTAGCCACGCGTGCCGCAAACAGATCGTCCAACTGAGGTAAACGCGCCAAAAATGATGCGGTATCGCCACTGGCGTCGAAATCAGCAGGCAGCACGGACTCTACGTCGATATCATCCAGTTCCATAACGTGACCCGCTTCGCGCGCCAAAATCAGAAGCTTGCGCGCCACATCCATCCCCGACAGATCGTCGCGTGGATCGGGCTCGGTATAGCCCAGCTTTTTCGCTTCCAGCGTTGCAGCGGATAACGACATCCCCTCTTCAAGCTTGCCAAAAATAAACGACAGCGAGCCCGACAAAATCCCTGAAAACTGAACCAACTCATCACCCGCACTCAGCAAATTCTGCAAGTTTTCGATAACCGGCAGCCCCGCACCTACGTTGGTATCGTAAAGGAATTTACGGCGTGATCCTGCGGCAGCCTGACGCAGTTGATGGTAGTAGTTCATTGAACCGGTGTTGGCTTTTTTGTTTGGCGTCACGACGTGGAAACCGTTGCTGAGGAAATCTGCGTACTGATCGGCAACGGCTTGACTCGACGTGCAATCCACAATAACTGGATTCAGCAGATGGTATTCGTTCACTAAACGGATCAGGCGGCCAAGATTAAACGGCTCTTTCGCATCGGCCAATTCATCCTGCCAGCGGGACAGATCGATACCGTGCACATTGGTTAATAGCGCACGAGAGTTCGCAATGCCGCAAACGCGTAGATCGATATGCTTGTTCTTCAGCCATGACTGCTGGCGGTGGATCTGCTCTAACAGAGCCCCGCCCACGCCGCCGGAACCAATCACGAAGACTTCGATAACCTGATCGGTATTGAACAGCATCTGGTGGCTAACGCGCACAGCCGTAGTCGCTGAGTCATTGTTGACGACAACGGAAATCGAGCGCTCGGAAGAGCCCTGCGCAATCGCAATAATATTGATATTAGCGCGCGCCAAAGCCGAGAAGAATTTTGCGGAGATACCGCGCATGGTGCGCATACCATCGCCTACCACCGAGATAATCGCTAAGTGCTCGGTCACATCCAGCGCTTCCAACAAACCGTCTTTCAGCTCTAGATAGAACTCTTCATTCAACGCCCGCTGTGCGCGATCCAGCTCGCCCTGCGGGATACAGAAACTGATGCTGTATTCCGAAGAGGATTGCGTGATAAGGACCACCGAAATACCGCTGCGTGACATAACGGCAAACACGCGCGCCGCCATACCAACCATCCCTTTCATCCCCGGACCTGAAACGTTAATCATCGCCATATTGTTCAGGTTAGTGATCCCTTTCACCGGCACGCCGTCAGATCCACTTTCACGTCCGATGAGCGTTCCCGGCGCTTGAGGGTTGGCGGTATTTTTGATTAGGCAGGGAATTTGGAACTGGGCGATAGGAGAGATGGTGCGAGGGTGAAGAACTTTGGCGCCAAAATACGAAAGCTCCATGGCTTCCTGATACGACATCGATTTAAGCAATCTGGCATCGGGCACAGTGCGTGGGTCGCAGGTATAAACGCCATCCACGTCAGTCCATATCTCACAACAGTCTGCACGTAAGCAAGCGGCCAGTACGGCAGCAGAGTAATCAGAACCATTGCGGCCCAACACTACCAGCTCACCTTTGTCGTTACCCGCGGTGAAACCCGCCATCAGCACCATATGATCGGCGGGGATCGGGTCAGCGGCGATACGCCGAGTCGACTCCGCAATATCAACGGTTGATTCAAGATAACCGCCATGAGCCAAGAGTTTTTCAACCGGATTAATGACGGTTACGCCATAGCCACGCGCTTTGAGCAACTCAGCCATAATGGCAATCGAGAGCTTTTCACCACGACAAATCATTGCCGCATTGACGCTGTCGGGGCATTGCCCTAACAGAGAGATACCATGAAGAACCTGTTTGATTTGAGCAAACTCAGCGTCAACCACCTGCTTTAGACGCCCCGCGTCAAAGCCCGGCTGCGCTTGCTGCAGGCCCGTTAGCAAATCGGTAAAGATAGCCTCAGCGTCGCTGATATTTGGCAGTATCTCTTGCCCTGCAATGGTTTTCTCCACCATCGCGACCAGATGGTTGGTGATCTTTGCCGGCGCAGACAGCACGGTCGCAACCTGCCCCTGTTGGGCATTATTTTCTAATATGTCAGCAACGCGCAGAAACCTATCTGCATTCGCCACCGAGGTACCACCAAATTTCAGCACTCGCATTTGTCACACTCTCCCGAATTAGGCTTAAAAAAAAGCCCGCACTGTTTAGGTGCGGGCTTTTTTCTTTCTCTTTTTCTGTACGCGTCAGCCCGCCCCGTTACATGTCGTATCGGTGGTGGTAATAATTGTTGTGGTGTTCAGGCTGTAGTTATGAAAACTAATACGCATCTCTGTCTGTCCAATAAATTCTTGTGTCTGCCCTATATTGGTTAAAGCAAAGGCAAAACTAAGTCAACGAAATTCTGTTTTTAACCAGCAACATTTCGATAACCTCGACAGCATAAAAATCTATAGAAAAACAGCACATCAGCAAAAGTGCGCTGAGTCACACTTTTAGCGCACGTTATCTAAGAGAAATTTATCCACCTTTGCCGAGCAATCGTCGTTTTCAGTTTTTTTCTTCGACAGCCTATTTTTTCAGCACTTTTTCGATGTCATGCAGCAAGGTGTGGAGCATAGAAGTATCACGCTGAGCGAGCAATCCAAGGCGCTGATCGAGCCAGTCGGTGAGCTTTTGATCATCGGCAACATCAAGCGTTCCTAACAGACGATGCACACGTTGGCGCAGTGCCACCAGCTGATTCTCTTCAGCCAGTGCTTCAGGCTCCACACTGTTTTGAACTAATGACGATAGCTGATAACAGAAAACCATCACGGCCTGCCCAAGATTGAGCGAAGGATAATCCGCCACCATTGGCACGCCGGTGAGAATATCCGCCAAGGCTAACTCTTCATTTGATAACCCTGACTCTTCACGCCCAAAGACCAGCGCACAGTTGGAGGTCCAACTCTGCTTTTCATGCAAAATATTCGTAAGTTCTGAAGGCGAGCAGTAATAGTGAAATCTGGCACGACTTCTTGCCGTAGTGGCAACCGTGAAGTCCACATCAGCCAATGCGGCTTCTAGCGTGTCAAAATGCTGGGCATTATCCAGAATATCAGCGGAACCGTGAGCAACCCAGCGAGCGGCCGGCTCTAGGTATGCTTGGCTATCAACAATGCGTAACGATGAAAATCCCATGGTTTTCATCGCTCTTGCCGCAGCGCCAATATTTTCAGGTCTGGCTGGAGCAACCAGTACGATATGAATTTGCATAGAAATGCCCGATTTTTAACAATTAATAATAAACAGGTGCACACTTTATCCTGCTCGCGAGGGTTTTTCCATTAGCTGTAAAGTTACATTTATTTAACAAAAATACGGACTTTTCTATTAGATAAAAAAGGAAAAAGGCATTTTAATCAAAAAACACTCAAAGACTAATCTATTTAGCACTAATTCAATAAATTCATTCTTATAATCAATTAATTAAATTTTCCATAAATATAGAATAAAGTTTTACTCTGATATGAGATTTTCCCGAGCTTAATCAGGAACAAACTCACTTAACTTCATTATCAGGCTCACATACTTGTAAGTGTTTTTCACAAATCTGTTAACGTGCTACAATTGGATTTGATATATGTCAACAAAGCGTAGTTTTGTTGGATGGCAATTGCGGTGTGTGCTGTTATATTGCTGTTAATAGGGTTAGGATGTGCGCCGCTTTTGGCACCACCGGGGCTGTAGGGAGTAACATCCCCTGACCAACCTAGCGATGTTGTTGACGTTGATGGAAAGTGCATCAAGAACGAGTTTACGTACCTTAGTCTATTGAATCTCTATGTTGTTACATCATCGAAACAGCCACACTCTCGATTTGATGTTTTAGGAATCAAGACTACTGTACTTCCCTATTTCTATTTTGTTGGCAATTTTAGGTAGCAAACACATGCAGACCCCGCACATTCTTATCGTCGAGGACGAACTCGTCACTCGAAACACACTTAAAAGTATTTTTGAGGCGGAAGGTTATATCGTTCATGAAGCCAATGATGGCGCAGAAATGCACCAGATCCTGTCTGAATTCGACATCAATCTGGTTATCATGGATATCAACCTGCCTGGTAAAAATGGCCTGTTGTTGGCTCGCGAGCTGCGTGAACAAGCAAATGTAGCGCTGATGTTCCTGACCGGCCGTGACAATGAAGTGGATAAAATCCTTGGCCTGGAAATCGGCGCCGATGATTACATCACCAAGCCATTCAACCCACGTGAGCTGACTATCCGTGCTCGCAACCTGCTGTCCCGCACCATGAACCTCGGTGGCGGCACAGAAGAGCGTAAACTGGTTGAGAGCTATCGCTTCAACGGTTGGGAGCTGGACATCAATAGCCGCTCACTGGTAAGCCCTAACGGCGAACAGTACAAGCTACCACGCAGCGAATTCCGCGCCATGCTGCACTTCTGCGAAAATCCGGGCAAAATTCAGTCCCGTGCAGAACTGCTGAAGAAAATGACCGGCCGTGAGCTGAAACCACACGACCGTACCGTTGACGTGACAATCCGTCGTATCCGTAAGCACTTTGAGTCTACGCCAGATACTCCGGAAATCATCGCGACCATCCACGGTGAAGGCTATCGTTTCTGTGGCGATCTGGAAGAGTAATCTTTCCTTCGCATATAGACAAAAAGGCCGGATAATCCGGCCTTTTGCTTATCTGTCGTTTAGCGATTTTTATTTATGTACACATGACAGGCACAAAAAAGCGGGGCTCGCCCCGCTTTCTCATACAGCTTGAAGTCTGACTGACATCTAACGCATTACGCGTTTTGACGCCACCATTCTGCCAGCAAAATACCGGTAGCAACGGAAACGTTCAAACTTTCGACCTGCCCCGTACCGCCGATAGACAAGCTTAAATCACCTTTCTGCATCACGGTTTCAGACAGACCATCGCGTTCCTGACCTAATACCAACACCATTTTCTTCGGCAATGAAGCCTTGGTCAGCGGTGTCGTACCTTTATGGCTGGAAGTCGTCACGATGATGTAACCTGCGCGGCGGAACTCATCCAGCGCACCGTCAAAACCATCTGCATCAATCGCCTGAATATGCTCAGCGCCGCCTTCAGCGGTACGCACAGCGGCACCGGACTCCAGCATCGAAGCATCCTGCACCATCAAACCTTTCACGCCAAAGTGCGCACAGGTACGCATGATGCCGCCGAGGTTATGCGGGTTGCCAACATCTTCCAGCGCCAATACACAATCGGTATCTGCAGCTGTTTTCAGATAAGTAGCAGCATCGAGGCCATTACGCTTTTTAATCAGGAAGCAAACGCCGCCGTGATGTTCGGTGCCTGAGGCTTTCGCCAGCTCTTCATCATCAACCACGTGGTAGGCTTTGCGATTTGCTGCCATCCAGCGCAGCGCTTCACGGAAGCGTGGCGTTACAGACTGAACAAACCATGCACGGACAATGGCATCAGGACGGCTGGCAAACAGCGCCTGACAGGCATTCTCGCCGTAAACACGGGTTTCTTCAGCACGCTGACGACGCAGCTGCTCAGGATCGATAAAGCTCTTACCAGCGATACCGCCATGATCTGGCTTATCTTCTTCATTTGGAGCACGAGATACCGTTTTCCAAGGCGAACGATCATAAGGGCCTTCATTACGCCCTTCGCTACGGCCTTCACTGCGGCTCGCACCAGCAGGACGGCGAGAGCGATCGTTTTCCTGGCTACGGCCTTGGCCACCACGGCGATCGTTGCGACGGTCTCCATCCTGAGCACTACGGCCCTGACGACCACCTCGTTCACCTTGACGCCCTTTACCTTCCGGACGTGATTTTTGGTCACGGTCTTTGTTGTCGTCCTCGCTGCGGACGTACATCACTTTGACCTTGCCATTTTTGCCATTAAAAGAATCGTTCATTGCTATCTCCACCAACGCGCAGGGCGCGAAGATTACCTGATGTGTGACCACTAAGCTATACCCAAAATAATTCGAGTTGCAGGAAGGCGGCAAGAGAAAGTATCCCGATGGGCTTACACAGGTAAGTGACTCGGGTCATTAAGCGCAGCCTACGCACATGCAGCTTGAAGTACGACGGGTATATAAGCTTCGACAAAAGCTGATATCTATTATAACCATTGAAGAAACCTGATTGTGATTAATATCCCTATACACGATAATGCTTAACATAAATTAAACATTAACGTTGCTTTTACAGTAAAAAAGCGCGGATTCTTTATCCCAATACCGAGGTTGCCCATGAATACCGTTTGTCCGTCCTGCCAAACTACCAATCGTTTACCAGAAGAGCGCATTGAGGATCAGGCTAAATGCGGTCGCTGCGGTCATGAGTTGTTCGACGGCGAAGTCATTAATGCGACTTCAGCCACGCTGGATAAAATCCTGCAAGACGACCAACCGGTGCTTATTGATTTCTGGGCGCCATGGTGCGGACCGTGTCAGGGCTTTGCTCCGGTATTTGAAGATGTCGCAGAAGAACGCGCAGGCCAGATCCGCTGCGTGAAGGTCAATACCGAGGCAGAGCCGGAACTTAGCGCACGTTTCCGCATTCGCAGCATTCCAACCATTATGCTGTACCAAAATGGCCAGTTGGTAGACATGTTAAGTGGTGCAATGCCAAAAGCGCCTTTTGATAGCTGGCTGAATGAACAGCTTGCTGCAAAAGCATAATCCCGATTCTAAGCCCAGCATGATGCTGGGCTTTTCTTTTTTCCCTTTCGCCGCTGTACCCTATAAGTCCGCTTGTTTAAAATAGCGCTTTTGCCTCATCAGAGAAGTCGATGTCCCCTAACGCCGTATTGCGCCTGCGCGAGCTACGTCTTGCGAAAGCGACCAAACCCTTCCTTACTCGAGGAGGACGCGTAACGCGCTGCCAGCGTTGCCTACTCCCTGAAACTCGCTGCCTGTGCGACACAATTTCTACCCAATCGGCTAAAAGTCGCTTTTGTCTAATGATGTATGATACCGAGCCGATGAAGCCTAGCAACACGGGGCGTTTGATTGCTGATGTATTGCCTGAAACAGCAGCTTTTCAATGGGCTAGAACCGAAGTTGATCCAGAACTACTGGCGCTTTTAAGCGATCCTAACTATCAGCCTTATGTGGTTTTCCCCGGCTCTTATGCGCCTGAGCGTGCCGTATCAGCTTTACCGCAGGATAGTTTGGCTAAGCCTCCGTTATTCATCATGCTCGACGGCACCTGGCGTGAAGCGACAAAGATGTTCCGCAAAAGCCCTTATCTCAATAAGTTTCCGGTATTTTCTTTAGAAACTAAGCTTGAGAGTGACTATACGCTGCGAGAATCAGCCCGTGACGAGCAGCACTGCACCGCAGAAGTCGCTGCTGCGCTATTAGATATCGCCGGCGATCACGAAGCCGCTCAGGGGCTACAACAACACTTTAGCTATTTTCGTCGTCAATATTTGCTAGGCAAGCCTCATCACCGTGAAGAGGTCACTGCAGAAAATATCTAGGGGCATTAGACTCAGGCTATCTGCTTCGGCAAGGAGTTTTAGCTATGAGTCAGCGCAGTCTGGAATCGTTGTTACGTCCGAAGTCTATCGCCGTAATTGGTGCATCGAATAAAGTTGGGCGTAACGGCCACCTAATGATGCAGAACCTGCTTAAAGTAGGATTTTCTGGGCCGATTATGCCCGTGACTCCTCGTTATCAGGCCGTATGCGGCGTACTGGCCTATGCTGATATCGAATCCCTGCCTTTTGCCCCAGACTTGGCTATCCTGTGCGTCAACGCGCAGCGCAACCTAGAGATAATCGCCTCATTAGGTGATAAAGGATGCCGAGCAGCCATTGTGCTCTCGTCGCCAAACGCCCAATCTGCCGAGTTAAAAGCCTGTGCCCAGCAGCATAACGTGCGTTTATTAGGGCCAAATAGCTTGGGTCTTTTAGCCCCATGGCAAAAAATAAACGCCAGTTTTTCTCCGGTGCCGATTATTCCCGGCAAACTAGCCTTTATTTCTCAATCAGCAGCCGTTTCAAACACGATTTTAGATTGGGCTCAACAGCGAGAAATAGGCTTTTCCCTCTTTATCGCATTGGGGGACAGCTTGGATATCGACGTGGACGATCTTTTAGATTTTCTCGCTCGAGACAGCAAGACCAGCGCAATCTTGATTTACTTAGAACATCTGCATGATGCGCGACGTTTTCTGTCAGCGGCACGCAGCGCATCGCGAAACAAACCTATACTGGTTATCAAGAGTGGTCGCAGCCCGCGGGCTCAGCAGCTGCTCAACAGCGTACAAGGGCTAGATGTTGCCTATGACGCCGCGATCCAACGCGCAGGCCTATTGCGTGTGCAAGATACGCATGAACTTTTCTCTGCGGTAGAAACGCTCAGCCATATGCATCCACTGCGTGGAGAGAAAATCCTGATCGTCAGCAATGGGGCGGCACCTGCGGCCATGTCGGTGGATGAACTCCTGCGGCGTAATGGAAAGCTCGCAACCTTAGATGAAGACACTCTCACCGCGTTACGCAGTAAGATGCCGGATGATGTGTATCTCCAGAATCCAATCGATCTTCGCGATGATGCGACGCCAGCCCGCTATCAATCCGCCATCAACACGTTACTTGATAGCCACAGCTATGATGCGGTTTTGATTATCCATGCACCGAGCGCAGCGGCACCAGCGACCACAACGGCCGAAATAGTGATTCAAACGCTAAAACAGCATCCGCGTGGCAAACGTATTTCTGTGCTCACTAACTGGAGCGGCGAATATTCATCGCAAGAAGCACGCAGGTTATTTAGCGAAGCGGGTATTCCGACTTACAGAACGCCTGAAGGCGCGGTTACTGCCTTTATGCATATGGTTGAATATCGTCGCAATCAGCGCCAATTAATGGAAACACCGGCTTTACCAACCGATCTCACCGCAAACACCACTCAGGCTCACGACCTTATTCAGCAAGCACTTAAAGAAGAGATCTACCACCTTGATACGCACGAAGTCAGATCGATTCTATCCAGCTACGGCTTACAAACATTGCCAACATGGATTGCCAACGACAGCACAGAGGCCGTGCATATCGCCGAACAGGTTGGCTATCCGGTTGCATTAAAGCTTCGCTCTCCTGATATTCCACATAAGTCGGATGTGCAGGGAGTTATGCTCTACCTACGCAACGCCGCCGAAGTAGAACAAGCGGCAAATGCCATCATTGATCGCGTGAAGCACTCTTTTCCTCAGGCGCGCATTCACGGCCTGTTAGTTCAAAGCATGGCTAACCGAGCGGGTGCTCAAGAACTACGAGTGCTAGTCGAACAAGACCCCGTATTTGGGCCATTAATTATGCTGGGCGAAGGCGGAGGGGCTTGGAATCCAGACCACGACGCTGCCGTTGCTTTACCTCCGCTGAATATGACCTTGGCGCGATATCTGATTATGCAGGCGATCAAAGGCGGCAAAATCCGTAGCCGAAGTCCTTTGCAGCCACTTAATATTGACGGGCTTAGTCAGTTGCTGGTGCAGGTTTCCGATCTCATTGTCGACTGCCCAGAGATAAGTCGGTTAGATATCCATCCGGTTCTAGCCTCGGCTGAAGATTTCACGCTGTTAGACGTATCACTCCAGCTCACTCCGTTCTCTGGTTTAGCCGAAAATAGGCTCGCCATACGCCCATATCCTCAGCACCTTGAAGAACAAGTGATATTGCGAAATGGGGTGACTTGCTTGCTGCGCCCCATCCTCCCTGAAGATGAACCTTTGCTGCAGCAGTTCATTCAGAAAGTAACCAAAGAAGATTTGTACTATCGTTACTTCAGCGAGATCAATGAATTTACGCATGAAGACCTCGCTAAGATGACTCAAATCGATTATGACCGCGAAATGGCTTTCGTGGCCGTTATTCAGGAGCAAGGCAAAGATGCCATCATTGGCGTAACGCGTGCGCTATCCGATCCCGACAATCTTGAAGGTGAATTTGCCGTATTGGTTCGCTCAGACAGTAACGGTTTAGGGCTTGGAAAGACGCTGTTGGGTAAGTTGATCGCTTATTCAACTCAGCATGGGCTTGAAAGGCTGGTAGGTATCACGATGCCAAACAATCAGGGAATGATTGGACTCGCTAAAAAACTGGGGTTTCAAGTCGATCTTCAAATTGAAGACGGCATCGTCAATTTGCGCTTGCCGTTGAACAATTCATTGCCGGCTTAAACGCAATTTTGCTGAGAGGATGGCGACAAATCGAGGCAAAACATACGCAATAGATGGAAAGTAGTGTTATTATCGCCCGATTCCATAGGCTAATATAACTGTATGTAGCGTTTTGCTACACAATGATGAGAGAAGAAGCGCACTGTGATGTTGTCTAAATTTAAACGAACGAAACATCAACAACACCTTGCACAACTGCCAAAACTTCCCCAGACAGTTGAGGATGTTCAGACGCTGTTTACGCCAGAGGCTTTTCGTCTGGCGCTAATTGACGCGATTTCTAACGCCTCTCGCCGTATCTATATCACGGCGCTGTATCTGGAAAACGATGACGGCGGACGCGATGTCCTCAATGCCTTGTATAGCGCAAAGCAGCAGCATCCAGATTTAGAAATCTACGTTCTCGTCGATTGGCATCGTGCACAACGTGGACGTATTGGCGCCGCGGCGACAAATACAAACGCCGATTGGTACTGCGCTATGGCCGATCAGCATCCTGGTGTATCCGTTCCTGTCTACGGCGTTCCGGTTAATACCCGTGAAGCGCTGGGCGTTTTGCATCTTAAAGGCTTTATTGTTGATGACCGAGTGATTTACAGCGGCGCAAGTCTGAACGATGTATATCTACATCGCCACGATAAGTATCGTTATGACCGCTATCACTTCATCCAGAACAGCCGCTTAGCTGATACCATGTCAGCTTATATTCAGAATAAGCTTCTAACCGATCCTGCGGTTCAACGACTCGATCGTGACGATCGTCCGAAAAGTCCTGAAATCCGTAATGAAACACGCCAGTTCCGCCATGGTTTACGCAGCTGTGGTTATGATGTTGCGGCAATTGCTGGTAACGATGAATTAGCAGTGACGCCATTAGCAGGGCTAGGCAAACATAGTGTTCTGAATAAAACGATTCATCACTTAATGTGCAGCACTGAAGAAAAAGTCACGCTGTGCACACCTTATTTCAACATGCCTGCATTATTGGTACGTAATATCATTTATTTATTACGCCAAGGGAAGCAGGTTGAAATTATTGTCGGCGATAAGAAGGCAAATGACTTCTATATTCCTGAAGATGAACCGTTCAAGATTATCGGCGCATTGCCTTATCTTTATGAAATAAACCTTCGTCGTTTCATGAGCCGCTTACAGCGTTTCGTCGACAATGGTCAACTGACCGTTCGTTTATGGAAAGATGAAGACAATACTTATCATTTAAAAGGCATGTGGATTGATGATCAATGGCAGCTGATTACGGGGAATAACCTGAATCCGCGCGCTTGGCGTCTCGATCTTGAGAACGCAATACTTATCCACGATCCTAAGCATCAGCTGCATGAGCAACGTCAGAAAGAGTTAGAGTGCATCCGTACTAATACTCACGTCGTTCGTAGCTATCTTGAGCTTGAAACTATTCAGCAGTACCCTCTGAAAGTCCGCAAGCTGATAAGAAGACTGCGCAGAATTCGTATTGATAGGCTAATAAGCCGAATTCTTTAATAAGATAAAAACCTCCTTCTGGGAGGTTTTTTTATATCTAAAATTGTCTAGCTTATTCTGCGATAAATACATTTTCCAACTTATCAAAACAGCTAGAAAATAACCTAGATGCTATTAACACTCTGACTTTTCATTATTAATATATAAGAGACTTGCTATCTAATTAGCCTAAGAGGCAGAATGGTAATGACGATAATAAGTGGATGCTTACATTATAAAAATACACTTCATGTATTCGAGTTCATATTTCCCATAGCAAAAAACCCCAGTCTTTCGGCTGAGGTTCTTTACTTTAATTAAAGCCTGGCAGTTTACGCTGGGCTTCCTGCCCAGCGCCCTTCGGGCCAACGCTGCGCATTGTTCAACATCGTTCCCGACGATGTTGTCCTACTCTATCGAGACGCTTACCGACAAAATTTACACAAAACAAAAAGGCCATCCTTTCGGATGGCCTATTCGTTTTAATTAAAGCCTGGCAGTTCCCTACTCTCGCATGGGGAGACCCCACACTACCATCGGCGCTACGGCGTTTCACTTCTGAGTTCGGCATGGGGTCAGGTGGGACCACCGCGCTATCGCCGCCAGGCATATTCTGTTAATTAACCCGTGCTCCGTATCTCTACAGCTCACCAGTCAATCCAATCTGTTCAACAAGCCTACTCTTTGAGTTTCGCGTCTCTGCGTCTTAAAACACCTTGGGTGTTGTAAGGTTAAGCCTCACGGATCATTAGTACTGGTTAGCTCAACGTATCGCTACGCTTACACACCCAGCCTATCAACGTCTTAGTCTTAAACGTTCCTTTAGGAGACTCAAGGTCTCAGGGAAGACTCATCTCGAGGCAAGTTTCGCGCTTAGATGCTTTCAGCGCTTATCTTTTCCGCATTTAGCTACCGGGCAATGCCATTGGCATGACAACCCGAACACCAGTGATGCGTCCACTCCGGTCCTCTCGTACTAGGAGCAGCCCCTCTCAATCTTCCAACGCCCACGGCAGATAGGGACCGAACTGTCTCACGACGTTCTAAACCCAGCTCGCGTACCACTTTAAATGGCGAACAGCCATACCCTTGGGACCTACTTCAGCCCCAGGATGTGATGAGCCGACATCGAGGTGCCAAACACCGCCGTCGATATGAACTCTTGGGCGGTATCAGCCTGTTATCCCCGGAGTACCTTTTATCCGTTGAGCGATGGCCCTTCCATTCAGAACCACCGGATCACTATGACCTACTTTCGTACCTGCTCGAGCCGTCACTCTCGCAGTCAAGCTAGCTTATGCCATTGCACTAACCTCACGATGTCCGACCGTGATTAGCTAACCTTCGTGCTCCTCCGTTACTCTTTAGGAGGAGACCGCCCCAGTCAAACTACCCACCAGACACTGTCCTCAATCCCGATTAGGGACCGGAGTTAGAACATCAAACATTAAAGGGTGGTATTTCAAGGTTGGCTCCATGCAGACTGGCGTCCACACTTCAAAGCCTCCCACCTATCCTACACATCAAGGCTCAATGTTCAGTGTCAAGCTATAGTAAAGGTTCACGGGGTCTTTCCGTCTTGCCGCGGGTACACTGCATCTTCACAGCGAGTTCAATTTCACTGAGTCTCGGGTGGAGACAGCCTGGCCATCATTACGCCATTCGTGCAGGTCGGAACTTACCCGACAAGGAATTTCGCTACCTTAGGACCGTTATAGTTACGGCCGCCGTTTACTGGGGCTTCGATCAAGAGCTTCGCCTTGCGGCTGACCCCATCAATTAACCTTCCAGCACCGGGCAGGCGTCACACCGTATACGTCCACTTTCGTGTTTGCACAGTGCTGTGTTTTTATTAAACAGTTGCAGCCAGCTGGTATCTTCGACTGGCTTCAGCTCCATCCGCAAGGGACTTCACCTACGCGCCAGCGTGCCTTCTCCCGAAGTTACGGCACCATTTTGCCTAGTTCCTTCACCCGAGTTCTCTCAAGCGCCTTGGTATTCTCTACCTGACCACCTGTGTCGGTTTGGGGTACGATTCAATGTTACCTAGAGCTTAGAGGCTTTTCCTGGAAGCTTGGCATCAACTACTTCATCACCGTAGTGACTCGTCATCACGCCTCAGGGTTAATAAAAGCGCGGATTTACCAACGCTTTCCCCCTACACGCTTAAACCGGGACAACCGTCGCCCGGATAGCCTAGCCTTCTCCGTCCCCCCCTTCGCAGTAACACCGAGTACAGGAATATTAACCTGTTTCCCATCGACTACGCCTTTCGGCCTCGCCTTAGGGGTCGACTCACCCTGCCCCGATTAACGTTGGACAGGAACCCTTGGTCTTCCGGCGAGCGGGTTTTTCACCCGCTTTATCGTTACTTATGTCAGCATTCGCACTTCTGATACCTCCAGCAACCCTCACAGGCCACCTTCAACGGCTTACAGAACGCTCCCCTACCCAACAACACCTAAGTGTCGCTGCCGCAGCTTCGGTGCATAGTTTAGCCCCGTTACATCTTCCGCGCAGGCCGACTCGACCAGTGAGCTATTACGCTTTCTTTAAATGATGGCTGCTTCTAAGCCAACATCCTGGCTGTCTATGCCTTCCCACATCGTTTCCCACTTAACTATGACTTTGGGACCTTAGCTGGCGGTCTGGGTTGTTTCCCTCTTCACGACGGACGTTAGCACCCGCCGTGTGTCTCCCGTGATAACATTCTTCGGTATTCGTAGTTTGCATCGAGTTGGTAAGTCGGGATGACCCCCTAGTCGAAACAGTGCTCTACCCCCGAAGATGAGTTCACGAGGCGCTACCTAAATAGCTTTCGGGGAGAACCAGCTATCTCCCGGTTTGATTGGCCTTTCACCCCCAGCCACAAGTCATCCGCTAATTTTTCAACATTAGTCGGTTCGGTCCTCCAGTTAGTGTTACCCAACCTTCAACCTGCCCATGGCTAGATCACCGGGTTTCGGGTCTATACCTTGCAACTTGACGCCCAGTTAAGACTCGGTTTCCCTACGGCTCCCCTATTCGGTTAACCTTGCTACAAAATATAAGTCGCTGACCCATTATACAAAAGGTACGCAGTCACCCCATAAAAGAGGCTCCCACTGCTTGTACGTACACGGTTTCAGGTTCTATTTCACTCCCCTCGCCGGGGTTCTTTTCGCCTTTCCCTCACGGTACTGGTTCACTATCGGTCAGTCAGGAGTATTTAGCCTTGGAGGATGGTCCCCCCATATTCAGACAGGATGTCACGTGTCCCGCCCTACTCATCGAACTCACAACATATGCATTTTCAAGTACGGGGCTATCACCCTGTATCGCCGGACTTTCCAGACCGTTCCTCTGACACATACGCTGATTAAGGTTCTGGGCTGTTCCCCGTTCGCTCGCCGCTACTAGGGGAATCTCGGTTGATTTCTTTTCCTCAGGGTACTTAGATGTTTCAGTTCCCCTGGTTCGCTTCGTTAAGCTATGTATTCACTTAACGATAGTGCAACGAATTGCACTGGGTTTCCCCATTCGGAAATCGTCGGCTATAACGCTTCATATCAGCTTACCGACGCTTATCGCAGATTAGCACGTCCTTCATCGCCTCTGACTGCCTAGGCATCCACCGTGTACGCTTAGTCACTTAACCTCACAACCCGAAGGTGTCTCTTAATGAACACGGTTACGAACCGGTTCAAGACAGCATTCAAGATTGCAAAAAATTGAGAGACTGCTTAATGCTAACTGTGTCAGTGTTTGACCGAAGTCATTCTCACAGTTGCTTAAGCTTTCAAATTTCAGCTTGTTCCAGATTGTTAAAGAGCAATATCTTAAACACGACTCGTTAGAATCATCTTTAAGATTTTTCGTTCATCAGAACGGGTGATAATGTCTTTCACTCATTATCGGAATGGCGTCCCCAAGGGGATTCGAACCCCTGTTACAGCCGTGAAAGGGCAGTGTCCTAGGCCTCTAGACGATGGGGACACGAAAATACCGACAAAGCTTTCACTTTCTCGTTTCGTATCAGCATGAGTCTTAAAACTCACAACATCAACAGGTGCTCTTGCTCATTAATTTCATCAGACAATCTGTGTGGACACTGCACTTAACGCTATCTTTAGGTAAGGAGGTGATCCAACCGCAGGTTCCCCTACGGTTACCTTGTTACGACTTCACCCCAGTCATGAATCACAAAGTGGTAAGCGCCCTCCCGAAGGTTAAGCTACCTACTTCTTTTGCAACCCACTCCCATGGTGTGACGGGCGGTGTGTACAAGGCCCGGGAACGTATTCACCGTAGCATTCTGATCTACGATTACTAGCGATTCCGACTTCATGGAGTCGAGTTGCAGACTCCAATCCGGACTACGACATACTTTATGAGGTCCGCTTGCTCTCGCGAGTTCGCTTCTCTTTGTATATGCCATTGTAGCACGTGTGTAGCCCTACTCGTAAGGGCCATGATGACTTGACGTCATCCCCACCTTCCTCCGGTTTATCACCGGCAGTCTCCTTTGAGTTCCCACCATTACGTGCTGGCAACAAAGGATAAGGGTTGCGCTCGTTGCGGGACTTAACCCAACATTTCACAACACGAGCTGACGACAGCCATGCAGCACCTGTCTCAGAGTTCCCGAAGGCACTAAAGCATCTCTGCTAAATTCTCTGGATGTCAAGAGTAGGTAAGGTTCTTCGCGTTGCATCGAATTAAACCACATGCTCCACCGCTTGTGCGGGCCCCCGTCAATTCATTTGAGTTTTAACCTTGCGGCCGTACTCCCCAGGCGGTCGACTTAACGCGTTAGCTCCGGAAGCCACGCCTCAAGGGCACAACCTCCAAGTCGACATCGTTTACAGCGTGGACTACCAGGGTATCTAATCCTGTTTGCTCCCCACGCTTTCGCACCTGAGCGTCAGTCTTTGTCCAGGGGGCCGCCTTCGCCACCGGTATTCCTCCAGATCTCTACGCATTTCACCGCTACACCTGGAATTCTACCCCCCTCTACAAGACTCTAGCTGACCAGTTTCAAATGCAGTTCCCAAGTTAAGCTCGGGGATTTCACATCTGACTTAATCAACCGCCTGCGTGCGCTTTACGCCCAGTAATTCCGATTAACGCTTGCACCCTCCGTATTACCGCGGCTGCTGGCACGGAGTTAGCCGGTGCTTCTTCTGCGAGTAACGTCAATCACTGTGGTTATTAACCACAATGCCTTCCTCCTCGCTGAAAGTACTTTACAACCCGAAGGCCTTCTTCATACACGCGGCATGGCTGCATCAGGCTTGCGCCCATTGTGCAATATTCCCCACTGCTGCCTCCCGTAGGAGTCTGGACCGTGTCTCAGTTCCAGTGTGGCCGGTCATCCTCTCAGACCAGCTAGAGATCGTCGCCTAGGTGAGCCATTACCCCACCTACTAGCTAATCCCATCTGGGCACATCTGATGGCGTGAGGCCCGAAGGTCCCCCACTTTGGTCCGAAGACATCATGCGGTATTAGCTACCGTTTCCAGTAGTTATCCCCCTCCATTAGGCAGTTTCCCAGACATTACTCACCCGTCCGCCGCTCGTCACCCAGAGAGCAAGCTCTCTTGTGCTACCGCTCGACTTGCATGTGTTAGGCCTGCCGCCAGCGTTCAATCTGAGCCATGATCAAACTCTTCAATTAAAAGCTTGATTTGCTTAAACAAGTTAAGCGATGCTCGAAAATTAACTTTCGTAATAATTCAACTAAATGAATTACTGCTTGGTCACTCTTCAAGACTTTAATATTTTATCGTCCGAGGACGTTAGATATTGTCTTGTGAGTGCCCACACAGATTGTCTGATAAATTGTTAAAGAGCAGTGAGTTAGGAGACTAAGCTTGCTAACTCGAGGTGGCGTATAATACGCTTTCCTCTTTCAGAGTCAACCCTAAATTTCAGGATTTTTTCTCTTGCGATTTCTTATCGAAACCGCCGATACGGTGTGAAGTGATTCACATGTTCCGTGTCGATGGAGGCGCATTATAGGGAGTTCTCGCGGGCTGACAACCCCTAATTACATTTTTTTTTCTGTTTGGCTTATTTTCAGCCATTTAGTGCACTAAACCCGCTGTTTTATCGCTTTTGGCAAGTCAGCAAGGCTCTTAATCACTAAATCCGCCTTGGCCTCGGCTTCTGGTGTGACCGGTTTGCCGGTACGAACCAATACTTTAGTTCCCACGCTAGCGGCTTCACCCGCCAATAGGTCTTCGATTTTGTCACCTACTATATAAGAAGCGCTCATATCGATATTTAGTTCTTCTTTAGCGGATAGCAGCATACCTGGCTGCGGCTTGCGGCAATCACATACCTGACGGAATTCTTCTACCGTTCCCTCTGGGTGATGCGGACAATAGTAGACGCCGTCCAAATCAACGCCGCGATCGGCCAAAGACCAATCCATCCATTCGGTGAGGTGCATAAACTGATCTTCGGTAAACATACCGCGAGCAATACCAGACTGGTTAGTAACCAGTACGAGGGCATACCCCATTTTTTTCAGCTCAGCCATGGCGTCAATGACACCATCTATAAACTGGAAGTTATCGCTTTCATGGACATATCCGTGATCGACGTTAATCGTGCCATCACGATCTAAAAAAATTGCGGGAACAAGCTGGGCCACAGATATTCACTCCTTATGGCGTTAGATGCCGCTCAGTATCGCACGATTTACATGAAAGGGAGAGTCTCTAGCGCACTCGACACTTGTTGACTTGGACGTCTAGACGCCTTAACATCCAGTTTAATACTTTGGGCTTTCCCAAAGTTTGCTTTTTATCTGCCACGGGCAACACCAAAAGTAAAAATATAAAAATGATTAAACTTATAAATATCACCAAGGTTTTTCAGCAGGGCCAGCGCCAGATCAAAGCGCTGTCTGACGTGTCATTACACGTCCCTGCCGGGCAAATTTATGGCGTCATCGGTTCATCCGGTGCCGGTAAAAGTACACTGATTCGTTGCGTCAACCTGCTCGAACGCCCAACCAGCGGCACCGTTTTGGTTGGCGATCAGGATATGACTGCGCTTTCCGAAAGCGCACTGACTAAAGCGCGCCGTCAGATCGGCATGATCTTCCAGCATTTTAACTTACTCTCATCACGAACTGTTGCAGGGAACATCGCTCTGCCGCTGGAACTAGATAACACGCCGCGCAGCGAAATCACGCGTCGCGTCAGCGAACTATTAGATCTGGTCGGCCTTAGCGATAAACGAGATGCCTATCCCGCGAATCTGTCTGGCGGGCAGAAGCAGCGCGTGGCAATTGCCCGTGCATTAGCGAGCAACCCAAAAGTCCTGCTGTGTGATGAAGCCACCAGCGCGCTTGATCCTGCAACCACGCGCTCAATTCTGGAACTGCTGAAAGACATTAACCGTCGTCTGGGTCTGACAATTCTCCTGATCACTCACGAAATGGACGTCGTGAAGCGCATTTGCGATCAGGTAGCCGTAATTAGCGATGGCCAACTGATTGAGCAAGGCACCGTTGGCGAAGTGTTCTCTCACCCGAAAACACCGCTGGCGCAGCAGTTCATTCACTCCACGCTGCATTTAGATATTCCAGACGATTTTGCTGCTCGTATGACGCCAGATCGCAAACCTGATACGCAACCGCTGTTGCGCCTTGAATTTACCGGTCAGTCCGTCGACGCGCCGTTAATCTCTCAGGCCGTTCGTCGTTTTAATGTCGATATCAGTATTTTAAGTTCTCAAATGGATTATGCCGGTGGCGTTAAATTTGGCGTGATGTTAGCTGAGCTGCACGGTGATGACGCAGATGCGTTATCTGCTATTGAGTTTTTCAAGAATCATCAAGTAAAAGTAGAGGTGCTGGGTTATGTCTGAGGCAATGATGTGGTTAATGGGCCGAGGCATTTGGGAAACCGTCGTCATGACCTTTGTATCCGGCTTCTTTGGTTTTGTTATCGGTCTTCCGGTCGGCGTGCTTCTTTATATAACGCGTCCGGGGCAAATTTGGGAAAACGCCAAGCTGTATAACCTGCTTTCCGCACTGGTTAACATCTTCCGTTCCATACCGTTCATTATTCTCTTGGTATGGATGATCCCTTTTACCCGCGTCATCGTAGGCACATCTATCGGTTTGCAGGCAGCATTAGTGCCATTGACCGTTGGCGCAGCACCGTTTATTGCTCGTATGGTTGAAAACGCGCTATTAGAAATCCCAACAGGACTGATTGAAGCGTCACGAGCCATGGGTGCAACACCGATGCAAATCATCAATAAAATCTTATTACCGGAAGCACTTCCAGGCTTGGTCAATGCGGCAACCATCACATTGATTACCTTAGTGGGTTACTCTGCAATGGGCGGCGCAGTGGGCGCTGGCGGTCTAGGACAGATTGGTTATCAGTACGGTTATATCGGATATAACGCAACCGTGATGAATACGGTATTAGTATTGTTAGTGATTTTAGTGTATCTGATCCAGTTTAGTGGCGATCGCATTGTTAAAGCGGTTAGCCGCAAATAAAGCAGTCTAATAATAAAAACGGCGCTCGCTATGGTGCGCCACCCAATGTTTCAAAAACAACGTCTCAACAACAATGTCTCAAGAACAAGTCAAAAGAAGGATAAGGGTATGTCATTAAAGTTTAAGTCGATTGCTGTCGTTGGCGCACTTCTGGGTTCTCTGGCGCTGGCGGGCTGTGGTCAGGAAGAAAAAGATCCAAACCATATTAAAGTGGGCGTTATTGTCGGGGCAGAGCAGCAGGTTGCCGAAGTTGCACAGAAAGTTGCTAAAGATAAATACGGTCTGGACGTTGAGCTGGTCACATTTAACGACTATGTACTGCCTAACGAAGCATTAAGCAAAGGCGATATTGATGCGAATGCTTTCCAACATAAACCTTATCTGGATCAGCAGATCAAAGATCGTGGCTACAAACTGGTTCCAGTCGGCAGCACCTTCGTATACCCAATTGCAGGCTATTCGAAGAAAATCAAATCTCTGAGCGAACTGCAAGATGGCTCTCAGGTTGCTTTACCAAACGACCCAACTAACCTTGGCCGTTCACTGTTACTGCTGCAAAAAGTGGGTCTGATTAAACTGAAAGACGGCATTGGCTTGCTGCCAACCGTGTTGGACGTGACCGAGAACCCGAAAAAACTGAAGCTGGTTGAGCTGGAAGCACCACAGCTGCCACGTTCACTGGACGATGCGCAAATTGCTCTGGCGGTTATCAACACGACCTATGCAAGCCAGATTGGCCTGACTCCAGCCAAAGACGGTATCTTCGTTGAAGATAAAGATTCTCCATACGTTAACCTGATCGTAGCTCGTGAAGACAACAAAGATGCAGAGAACGTGAAGAAATTCGTTCAGGCTTATCAATCTGACGAAGTTTACAACGCTGCCAATAAAATCTTTAACGGCGGCGCAGTTAAAGGCTGGTAATTGCCTCTCGCAGTTATAGTACGTAATATCTTCAAGACGGGCGAATGCCCGTCTTGTCATTTCTGCCATACCTTGATTCAATAGCATCCACTTTTATAAAAATCAGGAAACATTTATGCGTGCATTACCTTTATGCTTGCTCGCTGCCACTTTGGCTTTGTCCGGTTGTTCTTTACTGCACTCAAAATCAGAAAATACAACGCCCGTTGAACCGGCAAAAACACAGGTAAGCACAACAAAAACCACCAAGCCTACTCAGCCAAAGCCGCGTCCGGTGAAAGTGTATGACAATGCCGAAGACTTGGTAGGTAAGCCTTTCCGTGATTTAGGCGAAGTAACAGGCAGTGTTTGCCAAGCAACAGAGCAAGACTCACCACCGAATTTGGCCACGGCGCGCAAGCGCATGCAGATTAAAGCTTCAACCATGAAAGCCAATGCGGTGTTACTACATCAATGCCAAGTGGTCACCGATGTACAAGGCTGCTATCAACAAGCGGTGTGTAAAGGCTCTGCGTTAAACGTTTCCAAGCAATGAGTCAGTTTACCTTCGATACGATCGGGCTTATTCGCTCTCCGTATAAAGAGAAATTTGCTATCCCTCGACAGCCTGGGCTCATTGAGGACGGCGGCGGTGAGCTGGAGCTCATCGCGCCTTATAACCAGCCCGAAGCGGTACGTGGTCTCGAAGCGTTTAGTCATTTGTGGATCGTTTTTGTCTTTCATCAAACGATGGACGGCGGATGGCGCCCCACGGTTCGCCCGCCGCGCCTAGGGGGAAATGCACGTATGGGCGTGTTCGCCACACGCTCCACGTTTCGCCCGAATCCGATTGGTATGTCGTTAGTTGAACTAAAATCTATAGAGACTAAAGGTGGCAAAGTTATATTGAAGCTGGGTAGCCTCGACTTGGTCGACGGCACGCCGATCATCGATATCAAGCCTTACCTGCCTTTTGCTGAAAGCCAGCCTCAGGCTCGCGGCGGTTTTGCTCAAGACGCGCCTCTGGCAGATATGC
This sequence comes from Obesumbacterium proteus, assembly GCF_001586165.1. Classification (NCBI taxonomy): domain Bacteria; kingdom Pseudomonadati; phylum Pseudomonadota; class Gammaproteobacteria; order Enterobacterales; family Hafniaceae; genus Obesumbacterium; species Obesumbacterium proteus. The sequence goes on along the minus strand of NZ_CP014608.1, from coordinate 1,443,899 downwards.
ACGTCAGTTTCTCGGATGTTGCCCAACAGCAAATCCAGCAACACCAGCAGCGCTATCCTCATCTGCAACGATTTATCCAACAGGTGCTAGCGCAGGATCCTCGTCCGGCCTACCGCAAGGGAGAGAGCGAAGATCGCATTTATGCCGTGCATCTGCTCGATTTTAACGTGCGTTGGCAGGTGAAAAATGGCATAACCGAAGTGATCGACCTGAATTCAGTCTAGAATTTCATGCCCTTCTCTTTTGACAACTCGCCGTCACTGGTAAACTAAGCCACTTTTCTTTATTTTGGCCGCCTTTCCCGACGGTCTGATACATATTGCGTTCTAACGGAACAATACACATGCGTACAAGCCAATATCTGCTCTCCACTCTGAAGGAGACTCCAGCCGACGCCGAAGTTATCAGTCACCAACTGATGCTACGTGCCGGTATGATCCGCAAACTGGCCTCCGGTCTTTATACCTGGATGCCTACCGGTCTGCGTGTTCTGAAAAAAGTTGAAAACATCGTCCGTGAAGAGATGAACAACGCCGGCGCAATCGAAGTGTCCATGCCCGTAGTTCAGCCTGCGGATCTGTGGCAGGAAAGCGGTCGTTGGGAACAGTATGGCCCTGAGCTGCTGCGCTTCGTCGATCGCGGCGAACGTCCATTTGTATTGGGTCCAACCCACGAAGAAGTTATCACCGATATGGTGCGCAATGAGATCAGCTCTTATAAGCAGCTGCCACTGAACTTCTTCCAGATTCAGACCAAATTCCGTGACGAAGTTCGCCCACGTTTTGGCGTTATGCGTTCGCGTGAATTCCTGATGAAAGATGCTTATTCTTTCCATACTTCTCAGGAATCATTGCAAGAAACCTACGACAAGATGTTTGCTGCTTATAACAAAATCTTCAGCCGTATGGATTTGGATTTCCGTCCAGTTCAAGCAGACACCGGCTCGATTGGCGGTAGCGCTTCTCACGAATTCCAAGTGCTGGCACAGAGCGGTGAGGATGATGTTATCTTCTCCAATGAATCTGACTATGCGGCAAACATCGAATTGGCTGAAGCCGTGGCACCTAAAGGTGAACGCGCTGCGCCAACGGAAGAGCTGCGTATCATTGATACACCAAACGCGAAAACCATCGCTGAATTAACCGAACAGTTTAATCTGCCGGTGGAAAAAACCGTTAAAACTCTGCTGGTTCATGCCACCAAAGAGAGCGGTCATGCGTTAGTTGCTCTGTTGGTTCGTGGCGATCACGAACTGAACGAAGTGAAAGCTGAAAAACTGGAAATGGTTGCTAGCCCACTGACGTTTGCAACCGAAGCCGAAATTCGTGCAGTCGTAAACGCGGGTCCAGGTTCTTTAGGCCCAATTAATATGACTGTGCCAGTCGTCGTTGATCGCACCGTTGCCATGATGAGTGATTTTGGCGCAGGCGCAAACATTGACGGTAAACATTACTTTGGCATCAACTGGGAACGCGATCTGCCGTTGCCACAGGTTGCGGATATCCGTAACGTGGTTGCAGGCGATCCAAGCCCAGATGGCAAAGGCACCTTGCTGATCAAACGCGGTATCGAAGTTGGCCATATTTTCCAGCTTGGCACTAAATATACCGAAGCATTGAAAGCGACTGTCCAAGGCGAAGATGGCCGTAATCAGTTAATGACCATGGGCTGCTACGGAATTGGGGTAACACGCGTTGTTGCTGCCGCTATCGAGCAGAATCATGACGACCGTGGCATTATCTGGCCAGACGCGATTGCACCGTTCCAAGTTGCTATTCTGCCAATGAATATGCATAAATCTTTCCGCGTGAAAGATTTGGCGGAATCTCTGTACGATAGCCTGCGCGCTAAAGGCATCGACGTGATTATGGATGACCGCAAAGAGCGTCCAGGCGTGATGTTTGCCGATATGGAACTGATTGGTGTACCGCACACCATCGTTATCGGCGACCGTAATCTCGACAGCGATGAAATTGAATATAAGCATCGTCGCAGCGGCGATAAGCAAATGATTAAAACCGGCGAAATCGAAGATTTCTTGCTGGCGCGAATCAAACGCTAAAGCCGTTAGTTAGAGAATGAAAAAAGGCCGACAGCAATGTCGGCCTTTTGTAACTAGATGATTCAACATTAAATCACTGTGCCGCAGCGGCAGCCGGAACGCTCGTCTCAGGAGTAGCCCAAGGCATAATAGGCACTGCGCTGATGGCGTTCTTCGGAGAACCATCCACAACTTTGTCGGAATACGTCAAATAGACTAAAGCGTTGCGGGCAGGGTCGTAAAAACGTACCACCTGTAATTTTTTAAACACCAATGAAGTGCGTTTACGGAAAACAACTTCTCCATCAGATTTCTTATTCTTAATCTTTTCGCTTATTGCGATTGGCCCGACCTGCTGGCAAGAGATCGCAGCATCGGCGGTATCTTCTGCTAATCCTAAGCCGCCTTTAATGCCACCGGTTTTAGCTCGACTGATGTAGCAGGTCACATTTTTAATGTCTGGATCGTCAAATGCCTCAACCACAATTTTATGGTCAGGCCCCAGAATTTTAAACACCGTATCAACTGAACCGATCTGTTCTGCATGAGCGGCAGAAAGCATCGCAGTCATTGTGAAACATAACCCTACAAAAAATTTGTTCACCTAAGTACCTCGGATAATTATAATCACGCCAGTTATTAATAAAACAAACGCAATTCCATACTATATAAAAGATCTAAATCTTACAGCACGGCTCACACCTGCATAGCACTCTTTGCGCTGAAAAAACCTTAATATAAGTTTAAGGCGCAAAAAATTGCTATTATGCCGTTTAGTTGCTGTATACGATCATTACTGCTTTTGAGGATGCTATATGGATCAGGCCAGTATTATTCGTGACCTGTTAAGCTGGTTGGAAGGACACCTAGACCAACCACTATCGCTCGATAACGTCGCAGCCAAAGCGGGATATTCTAAATGGCACCTGCAACGGATGTTCAAGGAAGTCACTGGTCAAGCCATCGGTGCCTATATACGCGCACGCCGTTTATCTAAGGCCGCCGTCGCACTTCGATTGACCAGTCGCCCAATTTTAGATATCGCTCTGCAATACCGTTTTGACTCGCAGCAGACGTTCACTCGCGCCTTTAAGAAGCAGTTTAATCAAACTCCTGCGCTTTATCGCCGCGCGGAAGATTGGCATGCTTACGGAATGTGCCCGCCGATTCGTCTGGGCCTGAGCAATTTGATTCAACCAGAGTTTATAACGTTGCCTAGCATATCCTTGGTAGGTATCACGCAATGTTATACCTGCACGCTGGAGCAAATCAGCAAAGTCCGTACCGAGCTGCGTAGCCAATTCTGGCACGATTTCCTGCACGATGTGAAAAACATCCCGCCGGTTCTGTATGGCTTACACCACTCTCGCCCAAGTTTAGATAAAGACGACGAGCAAGAAGTGTTGTATACCACCGCGCTAGAAATTGAGCATTTGCCGCCCGATGTAACGAAAGAAGTGCAGTCTATAACTCTTCTCGGCGGTGAATATGCCCAGTTTTGCTATAACGGCCCGGCTGAAGGATTCCAGGAATTTATCCTGAACCTTTACGGCACCACATTACCAACGCTAAATCTGGTGCGTCGTAAAGGTTACGATATCGAGCGCTTCCATCCTCAGAACGATTCCTCGCAGCGACCGCCTAAACATATCTGCTGCGAGTATCTGATTCCGACCCGTCGCGAAGAAGATTAACGCTGGATCTCATCAAGTGCAGGTCTATCCAGATGATGGATATCACCTGCACTTTCAACGACCCACCCCGGTGCCAGCCAAGGACTTTGCTGATAATCGACCCGCGATAACGAACAGTTGCGCAGGCGCAAACGTCGCTCAGCGTGTGGCGGTAACCCTAAAATAGTCCCTAACAACGCGCCCAAGGCAATCCCATGGCTCACCAATGCGGGCTGACTTCCCTCAGGTAAATCAAGACAGCTATTCAACGCGGCACGCATACGCGTGGCCAGTTCAGCCATGCTTTCTCCCTCAGGGATACGTGCATCTGGCGTACCATCAACCATCTGCTTACGCCACTTCTCCTCCGCTGGGGAAAGCGAATCGAGCAAGCGCTCTTCTAATACGCCCATATGCAGTTCACGCAGGCGCGAATCGAGAATGAGCTCACATCCACAGGCATCAGCGATAGCCTGCCCTGTTTGGCGAGTTCTCCCCAGATCGCTGGCAATCACATGCGTGATCCCCATCTGGCTCAAACGTGCCGCAACCTGACGCGCTTGAAGTTCCCCTAACTCGGTCAATGGGCTGTTGGATTGTCCCTGAATCCGGCGTTCTGCGTTCCACTCGGTTTCACCGTGGCGAGTAAGATATACCTGTGTCATGTACTTTTTCCGTATACTGCGAGAAATGCGCTAATAAGAAGCTGGAAATAATATGTACCATGTTGTAGCAGCAACTACCAACCCCGCAAAAATTAAGGCTATTTCTCTGGCGTTCGATGATGTTTTTGGTCCCGACCAGTATCGCATTGAAGGCATTGAAGTTGATAGCGGAGTACCTGAACAACCCATTGGAAATCACGAAACGCGAACCGGCTCACGTCATAGAGTGATGTGTGCACGCCAAGTTTGCCCAGAAGCTGATTTTTGGGTCGGTGTTGAAGCGGGTATTGAAGAGAATATGACTTTCGCATGGATGACGATTGAGAATCATCATATGCGCGGAGAATCTCGCTCAGCGAGCCTGATGCTGCCGGAATCTATCCTGCAAGGTATCGCAGAAGGTAAAGCCTTAGGCAGTGAAATGAAGGCAATCACAGGCACAAATGATATTGGCCGTCGCGAAGGCGCTATCGGTGTCTTTACCAACGGCGTACTGACCCGCACCAGTGTTTATCACCAAGCGTTAGTTTTAGCTCTGGTCCCTTTTCATAATGAAATCTTCCAGAAGCGCGCAGAAACAAAATAGCGATACAACTAGCTATATGCTCTAGCGGTCTGACGATGGCTCCCAAACGAGCCATCGCAGAACAATTTGTCTAACGCCGTATTACTTATCTGCCAGTAGCTGCTGCTCTAGCCATTGTTTCAGATCTGCGGGCGCTGTTTTCAAACTATTCGATCCGCGAGTGATGGTTGCAATGCCTGCGCCTAACTGACTTTTCAGCTCACGCTGGCTGATCTCGCCTTTCATCAACTCTTCGATAATTCGCACCCGCGTCGCCAACGCTGTTCTTTCATCCGGCGTCAAAAAAAGCTGTAGCATTGGGCCTTGCAAATCTTCGGCAAACGCCTGCCGTAGCAATTCAACAAAACGTTGCCAGTCATCATTTTCTTGTGCGCTTAGCGCGGGATCATTCAGGGATCGCGTTGTCATGATTAGCTGCCATACTCTTGGTGAGAAAATACTCATTAACTAGTACGGCAGCATACCATAAACTTGGCGCAGTCAAAGATATCCAGAACAGAAATCAGTAACGGCGCCCCCATTCTGCATCGGTCAGGATTTTGGTTGGGCGCTTCATGAAGTAACGATAGTAGGCATCATAAGCCAAGACGTTCTTCACATAGCCACGAGTTTCCGAGAAAGGAATACTCTCGATAAAGGCGACTGCATCCACGCGGCCGCCGGTATTTCCGAGCCACGTAGTCACGCGAGACGGCCCCGCGTTATAAGCAGCGCTCGATAAAATACGGTTACGTCCCAAACTCTGATACACATATTCCAAATAGCTGGTGCCAATCTGAATATTGGTAATAGGATCGAGCAGCTGGCTGCTGTTGACGTAGTTGCTCAAATTAAACATTTGCGCCGTGTGTTCAGCCGTTTTAGGCATCACCTGCATTAACCCACTAGCCCCTACCGGTGACTGGGCTTTTGGGTTCCAAGCACTTTCTTGGCGTGCGATAGCCATCGCATAGGACTGAGAAATTCCTTTATCTTCTGTTGCTTGACGGAACTGCTGCGGCCACGCCATTGGGAAGCGTTCTTCTAAATGATCCCATAGCTTCGCGGTGATCGTCGCCTGAACGCTGAGATCGGCCCAGTTCTGCTCAAATGCATAACGCGCTAAAGCCGCCTGCTCCGGTTTAGACTTACTGCTAATGAGCGAAACCCATTCACTGCGTGCGGTGTTATCCATGTTCCAATACATCAGTTCACGGATACGATCGATCGCAGGATCGTTGGTAAGCTTGGAAGATGGCTTATCCGCAACCTCAACCTGCAATGGATATGTGATACCCAGTTTTTGAGCCGCCACCATCGGATAGAATCCGCGCTGCTGAGTCAACGAACGAAGGATGCTTTCACCTTCGCTGCGTTTGCCATCCTCAATCATGACGGTCGCATTCCAGTAGCGCCATTCGTCTTTATTGCGCACTTCTTGCGGCAATAAAGCCAACCATGTGCGGATTTCCTGCTTGTTGCCATTGCCTAACGCTAACCGCACGCGGCGCTCAATCAGTGAAGCACTATTACTATTTTTAATCACATTATCTCGCCACCGAATATCATCGGTGGTGGCGTCGCTGCCCATCAAGCGCCATGCAATACTATCTTCCATGGCCTGACGTTGTTTATCGCCAATTTTTTGCAGCCGCACCAAAGTGGGTAGCATCGCACGTGCTTCATCAGCGTTCTGGCGCGCCAAGCTGGAGAATGCGATTTCAGTCGCGTCGCGGGTAAAATCGGTTGGCCCCACGCTACGCGCAAAAGCCTCGACATTGCGAGGATCGGCCTGAAGGCTAGCAAGGGCATCCCCCATGGTTTGATAATCTGGCGGAAGCTGCTTGGCTAAGAAGCTCACTAGCCCGTTATTACCTTTCTTCAGCGCCAAACGCATGCGTTCAAGCACGGTCAGCGGCGTCTGATCGCCAGAGGCTTTCCACGCATCAAACAGTTTGTCGCAGTTGGTAGGCAGTGACTGGCCACTTAGCCAGATATCACGAGCGCCATCCCATGCGATTTGCTGATGGCCCGTTGCGTATTGGGCATAGTAATAATTGCAGCGAGCCGCAATAGGCTTGGGAGCCTGAGGGCTAAACACCAACAATCCTGTCCAATCCTGACGGCGAGAAAGCTCATTCACATAACGAGACGGCAATGATTTAGCGGGAGGCAAGGTCGGATTGCGAGCAATAAAATCTTTAATCTCAATCGTTGTTGCCTGACCGAGATCCTGAGTTAGCTGGCGGTATTCTAGATAAGGATAAAGCGGATAATCGCGCAGCGTAGGCATCAGCTGATTCACCGTCATCATCTGATTGCTATCCCAAGCTTGCTTTACCTGTAAATAACGCTGACGCTGAGCATCCAAAGAGTCAGCAAAACTGCTCCCGGACACAGCGACTAAACATAAACCTATACCCCAAGCACGCCAATTGTCCGCCATGACCATCTCACCTTTCCTCGCTTTAAACCGATACCACTCATAGACAGCGATTTTAGCAGAGCATTCCATTAGCCCCTGCCTTTCTTCACAACTTTTACGTTTAGGTTGCCTAGCCACTAACATAAACAACCGTGAAGGGAAAACAAAGGGATAGTGAATTTTGGGCATAAAAAAACCCGCTCAAGGCGGGTTTTTCTTTTCAGTATTCTTTAACTGCTCAGGTCTATGCCGTCATCGCTATCGTAAACAATACTAAACTATAGAGATTACAGCGCTACTACGTTAGCTGCTGCTGGGCCTTTAGCGCCATTCTCGATAGTGAACTCAACGGTCTGACCTTCGTCCAGAGATTTGTAGCTATCGCTCTGGATTGCAGAGAAATGTACGAATACATCTTTGCTGCCGTCAGCTGGAGAGATGAAGCCGAAACCTTTATCAGCGTTGAACCATTTTACTAAACCAGTCATTTTGTTAGACATTAGATACTTCCTTTCAATTTTTTAAGCCACATTATTGCAGCGAACGAGGTTCGTCGTCAGAGCTAGCTTATGGGGTGCACTTAGGAGGAGACTCACGGAAGAAGAGGTATCTAAGGATAACGCTTGAACTGAGGACTGCTTTACTAAAACTGCTTTCACATAAGGTCTGTGTTCCAAACCGATGACGCTATTTACTCATGCCTTAGGTTTATAAGCAACACCTATTTTTGAATCTTCTTGAATAAACCGTAGTAATTTTGGGGAGAATCCAACGCGGACGCGGCCTACAGGAAAGAAAATTCTTAACTCAATATTTATCCGAACGGTGAAATAAGCACCAAATGTCCTATATTTGCATAACTTAACCTACAAATTTTACGCGTTAAACGCCCCTGTCATGCGACGATGGCTGGGATAAAAATCGAAAACGGGCTAAACTCCGCCTTCATAAAATGCCCTGTCGCGCCAATGACAGAACGTCATTTAAATGCTTATGCCCCGCCTCTCGCCCATGAATCTGTGAGATAGAGGTAAAACCCTTATAAATCAAGGAGTATATAGCCGTGGCTCAATACGTCTATACTATGCACCGCGTCGGCAAGATTATTCCGCCGAAGCGTCACATTTTGAAGGACATTTCCCTTAGTTTCTTCCCCGGAGCCAAAATCGGTGTTCTGGGTCTAAACGGCGCAGGTAAATCAACCCTGCTGCGCATCATGGCCGGTATTGATACCGAAATCGAAGGTGAAGCCCGTCCACAGCCGGGGATCAAAATCGGTTATCTGCCGCAGGAACCAAAACTCAATCCAGACCAAACCGTGCGTGAAGCGGTTGAAGAAGCCGTTGGTGAAGTGAAACGCGCACTGACCCGTTTGGACGAAGTGTATGCGCTGTATGCTGATCCAGACGCGGACTTTGATAAGTTAGCCAAAGAACAGGGCGAGTTGGAGGCGATTATTCAGTCTCACGACGGCCATAATTTAGATAACCAGTTAGAACGTGCTGCCGATGCGCTGCGTCTGCCTGCTTGGGATGCACAGATTGCTAACCTGTCCGGTGGTGAACGTCGCCGCGTGGCAATTTGCCGCCTGCTGCTGGAAAAACCAGACATGCTGCTGCTCGACGAACCAACCAACCACTTGGACGCCGAGTCCGTGGCATGGCTGGAGCGCTTCCTGCACGACTACGAAGGTACCGTGGTAGCGATTACCCATGACCGTTACTTCTTGGATAACGTTGCCGGTTGGATCCTCGAACTTGACCGTGGTGAAGGTATTCCATGGGAAGGTAACTACTCTTCTTGGCTGGAGCAGAAAGATCAGCGTTTGGCGCAGGAAGCTTCAGCTGAAGCCGCTCGTCGCAAATCTATCGAGAAAGAGCTGGAGTGGGTACGTCAGGGAGCGAAAGGCCGTCAGTCTAAAGGTAAAGCGCGTTTGGCTCGCTTTGAAGAACTTAACAACGTTGAGTATCAAAAGCGTAACGAAACCAGCGAACTGTTCATTCCACCAGGACCTCGTCTGGGTGACAAAGTGCTGGAAGTTCAGAACCTGTCAAAATCTTACGGCGACCGCCTGCTGATTGAAGACCTCTCCTTTGCGCTGCCGAAAGGCGCCATCGTGGGTATCATCGGTCCGAACGGTGCGGGTAAATCTACCCTGTTCCGTATGATTTCCGGCAAAGAGCAGCCTGATTCCGGCAATATCGATCTCGGCGAAACCGTCGTGCTAGCGTCAGTAGATCAGTTCCGTGACAGCATGGATGACAAAAAAACCGTTTGGGAAGAAGTCTCTAACGGCCAAGACATCATGCGCATCGGTAACTTTGAGATGCCAAGCCGTGCCTATGTTGGCCGCTTTAACTTTAAAGGCGTCGATCAGGGTAAACGCGTCGGCGAGCTATCCGGTGGTGAACGTGGTCGTCTGCACTTAGCGAAACTGCTACAGGTCGGCGGCAACATGTTGCTGCTCGATGAACCGACCAACGACCTCGACATCGAAACCCTACGCGCCTTAGAAAACGCCCTGTTGGAATTCCCAGGCTGCGCAATGGTTATTTCCCATGACCGTTGGTTCCTTGACCGCATCGCCACCCACATTCTGGATTATCAGGATGAAGGTAAAGTTGAGTTCTTCGAAGGTAACTTCACCGAATACGAAGAATACAAAAAACGTACTCTGGGCGCAGAAGCATTAGAACCGCACCGTATTAAGTATAAGAAGATGACTAAATAGTTTTAGTCTCTGTGAATAAGGTTCCTATCGAGGAGTAATGCTGTTCACTTAAGCGTGATTTTAGGGGAAGTACACCGATGGGGTCGTAGCAGCTTTAGCTGCCGGAGCGCCCCGCGGTGTGCTAGCCCCGTGTATCTCGATCTCTTAAACGAACGGCATTACCTATCAAAGGGAGCCTTTTATCTCTCTCAACGCCTGCCAACTAATCGCGTAGCGCCTGATTGTATTGAGCAAAAGCGCGATGATTTAATGCAACCTCAATGAATCGGTCGAGTGCAGGTGAGTTCAGCTTGCGGCTTGGATAAACCAGATACAGCTCATTCCCCTCAGCTTCCCAACCGGGCAAGACACGCACCAAACGCTCTTGATCGACCAAATCCTGCGACAAAAACGCAGGCAGTAATGAGATCCCCGCACCAGCTAGTACGCACTCCCGCACATACAACAAATTATCGGCGGCGTGATCCATCGGCAGCTCCCAACGATAGAACTCCCCTTTACGCTGTAACACCCACTCATGCCATGCACGGTGCGCGATACACTGGTGTTGCTCTAACTGTTTAGGATGCTCAAGCGACGGGAAGCGCGAAAGATAAGTCGGAGTGGCCAAAAGATAGCGCGGAGAATATCCCAGACGGCGCCCCACCAACGAAGAATCCTGCGGCTTCCCCGTGCGCAGCGCGACATCAAACCCATCTTGAACCAGATCGTTCATCACGTCTGAAACGTAAACTTCTAAGCTCACGTCTGGGTAGCTTACGCGGAAATCACTACACACATGCGCCAATAGCGTTACAGCAATCCCCGCGGGTGCCGTGATCCGCAGGCGTCCACTCGGATTCTCTTTCAGGCGTTGCAAGCTAAGATCCGCGCGCTCAGCGGCTTGGATCATTTCGCGGCAATGCACCAAATAACGCTCTCCCGCGTAGGTAAGATTGAGTTGCCGAGTGGTGCGATTGAGAAGCCGCAGTCCAAGCTGCTGCTCTAAATTGCTGACTCGCTGGCTAACGCTGGATTTAGGTAGCCCGGCTCGCTGTGCAGCAGCCGTAAAACTTCCACACTCCACCACCAGCGCAAACAGCGCCATGTCCTGTAGTTGATTAAACATCTCGCCTCATTGTTCGCCATAAAAGAACACTGCGTTAATGATTGTCCATCTTATCATCGAAAAACAGCTCAACTACACTAACTTCATTCAACGCAGTTTCTATTTTGGAGCCCTACAATGACTATAACCGCTATCGCCATCGATCCTGCTAACCCGAAAGAATTCACCGTTATTCACCCACACATCTCCGCGCCAGCTGATTACGATTTGCTGGTCGATGTTAAAGCCGTCTCGATTAATCCGGTTGATACCAAAGTACGTGAGAGCCTGATTAAAAACGGTTTGGAACAGCCGCGTGTATTAGGCTGGGACGCCAGCGGCGTGGTACTCGCCGTTGGAAGCAAGGCCACTGGATTCAAGGTTGGCGATGAAGTCTGGTACGCGGGTGACATTACTCGCCCTGGCAGTAACAGCACTCAGCAGCTGATCGACTCGCGTATCGTTTCACATAAGCCACAAAGCATGAACTGGGCGCAGGCCGCAGCCATGCCATTAACCACGCTAACGGCTTGGGAAGGCTTATTCGAACGCCTGAAAGTTCAAGATGCTGACGCCGACAAAACCTTGTTGATCATCGGCGGCGCAGGCGGCGTTGGCTCATTGGCGATTTCACTTGCCGCATTAAACGCCAAAGTAAAAGTGATTGCGACGGCTTCAAATGCCTCGTCTGCGCAATGGTGTCTCGATCGTGGCGCCGATCTCACCGTTGACTGGCATGACCTAAAAGGTGAGCTTGCCAAGCACGATATCAAACAGGTCGATTACATCTTCTGTTTGAATGATACCGACGGACACTGGGCCGCCATCTGCGATTTAATCGCCCCACAGGGACAAATCTGTACCATCGTAGAAAACAGCCAGCCGCTGGATCAGTCTGCGTTAAAAATGAAAAGTGCGGCTCTGCATTGGGAATTCATGTACACCCGCAGCATGTTCAACACACCAGATATCGCTGAACAAGGCAAAATCCTTCAGCAGGTGGCTAAGTTAGTCGATGAGGGCAAACTGCAGGGCACGCTCAGCGACACGCTGCACGGCTTCTCTATCGAAAATTTGGAAAAGGCGCATAGCAAAGTTGCCGAAGGCCGGATGCGTGGCAAGATGGTGATTGAGTTTTAATTCACAGTATTAAGCCTCTCCCCACGGAGAGGCTTAATGTGCTATTTAGCGCTGATGCACCTGAAAATTATTATGTTCTGGTAATACCGGATGCGCCGGTACGCTATGTTCCGGCAGGCTGCGCATCATGGGGTGACCTTGATTTCCACGTTCTTGCTGCGGATGCCAATTCGGTGCCCCACCGGCGTTACCGCTAAAAAGATTCTCATGCTGCTGATTAAAACGCGGCACTATTTGTTGCCGAGCCTGTTCTTGCCGAACCTGCTGTTGTCGCTCCTGCTGTTGAAAATTATTCTGCAACATATGGTTTTGCGGAGCATTAACATGCTGAATATTGGGCTGACTCACACGCTCAACACGCTGTTCCGCGGTATTTCTGGTTACGGCGGTATGCTGATTTATGGGTGCACGCATCGGCGTTGATGATTCAGTACGATTATGCAGCACAGATTCCGCATTTTGCCGACGCAGCTCGGGCTGATTAACCGCCGCATGACCCAATGACTCCCCATTCGTTTGACGATTAAACACCGCGGCTGCATTTTGACGTTGCAAGCCTGCGCTATTCATATGGGCTGCCCCACCATCGGGCCGAGGTAAGTTAGCACTGTGGTTGCTGGGCGTGAGATTTGGGTTCGCCGATAAATGAGTCTGTCCTGATAAAACCGGCTGATTTCCAACTGGCTGATGCAGCGAGCTGAGGTCAATTTTATTGGCCGAATTGCCGCCCACGTTGGCCTGTGTTGCTCCAGATACGAATCTCTGCGACGTAGCAGGATCGTGATACGGTACGCCAGCGCGATAAGCAGGATTGTGCTGCCATTGAGTCGCCCCACCGATGTTCCCGCCGGTAATGTGGTTATAGTTATTAACGTTGATATTCACATGGCTGTTGTTCACGTAGTTATTACCCTGATGGTAATTCCCGCCGTGGCCGTCATCATGATACCCATCATCGTGGTGATGATCGTCATCGTGATGGTGATCGTCGTCATGGTGATGGTGATCGTCATCATGCCAATCGAGGCTGCTAAACAGAGCATAGGTGGTCGCCACTCCAATACCGAACCCGATGCCGGAAACTAATCCATTGGTAAATTGTTCCCCCGGAGGCGGCGGTAGATAAACCGGCGGATAGGCGGGCGTAGCCCAAGTGCCGTACACCACATTCGGGTTGTAGCTTGGGACATACACAACCTGCGGATTAGTTGGCTCAATAATGATGGTTTGTGGCTGGGAGGTCACCACGGTCGTTGATTTACTGGGAATACGGGCCGTATTCGCTGGCTGAATAATCACTTTCTGCTGAGCATTTGACGTTAGCGAGCCATTCTTCTGCGCCGCCTGCCGCAATTTCTGCACGGTATTCATCACGTCATCTGGCTGAGCTAAAAATGCATCCCCTAGGTTTTGCACCCACTCAGGGTTTTCTCCCATCAACGCTAAAAGCTGCGGCAGCGCGACCAGCGATTTCACACTAGGATCCCACGGTTGATTCGCCACCCGCTTAACCGCTGAATCTCCCTGTGCCTTTGGATTATCGCGCGACCACTGAACCGCCTGAACAACGTTAGAGGGATAAGTAGAAGCCATCAGAATTTGCGCCAGCACCGGATCGGGATAAAGCGCGATTGGCGCAACCAGTTGATCAAGCTGCGGCTGGGTAAAAGTTTTCGTTACGGCAGCCGACGTTGGCGCTTCAGGCTGAGTCTGTGCGGCCTGAGGCTGTTGCCACGAAATATACCCATTTTTCACTAATACTGTCCCCGCAATGGCAACCGCACCAACGCCGCAAAGCAGCGCAATCACTGACGGTTTAAATGACATATTCATTCTGACTCTCCAGAAATCAACATTCTGAATGCATAGTGCTGTGCTTAATCACAACGCACGCTCAAACACAGAAACTCAATTAATTAAAATGGACCGTTTCAATATTATGTATGACAGCACACTACAGCATTAGTTGATGGGGAGAAGCAGAGGGAATAAAGGAGAAATAAAGCAGATATTTTTGTCTCTATAAACCCGTCAATACACACAATACAAACAAGGGTATTAAGGGCATAAAAAAAGTCATATTAATCAATGAGAAAATAAACACCAAATAGGTTCAAACCATAGATAACACAGAATAAAGCCGCTTAAGCATTATAAGTTTAAATATAAAAAACGAAGTTATTCAAATAAGGAATGCTTCTTGTCGGAGAAACACATACTTAATAACAATAAGTCACATAATAAAGTCATGCGGCTCTCAGACATTATCGCCTATACGGGCTAAGAGCGCTCACCGCTCTCCCCCAACATCTGTTTCACCAGCTCAACGCAGCGTAAAAAACGCTCGTCGTAGTCGGAGGATTCGACGCGCACAAATTCCATATTATTTTTTCGCAGCATCTGCTCAAGCAAATCCTGAAACTCGCGGCGTTCTGTCGAACTACCTAAACTACGTAAACCATCAGCCACCCACGGCGTATTGTTTTCCAATAGAATAATCAGATCAAAGCGATACTCATCGATCAACGCCTGCACAAATGGGTGTTCACGGCCTTCATATTTTTTGCAAAACGCCTGAGTAGTAACAAAATCGGTATCGATAAAAGCCACCTTATTCGCATACTTCACTGCAAAATCAATATATTGCGCGTGACCTAAGGCAATTTTGTCATAGTCAGAATATTGGAGCGCCATCTCATCGCCACCAAGATGTGAGAAGACATAATCGCGGCCATATTCCCAAGCACTGGTGGTATTAAAGATATTGGCTAGCTTATTGACCAGCGTCGATTTCCCGCTGGATTCTCCACCGAGGATCGCCACGGTACGGACAAAGAAAGGTTTCACTTCAGTAGGGATATAATCCCAATAGCGGAAAGGATCGTGGCGGATTTGCCCACCGCTGATATTCATAAACGAACGTTCAGGATCAATCAGCAAGGTTTCCATGCCAAAGAACTCGTGATACACCGGCGCATCTTGGCTATCACCCGAGTAAATCACACTTGGGGTAATCCCGTTTTCTGCCATAAACGCCTTCATGCCATCGCTCCACACTTTCCAGCCATGGGGATAAGGCTCAATCCCTTGCTCATCAAAGGAGTGAATGCGAATATTTTTTTGATACTTGAAGGTCTGCAACAACCAGCGGAGTCGATCGCTTACCGTTGGCTGCTGTGACATCGCGCTGTTTTCAAACAGCTCACGATCGCGTGGTTCGTCATGGCACAAAATCACATGCAGCTCATCAACTTGGCTACATGCGCGTTGTATAAGATAGATATGGCCCGTGTGCAGGGGATAAAACTTACCGAATACCACGCCAACGCTTTTAACCTTGCGCGGGAATTCAATATCGAGGAAGCGGTGAATCGCCTCAAGTTTTTGCGCACTCGGGCTTTTAATTTTCTCGTTTAGCAACTGGCTAAGGTAGCCTTTGGTCATCCCGCTAGCGTCCGCCACCTGCTGTAACGTGCAGCCTTTTTGCTTAATGGCGGTTTTTAGATAATCAAATTGCGACATTCGCGCTTCCTCTGTTTATACCCAAAATAATTCAACTAACGGGTTTAGTTAACTAAACAAAAGTAGCACAAGTGCCGCTGTAATCATCATAAATCTTGCAAGACATCCAAGGCGTCAGACAGCTTTTTCACTCCAAAGACCTGCATATTCGGCAACGGCTTTTTCGGCATATTGGCATGGGGAACGATGGCACGTTTAAAGCCATGTTTTGCCGCCTCAGAAATGCGCTCCTGACCGCTGGTCACCGGACGAACTTCTCCCGCTAGCCCAACTTCACCAAATACCACCAAATCCTGCGGCAACGGACGATCGCGCAGGCTAGAGACTAAAGACATCAGCAGCGCGAGGTCTGCGCCGGTTTCAGTCACTTTCACCCCGCCCACAACGTTAACGAAAACGTCCTGATCGGCCATCTGCAAGCCCCCATGACGATGCAACACCGCCAGCAAAATTGCTAAACGGTTTTGCTCTAATCCCACCGCAACGCGGCGCGGATTTGACATCATCGAGGTATCCACCAGCGCCTGAATCTCCACCAACAGCGGGCGCGTACCTTCCCATACCACCATCACAGAGCTTCCGGAGGTAATCTCTTCGCCACGGCTCAAGAAGATAGCCGAAGGATTGCTCACCTCACGCAGCCCCTGCTCTGTCATGGCAAATACGCCCAGCTCGTTCACGGCGCCAAAACGGTTTTTATGGCTGCGCAGAGTACGAAAACGCGAGTCAGCATCCCCATCCAACAGCACGGAGCAGTCGATGCAGTGCTCCAACACTTTCGGCCCCGCCAGCGAGCCGTCTTTGGTTACATGGCCAACCATCACGATAGCCACGCCGCGCGTTTTAGCAAAACGGGTCAAATACGCCGCCGTTTCACGTACCTGCGCCACGCTGCCCGGCGACGATTGAATGTCTGCCATGTGCATCACCTGAATGGAGTCGATAACCATCAGCTTCGGCTGCTCTTGTTCGGCGATCAGGCAAATTTGTTCAATGCTGGTTTCTGACAGCATATTCAAGCCATCGGTAGGCAGTCCCAAACGGTGCGCTCGCATCGCGACCTGCTGCAACGACTCTTCCCCTGTGACATACAGCGTTTTCATTTGCTGAGACAATTTGCACAGGGTTTGCAGCAGCAACGTACTTTTCCCCGCACCGGGGTTACCACCGATCAGAATCGCACTGCCCGGCACCACGCCGCCGCCTAACACGCGGTCAAACTCAGCAAATCCGGTTGAAAAGCGTGGCAACGCCTCAAGGCTGATATCCGAGAGTTTTTGCACCTTGCTAACGCCAGCATCGCCCGCATAGCCAGACAACCGTTCCGCACGCGCCACCGCTGGCGAAGCCGCCAAGCGTACTTCAGTAATGCTATTCCACGCCTGACAGGCGCTGCACTGCCCCTGCCAACGCGGGTAATCAGCGCCACATTCGTTGCAGACAAAGGCTCGTTTAATTGCTTTCGCCACGGAGACTCCTAGAACGGTTTTAGTCACAAATAGATAGGGGGAATTCTAACAGGAGATGAGAGAATATTACTGTTTTTTTATACAGACTTTACGGTAATAACTCTCTCCTTTGCATAAAAGAGAAAGGATAAAATACGCAGTGCTCCTCCCCCCTTATCAGGGAGGAGGCTGGAAGAGAGGAAAATTACCGCTCCTCGTGCTTCAAACTGGCACTCAGCACGCACAGCACGCCCATCAAATCAGCATGACGAATAGCCACCGAGGCCTGAGCATAGACTTTCGGCTTCGCATGAAACGCTACGCCTAATCCCGCCGCCTGAATCATTTTTAAATCGTTGGCACCATCGCCAATCGCAACAGTTTGCGACAGCGGGATCTCCAATTTTTCGGCGAGTTTTATCAGCGTCTCAGCTTTGTACTGAGCATCCACAATGGGGCCGACCACTTTGCCGGTAAGTTTACCATCCTTAACTTCCAGATGATTAGACACCGCATCCACCAAATCAAAACGATCGCGCAGGTGATCGGCGAAATAGGTAAAACCACCGGAGGCAATGGCTACATGCCAATCTAACGATTGAAGCTTACGTACTAAGCTGCTCAACCCCGGCATCAGCGGCAACGAAGAACGCACCGTTTCTAGCACTGAAACATCGGTATCTTTCAGCTTACCGACACGCTCTCGCAGGCTGGCTTTAAAGTCTAATTCGCCGCGCATCGCACGTTCGGTGACTTCAGAAACCTCTTCCCCCACACCGGCCAGTTTAGCAATTTCATCAATGCATTCAATTTGGATCGCGGTGGAATCCATGTCCATCACCAACAAACCGGGCGTGCGAAGATGCGGGATTTTACCCAGCGTAGCAATGTCTAGCCCTTGCTCATCGGCCAGCTTTTTCGCCCGCGACGGCAGGTTACCCGCTAAACGGATCACCTGATAATCTTCAATACACCATGCGGTCACCACCACCATGGCGGCACCAAGACGGCGCTGGAAGGCGCATAACGCGGTCTTATCCAGATTGCGTCCATACAGAAGCCATCCGGTGTGACCTGCGCGATAATCTAACGGCATGACTTCGTCGCCGCTGAGAGAAAGGGGTAAACCCGGCCAACGATAAATTTCTGCTGGCAAATCGCAATAAGTCAGACTGTTTGGCATAACAACTACTCCTTGGAAGACTTCATTCGCCACCACAAAACCGAGCATCAAGCTATCCTATCGGTAAGGCTTCTGGCAACATAAAGTAATAAACGTCTTATAGGGCTAGCTATGGTTAAGGCTAAAATTAAATTCAGGCTACACCGCACCGCTATTGTGCTGATTTGTTTGGCCTTATTGGTGCTTCTGATGCAGGGAGCATCCTATTTCAGTTTGAGCCACCAAATGGCGCGTTCTGAGCAGGTTGAAGAACTGGCACAAACGCTGGCCGAACAGGTTTCCGATCGCCTCATCCCGTTGATGAATACCGGCAATGACGATCCTGACAGCGACAAAATTACTCAGATTCTGAATCGACTGACAGAGCATAGTCGTATTTTAGACGCCAGTGTGTATGACGTTGATGGCACCATGGTTGCGCGTTCCGGCGAAAAGGTGGCCGTTCGTGACAGGTTAGCGCTGGATGGAAAGCGCGCTGGCAGCTATTTCAATCATCAAATCGTGCAAATGATTAAGGCTAAAGATGGCCCAATTGGCTTTCTGCGCTTAACGCTGGATACACATGTGTTAGCCACGGAATCTCAGCAGGTGGATAACACCACGAACCTGTTGCGTTTGATGATGTTACTGTCGCTGGCGATTGGCATTATCTTGGCGCGCTCACTGCTGCAAACGCGTCGTTCACGTTGGCAACAATCAACTTATTTACTGACGGCAAATACGCCGGTGGAAGAAGATCCTGACGATCAAAACGATGATGATTCTACCACCGAACGCCCTGACACATTGGAAAAAGACCCGAAGAAACCGTAATTAAGTCGCTGAATGCAAAAAGCCCCGCCAAGCATATGCTTCGCGGGGCTTTTTAACGAATGAGGGAGTTGACCGGTAAGCCGGGTTCTGTCGTGGACAGTCATTCGTCTAGGCCAGCAATCGCTCACTGGCTCAAGCAGCCTACCCGGGTTCAGTACGGGCCGTACCATGTGAACCCCTATTTGGCCTTGCTCCGGGTGGAGTTTACCATGCCACGGACTGTTGCCAGCCGCGCAGTGCGCTCTTACCGCACCCTTTCACCCTTACCTGATCCCACTTGCGTGGGCCATCGGCGGTTTGCTCTCTGTTGCACTTGTCGTAGGCTTGCGCCTCCCAGGCGTTACCTGGCACCCTGCCCTATGGAGCCCGGACTTTCCTCCCCTCCATCTGTCTCCCCGAAGGGGACGGCAATGAAGCGGCGACTGTCTAGTCAACTCCGCGGCGGATAATAGGGCATTACGCCCTATTTGTCACCCTCTGCATTCTCAAGCGCGTATTTATACAGCGCATTCTTCTTCACGCCGTGAATTTCGGCGGCTAAAGCAGCGGCTTTTTTCAACGGCAGCTCTTTTTGCAGCAGTGCTAATGTGCGCAGCGCATCGGCTGGTAATGCATCTTCATCGGCTTTATGGCCTTCGACGATCAGCACCATTTCACCGCGGCGTCGCATATCATCTTCCAATACCCAGTCGAGTAGCTCGCCGACTGGCGCACCGTGGATATTTTCCCACGTTTTGGTCAGCTCACGCGCTAACACCACGTAGCGGTCGCGCCCCATGACTTCAACCATATCTTTCAGGCTATCAATCAAGCGATGCGTTGATTCATAAAAAATCAGCGTGCGAGGCTCTTCTAATAAAGCCTGAAGCGTGTCTTTACGCGATTTTGTTTTGGCAGGCAGAAAGCCTTCATAGCAGAAGCGGTCGGACGCAATGCCAGACGCGCACAACGCGGTAATTGCGGCACAGGCGCCCGGCAGCGGAACCACGCGAATACCCACTTCACGACAGCGACGAACCAAGTGATAGCCCGGATCGTTAATCAGCGGCGTGCCCGCATCAGAAACCAACGCAATACTCTGACCTTCTTGAAGTTTTGCAATAAGCTGGTCTGCTTTTTGTTGTTCATTATGGTCGTGCAAAGCGAATAGTCGGGCATTAATAGCAAAATGCTGTAGCAGTAGGCCAGTGTGTCGCGTATCTTCTGCTGCTATCAAATCGACCGCTTGCAAAGTATCCAACGCTCGCTGGGTAATATCACCGCGATTCCCGATTGGCGTAGGAACGACATACAGCGTTGCAGCAGAAATTACAGCTTGATCGTCTTGATTCATTGTTTCATCCGGTTTACCGATTTAATATTGAGCATCTTTGAAAAAACTGCACTGGATACAGTATGCTTTCCTCACTCATTGTCCGCACCAAGTCCGGACGCATTATCCCCGTAGTTCTCGCCGCTATGTTAATGGCTGCGTGCTCGGGACAAGCTCCACAGACGCCTGCGGCAAATATTCAGGCTGAAGCATCGGCCTCATCCGAATACTATCTGCAACAAATGCAGCAGAGCAGCGATGATAACAAGGCTGACTGGCAATTACTCGCCATTCGTTCCCTGATCCGCGAAGGAAAGCTCCCACAAGCGGCGGAATTGCTGGGCAAACTACCGCAAGAGCTAACTGATGTCCAACGTCAGGAACAGCAGTTGGTTAGCGCTGAGCTCAGCATCGCGCAAAAAAACATGCCTAACGCTTCGGCGATTTTAGCCAAATTAAACGTCGACTCGCTGTCTAACAGCCAGAAAGCCCGCTACTACCAAGCGGTTATCGACGCCAGCCAAGGCAAAGCCTCATTGCCGGTTATTCGCGCCTATATCGCTCAAGAGCCGTTGCTCAATGACAAACTGCGTCTGCAAAATATCAATGGTACTTGGGCTGCATTAACTCAGCTAACGCAGGCAGACCTGAATAGTCTGGTGATTAACGCCGACGAAAATATTCTGCAAGGCTGGCTGGATTTGCTGCGTCTGTATCAAGACAACAAGCAAGATCCAAGCCTGCTGAAAGCCGCGATCAAAGATTGGCAAACTCGCTATCCAAACAATCCGGCCTCCAAAGTACTGCCAACCGCGCTGGATAACGTGCTGAATTTTAAACAGGCATCAACCTCAAGCGTAGCTCTGCTGTTGCCACTAAACGGTCAGGCACAGGTTTTCGCTAACGCGATCCAAGCAGGTTTTAACGCCGCTAAAAATGGCGTTATCACCCAAAGCGCGCCAAGCCAGCCACAGCCAGCGGCAGCCCCAGACGATGCCAACGCCGCCCAGCCAACCAGCACCGATCCTAACGCTAACGGCGCCGTCAGCACCAGTGGAGCCGCGCCCGTAGCGGAAGCGACGCCAGCAGCACAAACCGACGCTGACGGCATGCCTGTTGCCCCTATCGTGCCGCCGTCTGCCAGCAATGCGCAGATTAAAGTGTATGACACCAGCTCTCAGCCTCTACCCGCCCTGCTCGCTCAGGCGAAGCAAGACGGTGCGACGTTGGTTGTTGGTCCACTGCTGAAAGAAAACGTGGATCAGTTATCCGCTGGCAGCACGCCATTAAACGTACTGGCGCTGAATCAGCCAGAACAGGTGCAAAACAATCCCAATATCTGCTACTTCGCACTGTCTCCTGAAAATGAAGCACGCGATGCGGCTAAACATATTTGGGAGCAAGGCAAACGTACTCCGCTCATTTTGACCCCACGTGGCTCATTAGGCGATCGCGTAGCGAAAGCCTTTGCTCAGGAATGGCAGCAACTGGGTGGTTCAACCGTGTTACAACAGGGCTTCGGCTCAACGGGTGAACTGCGTCAGTCAATTAACGGCGGCACAGGTATTCGCATGACAGGGCAACCCGTTATGGTAGCCTCAGCCTCACAGCCTCAATCCGTGACCATCGCTGGTTTAACTATCCCTGCGCCTCCGGCTGATGCTGGCGCGGTTTCCACCTCCAGCGGTAAAGTCGATGCGGTATACATCATTGCCACGCCTGCGGAACTGACGCTGATTAAGCCGATGATCGATCTGGCTAACGGTTCGCATAGCGGATTAGGCCTGTACGCGAGCTCACGCAGCTACCAAGCGGGCTCTGGCCCTGATTTCCGTTTAGAAATGGACGGATTGCAGTTCAGCGATATTCCGTTGCTGGCGGGAAGCAACCCTGCGTTGTTGCAACAAGCCGCATCTCAGTTCAAAAATGACTACTCTCTGGTTCGCCTGTATGCCATGGGTGCCGATGCTTGGGTGCTGGCAAATCACTTCTCGCAGATGCGCCAAATTGGTGGTTTCCAATTGAATGGCTCCACCGGTGTTCTCAGTGCGGACAGCAACTGCGTCATCAACAGGAAGTTGCCATGGCTCCAGTACCGTGCAGGAAGCATAGTGCCGATGCAGTAAGTAGGAAAAAAGTAGACCGACGCCAAATTGGTGCACAGTATGAAATGATTGCGCGCCAATACCTTGAACGTGCCGGACTTCATTTTTACGCCGCTAACGTCACGCTACGTGGCGGCGAGTTAGATCTTATTATGCGCGATGGCGAAACGTGGGTTTTCGTTGAAGTTCGCTATCGTCGCACCTCTCTTTATGGCGACGCGGCTGCGTCAGTCAGTTACACCAAACAACGCCGGTTGTTGCACAGTGCAGCAATCTGGTTGGCGGAACGCGGTGGCAGCTTCGACACCACGGATTGTCGCTTTGATGTTTTGGCAATCACCGGTAGCCAGTTACAATGGTTGCCAAACGCATTTGCAGCGGCCGAATAATTTCGCCCGTCGCGCCTTGAACCAATGGACAATTTTACCGTGCTGGAAAGAATCAAAGGCTGTTTTACAGAAAGTATTCAAACTCAGATTGCTGCGGCTGAAGCCTTGCCTGACGCTATTTCGCGTGCAGCAATGACGCTGGTACAGTCATTACTGAACGGCAATAAAATTCTCTGCTGCGGTAACGGCACCTCTGCCGCAAACGCCCAGCATTTTGCCGCCAGCATGATCAACCGTTATGAAACTGAACGCCCAAGTTTGCCGGCGATTGCACTAAATGCCGATAACGTGGTCTTAACTGCCATAGGCAACGATCGGCTGCATGATGAAATGTATGCCAAACAGGTTCGCGCACTCGGCCATGCAGGTGATGTGCTACTGGCAATTTCAACGCGCGGGAATAGCCGCGATATCGTGAAAGCCGTGGAAGCCGCGGTAACTCGCGATATGACGATTGTTGCGCTGACAGGCTATGACGGCGGTGAGCTGGCCGGTTTACTTGGCCAGCAGGATGTGGAAATCCGCATTCCTTCACACCGTAGCGCACGCATACAAGAAATGCATATGCTTACGGTTAACTGCCTTTGTGACTTAATTGATAATACGTTGTTCCCCCATCAGGATGATTGAAGGAGTCTCGATGACTAAGCGTTCCCCGTTCACCCGCTGTTTTCCTATCGCATTCGTTGTCGTGAGTGCGCTATTGCTTCAGGGATGTATCGCCGCTGCCGTTGTTGGCAGTGCTGCCGTGGCCACGAAAACCGCCACCGATCCCCGCAGCGTAGGGACACAGGTTGATGATGGTACGCTCGAAGCTCGCGTATCGAATGCGCTAGGCAAAGATGCACAGCTGAAGAAAGAAGCGCGTATTGTTGCTACCGCCTATCAAGGCACCGTTCTCTTAACCGGTCAGGCACCAACGGCAGATCTCGGCGCTCGCGCTAAACAGATAGCCATGGGCGTTGACGGTACAACATCGGTCTACAACGAAATTCGTACCGGCAAACCGGTAAGCTTAGGCACCGCCTCAAGCGATACATGGATCACGACGAAGGTTCGCTCTCAGCTGTTAACCAGCGATGCGGTTAAATCCTCTAACGTCAAAGTGACGACGGAAAATGGTGAAGTGTTCCTGCTAGGTTTAGTCACGCAGGAAGAAGGCCAGGCCGCGGCGAAAATCGCCAGTCAGGTTAGCGGCGTTAAACATGTGACCACGGCATTTACCGTTTTGAAGTAACGTCCAAAAGGCCATAATAAAAAACCCCGTTGATACGGGGTTTTTTATTTGTCGGCTCGGGTAACGCAATCCTAATACAGCTTATTCTGTTTCAGATAACCTTCACCACCAAGCTGTCTCATCTGGCGTAAAATCCACTGCTGCCGACGTAAAACATAGCCGGAAGGTGCTTTAGCACTAAACCGATGCGGGTTAGGTAATACGGCAGCTAAAAGAGCGGCTTCAGATGCGGTAAGACGACTGGCCGGTTTATGGAAATAGCGTCTGGCGGCTTCTTCAACGCCAAAAACGCCGGGGCCAAACTCCACGATATTCAAATAAACGGTTAATATGCGGCGTTTAGTCCATACCACTTCCGTGCCCAGCGTCAGTCCAGCCTCTAATCCTTTACGTACCCAACTACGGCCATCCCATAAAAACAGATTCTTAGACGTTTGCTGGGAAATCGTTGATGCGCCGCGCACCGGCTTATCCCCTTTATCGCCGCCGTCGATCACAGATTCAATCGCGCCAAGATCAAAACCCCAATGTTGAGGAAACTTTTGATCTTCAGCCGCAATCACGGCTAACGCCATATACGGAGAAATTTCATCCATCGGCACCCAGTCTTGGTGGGCTACGTAGCCGAAATCACCGCTAAGCCAAGCGCCCAGCTGGCGCTCAACCATCACCGCTGAAAATGGAACCGGCAAAAAAGCAAAGATAACAATCCCCGCAACCCATACACCAATCACGGCGAGAACCGCTCTGACCGCCCAAAAGCGCAGTCGTTTCAGCAAGCTATTTCCCTGCCCGCGCCGCTTCTTCATTCAGTCAGTTCCAGCACCCGCGCAACCAGTTTATCAATCCCTGCTGCCGCTTCGCTGATGGAGTTTGCGAGCATGTAGGCAGGTGTAGTGACAACGTTCTGTTCCAAATCAACCACGATGTCATCCACCGGGCAAACAACGTGTTCGCCGCCCATCTTATCAATGGCCTCAGCGGTATCAGGATCGTTGCCAATCGTTAACCGTGTATGCACGCCTAACAATTTAGGCAACATCGCTGGCGCAATACACATAAAGCCCAGCGGTTTACCCGCCTGATGCAGCTGCTGAACCAATCGTTGCAGATCGGCATCAACGGAGCATTCAGCCCCCTGCACGGCAAACGTACTCAAGTTTTTCGCCGCACCAAAGCCACCGGGAACGATCAGCGCATCAAGTTCTTCGGCGTTAGCTTGGGACAGCGGTTTAATATCACCTCGTGCGATACGTGCAGATTCCACTAACACATTGCGACTTTCGTGGCTCTCATCACCGGTCAGATGATTAATCACGTGCATTTGAGGTTTATCTGGAGCAAAAAAGTGAACCTGCGCGCCTGCGCGATCCAAGGCCAGCAGAGTTAAAACCGACTCATGAATTTCAGCACCATCAAAAACACCACAGCCACTCAAAACTACACCGACTTTTTTCATTTCTTTCTCCAAAAATGGTAGCTCAGCATACTTACTCGACACTTAACAAAGCTAAAGGTATGCATGCTAAGCATTAGAAATATTTAACAGTTTGCTTTTTCTCAATGCAAAGGAACATTTTTACTGGAATTTTCCTAGTAACTATCTAGAGTTAAGTCAATCCTTAAAACGTTTGTATTAGGAAACACTAGGCTGCATCACACATTTTAATGAATCAACTAACACGCAGTAAAACATGTTGGTATGTTGGTTCGGCTTCGCGTGAAACTCATAAGTTATGTTTACGCAATTGCTTCAATGCAATACCTTTAGAAAAACTTAAGCGTAGACACCCTGTTTCCCTGGTGTTGGCGCAGTCGTTGCGCACCCCAGCCTAGGCTGGGGTCATTTTTTCTATTTCTTGGTCGCTTTATCCGCCCAATCTCTCAACACTTTCACATCATGACGCCATTCATGTTTGAGCTCATCAACCCACTCCTGAACGTTGTCCCACCATGCAGGCAATGATGACGTTTGGATCTGCTGAGCAACCTGTTGTAAATGACGTAAACCCACCGACCCGGCCGCGCCTTTGATCTTGTGACCTTCCTCGGTAATGCCTTTCTCATCGCGAGCGGTCATATTGGACTCAAGAACCGCCAAATAGCCTGGCATCATTTTTTCAAACATCTCAACGCTTTGATAGATGAGTTGCGGTCCGACTAAATCAATGTACTGTTGCAGCATGTCAGTATCTAAAAGGTCTTCGGTATTGTGGGCCACTTTTTTACTCTCCACCTTTTTCTCCTTAGCCTTCGGCGCCTCATCCCAGAACTTCTTGATCATGGCGGTTAGAGCCGGAACCGACAGCGGCTTGCTCAATACATCATCCATACCAGCATCAAGATATTCTTTCTTGTCTTTCAGCACGTTAGCAGTTAACGCCACCAGCGGTGGCAAATCATCATAGTGCTCACATAAATTGCGAGCGATATCCAACCCCGTCATATCTGGCAACTGAATATCAAGCAGCACCAGATCGTATTCACCCGGCGTAAACATATCTAACGCCTGTTGTCCCGTCATCGCAACGTCAACGCTATTGCCTAATTTTTCCAGCACGGAACGCGCCACGATAACGTTTAATTCAATGTCTTCCACTAGCAGCACGTGCAGCGCTGGAAGCGGTAACTCAGCATCTTCCGGCTGTGGCGATAGCGCTTCCTCCACCACCGGTGCATCAATCGAGAGCGTGAAGCATGAGCCTTCGCCCGGTGTGCTGCGCACCACGATATCGCCGCCCATGTTTTGCGCTAAACGCTTGGAAACCGCAAGACCAATACCGGTGCCCGTTGCGGGCTTACCACCATTCTGATCTTTCACCTGATAATACATGGCAAAGATTTTATCTTGCTCATCCTGCGGAATACCGATGCCGCTGTCCTTCACTTCAAAGAACAATTTCCCATCGTTTTCACGCCATACCTTCACGTTTACGCCGCCTTTCTGGGTAAACTTGACCGCGTTACCGATCAGATTCCACAGGATTTGGCGCAGCCGCGTACCGTCTGCCAAAATTTTATGCGGTAAATTCGGCTGTGGCTCTAAGGTGAAGTCCAGTTTTTTCGGCTGCACCAGCAGCCCAGAGAGGTTCTCTAAGTCAGTCAGGAAGCCGGTGAAATCTATCGGTTGGTTATCAAGCTGAACCTTACGTCGTTCCAGCTTATCCATTTCGATAATGTCGTTGAAAATATTGCCGAGGGTAATGGCGCTCACATGAATAGTTTTAAGGTAGTTAAGCTGCTCTTGATTCAGCTCGGTGTCGAGCAAAATGCGGCTCAGGCCGACGATACCGTTCAGCGGGGTGCGTAACTCATGGCTGATGGTGGAGATAAAGGTGGTTTTGTCGCGGCTGGCGTTTTCCAGCGCATCCTGATAACGCTTACGCTCGGTGATATCACGCCCAAAGCCCATTAAGCCATGGCGCTTACCGACGCGATCATAGAACGGCACTTTGCGCAGCTCGAAGCAGGCCTTACGCCCATCGGGATAAACGAGCCACTGTTCATAGGTCAGAGAGACGTTATGGCGGAAAACTTTCTCATCGGTTTCAATCACTTTCTTGGCGATATCTTCATCGTAAACATCACCCGGCTGTAAGCCAATCAGCTGTTTCTCACTCTTGCCCGTCAACAGTTCCATGGCGCGGTTACAGCCAGAGAACTCTTCATTTTCATTACGGTAGTAAACCAGATCGGGCGAAGCATCAAGGAAAGAGCGTAGCAGCGCCGACTGCTGTTCCAACTCGATTTGTGCTTGTTCACGCTGATCGATTTCGTGCTGCAAAGTATCAAGCACCTGCAAACGCGCTTCTTCAGCTTTCACACGCTCGGCGATTTCTTGGTTCAGTTGAACGATATTATTTTTTAACTGCTGATTAAGCTCAAGATCGCGATAACGCATCTCTTCCAGCTTATTCACTAATTTAGACAGGCGTTGGCGTGACTCTTCCAACTGCTCCACGACAACGGAAAGAAAATAAACGGCCCATGGCGTGATCAGTAAACCAAAGAATACCGAGCGGACAACGTCGATACTCTCAACTTCCCCGCGTAAAAGCATAGTCACAGCCATCTGCACCACGATAGCTAATATAACCAGCACCGAAGCCAACAGGATGGAAAAGCGCACCAGCCCCAGTTTTACCATTAAATCGACGTAGTACTGGGCTAATACCCGAATTTGCTTCATATGCAACTCCCTTGGATTACGGTCTTTTAAATCATACCGTAAAACGATTGTTAAGGGAGATTTCTGAGATTGAAATGGGATATCAAAAAGTTAAGTTCTACTTTGCCAAAGCGGTGTAAGGTTTCGCACGCTTAAAAGCCACAATTTTTGCATCAGTACAGTGCAAGCGTACGAGCAAGGCGGCTCAATCGCCGCCGCCTTGCATCCCGGCTTGGCACCGTTTTTCAGCCTGCTTCGCAGGTTCCCTCATATCGTCATTCCGGCTTTAACGGAACGAACGGCAATCGCCATCCTGGCTCCTCCGTTCTTTCGCCGACGTCCCTGTCGGCGAATCCTAGCCTTCATTCCTCTCTTCGGCTGAAAAACAACGTGCCAGAAAAGGTAAAAATCAAATTCAAAAGATTTTATTTGTTTAAGTATTGGGAGAAAGAGCAACGCTAACAGGATGTTAGCGTGAGGGGAGGAGGCGCCAAGGATGGCGCATGCCGACCCGGCGCGAAGATGCCATCTCGGATAAAAGCGCGCGAGTGCAGAGACCACGCGCTGGTGGTCTCTGCCCGTACGCCTACACAGCACTGATATTGAAACTCGGTATGAACAGGCGGGCGGAATATTACACAGTAGCCCTAAAGACGCTCACGCTATAAACCTGAACCCTGCCCCCCAAACTCCAGCATATAGCGATTTAACTCCACCATTCCCGTCCAGCGATTTTCGCACCATAACGGGGCTAGCAACGTTGGGCGGCGAGCGCTGGCGGAAATACGGTGATAGACGATATCCATCGGCGTATGGCGGATCATTTCGCCCGCAATATTCACATACTCTTCCAGCGGGAGTTCGCGCAAGCGCCCTGCCTGCCAAGCCTTCGCCATGGTGCTGCCAGTAACGATATGCAGCGGATGCAGCTTAATTCCGTCCACACCGGTTTCAACTACGCGATCCAGCGTCTGCATACATTCATCTTTCGCTTCGCCGGGCAAACCAACAATCAGATGGCTACACACTTTCAAACCACGCTCACGCGCTGCACGCGTGGTTTTTTGATAACAGGCAAAATCATGCCCGCGATTGATGCGTTTCAGGGTTTTATCCTGTGCGCTCTGCAAACCAAGCTCGAGCCACACCTCATAGCCTTTATCGCGGTACTCACTCAGCAAATCCAGCACGCTATCCGGCACACAGTCTGGGCGAGTACCCACGCAGATTCCGACCATATCTGCCTGCTGCAATGCCTCTTCATACATGTTCTTCAGCGTGCAGACTTCTGCATAAGTACTCGTATAGGCCTGAAAATATGCCAAGTAACGATTTGCCCGATTCACCTTACGCGCCTGCGCAGCAAGCTGTTCAGCAATACTCTGGCGCTGCATTTGTTCATCGGCAAAAGAAGCAACGTTGCAAAAAGTACAGCCGCCGCGCCCTAAAGTGCCGTCACGATTCGGACAATTAAAACCGCCATGAAGGGTAAGTTTATGAATTTTTTCACCATAGCGGCGCTGAAGATCGGCACCGAACATATTCACGAGTTGCTGCAACTGCATAATCTAGGAGGTCGCCTGTACACATCACGAAAAAACTGAGGGCGCAGATCCTACCGCATACCGCGATAGCCTGCGCTGATAGAGATCAATCCCCTCCCTATCATCATTAAGAATAAAAAATCACTATTAATGATAATAAATTCAATCCATCGGTAATGAAGAATTCTTATTATTTTCAAGCTGCTGACACAATGATGTTGCTGAGATGAAAAATAGTGATAACCAACGCGAAAACTTAATTTTACAATATAATTCACTATTAAAGTGAATTGCTCTAGCACGGTGCATAAATAATAGCCTTGCACTACAGTGAGTCAGCTCACATTTTGCTAGGCCTAGCTTGACTTCCATAAACAGCGAAAACACCTTATTTTCATTTTAAAATCATACTATTGAATGAAAATAACATCTCCTAAAGTGTGAGCATCCCCACATTTGACCTACGTACTCTTTCTAGATAAGTTGAAAGACCGCTGGAAGCTAAATGTTTTTTTAACGATTTTTTCTAGACGGGCTAACGTCTCGTCATTTTTATGCAGTCATTTACGACTCCCTCGAAACACGCTGTTGAGTGCTTGCGGGCTTATCCCAAGTGAACAATAGCCGAGGCGGATGCGCGTGCCGAATGGTTATGCACTATCCCACTCGCAGTAAAGATGGTTAGTAATGCAGAGCCTGGGGAGGTTCACTGATATGTTGTACGATGCATCCCTTGAAAAGGACAACTGTGGTTTCGGTCTGATCGCCCATATAGAAGGTGAGCCAAGCCACAAAGTCGTCCGTACCGCGATCCATGCGCTCGCACGCATGCAACACCGTGGCGCGATTTTGGCAGATGGCAAAACCGGTGACGGATGCGGTCTGCTGCTGCAAAAACCCGATCGCTTCTTCCGCATGGTGGCCGAAGAACGTGGCTGGCGTTTAGCCAAAAACTATGCCGTGGGCATGATCTTTCTCAGCCAAGACGAAAGCGAAGCCCTTGCCAGCCGCCGGATTGTTGAAGAAGAACTCCAAAATGAAACGCTGTCGGTTATCGGCTGGCGCGAAGTTCCTATCAACGAGGATGTGTTAGGCGAAATCGCCCTTTCCTCCATGCCTCGCATCGAACAGATATTTGTTAACGCGCCTGCGGGCTGGCGTCCACGCGATATGGAACGCCGTCTGTTTGTGGCTCGTCGCCGCATTGAAAAACGTATTGAAGATAAAGATTTCTACGTTTGCAGCCTGTCTAATCTGGTGACGATTTATAAAGGTCTGTGCATGCCCGCCGACCTGCCGCGCTTCTACCTCGATTTGGCTGACCTGCGTTTGGAATCGGCGATTTGCCTGTTCCACCAGCGTTTCTCCACCAATACCGTTCCGCGCTGGCCACTGGCCCAACCGTTCCGCTATCTGGCTCACAACGGTGAAATCAACACCATCACAGGTAACCGCCAATGGGCGCGCGCCAGAACCTATAAATTTAAAACTCCGCTGATCCCAGACCTTCAGGACGCCGCGCCTTTCGTTAATGAAACCGGCTCGGACTCCAGCTCGCTGGATAACATGCTCGAACTGCTGCTCAGCGGTGGGATGGATATCGTGCGCTCCATGCGCCTGCTGGTTCCACCGGCATAGCAGAACAACCCCGATATGGATGCCGATCTGCGCGCCTTCTTTGACTTCAACTCCATGCACATGGAGCCGTGGGATGGCCCTGCCGGTATCGTGATGTCCGACGGACGCTTTGCCGCCTGTAACCTCGATCGTAACGGCCTGCGCCCTGCTCGCTATGTCATCACCAAAGATAAGCTCATCACCTGCGCGTCTGAAGTGGGGATCTGGGATTATCAGCCGGACGAAGTGCTGGAAAAAGGCCGCGTTGGCCCCGGCGAGCTGATGGTCATCGACACCCGTAGCGGACGCATTCTGCATTCAGCCGAAACCGACGATGATTTAAAAAGCCGCCATCCATACAAAGAGTGGATGGAGCGCAACGTTAAGCGCCTCGTGCCGTTTGAAGATCTGCCTGACGATCAAGTCGGCAAACGTGAACTGAGCGACGATGAACTGCTGACGTTCCAGAAGCAGTTTGGCTATAGCAGCGAAGAATTAGATCAGATCCTGCGCGTGCTGGGCGAAAACGGACAAGAGGCCACCGGCTCGATGGGCGATGATACCCCGTTTGCCGTGCTCTCTAGTCGCCCGCGCATCATTTATGACTATTTCCGTCAGCAGTTTGCGCAGGTGACCAACCCGCCAATCGATCCGCTGCGCGAAGCCCATGTGATGTCGCTGTCCACCAGCATTGGCCGCGAAATGAACGTGTTCAGCGAAGCGGAAGGACAGGCACATCGCTTGAACTTCAAATCGCCGATCCTGCTGTACTCTGACTTTACTCAGCTCACCACGCAGGACAGCGAACATTATCGTGCGGATACGCTTGATCTCACGTTCGATCCGCAGCAAACCGATTTGCAGCAGGCTATTCATGCACTCTGCGAAGAGGCCGAGCAAAAAGTTCGCCACGGTGCCGTACTGTTGGTGTTATCAGATAGAAACATCAGTGCAGAACGCTTGCCGGTACCCGCGCCAATGGCGGTGGGCTCTATCCAACAGCGTTTGGTCGAAAAAAATCTGCGCTGCGACGCCAACATCATTGTTGAAACCGCCAGCGCACGAGACCCGCACCACTTTGCCGTTCTATTAGGCTTTGGTGCCACGGCTATCTATCCTTACTTAGCCTATGAAACGTTGGCTAAGCTGGCAGACTCCCACGCTATCGACAAAAAATACCGTGACGTGATGCTGAACTACCGCAACGGCATCAATAAAGGCTTGTACAAGATCATGTCAAAAATGGGGATCTCCACGATCGCCTCTTATCGCTGCTCTAAGCTGTTTGAAGCCGTGGGCTTACATCGTGACGTTAGCAACCTGTGCTTCCCAGGCGTGGTTAGCCGTATCGGTGGCGCTGGATTCGGTGATTTCCAGCAGGATCTGCAAAACCTGTCTAAACGTGCTTGGCTGAAACGCAAACCGTTGGATCAGGGCGGGCTGCTGAAATTCGTGCACGACGGCGAATACCACATGTACAACCCTGATGTGGTGAACACGTTGCAAGCTGCGGTACAAAGCGGTGAGTACAGCGACTACCAACAGTATGCCAAGTTGGTCAACGAACGTCCGGTATCCACGCTGCGCGATCTGCTGAAAATCACGCCGCAAGGCGATGCGGTTCCCGTCGAAAGCGTTGAACCTGCCAATGAACTGTTTAAACGTTTTGATACCGCAGCCATGTCTATTGGCGCACTGAGCCCAGAAGCCCATGAAGCACTGGCTGAAGCCATGAATGGCTTAGGCGGTTTTTCTAACTCCGGCGAAGGCGGCGAAGATCCTGCGCGTTACAAAACCAATAAAGTTTCCCGCATCAAACAGGTGGCTTCAGGCCGTTTTGGCGTCACCCCGGCTTATTTGGTCAACGCCGACGTGATTCAGATCAAAGTCGCTCAGGGTGCAAAACCGGGCGAAGGTGGCCAGTTGCCGGGCGACAAAGTGACGCCATACATCGCCAAACTGCGCTATTCGGTTCCCGGCGTGACGCTGATTTCACCACCGCCGCATCATGATATTTACTCTATCGAAGATTTGGCCCAGCTGATTTTCGACTTAAAGCAGGTGAATCCAAAGGCGCTGATTTCCGTCAAACTGGTGTCTGAACCGGGCGTTGGCACTATCGCGACCGGCGTTGCCAAAGCCTATGCCGATCTCATCACCATCGCAGGCTACGACGGCGGTACCGGCGCAAGTCCATTGTCGTCAGTGAAATATGCTGGCTGCCCGTGGGAGCTGGGACTGGTTGAAACTCAACAGGCGTTAGTGGCCAACGGTCTGCGTCATAAAATTCGTTTGCAGGTCGACGGCGGGCTAAAAACCGGCGTCGATATTATCAAGGCCGCAATTTTAGGGGCAGAAAGCTTCGGTTTTGGTACAGGGCCGATGGTGGCGCTGGGCTGCAAATACCTGCGTATTTGCCATCTCAACAACTGTGCAACCGGCGTGGCAACTCAGGATGAAAAACTACGTCGCAACCACTTCCATGGTTTGCCAGAGCGCGTTGCGAACTACTTCCAGTTCATCGCCCGCGAGACTCGCGAGCTGATGGCTGAGCTGGGTGTTACTCGTTTAGTCGATCTGATTGGCCGTACCGATCTGCTGCTGGAGCTCGACGGTTTCACCGCTAAGCAAAACAAGCTGGATCTGTCCGCGCTGCTGAAAACGGCAGAGCCTAAACAGGGTAAAGCGGTGTACTGCACCGAAAGCAATCCATCGTTTGATAAAGGCTTGCTCAACAAAGAGCTGCTGGCGCAGGTACAGGCCAATATCGAAGCAAAACAAAGCAAAACCGTTTTCTTTGATATCCGCAATACCGACCGCTCCGTTGGCGCATCGCTGTCTGGAGCCATTGCTGAACAACATGGCGATCAGGGTCTGGCAAGCGATCCGATCAAAGCGCAGTTCACCGGCACCGCAGGTCAAAGCTTCGGTGTGTGGAACGCCGGTGGCGTAGAGCTAACGCTAACGGGCGACGCCAATGACTACGTAGGTAAAGGCATGGCGGGCGGCAAGATTGTGGTTCGCCCTCCGGTGGGTTCCGCCTTCCGTAGCCATGAAGCCAGCATTATTGGCAACACCTGCCTGTATGGTGCAACCGGCGGCAAGCTGTTTGCAGCAGGCCGCGCCGGTGAGCGTTTTGCGGTGCGAAACTCCGGTGCTATTACCGTGGTTGAAGGTATCGGCGATAACGGCTGCGAATATATGACCGGCGGGATCGTCTGCGTCATGGGTCGCACCGGTATCAACTTCGGCGCAGGCATGACTGGTGGATTCGCTTACGTGCTGGATGAAGACGGTGAATTCCGCAAACGCGTTAACCCAGAACTGGTTGAAGTACTGAGTATGGAACAGCTGGCAATCCACGAAGAGCATCTGCGCGGGTTAATCACCGAGCATGTGCAACTGACCGGCTCAAGCCGTGGCGAAGAGATCTTGGCACATTGGCCTGAATGGGCACCAAAGTTTGCTTTGATCAAACCAAAATCCAGCGATGTAAAAGCACTGTTAGGTCACCGTAGTCGTTCCGCAGCCGAGCTGCGGGTACAGGCGCAGTAAGGGCGGAGAAGAATATGAGCCAGAACGTTTATCAATTTATTGACCTACAGCGCGTAGATCCGCCAAAGAAACCGCTCAAGATCCGTAAGATCGAGTTCGTTGAAATTTACGAACCCTTTTCTGAAACACAGGCGAAATCGCAGGCCGATCGTTGCCTGTCATGCGGCAACCCGTACTGTGAGTGGAAGTGTCCGGTCCATAACTACATTCCAAACTGGCTGAAGCTGGCGAATGAAGGGCGGATTATGGAAGCCGCCGATCTGGCGCACCAAACCAACAGCCTGCCTGAGGTGTGTGGCCGCGTTTGTCCGCAAGATCGTTTGTGCGAAGGTTCATGCACCTTAAACGACGAGTTTGGCGCAGTGACCATCGGCAACATTGAGCGTTATATCAATGACAAAGCCTTAGCGATGGGCTGGAAGCCCGACATGTCACACGTGCAGCCAACCGGCAAGCGCGTTGCCGTGATTGGTGCCGGTCCTGCGGGGCTGGCCTGTGCCGATGTCCTCGCCCGTAACGGCGTTCAGGCGGTGGTGTTCGATCGTCATCCAGAAATCGGCGGCCTACTTACCTTTGGTATTCCGGCCTTCAAACTGGAAAAAGAAGTGATGACCAAACGCCGTGAAATCTTCAGCGGCATGGGTATCGAGTTCCGCTTGAACACGGAAGTGGGTAAAGACGTGCAGATTAGCGACTTACTCAATGAATACGATGCCGTTTTCCTGGGCGTGGGTACCTATCAATCGATGCGTGGCGGTCTGGAGAACGAAGACGCCAGCGGCGTATTCGATGCGCTACCGTTCCTGATTGCGAATACCAAGCAGCTGATGGGTTACGCGGCCACGGAAGAAGAACCTTACGTTAGCATGGAAGGCAAGCGCGTAGTCGTGCTCGGTGGCGGCGATACGGCGATGGACTGCGTGCGCACGTCTATTCGCCAAGGTGCAACGCAGGTTTCCTGCGCATACCGCCGTGATGAAGAAAACATGCCGGGCTCGAAGCGCGAAGTAAAAAATGCGCGAGAAGAAGGCGTGGAGTTCATGTTCAATCTGCAACCGCTCAGCGTTGAGCTTAACAGCGCTGGCCGCGTTTGCGGGGTGAAAATGGTACGTACTGAACTGGGTGCTCCTGATGCCGCGGGTCGTCGTAGCGCACAACCTATCGCGGGTTCTGAGCACATTCTGGATGCCGATGCCGTGGTAATGGCATTTGGTTTCCGTCCTCACGCCATGAGCTGGCTGGCTGAACATGATGTAGTTCTGGATAAACAGGGGCGTATCGTGGCACCAGAAGGCAGCAATAATGCCTTCCAGACCAGCAACCCGAAAATCTTCGCCGGTGGCGATGCGGTTCGTGGTTCAGACTTAGTGGTAACCGCCATTGCGGAAGGCCGTAAAGCGGCTGAAGGGATCATGAGCTATTTAGAAGTGTAGAACGTCATCAGCGCAAAATTCCCCATAACCCAACGGAGCTTCGGCTCCGTTTTTTATTCTGTCTGTCCTCTGCTTTATGACGCTGTTCACGTTTTAGTCACCTTTTACTTGAAGCGGCATAGCTCCATCTCATATTGTATTTTGGAGTTTAACTTCAATAAAATTTTCAGGATGGAGCAGAATGTCACTCTTAACCGATTTAGAACAATGCGTGCGCGATCAGGGCGGATTGATTGTTTCTTGCCAGCCAGTGCCCAACAGTCCAATGGATCGCCCAGAGATCGTAGCGGCCATGGCACAAGCCGCCGTATCCGCGGGCGCGGTTGCCATACGCATTGAAGGAATTGAAAATCTGAAAGCCGTGCGCCCGCATATTGCAGTACCGATCATCGGGATCGTTAAGCGCGATCTCATCGACTCACCGGTACGCATTACTCCTTTTCTCGAAGACGTCGATGCACTAGCGGAGGCCGGAGCCGATATCATCGCCTTTGATGCCACTTTCCGTTCACGCCCGGTGGATGTCGACGCGCTCATTGCACGCATCCACCAGCATGGTTTATTGGCGATGGCAGACAGCTCAACCGTAGAGGAAGGGCTCAACTGCCAGCAAAAAGGCGTTGAGTTTATTGGCACCACGCTATCTGGTTATACCGGCCCGGTCATACCGGAGGAACCGGATTTGACGATGGTGTCAGAACTCAGCCATGCAGGCTGTCGAGTGATCGCCGAAGGTCGTTACAACTCCCCTGCTCTTGCCGCTAAAGCCGTTGAGCACGGCGCGTGGGCCGTTACCGTAGGTTCAGCGATTACGCGTATTGAGCATATATGCCAATGGTTTAGTCACGCCGTTAAACGCTAGACGGAGCGCACGATGAACATACTCGCCATTGATATTGGTGGAACCAAACTGGCCGCGGCGCTGATTGATGCAAACCGCCAGATATCGCAGCGTCTTGAAATCGCGACGCCAGCCAGCTCATCACTACAGGCTTTGGAAGAAGCCTTAGCGCAGCTGGTTGCGCCTTATCAAGGTAAAGCGCAGTGCGTTGCCGTGGCCTCAACCGGCATTATTGATCAAGGCATACTGACCGCGCTCAACCCCGACAATCTCGGTGGACTCAATCAGTTTCCATTGCAGCAAACCCTACAGCGATTAACTGCACTTCCCTGTGTGGTATTAAACGATGCGCAGGCCGCCGCATGGGCTGAATATCACTATCTGGCAGACCGATTTAAGCACATCACGTTTATTACGGTTTCCACCGGCGTCGGCGGCGGCGTGATTATCAACGGCCAGCTCCTAACCGGACCTCATGCATTTGCCGGACACATCGGTCACACGCAGGCCGATCCTAACGGCCCTCGCTGCGGCTGTGGTCGCACAGGCTGCGTAGAGTCGATTGCTTCAGGCCGAGCGATTGCCGCCGCGGCTCAAAATGAATTACAGGGAAAAGATGCGCGCCAGATTTTTAGCGCAGCACAAAACGGCAGCCACCAAGCCCAGCAGCTTATTGCCCATTCAGCTCAGGCTATTTGCCAGTTGATCGCCAATCTTAAAGCTATTTTAGATACGGAATGCGTGGTTTTAGGAGGGAGCGTTGGTTTGGCGCAGGGTTATCGTCAGCAGGTCGAGAACGGCCTTGCCTTATTGCCACCGCCGTTTCATATCCCCGTGTTGTCTGCCCACTACAAACATGATGCAGGCCTGATTGGCGCCGCGTTATTTGCTGCCGAACAGAACCAGAATAAACATTAAAAGGATGGCTTTATGATTTTGGGAAAAATAACCGATATTGACCAACAGGCCGATCTCCCTGCCGCGCTACGTGCGATCGTCAAACAAGCATTAGCCTTAGCGCCAGAAACGCTAGAACCTGGGCGCTATGAAATCGACGGCAATGATATCTTTATCAATGTGATGGCCTTTGAAACCGCCGATGCGCAAAGCAAGCGTTATGAACAGCACCGCGACTATGCCGATATTCAAATCCTGCTTAGCGGCAATGAGCGTATCGATTTTGGTCCTGCCAACTCTGGGCTAGAGCTCGATACTTATCATGAAGACGATGACTATCAGCTGTGCAGCAAGGTAGAACCGCGACAAACGCTCCACATGCAAGCGGGCATGTTTGCGGTGTTTCTCCCCGGTGAACCGCATAAGCCGGGATGCATCACAAACCAATCACAGACGATTAAAAAAGCGGTGATCAAAGTGCGGCAGCGCTGTCTCACCCGCTAAGATTTCCAAATCATAATAACAATGCATTAAGACGACTGTTTCTCTTTGACCGCGTGATGTGTATATACCCCCTATATGTACATCGCGCTTTTTTTACCCCCCTAGTCTTGCTACGCTCTAACACATCAACTCTCCGCAGCCACGATCGCCTTAAGCAGGTGAAAACAGGGAAATTATGCAGCCTCAAGCCCCTCGCCTTAAACCGGGGAAAATCCTCGACACCTTAGGTGCGATGCAAAACAGCCTGACTCGTATTGCCCAACGCATTGCGCAGTACATTCTTCGTGCCCCTCAGCGCGTTACGCAGCTTTCCATTGCCGAGCTTTCCCGAGAAACACAGGCGGGCGAAGCCTCCGTGATCCGTTTATGCCGCACGCTGGGCTATAAAGGCTTTCAAGATTTCAAAATGGATTTGGCTATCGAGTTGGCCACCGCAGAACCTGAAGCCAATGCGCCGTTGCTCGATGCTGAAATTGGAGATATCGACGATGCGCACACCATTGGCTTAAAACTCCAAAATACGATCAACAACGTGTTGTCTGAAACGCTCAATTTGTTAGATATGCATCAGGTCGGTCAGGTGGTTGAGGCGCTGAGAAACAGCCAGTCGGTATATATTTTTGGCGTGGGTTCCTCGGGCATCACCGCAGAAGACATGAAACATAAGCTAATGCGCATTGGGCTGCGTGTTGATGCCGTGACCAATAATCATTTTATGTATATGCAGGCTACGCTGCTCAACGCTGGCGATGTTGCGATAGCCATCAGCCACTCGGGAAGTTCGCCAGAAACGGTGCATGCGCTCACGTTAGCGAAACAGGCCGGAGCAACCACCGTTGCGCTAACGCATAATTTAGGCTCTCCATTGAGCGAGGTAGCAGATTTCAGCCTCATCAACGGTAATCGACAAGGTACGTTGCAGGGAGACTCTATTGGCACCAAAACAGCGCAGTTATTCGTCTTAGATTTGCTGTATACCTTGTTGGTTCAGAGCGCGCCAGAGCAGGCGAGAGAGACGAAACTGCGCACCATGAGAGCCTTGGATATAACAAAATAATCCTTCCGTAGCGCCACAGTTTTACCCGGTTTCAGATACAAAAAAGCCAGTCAAATGACTGGCTTTTCACTGACTTAACAACCTAGCTTCACGCTGTTATTTAACGTTGTGATTTAGCATTGCTATTTAACAACGCGCAATGAAGGTCGTCCGCGAGGCGGCGGCGTTGGTTCATCGCCATCGTCATCAGACTCAACGGGAACGTCTGGCAAATTGCCATCAATAACCGTCATGCTTGGCTCGCTTGTCGTTTCATCGTCTTCTACCGACATCAACGGCATTTCGTTTTCGTAAGCAGGTTCAGGCTCAAACATCGTACCAGCCCCATTTTCACGCGAGTAGATCGCCATGACTGCGGAGATAGGCACATAGACATTACGAGGAACGCCACCAAAACGCGCATTGAAGCGAACGGCATCATCGCCCAGCTCAAGATTACCAACGGCACGCGGCGCAATGTTCAATACTATTTGACCATCGCGAGCAAACTCCATCGGCACCATCACGCCATGGCGGTTAACATCAACCACCAAGTGCGGCGTAAGCTGGTTATCAAGCAACCACTCATAGAAGGCACGCAGCAAGAATGGGCGGCGTGGCGACATTTGAGACAATTCCATGATTAGCCTCGGGTATGCAGACGCATTTCACGCTCAGCTTCAGTCATAGAAGCCAAGAATGCATCACGCTCAAAGACGCGAGTCATGTAGATTTTCAGTTCTTTAGAACCAGCGCCAGACAATTCAATGCCCAGAACCGGCAAACGCCATAACAGCGGCGCCAGATAGCAGTCAACCAAGCTGAACTCGTCGCTCATGAAGAATGGCTTCTGAGTAAATACAGGCGCGATAGCCAGCAGCTCTTCACGCAGCTGTTTGCGCGCGTTGTCAGCTTCCTGAGCAGTACCTTTTTCAATCTTGTGTAGCAGTGAATACCAGTCGTTTTCGATGCGATGCATCATCAGACGGCTTTCACCACGGGCAACTGGATAAACTGGCATCAATGGTGGATGCGGGAAACGCTCGTCCAGATATTCCATGATGATACGGGATTCATACAGAGTCAGCTCACGGTCAACCAACGTCGGTACTGTGCGGTACGGGTTGAGGTCAATCAGATCCTGCGGCAGGTTATCCATCTCAACCTGCTCAATCTCGACGCTGACACCCTTTTCGGCCAGTACGATACGTACTTGATGGCTAAAGATGTCGGTCGGGCCGGAAAACAGCGTCATTACCGAACGTTTGTTGGCAGCGACAGCCATGAAAACCTCCAAGTTTATCTAGAAAACGGTATGAATAGCCGCCATCGGGCAGCGCTATCCAGATATTTGTTGTCACTCCTGACAGCCGTATAAGCAATAAAAATGAAGCATAAATAACAGGTTAGGCTATTTAGTGCCTCTATTGCTCAACAATTGTACGGATAACAGGGCGCAAAAGTGGGAGATAGTTTAACAGAATTTGACGGTGTTGTGGGGAAGCGTTGGTTATTTCATGGCGTAATAAGTTTACGACACGTAAATTTCCGCGTTTTTTGACTGTTTACAGATACAAAAAAGCCCGGCAAGCCGGGCTTTTACTATTAATGCTCTGCCGAAGCAGAAAAACATTAACGTTTGGAGAACTGAGGACGACGACGTGCTTTACGCAGACCGACTTTCTTACGTTCAACTTCACGAGCATCACGAGTAACGAAGCCAGCTTTACGCAGTTCGCCACGCAGGGACTCGTCGTACTCCATCAGAGCGCGGGTGATACCATGACGGATCGCACCAGCCTGACCAGAAGTACCACCACCTTTAACGGTGATGTACAGATCGAATTTCTCAACCATATCAACCAATTCCAACGGCTGACGAACTACCATGCGGGCAGTTTCACGACCGAAGTACTGTTCCAGAGAACGTTGGTTGATTACGATTTTACCACTGCCCGGTTTGATAAACACGCGAGCGGCGGAGCTTTTGCGGCGACCAGTGCCGTAGTATTGAGTTTCAGCCATTGCCTATAATCCCGATTAAATGTCAAGAACTTGCGGTTGCTGTGCCGCGTGATTGTGCTCGTTACCAGCGTAAACTTTCAGTTTACGGTACATAGCACGACCCAGCGGGCCCTTCGGCAGCATGCCTTTAACCGCGATCTCAATGACACGCTCAGGGTGGCGAGCAATCATCTCTTCAAAGGTCGCTTGTTTGATACCACCGATGTGGCCGGTGTGATGGTAATAGATCTTGTCAGAACGCTTGTTGCCGGTTACAGCAACTTTTTCTGCGTTCAGAACGATGATGTAATCACCAGTATCAACGTGCGGAGTGTATTCCGCTTTATGCTTGCCACGCAGGCGACGAGCCAGTTCAGTAGCCAAACGGCCCAGAGTCTTGCCGTCTGCATCAACTACGTACCAGTCACGTTTTACGGTTTCTGGCTTAGCTGTAAAAGTTTTCATTAAAAGCTTACCCAATTTAAGTTACACGTTGGTGAACACCCAAACGCTTACCTGTTTAAAAAAGTAAATGTATTAGAGGCTCACACGACCATCGTCCAGCAAACCTACCCCTTCGAATAGCCAATGCCGGCACATAAAGTTTTTGGGAAAAAAAACTTCGTTGTAACGTGGGGTCGCAAGATTATAGAGAAGTAGAATCTAAAGATCGAATAATTTTTCGGGCTAAAATTGATTTTATGATTGCATCCGGTAGACAGTAGCACCGGATGCGAGTGTTTTTTAAACAAAACGTTACGGCAAGTGCTCCAGACGCAAATAATCTTCGCTTTGCATCTCCTGCAAACGAGACAAGCAGCGCTGATATTCAAACTTCAAATGGTCACCCTGATAAATTTCGAACATCGACAGCTCTGCGCTGATGATCAGTTTTACATGGCGCTCATAAAACTCATCCACTAAGGCAAGGAAGCGGCGCGCAGTATTTTCATTCAGCGTATCCATCTTCTTGACGTGATGCAGAAAGACCGTGTGGTAGCGGCGCGAAAGCGCAATGTAATCAAGCTGGCTACGCGCCTCCTCGCACAGAACCGAGAACTCGACGGCTAATACGCCTCCCGAGCTACACAGCGCAGGCAGTGGTCGATGGTTAATGTCTAACACCGGGTTAATCTCCCCCACGCTGCCCGCTAACTTGGCAAACATTTCATCCATGCTCTGCCGCGTCTCGGCAGTAATCGGCGTGAAATACAGACCAGCCTGCGTCAACGTGCGCAGACGATAATCGATCCCCGCATCCACGTTCATTACGGTGCAATAGCGCTTAATCAGGTCAATAGCGGGGAGAAAGCGAGCGCGCTGCAAGCCATTATGATAAAGATTATCAGGAGGAATATTTGAGGTAGAAACCAGCGTAATGCCTCGGGCGAAGAGAGCCTGCAACAGCGTGCCTAACAGCATGGCATCCGTGATATCCGACACAAAAAACTCATCAAAACACAGTACATCCGCTTCATTTTTAAAACCATCGGCAATGATTTCTAATGGGTTTTCTTGCCCCTGCAGCGCAACCAGCTCTTCTTGTACCCGCAGCATAAAGCGGTGGAAATGCAAACGCAGCTTCCGCTCGCTGGGAATGCTGTGGAAAAACAGATCCATTAGCCATGTTTTGCCGCGCCCTACGCCGCCCCACATATACAGACCTTGCACCGGTTCCTGCGACTTTGCGGCAGATTTTCCCCACAGGCTCTGCAAGCGCCCCCGCAACCCTCGACTTTCGGCGACGGGCATAGCCCGTTCTCTCTCGATAAGCGCTTGCTGAATGGCGGTTAGAGCCTCGACGGTTTGCCGCTGAACGGCGTCAGGTTGGTAGTCTCCGGCATCGAGCGCCTGCTGATAGAGCATAGTTGGCGTCAATACGGACGTTGTGCGATTTGATGGCATTAGGTACAGGATCCCTACTCAATTTTTATCATTAGTTATAAACAATTTTAAAAATCATAAACGCTGCTTTTCGTGCAGCTTAGCGACTGATTGTCGCCTGTTAACTGACTTTTGTCTTGTATCGGCAATTGTTTTTGCTCGCAAACCTCTCAGCAATGCACCTTCAGGATTCCACTCAGGCAAGGTTAACGGTTATAGTGTGCTTATGTGTAGGATATGTCGTTGAATCCCTACTAAGTAAAATAGCTAACGCAAGCACATTCTATATACAGATAGGAGTCATCATGACCTGGGAGTATGCGCTTATTGGTTTAGTCGTCGGTATCGTGATTGGTGCGGTAGCGATGCGTTTCGGCAACCGAAAACTTCGCCAGCAGCAGGTGCTGCAAAACGAGCTCGAAAAAAGTAAAAACGAGTTGGAGCAATATCGCCAAGAACTGGTGAGCCACTTTGCTCACAGCGCCGAGTTGCTCGATAACATGGCGAGCGACTATCGCCAGCTTTATCAACACATGGCGAAAAGCTCAAACAACCTGCTGCCAGATATGCCGCCGCAGGATAATCCTTTCCGTTACCGTTTGACCGAAGCGGACAACGATCAGGCACCCGTTGAGTTCCCACCACGTGATTACTCCGATGGTGCATCTGGATTACTGCGCGCCGAACGTCGCGATAAATAAGAAATATACCCAAGATAATTCACGGGTATAAGGTACTTCGGTGGCTGTTTTTTCTAACAGCCACCTATTTTAATTACTCTTCTTAATCCCCACTTTGTTATTCTGAATAATATGGAACTTAATGCGCGCTGTTCGTTCTGAGTAGCACATCGGATTAATTCGCCCAAGACACATTGACCCTTTTGAAGGCCATGAGAAAACATTCCATGATGAAGAAAAAATCTTTATTGCTCAGTGCGCTTGCTTTAAGCATGGGCTTAACAATGTTATCCGCACCGTTTGCCAATGCCGCG
Source organism: Obesumbacterium proteus (assembly GCF_001586165.1). NCBI lineage: Bacteria > Pseudomonadati > Pseudomonadota > Gammaproteobacteria > Enterobacterales > Hafniaceae > Obesumbacterium > Obesumbacterium proteus. The sequence goes on along the minus strand of NZ_CP014608.1, from coordinate 1,399,086 downwards.
TTACCACCCATTGTTGCTGGGCAAAATGTGCCAAGCTTAGCGCCAATGTTGGAGAAAGTGCTGCCAGCCGTGGTTAGCGTCCACGTTGAAGGGATGCAAAATGCCAAACCAACGCCGGCGGCCAAAGGCGGTGAACGTCAGTTTGAAGGCTTAGGTTCAGGTGTCATTATTGATGCTGCCAAAGGCTATGTGCTGACCAATAACCACGTCATCAGCAATGCGACCACCATCAAAGTGCAGCTCAATGATGGGCGCGAATATGCCGCCAAGCTGATTGGGCGTGACGAACAATCGGATATTGCGTTAATTCAGCTCACCGATGCGAAAAACCTGACGGCGATAAAAGTCGCAGACTCAGACAAACTGCGCGTGGGTGATTTTGCCGTTGCCGTAGGCAACCCGTTTGGTATTGGGCAAACAGCCACCTCAGGCATTATTTCTGCCTTGGGCCGCAGCGGGTTAAATCTCGAAGGTCTGGAAAACTTTATTCAAACGGATGCTGCCATCAACCGTGGTAACTCCGGCGGTGCCTTGATTAACCTCAACGGCGAGCTGATCGGCATTAACACCGCGATCTTAGCGCCCGGCGGCGGGAATATCGGCATTGGTTTTGCAATCCCAAGTAACATGGCGCAAAGCCTCAGCGCTCAGCTGATCAAATACGGCGAAGTTAAACGCGGCGTTCTCGGTATTCGCGGTCGAGAAATGACGGCTGACCTCGCGCAGGCCTTCAAGCTTGATGCACAGCGCGGTGCTTTCGTGAACGAAGTCTTACCAAACTCTGCCGCTGCCAAAGCGGGGATTAAAGCAGGCGACGTGATTACCGCACTGGATGGCAACCCGCTTAGCAGCTTCGCCGAACTGCGTGCCAAAATTGGCTCTGCCGCACCGGGCACCGTGCTAAAACTCGGTTTACTGCGTAACGGCAAACCATTAACCGTTCCCGTTACGCTGGAAAATAGCGGTGTTACCACCACTCAGGCAGAAAACATCAGCCCTTCACTGCAAGGTGCAACGCTGAGCGATGGTGATGTGAAAGGTACGCCGGGAATTAAAATTGATGACGTTGCCAAAGGCTCTGTTGCTGCACAAATGGGCATGCATAAAGGCGACCTGATCATCGGTATCAACAGCGAACGTATTCGTGATATCGCCTCTTTGCGTAAGGCACTGGCGGCAAACCCACCGGTCATTGCGCTGCACTTATTACGCAACGGTGAAGGCCTGTATTTGCTGATTCGCTAAATGCGGCTTCACTAAAAGAGTGATTTAAACAAAAACTGCGCAAAAATCGGGCATAGGCGTGTGCCGTGCCCGATTTTCTCTGTTATTCTTCGCCTATCTTTTCTTACCCTTTCAGAAACTTCATGTTTACTAAGATATTACGCTCAGTTTTTCTGGGGCTTGTGGTAGCCATCATTTTGCTGATTGCGGTGCCATCACTGCGTCCGGTAGGGCTTTTCTCGCTGTTTAAAGCGGCCTCTTTCGAAGAAGCACCTATTAGCTACAATTCTGCGGTGAAACGAGCTGCACCCGCCGTCGTTAACGTTTATAACGGCAGCATGAATAATAGTGGTCAGGGCAACAATGGCTTAGCAATCAAAACCCTAGGCTCTGGCGTTATTATGGATAGCCGAGGCTACATACTCACCAATAAACATGTTGTCAGCGGCGCAGACCAAATCGTGGTTGCTCTCCAAGATGGCCGCGTTTTTGAAGCTATGCTCGCCGGTTCAGATACGCTCACCGATTTAGCCGTGCTGAAAATTCAGGCGACCAATCTGCCCGTTATCACCATCAACCCAAAACGCGTTCCTCACATTGGCGATGTGGTACTGGCTATCGGCAACCCCTATAACATTGGGCAAACCACAACCCAAGGGATTATCAGCGCCACAGGCCGCGTGGGGTTAAGTACCTATGGGCATCAGAACTTCTTGCAAACCGACGCCTCAATTAACCACGGCAACTCAGGCGGCGCATTAGTCAACACGCTGGGTGAATTGGTGGGAATCAATACTCTATCGCTTGATAAGAGCAACGATGGTGAAACGCCTGAAGGCATTGGTTTTGCTATTCCAACCGCCCTTTCCACTAAGATTATGGCGAAGCTGATCCGCGATGGACGCGTTATTCGTGGCTTTATCGGCGTGAGCGGCAGAGAGATTGCACCGGCGCGCAATCAGCCTCAGGCGAATGCGATGGAGCGTATTCAAGGTATTATCGTGCGTGACGTGGCCGCTAACGGCCCCGCGGCTAATGCTGGAATTCAGCCGGGCGACATCGTTCTCAACGTGGATGGAAAACCCGCGGTCAGCGCAGCCGAAACCATGGATCAGGTGGCTGAAATTCGCCCAGGAACGGTAGTGCCGGTGATTATCATGCGTAACGGTGAACGCATGACGCTAAGCGTGACCATCGAAGAGTTTCCAAACGTCGATTAATAACGTTCATAGCAACGAAAAAATGCCATAAAAAAACGCCATCGAAAGATGGCGTTTTTGTTTTCAAGCGTGGGCTAAATTACTCGCCTTTTACGCGCTCAATATTTGCGCCCAAGGCGCTTAACTTGTTCTCGATGCGGTCATAGCCACGGTCGATGTGGTAAATACGATCGACGATAGTTGTACCTTCCGCAACACAGCCAGCAATAACTAAACTAGCAGACGCACGCAGGTCGGTCGCCATTACCTGCGCACCAGACAGTTTTTCAACGCCGTAGCAAATCGCAGTATTACCTTCGATTTCAGCATGAGCGCCCATACGGATAAGCTCTGGGATATGCATGAAACGGTTTTCGAAAATGGTTTCGGTGATAACACCGGTACCTTCAGCCACCAGATTCAGCAAGCTGAACTGAGCCTGCATATCGGTTGGGAAGCCAGGATGCGGAGCAGTACGAACGGTGACGGCTTTTGGACGTTCACCGTGCATATCCAAGGAGATCCAGTCTTCACCGGTTTCAATATCCGCACCCGCTTCACGCAGTTTTGCCAAAACAGCATCCAGCGTATCAGGACGAGTATTACGGCAGATAATCTTGCCGCGTGTAACCGCAGCGGCGATCAGGAAAGTACCGGTTTCGATACGGTCTGGCAGCACACGATAAACACCGCCGCCCAAGCGCGCAACACCTTCAATGGTGATGCGGTCTGAACCCGCGCCTGAAATTTTTGCCCCTAAGGTGTTCAGGAAGTTCGCGGTATCCACGATTTCCGGCTCACGCGCGGCGTTTTCAATAACCGTTGTGCCTTCTGCTAGCGTAGCAGCACTCATGATGGTCACGGTAGCGCCAACGCTCACCTTGTCCATAACGATATGCGCGCCTTTCAAGCGACCATCAACGGACGCTTTCACGTAGCCTTCTTCCAGTTTGATCTCTGCACCCAGCTGTTCTAAACCGGTGATGTGCAAATCGACAGGACGAGCGCCAATCGCGCAGCCACCCGGCAAGGAAACCTGACCATAGCCAAAGCGAGCAACCAGCGGGCCCAGCGCCCAAATAGAAGCACGCATGGTTTTCACCAGATCGTAAGGAGCACACAGCTCATTCACGTTGCTTGCATCAACGTGAACAGAACCATTACGCTCAACGCGCACGCCTAACTGGCTTAACAGTTTCATCGTGGTGTCGATGTCTTTCAACTTCGGCACGTTTTGAATTTCTACAGGCTCTTCCGCCAGCAGCGCGGCGAAAAGAATTGGCAGGGCTGCATTTTTTGCACCAGAAATGGTGACCTCGCCGCTTAGGCGAGTGGGCCCCTGCACACGAAATTTATCCATTATTACCGATCTCAGTTAAATATTTGAAACAACCATCACCGCGAACGGTAATAGCGAGTATTGGGATCACAACGCATTAAGCTTGCGATCGCGCTGCCATTCTTCAGGAGTGAAAGCCTTGATCGACAGTGCGTGAATTCTGTTATCTGCGATGTATTCCATCAGCGGTGCATACACCGTCTGTTGTTTTTTAACACGGCTCATACCAGCAAACTGTTCGCCGACAACAATCACCTGAAAGTGGCTGCCGTCACCGGTTACATGGGCTTCCTGCAGGGATAATGCGTTCATCAACACATCTTTAATTTCGTTGTTGTCCATGGGCGCTCAATCATTGAATAAAGAAAAAAATATGAACATCGTTTTGGCATTATTGGCATAAATGCTCTTTGCAGCCAAAAGGACTAAGCCGCCCATATTAGAGTAAATATGCTCTATCTTAAACAAAGAAAAGCCCCCGATAGCATCGTTATCGAGGGCTTTAGAAATAATCCTAATTATTGCACTGGGTTAGGAGGCTAATTCAGCCCCTTCAGCGATCAGGATGTCATTGAGGTTATAGAGCGCAATCAGCGTGCGTAAACGCTCACTCACACCGGTAATCAATATCGGAGAGCTGCCAGCGGCAGGCGTGTTTTGCACGTGAACCAGCATGGCGAGGCCCGCAGAGTCCACGCGCGCCAACTCGCTTAAATCCAGACGTTTCTTACCTTCTAGCAACGTGTGGCGATCGTCCCAAAAGCTCATGAGTGAATCTCGATCGAGAATACCAATCAGCTTGAGCGTCTCTTCTTCGCTACGCCATTGCAGGACATTCGGCGTCATTATTTTTGGTCCAACGTAATCGGCTGTTGCGCAGACGAGATCAGCTGTTTGGTTAAGCCATCAACGCCGTTCTGACGCAGAATAGATGCCCACTCATTTTGTTTGGTGGTGATCATGCTGACGCCTTCTGCGATCATATCAAATGCCTGCCAGTTGCCCGTTTGGCTGTTTTTACGCCATTGGAAATCCAGGCGAACCGGAGGGCGCCCCTGTGGGTCAATGATGGTGACGCGAATAGGTACAATGGTCGCATCGCCCAAAGCGCGCTCTGGTGCAATGTTGTAGGTCTGGCCATGATACATCGCCAGAGCCTGACCATAAGCCTGTTCTAAGTATGACTGGAATGCCTTGAAGTACGCTTCGCGCTGTTCAGGCGTCGCACCACGATAATACTGACCCAGTACCAGCGCGCCTGCGTATTTGACCTGCACATACGGCATCAACTCTTCATGCACGATGGTGCGCAGATAGTTAGGATCCTGCTTGATTTTAGGCTGTTCGTTTTTAAGACGATCAAAAGTTTGCTTGGCTGCGGCATCCATCAGCTTGTAAGGGTTTGTCTGATCGACGGCAGCATTTGCCAGTGTTGGAACCAGTGGGGCTACCGCCAGCAGTGCCACCATTAACATACGTTTAAACATGAATAAATCCCCTTAAATTAATGTGCTGCCGGAGCTTCAGCTGGCGCAGATGCGTCGCCCGAAGTGCTGTCTTTCTTGTTGGCGTCATCGTTGCCGCTCTTATATAAGAACTGGCCAATCAAATCTTCCAATACCATCGCCGACTTGGTGTCTTGAATAGTGCCGCCATCTTTAAGGATAGACGTTCCCATATCAGGATCTTCAAAGCCCACGTTTAATGCGAGGAATTGCTCACCCAGCAGCCCTGACGTGCGAATAGCCAATGAGCTGGTATCTGGGATCTGGTTATATTGCTCGTCGATATCCATCGCGACGCGAGGCAGGTACGTTTTAGGATCTAAGGTAATATCCGCAACGCGCCCAATCACGACGCCGCCGATTTTGATTGGCGAGCGTGCTTTCAAACCACCGATGTTATCGAATGTCGCATAGATACGATAGGTTGGTTCATTGCCCAGCGATTTAACGTTTGCAACCTGCAAGCACAGGAATACTACCGCACACAGCGCGATAAGCATGAATACGCCAACCCAAATTTCACTTTTTTTCGTTTGCATTGCATCAGTTCCCAAACATCAGTGCTGTCAGCACAAAATCTAATCCCAAGACCGCCAGTGACGAATGCACGACGGTGCGCGTGGTTGCGCGACTAATCCCTTCAGAAGTGGGTATCGCATCATATCCGTTGAACAAGGCAATCCACATAATAGTAATGGCAAACACCACGCTCTTAATCATGCAGTTGACTAAATCCGTATGGAAATCGACCGAGCCTTGCATCGCGGACCAGAAGAAACCGCTATCAATGCTTTTCCAATCGACGCCCACCACCGATCCGCCCCAGATACCAACGGCCACAAAAATCGCCGTCAACAAAGGCATACTGATAAGGCCAGCCCAAAAGCGTGGTGCAACGATACGACGTAGCGGATCGACGGCCATCATCTCCATGCTGGAGATCTGCTCTGTGGCTTTCATCAAACCAATTTCCGCCGTCACCGCGGAACCGGCACGGCCAGCAAACAGCAACGCGGTGACAACCGGGCCCAGTTCACGCAGCAGCGACAACGCCACCATCATGCCAAGACTCGCCTCAGCGCTGTAGGTGGTTAAAATGAGATAGCCCTGTAAACCGAGCACCATGCCGATAAACAAACCAGAAACCACGATGATAAGCAGAGACTGCACGCCAACGCTGTAAAGCTGTTTACGCAGCAGCGGCCATTGCTTGGCAAATTCTGGTTTACCTATCAAGGCATTAAACATCATCAAGCCTGCGCGCCCAAATGAAGCACAGACGTTGATTCCTCGGCGTCCAAACGACGCCAACGCATTTAACAGCATGAGATCACTTACTCCCTGATCCTAATGGGGCTAATCCAAGCAGCGCGGAGCGATAATCGCCAGCCGGATAGCGGAATGGCACGGGACCATCCGCGATGCCGTCAAGGAATTGTCGTACTCGCGGATCGCTATTACCGCTGAGCTCCGCTGAGCCGCCTTGAGCCACAACGCGCTGATCCGCCACAATATAGGCGTAATCCGCAATACTCAATACTTCAGGCACGTCGTGCGACACCACCACGCAGGTAATCCCCAGCGAGTGATTTAGCTCATCAATCAATTTGACCAACACACCCATTGTTATTGGATCTTGTCCAACAAAAGGTTCATCGAACAAAATCATTTCAGGATCAAGCGCAATGGCACGAGCCAGCGCGGCGCGGCGCGCCATCCCACCCGACAGCTCTGACGGCATTAAACCGCCGGCACCGCGCAGCCCTACCGCCTCTAACTTCATCAATACCGTCGTGCGGATTAACGATTCTGGCAGTTGGGTATGTTCACGCAGCGGAAACGCCACGTTATCGAATACGGTCAGATCGGTAAACAGCGCGCCAGATTGAAATAGCATGCTCATTTTTTTGCGAGCTTCAAACAGCTTATGACGCGAAAGCGATGGGATATTCTGCCCGTCGAACCAAATTTCACCTTTATCTGGGCGGATCTGCCCGCCAATCAAACGCAGTAGCGTAGTTTTACCAATCCCCGAAGGCCCCATGATGGCGGTAATTTTTCCTTTCGGGACGGTCATCGTTATATCGGTAAAAATTTGCCGGTTACCACGGCTAAAACTCATGCCGTTGATTTCCACCAAATTTGTTGCCTGTTGATTCATGAGCAAGATTCTCTTAGTCATCTTTATGGCACTAATTTATGGCGATTTTCGCCTTCATCCATGAAGCTGCATTAGGTTTCACAGCACACGCGTTCCAAACGGTATTCCAAAGATCGGGATTCTCTCACGTTCTGACCCAATACCGCGCCAATACTTTGGCTATATTTATAACAATTTTGCGGTTACGACGCTTAAACCAGAGTTATCTGGCTCATTCTGACAAATAATTCTCATGTTTTTCTGGCTAAAGGTGCCATGGGTTTTACTTTTCCCTCTCCGACAGTCAGAATTGTTAAGATTCACGAAAATTATGGCTTAGCGCTACATGGGGGGCTTATTTTTAAGAGTTTCTCCCTCATTTGATAAGCCAAACCTTCGGAAATAAGTTTTTCGCTTAACGTTTTTTACTATACCCAAAAAAATTGAGGTTGCATCAAGGCAGCAAGAGAGAGAATCCCAATGGACTTACTCGCGTAAGTGATTCGGATTAACGAATGCAGCCAACATAGAAGCAACGTCAAAATGACGGGTACAGAACCTGCAAAACGCTGGATTATACCCAACAAAGGACTCTGCATGCTGCTCGCCACCCTATTGTTGATCGTTGGTTTAATACTATTAGTTTATGGCGCAGACCGCTTAGTTTACGGTGCCGCAGCTATAGCTCGCTCATTCGGCGTCCCACCGATGATTATTGGGATGACCATCGTGGGGATAGGCACATCCCTGCCCGAGCTGACGGTTTCCCTTACCGCGGTAATGAATAATCAAATAAACACCGCAGTCGGTACTGTCATTGGTTCAAACATCGCGAATATTTTACTTATTTTAGGCAGCGCCGCGATATTACGCCCACTTTCAGTTCGGTCTGATATTCTCAGGCGCGAACTGCCGTTAATGTTAGGCGTCACTATCTTGTGTGGTTTTGTCCTTTATGACAATCAGCTCACGCGGGTGGACGGCGCACTTTTGATTCTCGCCTTTGCGGCTTTTATGTGGCTGATGTTAAAGATGGCGCGACTGGCGATGCGCGACGGCAACGATCCGCTCACCGATGAGCAGATGGCAGAACTTCCCAAGGATACCAGCAATACGGTGGCTTTATTATGGATTGCCTTGGGACTGATTATTTTACCGCTGTCAGCCAAGATAATCGTTGATAATTCAACGGTAATCGCCCGTTATTTCGGCGTGAGTGAATTGGTGATTGGCCTAACCATTATCGCCATTGGTACAAGCCTACCAGAACTCGCGACGTCCATCGCAGGAGCGATAAAAGGCGAGCACGATATCGTGTTGGGTAATATTATTGGCTCCAATATTTTCAATATTTTGATTGTACTTGGTCTTCCAGCCCTCATATCACAAGGGGATACCCAATTCGATCCTAGCGCCTTTAGCCGCGACTACTGGGTCATGCTTGGTGTGAGTGTGATGCTGACGGCCCTGTGTATTAGGCGAAAGCACAAAATTGGACGAAAAGCCGGGGCGCTGCTGCTGTGCGGATTCGTTGCCTACGTCGTGCTGCTGTTCATACATCAGCCAATCGATATGTATTAAATAAGTACGAGACGGTGAGTACCGATTCATTAAACGTACCGCCGATTAAACCGCTGAATCGAGTGAGAAAAAAACATGTCACATTTGGATTTACAGCCGGGATTTGATTTCCAGCATGTGGGAAAGCAGGTTCTTCAGACTGAACGCGAAGGACTGGCACAGCTAGATCAATATATTAATCAGGACTTCACCCACGCCTGCGAGGCGATTCTGGCCTGTATGGGGAAAGTTGTCGTCATGGGCATGGGCAAATCCGGTCATATTGGCCGAAAAATTGCCGCCACGCTCGCCAGCACAGGAACCCCGGCGTTCTTTGTGCACCCAGGTGAAGCTAGCCACGGCGATCTCGGCATGGTCACCTCCCATGATATCGTGCTGGCGATTTCTAACTCTGGCGAATCTCACGAGATACAAGCGCTGATTCCGGTTCTAAAACGCCAAAAAGTTAAGCTTATCTGCATGACGAATAACCCTGAAAGTTCAATGGGTAAAGCTTCAGATATCCATCTGTGTGTTAAAGTCCCGCAGGAAGCCTGCCCATTAGGGTTAGCGCCAACCACCAGTACGACCGCAACGCTGGTCATGGGCGATGCGCTGGCCGTTGCACTGCTGCAAGCACGTGGTTTCACCGCCGAAGATTTTGCACTGTCGCATCCTGGCGGCGCATTGGGCCGTAAATTATTACTGCGCGTGAGCGACATCATGCACACCGGTAGCGAATTACCACACGTCAGCCGCGATGCTTCTCTGCGCGATGCCCTGTTGGAAATTACGCGTAAAAATCTTGGGTTAACCGTCATCTGTGATGATTTGATGAAAATCGAAGGGATTTTCACCGATGGTGACCTACGCCGGATTTTTGATTTGGGTGTTGATTTAAACAATGCGAAAATTGCCGACGTGATGACATCCGGCGGAATTCGTATTCGTCCAAACGCTCTAGCGGTTGATGCATTAAACCTGATGCAGGCACGTCATATCACGTCGTTGTTGGTTGCCGACGGCGATCAACTGATCGGCGTCGTTCATATGCATGATATGCTGCGCGCTGGCGTGGTTTAAGATTTAACGTTTAGGTGAAAAATTAATGAATGAACAAGGTATGAATATCGCTACCTGTTACGGCCCAGTTGCCCGTAAAATCATGGACAGCGCAGCAGATATTCGTCTCGTCATCTGCGACGTAGACGGTGTGTTATCTGATGGCCTGATTTACATGGGTAACAATGGCGAAGAGCTCAAAGCGTTTAACGTGCGCGATGGCTATGGTATCCGCTGTCTCATTACCGAAAACATTCATGTGGCGATCATTACCGGTCGCCAATCCAAGCTAGTCGCCGACCGCGCGGCTACGCTGGGAATTGAACACCTATATCAAGGGCAATCTGATAAACTGATTGCCTTTGAGAAAATTCTCTCCGATCTGAATTTGCAGCCTCATCAGGTTGCATATATTGGCGATGATTTGATTGACTGGCCAGTCATGGCCAAAGTAGGACTTTCTGTTGCCGTAGCAGACGCGCACCCTATTTTATTGCAGCGCGCTCAATATGTTACCCGTATTGCAGGCGGGCGCGGTGCAGTTCGTGAGTTATGCGACCTTATCCTACAGTCACAGGGCAAACTGGATGAGGCCAAAGGGCTATCAATATGAGTAAAACCAAACGCTGGGTCATCCTGCTATTAACGGTTATTGCATTAGCGCTAATTGGATGGAATCTGACCGAAAATGATTCCGATTCCGTGTTAGCTCCCACCAATAATCAGGAGCCGACCTACCGCAGCCAGCATACTCTGACCGTGGTTTATGACCCGACAGGTAAACTAAGCTATAAGCTGGTAGCAGAAGATGTTCAGCATTTCGCCGGGGATAAAACCAGTTGGTTTACCCATCCGGTGCTAACGACTTACGATCAGGATGTTCAACCGACCTGGTCTATTCGCGCTGATAAAGCAAAACTTACCGATGACCGTATGCTTTATTTATACGGCAACGTTGAAGTAAACAGTTTGACGACGACCTCGCAATTGGAAAGGATTACCACCGATAATGCGCAGGTAAATCTAGTGACTCAGGACGTCAGCTCTGATGATGAAGTCACTCTTTATGGGTCAAACTTCACCTCCCATGGTCTGAAGATGCGCGGGAACATGCGGGAAAAATCCGCAAGGCTGATTGACAAGGTAAAAACCTATTATGAAATTCAAAACAAACAACAAAATCCTTAGCCTTATCATTGCCGGTTCATTGATCGCAGCCAGCGCTCCTGCGCTGGCACTGACCGGAGATACAGAGCAGCCGATCCACATTGATTCGGCTCAGCAGTCTTTAGACATGCAAGGCAACACCGTCACCTTTACCGGTGATGTGGTCGTGACCCAAGGCACCATCAAAATCAACGCAGATAAAGTTGTGGTGATCCGTCCTAACGGTGCCCAAGGCAAAGAAGTCGTTGAAGGCTACGGTAACCCCGTCACTTTCTACCAGATGCAAGACAACGGCAAACCCGTTAGCGGCCATGGGCAGAAACTGCGTTATGAATTGGATAAAGACTTTGTCATCCTGACCGGCGACGCTTTCCTGAAACAGGTTGATAGCAGCATCAAAGGCGACAAAATCACCTATCTAGTTAAACAGCAGCAGATGGAAGCCTTTAGCGACAAAGGCAAGCGCGTAACCACGGTACTGATCCCATCTCAGCTACAGGATAAGAGCGGCAAAGCGGCTCCGGCGGCAGCGCCAGCTAAATCGCAACCGCAGAGCAAACCTGCAGCGCCGCAGGGTAAATCTCCGTTTAGTCAGTCCTCACAGACCAAGAGTAACTAATTCGTTATGACAACTTTAATTGCTGAAAATCTGGCCAAGGCCTACAAAGGCCGCCGCGTCGTTGAAAACGTTAGCCTCACCGTTAACTCAGGCGAAATCGTAGGGCTGCTAGGGCCTAACGGCGCGGGTAAAACCACCACCTTTTATATGGTTGTTGGTATCGTGCCTCGTGATGCGGGCCGCATTGAGATTGACGATGAAGACATCAGCCTACTACCGCTGCATGCGCGTGCTCGTCGTGGGATCGGCTATCTGCCGCAAGAAGCCTCTATCTTTCGCCGCCTGAGTGTGTATAACAACCTTATGGCCGTGTTAGAGATTCGCGAAGATCTCACCAAAGAGCAGCGCGCCGATCGTGCAGATGAGCTAATGGAAGAGTTCCACATCGCTCATCTGCGTGACAACCTCGGGCAATCGCTGTCTGGTGGTGAACGCCGTCGCGTTGAAATTGCACGTGCATTAGCCGCAAATCCTAAGTTTATCCTGTTAGATGAACCGTTTGCGGGCGTTGACCCAATCTCTGTTATTGATATTAAAAAAATTATCGAACACCTGCGCGACCGCGGTTTGGGCGTATTGATTACCGACCATAACGTGCGTGAAACGCTAGACGTTTGTGAACGTGCTTATATCGTGAACCAGGGCAACCTCATTGCTCATGGTACGCCAGCTGAAATCTTGGCCGATGAGCAGGTTAAACGCGTCTATCTGGGTGAAGAATTCCGTCTGTAACGGCGGCTATCTTGCGTCATATTTACCCTGTGCCATCGAGCAGGGTATACCGCACGGTGGTCTTCATGCGGCCGGACTCTTTTTAGTTTAGCAGGCACTCTGCTTACACCAATGGAAATGAGCTCGCGATTATGAAGCAAGGTTTGCAACTCAGGCTAAGTCAGCAGTTAGCGATGACTCCACAGCTGCAGCAGGCGATTCGCCTGTTGCAATTATCAACGCTAGAGCTTCAGCAAGAGATTCAACAAGCATTAGAAAGCAACCCGCTGCTTGAACAAGATGACACTCACGATGAAATCGAAACTTCAACGGAAGAAGTCAACGAAGAGCTGGACACACGCGAACAGCTAGAGCAGCCGGATATGCCGGAAGAACTTCCTCTCGATGCCACATGGGATGAAATCTATACGGCTGGCACCCCATCAGGTACAGGAACGGACTACAGCGACGACGAGCTGCCGATCTATCAGGGTGAGACGACCCAGACCCTGCAAGACTATCTGATGTGGCAAGTTGAACTCACCCCGTTTAGCGATACCGATTTAGCTATTGCCACCGCCATCGTCGATGCCGTGGATGATACCAGCTACCTCACCTCTTCTCTCGACGATATTTTAGAGAGCATGGGCGATGAACACGTCATGATGGATGAAGTCGAGGCGGTACTTAAACGCGTACAGCGTTTCGACCCCGTCGGCGTCGCCGCCCGCGATCTGCGTGATTGCCTGCTCGTTCAGCTCTCACAGTTTACCGATGGAACGCCGTTCCTTATCGAAGCCCGCCTCATTGTTGATAAGCATTTAGATCTCTTAGCGAATCACGATTTCCGTAATCTGATGCGTTCGACTAAGCTAAAAGAAGATGTCCTTAAAGCGGCGATGCAGCTGATCCAAACGCTCGATCCACGCCCAGGACTTTCTATTAACACCGGTGAGTCTGACTACGTGATCCCTGATGTTCTGGTACACAAACATCAAGGGCGTTGGGCCGTTGAATTAAATCAGGATAGCGTTCCACGTCTTAAAATTAATCAGCATTACGTTTCGCTCAGCGCACAAACCCGAAGCGATAGCGATACCCAGTTCATCCGCAGTAATCTGCAGGAAGCGAAGTGGCTGATTAAAAGTCTGGAAAGCCGTAATGAAACCTTGCTGAAAGTGTCACGCTGTATCGTAGAACAGCAGCAGGCATTTTTTGATAATGGTGCTGAGTTCATGAAGCCGATGGTGCTGGCCGATATTGCCCAGCAGGTCGAAATGCATGAATCCACCATCTCGCGCGTAACAACGCAGAAGTTTCTGCACAGCCCGCGAGGCATATTTGAACTGAAATATTTCTTCTCGAGTCACGTCAGTACCGAAGATGGCGGCGAAGCCTCCTCAACGGCGATTCGTGCACTCGTGAAGAAACTCGTTGCGGCGGAGAACCCTGCCAAACCGTTGAGTGACAGCAAGCTAGCGACCTTGCTTGCCGATCAAGGTATTATGGTTGCCAGACGTACCGTTGCTAAATACCGAGAGTCTTTGTCCATCCCACCGTCAAACCAACGCAAACAATTGGTTTGACCATAACAGAGAAGGAAGACACTATGCAGCTCAACATTACCGGACACCATGTCGAAATTACCGAGGCTTTGCGCGAATTTGTTACCACAAAATTTGGCAAGCTAGAGCAATATTTTGACCGAATAAATCAGGTTTATGTGGTACTGAGCGTGGAGAAAATCCAGCACATTGCGGAAGCAACGGTACATATTAACGGCGGTGAGCTGCATGCTACCTCGGAGCAGCTAGACATGTATGCTGCGATTGATACTCTGGTTGATAAGCTGGCGCGCCAGCTCAATAAACATAAAGACAAATTGAAACAACACTAGCGTTTAAATAGTTTAAACGCCTGCTGACTTCATCGGCCTGTTTCTTCCATGAAACGGGCCGATAAGCCATCATGGGGAGCATGAAAAATCAGCCCTTTGGTCTGATTTAAATGAAGAAGATGAGATGAGTAACGATTTAACTATGCCATTAACCTCCGTACTGAGTCCGGAGTGCACGCGCAATGCGGTTCACTGTTCCAGCAAGAAACGCGCACTGGAAATCATCAGCGAACTGGCAGCTGCACAGCTGAACCTGCCACCACAGATCGTCTTTGATGCGATCTTAACGCGTGAGCGTATGGGGAGCACCGGCATTGGCAACGGCATTGCGATTCCTCACGGCAAGCTTGAGGAAGATACCCTGCGAGCCATTGCGGTTTTCATTCATCTAGAACAGCCGATAAGCTTTGACGCTATCGACAATCAGCCCGTTGACCTGCTGTTTGCATTGCTGGTTCCAGCAGACCAATGCAAAACCCACTTACAAACACTCGCTATCATGGCGCAAAAATTGGCCGATAAAGGCGTATGCCGCCAATTACGCAGCGCCCAAAGCGATGATGAACTGTACAAAATCATTACAGAATAAAGCGTTAGCACGCTGTCAAAACAGTGGCAGGATGTGCTGCGTCACGTTACATTGGTTATAACAATTTGTGATAGACCTCTTTGGAGGTCAAATTTCCACAGACAGTCATAGGGCTGTCCGAAATTAAGGGGAGTTGTGACATGGTGCTGATGATTGTCAGCGGCCGTTCCGGTTCAGGGAAATCCGTTGCGTTACGTGCGCTTGAAGACATGGGATTTTATTGTGTAGACAATCTTCCCGTTGAGCTCTTGCCGAATTTAGCTCGCTCTCTGGCCGATCGCGAAACCTCCGCCGCCGTTAGTATTGACGTGCGTAACATGCCAGAATCTCCAGAAGTTTTGGAAATAGCGATGGACAGTCTGCCTGACAGCTTCTCTCCACAGCTGCTGTTTTTAGATGCCGATCGTAATACTCTGATCCGCCGATACAGTGATACCCGTCGTCTGCACCCTCTCTCGGCTAAAAATCTGTCGCTGGAAAGCGCCATTGATGAAGAGAGTGATTTGCTGGAGCCACTACGCTCACGCGCCGATCTAATTATCGATACCTCCGAAATGTCGGTGCATGAATTGGCCGAAATGCTGCGTACACGCCTGCTTGGCAAACGTGAGCGCGAGCTGACGATGGTGTTTGAATCATTTGGTTTCAAGCACGGTATCCCGATTGATGCCGATTATGTCTTCGACGTTCGCTTCCTGCCGAACCCACACTGGGATCCCAAACTACGCCCAATGACAGGTCTTGATAAACCGGTAGCTGCATTTTTGGATCGCCATACCGAAGTGCATAACTTTATTTATCAGACCCGCAGCTATTTAGAACAATGGTTGCCGATGCTGGAAACCAACAACCGCAGCTATCTCACGGTAGCCATCGGCTGTACCGGCGGCAAACATCGTTCTGTTTATGTGGCTGAACAGCTTGCAGACTATTTCCGCTCACGCGGGAAAAACGTGCAATCTCGTCACCGCACGCTAGAAAAACGTAAATAGGCACCGTTGAATGACCGTAAAGCAAACCGTGGAAATCAAAAACCGCTTGGGCATGCATGCTCGCCCAGCGATGAAATTGTTTGAACTGGTTCAAGGCTTTGATGCTGAAGTATTGCTACGTAATGAAAGCGGCGTTGAAGCCGAAGCCAGCAGCGTTATCGCTCTTCTGATGTTAGATTCCGCTCAAGGCGGTCATATTGAGGTTCAGGCCGAAGGGCCAGATGAAGATAAAGCGCTAGAAGCCGTTATTTCGCTGTTTGAAGCTGGATTTGATGAAGACTAGTTGATTCCCTATTTTCATTACTAAGAACCCCGATTTTCGGGGTTTTTTTGTTATAAAAGCATCATTATCTCCCTCCCCCTAACAAAATTTTTTACCCGCGGTTATAAAAAAGCGTTGATTAATATAATCATTAAACAAAGATTAACTTTGAATTAATTAATATGATATTTATTTCAAGATAAATAAAAAATGATAATAAATAGGAATATTCCTTTTTTTGGAAAACGGAAAAACCTATGAAATGGAAACCTAAAGTTTTTAGCTTGCTGACATCCATTATAATATCGCATGCTAATGCTAGTATTATGCGTGAAGATGTATCAGTTCAAGATTATCGAGATTTTGCAGAAAATTTAGGAAAATATACACCCGGCGCTGAAAATGTTGAGGTATTTAAAACAGACGGCACTTCTGCTGGAATACTTGATTTCCCAATCCCTGATTTCGGCGCATCAGATGACAGCGCCGTCGCTACGCTCGTTGCCCCCTCCTATATTGTGAGCGTGGCACATAATACGGGGTATACCGGTGTTAAATTTGGTAACGGTGCGAAATATAGCGTCAGTTATAAAATAATTAATCGTAATGTGCATGCTACTAAAGATTTTCATATTCCACGATTAAATAAAGTCGTCACCGATATAGCTCCCGCTGATATGGTTATTCCTGATGATGCCCGCCACGATAAAACACGCTATAAATATTTCGCCCGCGTGGGGTCAGGAACTCAGTATCAAGTATCATCCATAACGCACAAACCGGTATATATAACCGGTGCGTATCACTGGAAGACCGTCGGAACAATCGTTAATCCCACGTTTGAAAATTGGCGCCTGCGCTGGACCGATTACGGCCCACCGGATACCCGAGCACAGCCCTTTAGTTCTGCAGGCGAAGCCGGTGATAGCGGCAGCCCACTATTCGTCTATGACAGCCTTGAAAAAAAATGGAAGCTCTATGGTGTTTTGACGAGCGGATCGGACTATGGCACCTACAACGTAACAACTTATGTGTTAGATCTGCAGACAGCATTTATTAACCAAATCATCGCCAGTAATACCGATCCTGATGTTATCGATATGGCTAACAACGGAGACATTCACTGGTCTAAAGATGCCATAACTCAAGGAGACAACAGCTGGGGATGGCATGGTATTGCTAATAAAGCACTTCCCTCCAGTGCCACCAATGCCGAATTAGATGCAACCAAAGACCTACGTTTTAACGGCGATGGGGGCTTAATTGTATTAGATAGCTCCGTCAACCATGGCGCTGCGAAGCTTCAATTTTCGAATGACTATCGCGTGATTTCTGCCGAAGGCGCGAATGCCACCTGGGTCGGCGGCGGTATCGAAGTGGATGCAGATAAAACCGTCGATTGGGAAATTAACGGGCTGGCCGGTGACACGCTGCATAAAATTGGCGAAGGAACCCTGTACGTTAACGCTACCGGCGTAAACGGCGGCGGCCTACGAGTAGGCGATGGCACCGTAGTACTCGCGCAACAGCCAGATAAAGACGGCAAGCGTTCGGCATTCTCCACCGTGACGCTCGTCAGCGGTCGACCTACCGTTAAGCTTGGCGATACAGATCAAATCAGCGGCGAAAACATTCAGTTCGGCTCACGTGGCGGGATCCTCGATCTCAACGGCTACGATATGAGTTTCAGCACCATCAATCATAACGATTCAGGTGCCAGAATCATAAATGGCAATGCCGATACCCTTTCAACCATTACGCTTAACAATAAAAACTCTCAGGCCTTTATCGGCCATTTCGGCTCAGTCGACACGGCGAATTGGCTCAATATTAATTACGCTCCAGTTGGGGATCAGCAATGGACCCTTGGCGGTGGAGCAGACATTAATGAGTTAACCCTCCATGGCGGCGTATTTGCGATGAGTGGCCGGGCAACGCCGCACGCGGCGGGGGTAATATTTAAGGATGATTGGATTGATGAGGCTTACCACGTAAACCACATTCAAGTGGAAAATGGCTCACAGTTACATCTTTATGAGCATGCATCATTGTACGGTGATGTTTCGGTTGCCGAACATGCGACCTTGACCATGACCGGAAAATCTCGCTTTACCGGTAGTTTGGACCTTGGCGATGAATCGTCACTTATCGTTGATACCAGCCAAGCTAACCTTGCCAGCACCGATGGCACCACTGATTCTTGGCTAGCATCAAACGTGTCTGGTATGGGCAGCGTCAATAAATATGGCAGCGGGATATTACACTGGATCGGCGATAGCACACTCACCGGTCTCACTACGGTGTATGGGGGTGCGCTAAATCTTGTTGGCTCACTCGCTTCAGATCTTAAAATGATGAGCGGAACGGAGCTAGCGGGTAATTTAAGCGTACAAAATTTAACCTTGGAAGATGGCGTCACCCTGCGTCCATACGCTGCACCGAGCTCAAACTTACTCACCGCAAGCGCCTTCAGTTCTCAGACAATGACCGTGCAGAAAAACTTCACCACGGGCGCAGGAACACAGCTTTATTTGCGTAGCCATATGGATGAAGCACAGCCGGATTCCGATCACTTTTTGATTAATGGTGACGTTGACTCTTCTGCTGGTTCTACCTTTATCAATGTCGATCTCTCGGGCGATGGATACCTGACCGATACCAATAATAGTGGGATCGCAGGCGCCACAGAGGGTATTTCTCTGGTGCAAGTTGGAGGCCATTCAACCAAAGATAGCTTCCAGCTTATGGGCGGTTACGTTGCCAATGGGCCATGGCAATATTCGCTCTATGCCTTCGCTCCCGGCAAAAGCTCCGAGGACGAACGCCTGATTAGCGGTAACGGCGACCAATACTGGGATTACCGTTTAGAGACTCGTTATCTCACCGAGGGTGATGAGCCGACACCAGACGATGGTGGTAGCACAACGCCACCTGATGACGGCGGCAGCACCACGCCACCAGATGAAGGTGGTAGCACACTACCTCCTGACGACGGCGGCAGCACACCTCCACCTGACGACGGCGGTAGCACAACACCACCTGATGACGGCGGTAGCACAACGCCACCTGACGACGGCGGTAGCACAACGCCACCTGACGACGGCGGTAGCACAACGCCACCTGACGACGGCGGCAGCACAACACCACCTGACGACGGCGGCAGCACAACACCACCTGACGACGGCGGCAGCACCACGCCACCTGACGACGGCGGCAGCACCACGCCACCTGACGACGGCGGTAGCACACTTCCACCTGACGATGGCGGCAGCACAACACCACCTGACGACGGCGGTAGCACAACACCACCTGACGACGGCGGCAGCACAACGCCTCCTGACGACGGCGGCAGCACAACGCCTCCTGACGACGGCGGTAGCACAACACCACCTGATGACGGCGGCAGCACAACGCCTCCTGACGACGGCGGTAGCACAACACCACCTGATGACGGCGGCAGCACAACGCCACCTGACGACGGCGGCAGCACAACGCCACCTGACGACGGCGGCAGCACAACGCCACCTGACGATGGCGGCAGCACAACGCCACCTGACGATGGCGGCAGCACCACGCCACCTGATGACGGCGGCGGCACCACGCCACCTGACGATGGCGGCAGCACAACGCCACCTGACGATGGCGGCAACACACCACCGGATCAAGGGGGCAGCACACCTCCACCACCTGACCAAGGCGGCATAACACCACCAAAACCGCGGCGAATTGCAGTGGTTCCGCAGGTGCCATCTTATTTGTCTCTGCCATCAGCACTATTAAGCTATAACAGCCGAGTCAATCAGATGTTCCGTAACCTTGCGCAATCACCTGATTCGAGTGGGAAAACAGTTGATAGCTACCCAGTTTGGTTGCAGTACATCAATGGGGAGGATAAATACCACACATCCATGGGCTTCCTCGATTATGGCTATGACTACACCCAGAAAGAACAAGGTTGGTTATTAGGGGGCCGTGTACTGCAGCTAGGTGATGAACATCAATACCTGACGTGGAATCTGGGCTTTGCTAACTCGACGCTGAAAATCACGCCGGATGCACAGGATGGAAACAGCCAGTCACATTACACCACCTATGGTCTAACCTCGTTGCTGACACTTCGTCATCAGAGCGGTTTAACGCTTGATGTGGGAGCCGACGCCACCAAATACGATGGGTATGTCACAACGGATAGCAGAAGCGGTCACGTTGCGAATATCAAAGCCTATTCCTATAGTGGCAATGCCGAAGTTAGCTATCCGTTTGAGTTGGGCAATCATGAAATTTCCCCAGTTCTCGGTGCAGGCATACAAGTGCTGAAAGTGGATGATTTTACTGATGTGGATGATATACGCGTTCACTACGGCACTATCACCCGCCCGACAGGCCAGTTGGGGGTTCGTTATAATTACAAGATTCGTGATACTGAGTTAGGTAATTTTGTTTTCTATACCAACAGTTACCTTAACAAAGACTTCAGCAAAACGCCTGACGTCTGGATCGGCAGCACCCATACCAATGGGGCATCCTCAACGTTTGATATGGGGAAAGTCGGTAGCTCAGCGACGATTGATGTAGGTATTATCAATGAAATCACACCAACGTTTGCGATCAATACCGGCGTTCAGTATCAACAAAGGCTCAGTAATGATGATGAAGGGATCAACTCTTGGCAGGCAAATGTGGGGATTAGAGTGACGTTCTAAACCCGAAAGCTCTCAATGCATCATCTAAAAGCCAGTCATGACAATGACTGGCTTTTTCATTCAGGGTACAAGTAAAAATTAACTACGGCTCAAGCAGTCCATCGCAATATCTCTAAACTGCTCAAAGTCGGTGCTGGCCAACAGTCGCCCTACCGCGCGCTCTCGCATAAAGGTCACGAACAAGTCGTAAATAGCCATCGCCTCTTCATAATCCTGCTTGCTAATCGCGAGCAGAAAAATCACATGCGCCGTTTCGTTCTCGCTCCAACGCACGCCTTGCGGAGCAAGCACGGTATAAATCACCGTTTTCTTGGCCAGCAATCCTAAGGAATGGGGGAGCGCAATGCCCTCGCCCAGCATGGTAGACACGATGCTTTCACGCTCAACCAAAGAAGGATGGAAATCTGCGTCGACGTACCCTTCCTGCTGGATTTGATGGCAAATGCGGGCAAACAAATCCGCCTGCGAAACAGACTCATTCAAGACACAGAAATGAGTCGCATCAAAAAACTTTTCCAACATATAAGGCTTAGTACGATCCACCAATACCAGCTTAGCTAACTGCTCTAACTGAAAACTGGTTGGGAAAGGTGCGACGGTGACAACCGGCTTATTCTTTTCTGGCACCTTCGCCATGGAAATAACAAAGTCTTCTTCGATGTGCTCGAGCTTTTCATACTCTCTTAGCGAATCAACCTGATTGACGATCAGCTGTGGAAACTCACGTTTCAGCTTAGTTTCCAGCAGGCGTAGCGTAGACATACCGGAATCACAGACCAACAGCGCCTGCGGGTGACGCTCGTAACCAATGTCATAATGGCGCTCCAACCCCACTCCGATGTGCAAAACCAGATAGCCAATTTCATTATCGGTAATGGTATAGGGCATATTCTTTCCCCAACTCGACACCGCGGCCAGCGTCACATCATACGCCAATGGATAATGCTGTTTGATATGCTCAAGCAGAGGGTTAGGGATATTTATCTGATACTTAGCGCGGGTCATCATTGTCGCAATATGTGACAGCAAATCGCTGCTCAGTTGCTCATCGCCGCGTAAATCGTAGTTATAGTGCTCGTTGATAAAGCCAAGAATATGCTTCACCAACGCATGGTTTTCATCGCCGTCGATATTTTGCAGGCTGCTGGCATCCGTGATGCGTCGGGCCGCAATTTGCACGCTCAGATAGGCCACTTCGGTTTCAGGAATACCGCAGCCAAATCGCGCTTCCAAATAGCGGGCAACGTCACGCGCAGCCTGAGTAAACACCGGTTCAACATCGCTAACATCCAGTTCATCTAACAGAAAACCGGTGCGGATACGGTGCAAAATAATGCCGCAATAAATTAGGAGCTGCTGCTCAGCCTCATCCGTTAAACGGATGTGATACTGCTGCATGGTGAGGTGAAGCTGTTCGCGCAGCTGAGCAATATCAATTTCAGGTAATACTTTGCCTCGCAGCTCGCCAAACAGCGGGTCGCCCGCAGGATACTGAAACAGCAGGTTTGCCAAACAGGCGCGCACCGCATTCTCACGGCCAAACAGCTTCATACCATAGTGCGGCTTACTTTCTATCGTTAATCCGTACTTTCCCACCATGTCACGCACATCGGTCATATCGCTTTGCAGTGATGCTCGGCTGACGAACCAGCTATCCGCTACATCATCAAGTTTGATTGGCTCGCCCTGCGCCAAAAAACGTAGCAATAGATGAGTGACACGATCTTTTGCCGAGCGCGGTACGCTTCGCGTCGCTCGGCTTTGCTGCTGTAATAGTGAAAAACGGTCGGCATCATGCACGTCTAATCGATAGCCGCTGCCCCGCAAATGCACAAACTCGGCACCATATTGGCTCAGAATATCGTTCAGCGTAGTGATGTCGGTTCGCACGGTTCGAGTTGAGACAGCAAAACGCCGTGCTAACTCCTCTTGAGGCAATGTTTCCTCAAGAAGCGCATCAAACACCTGATTTAAACGAGGATAAGGAAATGAGATCATGCTAATACCGCTGCTAACTTACTGATGGACGCAACCCTGCGCAAAAAAATCATAGAGAAAACCAAATATGCAGAGGCAATTTATGGACCAACTTTACACTGATGTATCAAATCATACGGTGGATGGTTGCATTGGAATTATATCGTTCACTAGCAGATGCAGACAGGCAAGTAATGTGATCTAACGGGCAGAATTCGGAATTACTTCGCGGCGAGAAAAAAGAGAATGGCTGAAAAACAACCTTAAAATTTACCTCACCCTATCCCTGCTCAAAAGAGGGAATCATTCATAGTCGTTTAATGACGCTCGATCGGCTCTTCCCTCTGCCAACAAAGGCGACTGGGAGAGGCTATCTCTCCCAGCCCAAAAAAGACTACCCCACCAGCTTCTTCACCATCTCCAGCAACCGCGCAACATCTTCCGGACGCGTATTCCCCGAGGCTTTATCAATGATCGAACTGTAGATATGTGGGATCACTTTTTCTACGCCAGCATCCAGCGCGATTTTCAGGATCGCTTCAAAGTTATCTAGATCGATCCCGCCCGTTGGCTCTAGCCAGAAATTCTGTTTCGCACAGGCTTTAGCCACATACTCAAACTCTTCACGGCATTTCAACCCGCCCATCGGGAAGTATTTCACCGAGCTGCCGCCCATATCCTGTAATAGCGCAATCGCAGACTCGACAGGCACAATCGCATCAGGCCCTTGGCAGCTCAGCGGGCCGGTAGAGATCTTCACCTGCCCGACCGTACCGGTAGGCGATACTAAACCATTCACCACCGATGCATTCTGCCCCAGCATCCCACGGCTGGTGCCCACGCCGGTAAATACCTGATTCACATGCTGTGGCTGCACCTGCGCTGAAATCTGCGACACCATCAGCGATTGATTAGGATCACCAGCGCCCAGCCCCACGGAAAGCGCATTATTAATCAGCGCTGAGTATTCCTTCATATCCGCCACGGCAGAAGAAACGTCAGGGTAGTCTTTCGATAACACCCCAACCAGCACATAGCCTTCGGCCGCTTCATAAATTTCGCGGGCATTCTCTTTGGAACCCGCCAGCACATTCAGGCAAACACGATTTTTATAAAATTTAGGTGTCAGTTGCATCAGTTAACTCCCTTAATTAGAACAATGCTTTAATACACTGGTAAACGGTATGCAGCTGCTCGGCGCTAACGCTACGCACATCCACTTCGATTTTTCCTTCGTTAGCCTTATAGCCACGGAAATAAATCGCGGGATCGCCGTTCTTCAAACGGTCAACGATCTCCTGCGTGCTGATCCCCAGCGCCGCATGATCGAACGTGATTTCAGTACGAGCAATATCTCGACCCGCGCTGTCCCAAACGACTTTGGCCTGTACGCCGTTAAGTGAGTTCAGGTTCTCGATAAACGCCGTCATTTTTTCGACCATCTGCTGGCCGCTCTCTTTTTCAAGCGTCATATAGCTGGCGATAGCCTGAGTCAGGCCAAGAATGCCCTCTTTACCCACTTTCATCGCGCGCCCAATCCCATTGGACTGAAGCTTCACCCACTCAACATACTGCTGCTTACCAATCACCAAACCACTGGTTGGGCCTTCAATCGCCTTAGCGCCGCTATAAATCACCAGATCGGCGCCCATGTGGTAATAGCACTGCAAATCCTCTTCAGCCGCCGCATCAACAATAAGCGGCAGTTGATGCGCTTTCGCGACTTCAGCGGCCTGTGCCACATTCAGCATGCTTTTCTGCACACAGTGATGGGATTTGATATACAGAATGGCGGCCGTATTTGGCGTAATCGCCGCAGCCAGCTGTGCTGGAGAGCATTCGTTGGCATATCCCGCCTCGCGCAGCGTACCACCGCCCAATTGCACCATGGTGCCCACCGGCGCACCAAAGTTCACGTTATGGCCCTTTGGCACCACAATTTCGCTGGGAACATCATGCGGATGCGCATGCAGGTTTTCCAAGCGGTACAGATTATCTTTAACGATTACCGCGGCTACCGACTGGGCGATCCCCGCAGAAGCGCAAGACACCACGACCGCATCTTCTACGCCAAGCAAATCAGCAATATAGCGGCCGGTTTTATTCACCAAATCTTTGACTTCAAAATAGTGATTCAGGCCAAAATTGACGGCTTCGACCACGTCTTCGCGCGGCGTCGACACGCCCAAAATGGTCATACGGCCTGAAGTATTGATCACCGTTTTCAGGTTATATTTCTGGTAGATAGACTGATTAGAAGACATTTCTGGATTCTCCATCCTGAGTAAGCATTGGCTGCCCTGCCACAATGGCGGCCAGCGGCAGGATCAGGGTTTGCCCGCTCCTGCTTTGTTGTTCTGAGTCTGCAAAAACCTGCGCCTGTTCAACCACATCAAAGATTGTAAAGTCAGCGTCGCAGCCCACGGCTAAGCGGCCTTTATTTGGCAAACGCAGCGCCTGAGCGGCATTAGCGGTGACGCAGTTGATAATTTGTGGCAACGAGAGTCCGACCAGCAGGAATTTAGACATCACATAGGCCAAGCTATAAACCGGTCCCTTAATACGATTTTTACAGTAGATATCAGAGCTAATGGTGTGCGGGTAAATCCCCTGCGCGATAGCCACTTCAGCCACATCAAAACTAAAGCTGGCGCTACCGTGTCCCACATCGAGTAAAACACCGCGATCCAACGCACGCTTCACGGCGCTGCGTAGCTCCCCTTCTGGGGTCAGAATGCGGTTCGGTTTGCCGTTATAGCAGTGGGTAATGATGTCACCCTGAGTCAGTAAATCAGCAATGTCATCGAGGTTTGGTGGATTGTTACCGATGTGCACCATTAGCGGTAAACCGCCGTTGTTGGCCTGAATTTCTTTGGCGCGAACCAGCGGTTGGATCCCGTTTTGCTGCACCACGCTGCTGCTCATTCGCGCCTTAATACCGACTACAAAGCCTTGATGCGCCCGAATCGCCTTATGCGCCAGCGCATCATCAATATCATTCATATCTCCCAGCTCATTTTGGCGCAGCAGGCCAATGCGGGAGATATTCAGAAACGCAAACACGTTGGTTTTAGCACTACGGGTTAGGCGATAAAACTCGTCGATGTCATCAGCACCGGTGCTTCCCGCATCGACAACGGAGGTCACGCCGCTGGAAACACCCACCAGATCGGGTTCGTCGTTATAAATGGGAGAGGAGGGATAACAATGGGTATGGGAATCAATCCAGCCTGCACTGAGGAAATATCGGCCTTGCAGGTCGATTGTTCTCGCTGCCGTCGCATTATGCTCCAACGAGCCTAGCGCCGCGATTTTTCCCTCTTTGACAGCAATATCCACTACGCTGCCGTCGGCACATTTTCCCTGTTTAATGATTAAATCGTACATCGCACACCTTCTTACTTCTTAGTTCAGGTGAAGAATGTCCCGCGCCGTGGCGCGGGCATTGAGGAGATTTGAATGGTTAAATCGCGACTGGGAAAATTGAGCCAAAAATCATGGCACCCAGAATTGCACCACCGGTGATCGGTTTCTGCCAGAGATAGAACAGCAGAGCGCCAATCAGTGAGCCGATACCGATAGGAATCGACGCGGTAATCGCAGACAGAATAATCAACGGCCCCAAGAAGCGACCGGAAGCATTCCCCGCGCCCATCATCACGTCAGCACCGTAGGTTGAGTTGCTCTGATTGATGGTAAATTTACGCGCCAGAATAATCAGATAGCCAATAGCTAAACCAATCGCCAAGCCGGTTACCAGCGAAGCGCCAAAGTTCTCTACCGGATAAACAAAGCCAGCCCCGAGTAACAGTGCAGGAACCCCTAAACCAACGCCGGTTTGAATAGCACCGCCAATATCCAAAATCCCCACCAGAGAACCTTCGATAATACGAGCAAACAGGAAGCTCGCCCCGAATGCCGCGACCGCACCGTAAGAACCCGTATCGATACCCGCACGCAGCATAGAAACAAACGCCACTTCGTTAAATGCGCCGATGCCATACAGGTAGTACATATGTGTACCGGCGAACACACCGGCAGAGAGCAAACCAACAAAGATCGGGAATGACCAGTCGGCGTACCAGAAGTTATTCTTTAATTTCTCGTCCATTATCTGCACTCCGCCTGATTATTTGCCGCTAAGGGTATTGTGGATTTGGTCTAACCAGAACGGCACACCAAGATGGAAGGACTCCAGCATTTTCATGTCGAAACCACGGAAGAACCCGCTCAGCACAAACAGCAGCACGATAACCGCCATCATAATCTTAGTGACCTTGTTCCAACCGCTCTCTTCCACGCCTTTACCAATCAGGATGCCCAATACCAACCCCGGCACGGCGTTCCCCATGATAAGCTGCGCCAAACCACCGAAAATCGTGGCCCAGAAGCCAGAGCGACGCCCTGCATCGATGGCGGCTAACCAGAAAATCACCGGCATCACGGTATTCACCAGCAGGTTCGCCGCAGGCACCAACACTTTAACGGCGGTGATTTGCAACGCGGCGGGGACCGCTGAAGCCGTGGAATTCAGGAAGGCAACCACGATCACACCGATGATGCCGCAGGCAATCGCCATCTTTTTAGGATCGTGCATGGTCGTAGCTAAGTCGCGGTTTTTCATCAGCAATACGGCAGCACCCCAGTTAGGGATGATGCGGTGATCGACGTCCTGCGTGAATGCACCGGCGGCAACGGAAGATGCCCAGGCGTTAAAGAAGAAGCCCAGGCCAAAAGAGAAGTGGGAAGCCGGATCGCCTTCGCAGGAGTTCAGCTCACCTAAAGTACGGAACGCCCCCATACCCTGAACCGTGGGCGCATGGAACATACGCGCAGCCCCTGCGCCAACCCCCACGCCAACCAATCCGCCGATAATAATCGACTTCAGGAGGATAATTAGAAACATCAGCATATTCCTTATAATGTTATATACCCTTCGCCTTTCAAACTGCCGCTTTTGAGCACGACGAACTGAAAACGATGGAGTACAGGAGAACATTAAATAATTAATATTCTCCTATTGTGATAATACACTGGAGTGGTTATACCCCTGTTATATTTGGCTCAGAGCCAAGTATTTAGGGCATTAATTTAAAATCAATCTTATCGGTATCGACCGTCGTCATATTCACCGTAACGTCAATGGTTACAGAATAGAGATATTTCTTTCTTGGCAAGAAAAAGAAAAGAAACTTTTCGGTCGTTATTTTCTCTTCTGCCTTTATAACTTTAATATCGACTGGTTCAATTCTCAGGAATACTTTTTTGGACTCCCGCAGTAATGCACCCTGAACGCTACTTAAAGCGGCGGCAAAAGCTTTTTGCTTGGTATCACTTTTACCACTGACGGTTACCGTCGTCGTGATATTTTCTTTCATAAATTAGCAACCGTACTTTTTGGCATACGCTTCAACTAATCTCTGGCCTAACTCTTCTTTATCCATAAAGCCAAAACCCAGCACGTTATAGCCTTCGTTAATTGCGGTTACGCCTTCTTCAACCGAACGCATACCGTATTTTGCTTTATAGCCATGCTTAGTTTGAGCCGTAATTGCACCAGCGCCGCCGCTGCCGCAGAAAGAGATCCCCAGATTGGCCTCTTCTTTCTTCATTACGTCACCCAGCTTCATATCAGCCGCAACCCCTGGGATGACAACCGCAACACCGCCAGCAGCTTCGACACCCTGTCCAACTTTCTGACCTTTACCCAGACGATCACCGATTACCACCTTAATTGCAGTCATGATTATTCTCCCGTTACACAACTTAATTCATTTTCTTTGGCCACTTCAAAGTGGACAGATAATAAATGCGCTTCTTCATAAGCTAGATTATTAAACCAACTAACAACCTGCTCTGCTAAATTTAGAGATAAAGGCGAAATTTCATCGAAGAGAGAAATATCGACTTCAGGTAATGCTTCACCCGTATGAGAACGTAACACCATGGCTTTAACGTGCGAAAATAACATCTGCTTTTGCACGTCATTAGGATAAATACCTTTATCCGTAAGCAGGCTGACAACTTTTTCAAGCGTCGTATTCGTTTCTGATTCTACTATTTTCTCATCCACTGAGAGTTGTTGTTCTGCCACGCCTTCTCTCCCCTATTATTCATTTCAACCGGAGCGTTATCTCTGTTGATGTTTGTACCCTACAGCGGATAAATAAAAGTGAGCAGAGGGTCTTTTTCCAATTCAAACTGGAAATTAATGCCAAAAACCATTTCCAGTTCAAATTTCGTTTAAAGTTCGGCAGTGGAAAATATTTTATTCCCTGATTTATCAGGAAAAAACAGTTGGGTGGTTATAAACCCAGAGAGATTTTGATACTATCGATGCGTCGGATATAGACTGTCCGATTCGTGATACAGCTCACTTTTAAAAATCTGACAAGCTATCTATTATCACGTTATAGAAATTTAGAAGAACTCTGAACCCTTGCGCTTACGGGCGCGAGGGTTTTCTTTTGACACAAGACAACCAGAACAGGAAAGCCTCCTGTCTACCTTACATGGAGAGAACTATGTCACGACCAGCCATTATTCTGAACGAACTCGATGCTGCCCGCTTAGACACGCTGCTTGAGCAGCCTGCTTTCGCCAGCCTGCCGGTCGCTGAAGCATTAAACAATGAGCTCGATCGCGCTGAAATGCTAAGCCCTGAAAACATGCCTGCTGACGTGGTGACCATGAACAGCCGGGTTAAATTCCGCGACCTCTCTTCCAAAGAAGAACACGTGCGCACGTTGGTTTATCCTGCGAGCCTGAAAGACAGCGCAACTCAGTTGTCCGTCATGGCACCTATTGGCGCTGCATTACTCGGCTTGCGCGTGGGCGATGCTATTACATGGGAACTACCGAACGGCCAGAAAACCCATATCGAAGTATTGGAATTACAGTACCAGCCCGAAGCGGCCGGTGAGTATCATCGTTAATCATCACCCTTCGTAACCATGTTTAACGGGTAAAATATCTCCCTCACCTCGCTGGGTTAGCGGTTGGCTTCAGGCAAACAGAAACGGCGGATGAAAATCGGGAAGCCACAGCAAACTTGCTGGCTTCCTTTTCCAACAACTTAAACTTGGGAAATTCATGAACAGACGTCGTTTTCTCCGCCTCAGCGCTGCCGTTCCTTTCATTGCCTCGGCTCTTATGGGCGTTAACCCCGCTAACGCAGCGAATGAAACCAAAGATTGGAACCACTATCGCGTTACAACGCAGGTTGATGTTCCGGCAACCAACGAAGCGGTACAGCTGTGGCTGCCATTGCCCGCAACTCGCTTAGGCGACTATCAACGCGCTCAAACACCGCACTGGAAAGTGTCAGACGATGGCAAAGCCAAACTGATGCTGATAAAGCCATACAATACGCTGGTGCTACATGTCACTTGGCCTACCACCGCCAACCAACATAGCGTGACCATGACGCAAAGCGTGAGCACGCGTAACCGCCATATCGATCTTAAAACGCCTCCGGCCAATCCCGTTAAGCTCACAGCAGAAGAAATGGCGCTCTATTTGCAGCCAACACGCTTTTTACCTACCGACGGCATCGTGGCTAAAACAGCCAACAAAATCATTCAAGGACGCGGTGACAACAACATCGATCGCGCCAAAATGATCTATGACTGGGTCGTGGCCAATACGCAACGAGATCCCAAAACGCTGGGCTGCGGCGACGGCAACGTTAAGCAAATGCTCGACAGCGGTAATCTTTCCGGCAAATGTGCCGACATCAATGCGCTGTTTGTCGCGCTTGCGCGCTCGGTTGGTATTCCTGCTCGCGATGCCTATGGTGTGCGTTTGGGTAAATCTGACATGGGCTTTAACAGCCTAGGCAAAGATGGCGATATCACCAAAGCCCAGCACTGCCGCGCAGAGTTTTATATGGAAGGTTACGGTTGGATCCCTGTCGATCCTGCGGATGTACGTAAAATGATGTTGGAAGAACAAGCCGGTGGCCTACCGTTTAGCGATCCTAAGGTACAAAAAGCCAACGACTGGATGTTTGGCGGATGGGAGATGAACTGGATGGCCTACAATCATGCCCACGATCTCAAACTGCCAGGCGCCCAAGATCAGGCGGCTTACCTGATGTATCCACAAGCGCAGGTCGGGGATAAAAAACTGGATAGTTTGAAACCAGACACATTTAAATACTCGATTAATAGCGTGAAACTTTAATCATCGCGCTACGCCAACCCTTTCCTCACACGAAGAGAGGGTTGGTCGTTTACCGAATCGCTCATCGCTTACCCGGCAACATCGCACGCACCAAGTCTTTACGCAGCCAAATCGACATCGCAATCACTGCCACAATATGTACACAAACCAGCGCCGTGACCGTGTTCACTAACCAATAATGCCAATCATCGACCGGATAAAGATCGATGAAATCCGTATCTTGTGCCCAGCCGGTGAGTGCCACTAGCGGCAACAAAATCCAGAACAGCCAAATACCAATCGCGCCTAGCGGATTATGGTGTAGCTCCGCAGGGGAAGTTCGCGTTTTCAGCTCGCGAAAATGGTTCTTCAGAGATGAGGGCGTTGGAACGATCGCCGACAAACGCGCAGGGCCTTTAGCAAACGTCAGCCCCCACAACAGGCGCAGGATCACCAGACCTGCCACGGCAAGCCCAATCCCCTGATGCCAATCACTGCCCGGTTTGGTGACATGCAGACGGTTAAGCAAAAAGCCCAACGCGACGCCCCAATGAGTGACGCGCACCACAATGTCCCAACGCATCCCCCGCACCATAATTACTTATACTTCTTATGGTAAGCGTTTCGCGTGTCTTTAAATTTCTCAGCGGCGGCTTTAGCCTGCTCAAACTGCCCAGCATCCGCGAGTTTCTCAGCATCATTGATTTGGCCGATGAGAATATCTAATCCATGACGAAAATCAGTCATTTTCGCACCATCAGCAGGCTCTTTTTCCAGCTTGGGCGGAGTGCCTTTTTGTGCCTCTTGAGCCCCTGCCTTCATACCTTCCAGCGCTTTCTTAAACTCTTGCGGGTTATCGGTCTTTAACGCAGTTTTATAGTTGCTGGCGATGGTATCCATTGCATCGCCCACGTCTTCTCCGGCTGCATAGGCCAAAGAACTCCCCATCAACATTGCTGCACTTGCCAACATCAGTAGTGTTTTACGCATCTTATTTTATCCTTACTTATTGATAACATTTACTCACGTTTATCAACATAGAGAGTAGGGGCGGGATGTGCAAGATATGAAAGAGGAATTTACGTTTATTGACGGGGTAATTGTGCGTAATTTGAAGATTTTGAGAAAGGTTTCGACCGCCTATCAGTAACGGCTTTCATATATGACTTGGTCAGAAGGCGTCCGAGTCGGGTGCGCCAGCGCGCGCACCCAACACCCGCGCGCTTTTACCAGTGATGCCATCTCCGCTCCGGTTTGGTATCCACCGTCCCTGGTGGCCCCAAACCTAACGTCGACATCCTGTCGACGTTGCTCGAACTACCATGACTTAACCTTTAAAAACAAAAATAACCGGTTTTGTATTTTTAGTGTTCCATGAAGCACATTTTAGATTCGCCATCAGGGATGATGGCGAAAGGTTGAGGGCGTGCAGGGATGCACGCTCCGAAGCCGGTCGGCCAAACAACTCAGGAAAAAGCGCGAGAGTGAAGAGGTTGCGCGCTAGCAACCTTTTCTCGGACGCTTACGTCAGCACTTAAATGGAAATACATTTGCTAACTAGCGTTCGAAACCTATCATCAATACAATAAATTCTGTATCGCTCCTAAGCCCTATTCCCCCGCGATCTTCATCGCTTCCAGCAGCGCTGAACCGCACTGGATATTACTGCGCAGCTCGATGTCATCACCCATAGTGACCAAATTCGACCACATATCTTTCAGGTTACCGGCAATCGTCACTTCGCTAACTGGATACTGGATTTCGCCATTCTCAACCCAGAAACCCGCCGCTCCGCGAGAATAATCGCCGGTTACGCCGCTCACGCCTTGGCCCATCAGCTCGGTCACTAAGAAGCCGGTGCCCATTTTCTTCAGCATATCCTCAAAGCCCAAGCCTTGACCTGCGATACGCCAGTTATGAATACCACCCGCGTGCCCAGTGCTTTGCATACCCAGCTTACGCGCCGAATAGCTGGTCATCAGCCAAGTCTGTAACACACCATTTTCGACAATATTGCGTTCCACGGTGCGCACACCTTCGCTGTCAAACGGCGTAGAGGCCATGCCTTTCAGCAGATGCGGCTGTTCATTGATGGTCAGCCATTCAGGCAGGATCTGTTTGCCAAGGCTATCCAGTAAGAAGGTTGATTTACGATAAACGCTGCTGCCGCTAATTGCGCCCACGAGGTGACCAAATAGCCCCGTCGCCACTTCTGCTGCAAACATAATCGGCGCTTCCATGGTCGGCAAGCGACGTGGCGCTAAGCGTGAAAGTGTACGGCGAGCGCACTCCTCACCGACCCACTCAGGCGTTTTCAGCTCGTTAATATCACGCGCAATGGTGTACGCATAATCACGCTCCATATCACCTTCATGCTCGGCGATTACGCAGCTAGACAACGAGTGACGGCTGGAGCTATAGCTTTGCAGCATACCGTGGCTGTTACCAAAAACTTTGATGCCATAGTGGCTGTTAAAGCTGCCGCCTTCAGTATTAGTAATACGCGGATCAAACTTCAAAGAAGCTTGCTCGGCACGCGCAGCTAATTCAATACCGCGCTCCGCATCCAGCTCTGCCGGATGGAACAGGTCAAGATCCGGCGCATCAAACGCCAGCAGCTCTTTATCTGCGGGGCCAGCAAACGGATCGGGAGAGGTATAACGCGCAATATCCAGCGCGGCCTGCACGGTGCGGGCAATTGCATCAGGGCTCAGGTCAGTCGACGACGCGCTGCCCTTACGTTGCTGGTGATAAACGGTGATACCTAAGGCACCATCGCTATTAAATTCAACATTTTCAACTTCGCCAAAACGGGTGCTAATACTGATACCGGTGGTTTTGGTGACGGCCACTTCGGCGGCATCGGCGCCGACTTTAGCCAGTTCCAACGCCTGTGCAACCGCGTTTTCCAGCGTCTTGCGTTGTTCTGCAACCTGAGTGATTACTTTCATCAATCTGCCATAATTATCAGAAATGGATTAAACCACCGGCGCAATCATCGCCGTAGGCCGTTATGATAGGCACCTTAACGTGCCTGTTTCTAAAGCTTAGCTAGTTCTGAGTTTATCAGGAACTGAGATCAATTTCGCACAATCGCTACAACCTGATAGGATTAGCGTCTTTTTTTAAGGAATCAGATATGCAGAAGCATCCAGACGAAGACTGGTTAGACGAAGTACCCGAAAACGACATTGATAAAGACGAAGACGACGAGATCATCTGGGTCAGCAAAAGCGAGATTAAACGCGATGCGGAAGCCCTGAAAGATCTTGGCGCAGAGCTGGTTGATCTCGGCAAAAACGCGCTGGATAAAATCCCGCTGGATGCCGATCTGCGTGCCGCCGTTGAGCTGGCACAGCGCATCAAAAAGAAGGCCGCCGCCGTCAGCTACAGCTGATTGGTAAAATGCTGCGTCAACGCGATCCAGAGCCAATCCAAACTGCGCTTGATAAACTCAACAACCGTCACAACCAGCAGGTTGCTCTGTTCCATAAACTGGAACAAATTCGTGACCGTTTGATTGATGAAGGTGATGAAGCGATTTCGATTGTGTTGGATCTCTATCCGCAGGCCGATCGTCAGCAGCTACGTTCGCTGATCCGCAATGCGAAGAAAGAAAAAGCGACTAACAAGCCGCCTAAGTCAGCCCGCCAGATTTTCCAATACCTGCGCGAACTGTCTGAAGAAAGCGAGTAATGGCGCCCCTGCCAGTGCATCTTTCAGCCAAGCGGATAGCCGCTTGAAGGATGCACTGTTGCAGCCGCCAACAATGTGTATGCGGTTCTAAAGAGCTTTCTCTGTCGTATTAAAACGTAGTGCCCCTTCCAGCTCCTCTTCAGCTTCTTCAAAAAGCAGAACCAGTGCGGCAAAGCGACGTTTTTTATGCCCATTAAAATTGATAAACTCAATCTCTACCGGCAATTTGATGCCCGCCGTCACCACATCCCAGAGCGCATCAAGATTGTTGCCAAACTCACTATCCAGAGAAAATGTTTGGCTAAACTGGCGATAAAATGCCGGAAGATCGGCAATATGACTAAAATCAAACTTAACTTTATTCATGCTGATCACTCCATTTTAGTAAAGTTGCGATGGTGATCTCGCGTTATATAAATCAGCCCATCATTAGAGTAGATCAACCGATCGGCCTGCCGACGCCCGCAGCGGTAATTGATATCAGCTTCTCGCCACACTCGCTTAGCTTTTTGAGGTAAGCGTTTTTCACGATTCGAAAAACGATCGCCGCCAATCGCTTTGCCAGGAAGTACGCTGCATAAATTCCCCGCGCTAGGTTCCCATCCTTCCGCCCTCGCCTGTTTTTTCGTAATGTAAAAACTAGGCAGCCGTTGATGTTCGCGTAAGTAGCTGATAACACGATCCTGCTTGGTAAGCTGCTCAATATCTTCTGACGTCGAGACTGATTGCCCTTCATTGCTGCTACTACTATTGGCGGCCTGACTATTAAGAAATGCCACCCCGCTCAATGCCAGAATAATCAGTAATCCTGTCCATAAACGCTTTGCCATACATCCTCACCCAACCATTGCATAAAGGATCTAACTAAAATAATTGCGAAAAATGAAGCACAGATGAAACCCACATTTTTATTTTAGGCCGCGCCATCCACGTGATTACGCAGAACTGAACAACCAGCCCTCGTACTTATCATAATCGCAGAATAAGGAAACACCAGTAGGTATGGACTGAACAAATAGGAAAATAGCGTAGAGTTTGTCTTATAAGGGCGAAATACGTAAACACACGCAGTTCGCCCGTCAGGATTTAGAGGTTACCGAGGTGCAACGTTTTCACTTCCATAAACTCTTCCAGACCCAGCGTGGAGCCTTCGCGGCCCAAGCCAGACTCTTTCACTCCGCCAAATGGCGCGAGTTCCGTTGAAACCGAACATTCGTTAATGCCGATCATCCCACTTTCCAATAATTCAGATACGCGGAACACGCGCGACAGATTCTGAGTATAGAAATAAGCCGCTAAACCAAACGGCGTATCGTTGGCGCGTTTGATCACTTCATCTTCAGTTTTGAAACGGTAGCAAGCAGCAACCGGGCCGAAGGTTTCTTCCGATGCCATCAGCATGTCTTCGTTAGCTTCAGCAATCAGCGTTGGCTGGAAGAAATTGCCGCCCAGCGCATGGCGCTGACCACCTACAACCACTTTCCCGCCGTTTTCTAGGGCATCTTTGACGTGTTGTTCCACTTTATCCACGCCTTTCTCGCTCACCAACGGGCCAACATTCACGCCGTCGTCCATGCCGTTGCCCACTTTCAGCTTACGTACTTCATCCGCCAAACGGCTAACAAACGTATCGTAAATGCTGTCGTGAAGATAAATACGGTTGATGCATACGCACACTTGTCCCGCATTGCGGAATTTATTTGCCATCACGCCTTTAATTGCGGCATCTAAATCAGCGTCTTCAAAAACGATGAAAGGCGCATTGCCACCCAACTCCATTGACACCTTTTTCATGGTTTCAGCGGCATTACGCACCAAGGTTTTACCCACGCCCGTTGAGCCGGTAAACGAAATTTTACGCACGTCTTTGCTGGCCATGATCACGTCACTGATAGCTAGCGTATCCCCCGAAACTGCGTTCAACACGCCATCTGGAACACCGGCTTTCTGCGCCAGCGCCAGCAACGCAAAGGCACACAGCGGAGTTTCATTGGCGGGTTTAATCAAACCGGTACAGCCCGCAGCAAGCGCAGGGCCTAATTTGCGGGTTAACATCGCTAACGGGAAGTTCCACGGCGTAATCGCCGCCACTACCCCAACAGGTTCACGCGTAGCCCAAATGCGCGATCCTGGCTTCACAGGAGGGATGATCTCGCCGTTGGCACGCTTGGCTTCTTCAGCGAACCATTGAATAAAACTGGCGGCATAATCCACTTCACCCAGCGCTTCTTTCAGCGGCTTGCCCTGCTCTGCGACCATCAGCTCGGCTAAAAATGGCTTATTTTCAACAATCAGATGATACCAATTCTGTAGGATTTCAGAGCGTTGCTTGGCCGTCGTTTTACGCCATGCAGGTAACGCTTCGCTGGCGGCACGAATTGCGGCCTGAGTCTCTTTTTGCCCTGCATTGGCGACTTTAGCTACCACTTCACCCGTTGCTGGGTTAGTGACTTCATAGGTATCCGAGGCGTCCTGCCATTGACCAGCAACAAAGAAGCCGGTTTTAAAGAATTCATTTTTCTTAAGTTTTTCGTGTAATGGGTTCACTTCTGCCTCCAGAATCGCCGCGATGCTCACAAATGAGATTCACTGTGAGTGGTAAAAAAAATGCACACCGAAGAGTATAGAGGAAGATTTTTGAGGTGGAGATAAGAAGTCGATGAATTTTAACAAGTGCTAGCTACGCCCCTCATTTTAATCAAGGAGCGTTATTATTCGCCAAGCCTAAGAAATCTTAGTACTTGGCTTTAGGTTTAAATCTTAGTGCGCAACTAAATTCTGTAAGTTATTTTTAAATTCATAAACTTTTTTATCTTGGTTCTTCTTACAGAATTCGACCATCGGTGGCACAGCAATAACGGCTGATTCACGCAAAGAAACAGAATCACCGCCTTTATAGTCGGTTACATCATCAAGCATAAAGAAGGCTATCGGAGCCATAGCTTTAGGGTTAAGATCGAGAAATTCTTTGCAGCTCATATTCTTAGGCGTCATATCTACATTAGCAGCAAAACTTGCACTCAGGGGAATAAACAATGCAGCAGAGAGAGTGGCGACAAGGATTGATTTTTTCATAAAGCCTCTAGTAATTAATGATGAGTTGTTGATAAAAGAACAATACATTCTAAAATTACAAACTCAATTAAATAAAACACTCTGTTTATATAAAGTTTATAAACCATTAATTAAATACCGCGACAATAGATAAAGAGAATATAATTTCAAAATAATACTTTATGAGTTATCTGACACCTGTAATCCATGACCTACGCATTTTTAGTGCCTGCCCTATAGACGGTAACACCTCAAAAACTTACCATATCCACAGTAACATTAAGACATTATAAAAAACATAAACCTGCTTTAAGTTAATATGCTTTATTAGCCTATAATAAAAATAAATTCATCGTAGCCAGTTGCCAAAACATGCGTATCACTATATAGAGCTGTGCGCTAACGTATATGATAAACCTGTTAAATAATGCAAAGGAATTTTGTGAAGATTATATATATTTTTATTATCGGTATTATGTGCATATCCACCCTACATTCAGACCGTGAGCACGGTATACAAAAAGCATCAATTACCTATCTAATTCAAAAGGTTAATTTAAAAGACACTACAAAGAGCATTATGAATAGCCCATTGCTAAATGGTAATAAAAAATGCTTCGCGCTGACGTTGAGGTGTTTTACAAAACATATACACTAAAAGAAATCCACCTCACAAAATAATTAACTTTATAAAAACCACCGCACAGTTAAAGAAATAAACTTGAGCCCCATTAGCATGAAGAAAACAAAACAAGATTGGCTACTCCAGCTTCGCCGTTGTACATGTAAGGACACACTAGAAAAAGTCATTGAAGTTAATAATTATAAACTCAGCAAAAGCGACCTTATCATTTTTTACTCTGCGGCCGATCATCGACTTGCTGAACTAACGATGAATAAACTCTACGATAAAATCCCGACGAGCGTCTGGTCTTTTGTAAGATAGAAAAACAATTCTCGCATATAAGATATAAATCGACAGCAGAATCCTACACACGTAGGAATATGATTTCATTTTCGGAAGACCTGTCTGAAACTGTTAATTGAAATACTCTCATGGTGAAAATAAGAGCACCTTCGTTGATAAAACTGAGAGCAATAATAATGTCTAATCATGTAACTAGAGTGAATCTAGTATCTAGCTTAAATATGACATCAAACTTTTAGAGGTAATAAATGAATAATAAACAAACGCTGAAATGCAATGATGGACTAGACGATGTTTACGCTTCCATTGAATTAGCATCTTCATTACCAAAAACAAAATTCCCAACCCAAGAGCATGACCCGCGTAATATTTTCAATGCTGTGCGCGATGAATTAATGTTAGACGGAAACTCTCGTCAAAATTTGGCAACTTTTTGCCAAACATGGGTTGATGAAGAAATTCGCGATCTGATGGATTTATCAATTGATAAAAACATGATTGATAAAGATGAATATCCGCAAACTGCCGAAATTGAAACTCGCTGTGTTCATATGCTGGCCGACCTTTGGAACTCTCCATCACCAGAAACGACGCTAGGCTGTTCAACGATTGGTTCATCAGAAGCCGCCATGCTGGGTGGATTAGCGCTTAAGTGGCAATGGCGTAAAAAGCGTGCAGCCTTAGGTCTATCAACCGATAAGCCAAACTTGATCTGTGGCCCGGTACAGATTTGCTGGCATAAATTCGCTCGCTATTTTGACGTTGAGCTGCGTGAAATTCCGCTGCAAGGCGATCGTCTCATTATGAGCCCAGAAGAAGTCCTTAAGCGCGTCGACGAAAATACCATTGGCGTAGTGCCAACGCTCGGCGTCACTTTCACGTGCCAATATGAGCCTGTTAAGCAGGTCCATGACGCCCTCGATCAGCTACAGAAAGAAACAGGTCTGGATATCCCAATGCACATTGATGGCGCAAGTGGCGGTTTCTTAGCCCCATTCTGTGCACCGGATCTTGAGTGGGATTTCCGTTTACCTCGCGTAAAATCTATTAATGCTTCCGGCCACAAATTCGGCCTTGCACCACTCGGGACAGGCTGGGTGATTTGGCGTGAAGCGGCTGACCTACCTCAAGAACTCATTTTCAACGTCAATTATCTGGGTGGCGACATGCCAACCTTCGCGCTGAATTTCTCGCGCCCAGGCGGCCAAATTATTGCGCAGTATTACAACTTCTTGCGCTTAGGCCGCGAAGGCTATGCCAAAATTCACAATGCCCGTTATTCAACGGCTCAATATTTAGCACAAGAAATTGAAAAACTTGGCCCATTCGAAATGATCTTTGATGGCGATTGCGAAAAAGGCATCCCAGCACTGGCTTGGAAGCTCAAAGACAACGCAGCAACAAATGGCTATACCTTGTATGACTTGGCTGACAGACTGCGCAGTCGTGGTTGGCAGGTACCAGCCTATTCCATGCCTGCTGAGCGTGAAGATCTCGTGGTTCAACGCATTTTAGTGCGACATGGCGTTAGCCGCGATCTCGGTAGCCTACTGATTGATGATATGAAGCGGGCACTAGATTATTTCGAAAAACATCCAGTCAGCCATGCTCTATCGGAAAAAGAAGCCAGTGGATTTAATCACGGTTAAATTCTATTGGTTTTTCCTAGGATTATTTAATCAATAACTTTATTAGATTGAAATGATCTAGGCCTCCCTATATTTAATAGACAACAGCTGCCCTTTCACAAATATATTCCATGCGGGATAGAGAGGGTAATTGTTGTTTGAAGGAAATAACAATGGCGAATATAAAAGCCTCACCGGTAACAAACCAATTATCATTATTAGGTTTCTTTGCCATAACTGCATCAATGGTTATGGCAGTATATGAATATCCCACCTTTGCAACATCAGGGTTTAGCTTAGTCTTCTTTCTGCTGCTCGGCGGTATTCTATGGTTTATTCCCGTTGGCCTGTGTGCCGCAGAGATGGCCACGGTTGAAGGCTGGGAAGAAGGCGGTGTTTTTACTTGGGTATCCAAGACTCTCGGTGAACGGTGGGGATTTGCCGCAATCTCATTTGGGTATCTGCAAATTGCAGTAGGCTTTATCCCGATGCTGTATTTTATTTTAGGTGCTTTATCCTTCATCCTAAAATGGCCGGCGCTCAATGAAGATCCGATAACAAAAACGATTGCTGGATTAATTATCCTCTGGGCATTAGCTATTACCCAATTCAGCGGCACAAAATATACCGCGCGTATCGCAAAAATCGGCTTCTTTGCGGGTATTTTACTGCCTGCGCTGATTCTGGTTGTTTTGGCCATTAGCTACTTAGCGAGCGGCGCACCATTACAAATTGAAATGAGCACCGCAACGTTCTTCCCTGACTTCACACAAATTGGAACATTGGTCGTATTCGTTGCCTTTATTCTGAGCTACATGGGCGTAGAAGCGTCAGCAACGCACGTCAATGAAATGAAAAACCCCGGCCGAGATTATCCTATTGCGATGATACTGCTGATGGTTGCCGCTATTTGCTTGAGCTCAATCGGCGGACTTTCTGTTGCTTCCGTTATCCCACACAATGACATTAACTTGTCTAGCGGTGTCGTTCAGACATTCAACGTGCTTATTTCACATTACGGACCCGGCTTTGAATGGGCGACTCGTATCATTGCCGCACTGTTGATGCTGGGTGTTTTAGCTGAGGTTGCCTCTTGGATCGTAGGGCCATCACGAGGAATGTTTGTCACTGCACAGAAGGGCGTACTTCCTAAAAGCTTTGCGAAAGTGAACAAGAATGGAGTGCCCGTTGCTTTAGTTATTTCTCAATTGGCTATTACGACTATTGCGTTAACTATTTTGACGAATACCGGTGGCGGCAGCAATATGTCGTTCCTTATCGCATTATCGCTGACGGTAGTTATTTATCTTTGCAGCTACTTCATGTTGTTCTTGGGTTATATTCAATTAATCCGTAAGCAGCCTGAGAAAAAGCGTGCCTTCCATATCCCTGGTGGCAAGAATTTCAAAATTCTGATTGCTGTTGTTGGGCTAGCAATTTCAATCCTTGCCTTCATTGTTTCATTCTTCCCGCCAAGTTCATTACCAGGCGGTGAGGCAAATGATGTTTACGTTGAACTGTTGGTTGTTAGTTTCCTGATTGTATTGTCCATACCTTTCATCGTTTATGCGCTACATACCAAGAAAGGGAAAACAACCAATGCGACCCTCGTACCTATCAAGTCTCACAACGCGCCAGAGGGGCATTTCTTCATGCACCCACGCGCACGTTCAACACATCATTTTGTTGTTGGCAGCGAAAAGAAAATTGATAGTAAATAGTTAGCATTTTTCCTCAAAAAAAGAGTCCCCTGAAACGCCTAATTATTCATTAGGCGTTTCTTACTCTTTAGAGATTAAAATATTTCACAGTAGGGTTAACTTTATGACCATGATTCTAAATAATGTACAAGATGCATTAGTGAACGCCTATTCCCAATTCTCACTACTCGAGGGCGGGGAAAACGCAAACTATATTCCTTATTTAGCAAGCATCCCAAATAACGTCTCATCCATGGCTATTGTCACCGTTGATGGCGATATTCTGTCTCAGGGAGATTCTGACTTCAGGTTTGCGTTAGAATCTATTTCTAAAGTATGTTCCCTTGCCTTAGCACTCGAAGACGTAGGGCCAGCAGAGGTACAGAACAAAATTGGAGCCGATCCGACGGGGCTACCCTTTAATTCAGTGATTGCGTTGGAATTACATAACGGAAAACCCTTATCGCCATTGGTTAACGCGGGTGCCATGTCTACCGTTAGTCTCCTGAAAGCAAGTAGCAGCGAACACCGATGGGAGCGCATTCTAGATATTCAGCAACAGCTCGCCGGTGCGCCGATTTCCCTGTGCGAAGAGCTCAACCACTCAGAGCAAACCACTAACTTTCATAATAGAGCCATTGCGTGGCTGCTTTATTCTGCGGACGCTATGTACTGTGATCCCATGGAAGCCTGCGATGTTTATACCCGTCAGTGCTCAACATTAGTTAATACCGTTGAGCTTGCGACCATGGCGGCCACCTTTGCCGCTGGCGGTATAAATCCAATTACCCAGAAAAAAGTATTAACCACAGAAAATATTCCTTTCCTGCTTGCTGAAATGACCATGGAAGGGATGTATGGCAGCTCTGGCGATTGGGCTTATACCGTTGGCTTACCCGCCAAGAGTGGCGTCGGTGGCGGAATTCTTACGGTCGTTCCGGGAGTGATGGGAATTGCGGCATTCTCTCCACCGCTTGATGCAATGGGTAACAGCGTCCGAGGCCAAAAGATGACAGCATCCTTCACCCAGCAGTTGGGTTATAACCTGTATAAGAATCGCTAGGATCTAGCGTTGCTGTTTCTGCCGATGAACAACTCGATTGAAACAGATAAATGAATTTGGTGGCTCCATCCTCTCTCAATTTTGACAAAAATTAATGGAGCCATTTATTTTACGCAGACACCAATCATGTCGGTGAAAAACTATTAATCGCTTCTCTTAAGCGATTTAGCTCAACCTCAAGCAGCTTCATTCCATGCTCAATGGCTGAATCATCACTCTGAACAACTGAATAGTTCTCTAATTTTTCCGCTAACTCCTGTAATTTTTCTGCGCCAAGAATTTGAGCGGTGCCATTAATACGATGCATATGC
This sequence comes from Obesumbacterium proteus, assembly GCF_001586165.1. Lineage (NCBI taxonomy): Bacteria > Pseudomonadati > Pseudomonadota > Gammaproteobacteria > Enterobacterales > Hafniaceae > Obesumbacterium > Obesumbacterium proteus. The sequence continues at coordinate 1,355,597 of NZ_CP014608.1, read as the reverse complement.
ATTTTAAATGCAATCCAATCACCGGCTATTTTAGCCTCCTGAGCAGCTAAAAAATCATTACTATTTTCTTGCTGAGATTGTTCCAGCATCTGCTGCATTAACTTTGGATCGTTTAACGCCAGTGATTTTAGTGTCGCAAGATCAATAATCTCGTCTAGCTGGTAAGTCATATTTACTGTTCCTACCGAGGCCAATGCGGAGGCCAATTGTTGCAAATTGATTGGTTTAAAAAGACAGGCATTCATACCAGTGGCAAGACACCGCTCTTTTTCCTGCGTTTGCGCATTCGCGGTTAAGCCCCAAATAACGATATCACTATCAAAGCTTCGAATATGACGGGTCAAAGTCACTCCATCCATATTCGGCATATTGACATCCGTTATTACCAAGTCATAGCTATTTTCATTTATCAATATCAGTGCAACATTTCCATCGCTCGCCTCATCTACTTTATATCCCAGCGTATCTAATTGGCGGCGCAACAACAGACGGTTCACCGGATGATCGTCAACGATTAATATTCTAAGTTTCTTGGCTGGATACACGGCTGGCTGTAGGGCATCAGAACTAATTATATCTTCATGAGATACCGCCGTTACCAGATCGATCGTCATCGTTGTCCCCTGCCCAACCTGACTCAGCAGACCCAGTTTTCCGTTCATGCGCGTCACTAACTCTCGGCAAATCAACAGTCCTAGCCCCGAGCCTGTTTGCCGTTTACCGGTTTCAGTTTGACTGTATGGTTTAAAGAGCCGTTCCTGATCTTCTTGGCTAATGCCCGCACCGGTATCTGTCACACGTAATATAAGCTGCGTTTGACCCGAACGCGTGGCGATTGACTCGGCACTCACTTCAACACCGCCATATTCAGTGAACTTTATGGCATTACTCAACAGGTTAGACAGCAATTGCTTAGTAGCCTGAGGATCTAGGCGTAAATATTCCCCTTTGATCAGTCGATTAACAAAGGTGAGCTTTAGCTGTTTCTGCTTGGCAAGGCCTTCGAAGCCTCTCATCACCGTCGTAATCAGCACCTCAAGATTGACCCATTCTGGCGATAACTCAAAACTCCCAGACTCGATTTTATTCATATCTAAAATATCGCCGATCAACCCCAGCAATGACTGAGCCGTGGCGTAGGCCAACGAGATAGACTCTTTATCTTCTTCAGGACTTTGGTTATGTAGCGCCAATAATTCAAGGAAACCCATCACTGCACTGACTGGCGTGCGAATTTCATGGCTCATGCTGGCTAAGAAGGTACTTTTCGCCTCATTAGCCTGAATCGCTTTATCTTTTTCAGTTTGTAATGCACTGAGCAACTGTCGAGATTCCGTCACATCCTGCCATCCGCAGATTAGCGTTGGCAGAACATTATCGGATGGCATAACACAAAGCGTAATCCAATGAATAATATGACGATCTTCTCGTCCATTATTCAGCATAATGCTGTGTTCAATAACCTTATCCGGGATTAGACCATTTTGAATATCTCGATTGAGAACCGAGAAAATATCAGACAGTGGATTACGACTATCGAATAAAGATGTAGCGGTCACATTTTTCTGGTCCGTTGAAAAAAACGACATAAACGCGCTGTTATAGCTTTGCACCTGACCATCGAGAGAAATAGTATAAACAGGTATCGGAATCGAATTAGATAATGTTTTTCTAAAGCTAAGCTGGTTTTCTAAATCCGCCTGAGACTGTTTTCTCATGCGTACTTCTCGTGATAGATATCCGCCCCATAATAAGAAGCTCAAAATAATAAAAATAGACAACGTAATGACAATATAAAATTGCTTGTTATATAGATGCCAAGTGTCAATTTTTATATCAGGTAGCTTAACCCATTTTGAGGAAATAAATAATATCGATTTTGGCGGGATATTATCCAACGCTTTATTCAATATCTGCTTTAACTCTTGATCCCCACGCGGGATAGCAAAGCTGACTAAGGCCGGAGCTTCATCCGCCATGATCTCATATTTGAGTTGATTTGGATAATAGTGGTCTATCATGTAACGGGCGGTTAGCTGTGTTGATATGACAGCATCAACTTTTCCCTCAGCCAATAGATTGAGTCCAATGCTGGTATTTTCGACCTGCACAATCTTGATTCCTGGATATTTGGTAGGCAATTTTTCCGTAAGTATATGCATAGTAGTCACTGCTACTTTCATACCGGGCAACAGCTCAGCTTTGCTAGAAGAAGCTCTCACTACGATAGCAAAAGGCGTCGTAATAATGGGATGAGTGAATGAAATTAACTCCTCACGGCTAGGACTATATGTTGCCGTAGGGAGTATATTCCAATCACCGTTTAGCATTTTATCAACCATTTCGGTATTGGAGTTAGCCGTCACCGTTTCAAACTCTAACCCCGTCTGCAAATGAATGAGATTGAGGATATCGCCTGTCACACCTCTGATTTCATTATTCTCATCCAAGAGTGTAAACGGCGCATAATACGGATTAATTAATACTTTGAGTTTGTGATGTTTCTCTAACCAACGCTGTTCCTGAGGGGTTAGAGATAGAGGTTTCGTCAAAAGCGCAGGATTACCACTCTCTAGCCACGGCTGAGAGATATGATTAGTAATAGGATTTGTCAATCCTGCTAAAAAATTATTAATAATAGGAATTAGAGGCGATTGCGTATCTAGAGCGATAAACTGATTATGTATCGGTGAAGTACGCCAGAATTTTATAATACTTAATGACTGATGGAAATCACGCATGATACTTGTACCACTGGCAAGATTATTACCAATGAAATAATTACTTTTTTCGTTATATAACGAAGCAAGACCCTGATATGCAGTCTCATAGTGAACAATTTTTGCATTCGGGAATGAAGCTTTCACAAACTGTTCGCTAGGATATCCCTCTGCAATAGCAATGGTTACCGGACTATCCGTATGTAGCGGTTGCATAACATTTTTTTTGCGTGGTGACTAAAGCAGGATAGGCGCTTACCATGGGCAAAGATGCAATAAATGGTGCCACGGCATTAAAATTTGTTCTAAGCGAAGTCAGCACTAGATCAGCTTTGCCTGCTTTGACAGCATTTAGCGCTAACTCTTCACTGTCATAGCGGTCAATTTTAACGTTGATACCCAACGCTCTCTGCAACAAAGACAGATATTCAGCATTCATCCCACAGAAACGGCCGGAGGAACTATCCAACATTAACGGAGGTGACTCAGGGGAGTAGACAGCAACAACTAAGGTTTTTTTCTTCGCCAGCCACAGTTGCTCAGCAGTGCTCAATTTGAGATTAGGGATCATCGGGCCACTGTTACTAAAAATCTCAAGCCTTATCGGCTCCTTACTCGCCAATGCCCCCTGAGCAACGAATAGTGTTGCTATTATACACAGCATAAACCCGATCAAACGTTGTAGCATAAAGTCAGCCAATTTTATTTCTATTTGATAAATTAAATAATTCCATCAGTGACTTACACTCCAGTTTTTCCATTAGGCGACTTTTGTAAGTGCTCACCGTTTTGCTGCTAATATTCATCTCAGAAGCAATGTGTATGTTGTCCACGCCATTTAAAATATAGCGCATAACTTTTATTTCTTGTGTTGATAAGGAGTCTAATTTTTCTTGTTCTGACGTTAACTTACCGACAAAGCTATCCAGTGAAAAAGGAAAATAGCTATAGCCATTTCGCGCCGCTTTTACAGCCGCCACAATATTAGACATACCCTTTTTCTTGCTCACAAATGCATTTGCGCCAGCATCAGCGCTGCGTTTGCCATAAAAGCGATCGTTTTTAGCGGAAACAACCACAATGATGCAGCTATTCTGTTGTTTTCTCAGCTTCTCGACAACTTCAATTCCGCTTAGCACAGGGATATCGATATCAACAACGACAATATCGGGCTGCATTTCTTTAATAACCTGTAAGGCTTCTGCACCATCTCCAGATTCAGCAATGACGTTGATATCATCATTTTCCAGCAAATTTCTGATAGCCACTCTTGCCAGAGGATGATCGTCTATAATTATTGCGCTCAACTTGTTATTTTCACTCAACATTGCCACCTCAAAAATAAATCTTACTGTATTGATAAATATAGCGGAAAACCTCAACAGCGATGTCAGCAATGGCGAAGGCCATAACGTTTCTCGTGATGAGAGCCCTATCACTTTTATTGATGTAGACAACCTTGAACACGCCTTACCAGCGCCAGTTTTGCTAGGAAAGGTTCATTGATTGCAAACAAGAAGCACGCTACAACGTCATCTTATAAACATAAGACTGGTAATATATTCTAGATAGCGCAAATGTAGAATTGAGTTGATTATATGCTAATAAAATAAACAGCAGCTAAATGAAACCATTGGTTTATATATTCCACATGCTTAATTTCATTCCTCACCCACTGCTCCAGACTCCATTAATCCCTCACATATCATACACATACACTGCCTGACACCTACAGACGTAGGACGCTACCTACCCTTCAAAAATGCTGAGTCTTATATAATTGCATTACTGAAATAGTTATAGTTTTCTACATAAACTTCACCCACAAACTTTTTAATCCAGCGCTAATCCGAACGACATCTGTTTTATATTATCGAGAATTTAATATAAGCCACATCGTAGCGAATAATACTAAAACTCATTCAAATAACGTTGTTAAACCCAATATTTAATTAAACAAATAGGATCCGTTAAGGTTTTATATATGGCAATTGAATCAGATTCACATAAAGTAGGGCTCATACCTGTAACTTTAATGGTTTCAGGCAATATTATGGGGTCAGGTGTTTTTCTCCTTCCTGCAAACCTCGCATCCACGGGCGGCGTCGCTATTTATGGTTGGCTGGTCACCATCATTGGGGCTTTAGCGCTATCCATGGTGTACGCCAAAATGTCCTCGCTGGATGCCAGCCCTGGTGGATCTTACGCCTATGCTCGTCGCGCTTTCGGTCCATTTATCGGATATCAAACTAACCTGTTGTATTGGTTAGCCTGCTGGGTCGGCAACATTGCAATGGTTGTTATCGGCGTTGGCTATCTCAGCTACTTCTTCCCCGCACTCAAAGACCCCATGATCATGACGCTGACCTGCGTTTTAGTTCTCTGGTTCTTTGTTATTTTGAACATTATCGGCGCAAAAATGATAACGCGCGTGCAGGCAGTAGCAACGGTGTTAGCACTGGTTCCTATTCTGTCGGTCGCTATTTTTGGCTGGTTCTGGTTCAGTGGTGATACCTATATGGCGGCATGGAACGTCAGTGGGAAAGGCACGCTGGGCGCCATTCAAAGCACCCTAAACGTCACGCTATGGTCATTTATCGGCGTAGAGAGCGCGTCCGTTGCCGCCGCGGTGGTAAAAAACCCGAAGAGAAACGTCCCGATTGCCACCATCGGTGGTGTGCTGATTGCCGCAGTTTGTTATGTACTCTCGACCACTGCCATTATGGGTATGATCCCGAATGCAGCGCTGCGCGTTTCAACCTCTCCGTTCGGTGATGCCGCGCGTATGGCATTGGGTGAAACCGCGGGCGCTATCGTGACATTCTGCGCCGCCGCGGGTTGCCTTGGCTCGTTAGGTGGCTGGACATTACTTGCCAGCCAAACCGCTAAAGCAGCCGCTGACGATGGTTTATTCCCACCCATCTTCGCTAAAGTGAATAAAAAAGGGGTTCCGGTACAAGGTCTTATTGTGATCGGCATTCTGATGACAATATTCCAAGTCGCTTCGATATCGCCTAATGCAGCTGCGCAATTTGGTGTCGTCTCTTCGGTTTCCGTTATTTTCACCTTAGTACCTTACCTTTACACCTGCGCTGCATTACTGCTTGTTGGACATGGGCACTTAGGGAATCAAAAAGGGCTATTTACCTTTATTACATCTGTTGCCTTTGTTTATTGCATATGGGCTGTAATTGGCTCCGGCGCACAAGAAGTCATGTGGTCGTTTGTTGCGTTGATGGTCGTGACTGCACTTTACGCTTTGAATTATAACCGAACACACAAAAATCCATTCCCGCTGGATGCTCAAGTTTAATAAGAATACTGCGTGGCCTAATTATTTTTAGGTCACGCAAAGTTATTTAATAATATCTTTAATAAATAGATAGGACTAAAAATGATTGAATTAAATCATCTCAAAAAACGCAAAGTGTTAGTAGTAAATAGTAATATCGAAAATAAAAACACGGCTAACGGACAGGCTATCTGTAATTTAATCGAGGCTTTAGAAGAAAGAAATCTCTCGGTTATCATTGCAACAACCTACAAAGACGGAATCGCGAGCATTACCTCTGACGCCTCTATCTGCTGTGTATTCGTAGATTGGACATCTGAAGAAAATAACGCTGATTCACACAGCCATGCATTAGCGCTTTTGCAGGAAGTTCGTCGTCGAAATAAAACCGTACCCGTATTACTGATGGCGGAACACGCCTGCCTAGAAACGCTAACGCTCGACACCATGGAGTTGGCGAATGAGTTTGTGTGGATGCAAGAAGATACCGCTGAATTCATTGCCGCACGTAGTGAAGCACTGATCAAAAAATACTTTAATCAACTGCTACCTCCTTTCACAAAAGCCCTATTCGACTACACCAACGGCTCACCTGAATACTCATGGGCGGCCCCTGGTCATCAGGGCGGTGTGGCATTTACCAAATCAGCGGTTGGTCGTGAATTCCTCGATTTCTTCGGTGAAAATCTTTTCCGTACCGATACGGGTATTGAACGAGATTCGCTTGGTTCGTTGCTCGATCACAGCGGCCCAATCAAAGATTCTGAAGCTTATGCCGCCAGAGTCTTTGGTGCTCACCAAAGCTATTCCGTTCTGAATGGCACATCAGGCTCTAACCGTGCCGTCATGTCAGCCGTCGTCGGAGAGGGCCAGTTTGCACTCTGCGACCGTAACTGCCATAAATCCATCGAGCAAGGGCTGGTGATGACCGGCGGGATCCCTGTGTTCTTCATTCCAACACGTAACCGTTTTGGCATCATTGGTCCGATCCCTAAATCACAGTTCCAACCAGAATCTATCCAGCAGAAAATCGATGCGCATCCACTGAAACAGCTTGCCGTTGACCCTAAACCGGTTTACTCCGTGGTCACCAACTGTACTTACGACGGAATGTGCTACAACGCAAAACAGGCTCAAGACCTACTTGCTGAAAGTGTTGATACCATTCATTTTGATGAAGCATGGTATGCCTATGCTCGTTTTAACCCACTCTATCGCGATCGCTTCGCAATGCGTGGGAATCCAGCTGAACACGACGCCACAGGCCCAACGGTATTCGCGACACAGTCTACCCATAAGCTTTTAGCGGCGCTTTCTCAGGCCTCCTACATTCATATTCGTAATGGCAAAAAACCCATTGAACATTCACGTTTCAATGAGTCTTACATGCTGCAATCCACCACTTCGCCGCTGTATGCCATTATTGCGGCCAATGAAATCGGCGCAGCCATGATGGATGACCAACAAGGTGAAACGCTGACGCAGGAAGTGATTGATGAAGCGGTAGATTTCCGTTTGGCACTCGCAAAAGCTCACGCCGCCTTTGCCGCCAAAGGGGAATGGTTCTTCTCACCGTGGAATGCGCCCGACGTGATTGATGCAGAAACGGGCAAAAAAGTGCCCTTCTTGAATGCCTCAAAAGAGCAACTCACCACCGATCCCGAATGCTGGGTGCTTCGTCCAGGCGAAAACTGGCATGGTTTTGAGCAGTTGGAAGACGATTGGTGCATGCTCGACCCAATCAAAGCCGGCATTTTAGTACCGGGCATGGGCGACGACGGCGAGATGCAGGAAACTGGCATTCCTGCCGCTGTGGTGACCGCATTCCTGTACCAGCACGGAATTGTGCCTTCACGCACCACTGACTTCATGGTGCTATGCCTGTTCTCAGTGGGGATCACCAAGGGCAAATGGGGAACGTTGATTAACGTTCTGATCGAATTCAAAAAGCATTACGACAGCAATACGCCACTCACCGTCTGCTTACCCGACCTTGCCGCATCTCATGTTGAGAACTATGCCGGCATGGGAATGAAAGATCTGTGTGATGAGATGTTTACCTATATGAAAACTAGCCAGATGGATAAGCTTCAGGCAGCCGCCTTCAGCCACATTCCAACGCCGGTTAAACTTCCTCGCGCCGCATTCCAAGATCATATGGCCGGACGCTGCGAATTACTGTCGCTTGATAAACTTGCAGGACGTATTTCCGCCGTTGGGGTGATCCCTTACCCACCGGGTATTCCAATTGTGATGCCAGGCGAGAGCTTCGGTACCACTGAGCAACCATGGCTGCAATATATTTACAGCATTGCACAGTGGGGGAAAAAATTCCCTGGATTCGAAAAGGAACTCGAGGGCGCTGAGCTGAAAGATGGCCAATATTATATATGGGCACTGAAAGACTAAGTCCCTCGATAAAATAATCTACAGAAGAGATTCTTTATGAATCTCTTCTGTTCCATTCCTAACACCCACTTCGTTACTTTATGAAAAATCCTATGCAGAAATATATATGCGGAAATTAGCGACTCAACGCATCAAGGTCCATTTAGCAAAAGCGATCGGTTTAGCTTTTATTCTTCTGTCTCTAACAGGTTGTTCCTGTGCACCATCAATCGTTCTCTTTGGCGCTTCTTTTCCTGACTGGCTGATATGTTCAGGCATTGGCGTTATTGCTATGACACTCATGCACACAATACTCAGAAAAGGAGAGCACCAGTGCTGGCTTGAGCCTGCCTTCATTGTCTATCCCTGTGTTACCGCTCTTAGCGCAATGTTGACTTGGTTATTATTTTTTACCCATTAAGAGAATACAGAATGTCCCTTAAGAATAAACTTTATATTTTTTTTCTCGTATTAATAACATTGATTGCGCTATGCATTGTGATGCTAAAGATTGATGAAGCCCCACAGACCGATGATGCTTTTATCTATGCGGATACTATTAATGTGGTACCGGTTATTGAAGGGCATATAGTGACGATCCCGGTCAAAGATAACCAGCTGGTTTCCAAAGGCGATCTTCTGTTTAAAATCGATCCAAGACCCTATGAGCATGCCATTGAATCTGGCACCGCTCAGCTTGCTACTTTAGATGAGCAAATAAAGCTCGCACAGCGAACCGTTGATGCCCAGCAATACAATGCTCAGGCCGTTGCAGCGAAAGAAATCAGCGCCAAGGAAAATTACCGACAAGCACTCAGTACCTACCAACGTATATTCGCACTTAAAGGTAAGGGGTACGTTTCAGCGGAAGAGTTTGATCAAGCGAGAACGGCAAAAAATAGCGCCGAGGCTATGTATAAAGCCTCTCGCAGTGAAGTAGAACAAGCACAATCCGCGGTAAGCAGCGTAGATGCACTTATTGCACAGCGTAAAGTTGTCTGCGTGGATATCGCAAAGGCCCAATTAAACCTGCAATACAGTGAGATTCGTGCGCCTTTCGATGGTCGAGTGACATCCCTGAATACCACGATTGGGCAATATGCCTCGCCGCAACAGTCGGTAATGACGCTCATTGATACTCAAGCATGGTATGTGGTGGCCAATTTTCGCGAAACCGATCTAAAAAATGTCTGTAGCGGCGTTCCCGCGCGTATATACGTCATGGGTGATACCGGTAAATCCTTTAGCGGCAGCGTTGATTCCGTAGGTTACGGCGTATCTCCTCAAGATGGCGGCGTGAGCAACGGACTCCCGTCAGTAGCGCGCACCATCAACTGGGTGCATGTATCCCAACGTTTTCCTGTCAAAATTCGCGTCGATAACCCAGAACCCGCGCTCTTTCGCGTTGGTGCCTCGGCGATTGCTATCGTCTATCGAGATACCGCCCCCTAGAGGAAATAAGAATGAAATCATTTGACCTCTTCGTCTCTCGATTTTATCAGGGACTTGGGTTTTATCCGGGCCGAGCAAACCAGATCCTACGAACCACCGTGGCCTGTATCATTGTGGTTATTCTCAGCCAAACGTTACAAATCCCCGATCTAGCACTATCACTTATCGTGGTGTTTTTTGTCACCCAAACCAATATTGTGGTGACCAAACTCACTGGCCTGTTTTTTATAATTTCTATCGCACTGGCCGTAGCAACGTCGCTGTTAATTTTAAAAGTAACCTGGGACGTCCCATTTTTACGCATTTTACTGGCATCATTAGTGGCCTTTATCAGCCTATTTATGATGCGAGCCTCAAAATATGGCGTGATATTCTATTTAGTCGCTCTGATCGTTATTTTTTCACAAAGTTTTGTTGATGTAAGTTCAGATTCAGAAGAAATCATCAGAAATATTTTGTGGGTATGGGTGGCGATGAGCTATGCCATTGCCGTCACTCTCATTATTAATGCTTTATTTCTTCCCTCAGAGCCGGAAAAATTACTCAACAAAACGGTTATATCGCAGCTTAAGCATATAGCGGATCTCTTAACGCCAGACAATGAGCTTAAGAGAAAAGAAAATACCCTCGCTTCGATTGGGCAAGATTTACAATCGCTGTATAAACTGCTGCAATATACTAAATCCCGCGATCGGTTAAGCTCTAACGATCATACGGCGCAATTAGCAATGGTGACAATGGTTTCTGAACTACGCTCCCTTTCGTGCCATTTTCCAGTGGAGATAATCAACCAAAAATCCCGTGAAACAGCCTTAAGGATTAAGTCTGTTTGTGAAGTTATGATAGCCAGTTTAAAAAATCAATTAGAGCCTCTTACACCAGCGGCTATTAATACGAATGCAGAAGATACAACCCTACGTGAAATGGCGAAGGTGATAAATAATTACGATCAAAATAAAAAAGTCTCTTACGATACCCACTCTAACCCAAAGAAAAAATTCTCATTCTTCGTTCCTGATGCATTCTCAAATAAAATCTATGTTACCTATGCATTAAAAACATTACTTAGCGCGCTGATTTGCTATATTTTTTATACCGCCACAGACTGGTTTGGTATTCACACCATCATGCTAACCTGCCTCGTTGTTGCCCAGCCCGGTTTAGGCAAAACACAGCGAAAAATCACGCTACGTTTATTAGGTGCTATTGCTGGAAGTATTGCGGCACTGATTGCTATTGTTTTTATTCTGCCAAATTTAACCACGCTGTTTGGGCTGTTATTACTTTCTGCGCCTATTTTTATGTTTTGTTCATGGGTTGCCACTGGCTCAGAGAATATTAGCTATGCTGGCATTCAAATGCTGCTAACTTTCTCACTTGCCGTACTCAATGGCTTTACGCCGGTCAACGATCTCACCGAGGTACGTGACAGGATTGTTGGCGTTATTCTAGGCATCATTATCGCTGGGCTGATTCAAACCTTAATTAAGCCCGAACGAAATGGCGAAGTATTACAGCTTAAACTCGCTGGCTTAATGGACTTAATGAAAACTAGCCTATCCATGAAAAATGCTGCCGAAGATAAACGAGGCGCTTTGATGGTGAGCTTTAAAGGGTGTGAGGATTTAGCCACCGAGATTGCCCTTGAACCTACTTGGATGAAAGCAGAAGGTTCGCATGATGGGACCTGTCAGAAACTACAGGAGATCCTGCAACAGGCAAAAAGCATGCTGATCAGTACTGATGCGGTGGTGCTTTGGTGTCAGCAAAACGCGCCTGTTAACCCCGTAGTAGGATGTTTTATCCAGCAAAACGTAGAAAATCTCGGCGTTATTGTTAAGCGGCTAAAAACGGGGGAGAAAGACGATAATATGACTCTGCCTGATTTACCGGAAGGATTATCCAAAGAAGTATCATCTATGCTTACTTTGCTCAGCGACTCGATTTATAGCTTTTGGTTGCTCCTTCACGAAATATAATTCTTTCTACAATTAATGAGTGAACCATTATTATGGAATAAATAAGAGGGAGTTAGTGTAATTTTACTGACTCCCTTTAATTTTACATCTTTCGCCAATCAATGAGCGCCGCCCGCACGTTTTAACTTGCAGCTATTCATAAACTCCGCATCTCGGTTTTTAATTATCTCCGCCGTTTTATCATCAACATCGACAGGAACCCCCATATCATTCCAGGCCGATACGCTTAAAACGCGGTATGAAGATAAGACACCGTCAACGGGGATCCTAAATTCCAACGTACCATTCGCTTTTATTGAGCCAAGATTAGCTACTTTCGCACCGCTTGGCACACAGTTTTTATCGATAGTGATATAAGTCAGCGCGCTATATGGCAATGTTTCTGAACTTTTATTCTCCATCGTTCCGCCAATTTCATAATGGCCATTGGTACCTACTCCCATATGAAACTCAAGGCTAATGTCAGATTTTGAAAAGCAAGAAAAACTTACAACCAGGAGTATAAATAATACATTTCTTCGCACTCACTCACCCGTACAAAATAATTGAATATATAAAGACTGTACTCCCACCCATTCATAATCCTGAATAAGATCATGAATAGGCGGGAGTTGCTTTCATTTAGTAAATTATTTGATGGTTATAATTTACTGAACTATCTGATTACATAATTCTTTCGTTATTACTTTAGAACTGTAATGTATTGAACACCTGAAACATATTTGTTTCCATATGCTTTATACCCTTGAATTCTATAGTCTCCAGGCACCGTATATGTCTCAGTTACAGGGTTTCCTCCTACCGTCAACCCCTTTCCACACGTCTGAGTATTACCAGTGGAAGATATAAAATCTATCTTTGCAACTACATTATTCCCTTGATAAGAACCTGTGGTTGTTATTATTTTAGTGATATTCTCGGTGTTAGATATCACTGTATGGTCACCTCCTTGACCACCGACACCTCCCATATTATCCACTATATCTCCGCAGCTCATATCTATAGTGTAACTAGGTGGTTTAACAACAACACTGGCGTTCTGAGTATTTGTAACCCCATATAGTTTTGAGTAAACCAACGGAGAAACATTTAATGTTGCAGTTGCATCAAAAGCTTCTGAGTTATATGTTCCCTTTGCTCTAATTATTGTATTACCTTCAGTTTTCGCAGTAGCCACCCCAGATGAAGCAATAGTGGCAACATTGGTTTTACTTGAGGACCATGTAATATTGCCATTAGGTACATTCACTTGTTTACCATTTGCAGTAGCAGTTAAGGAATACTGGTACTGTAATGTTTCACCAACAGTTCTGCTGCTCGGGCTTACAGTAAATTTATATGGCTCGACCACTTCGCCACCAACACCACCATCAGTATTATTACCGCCCCCTGTTTGTGCTGTATTAACTGTCTGGGTATTGCCCGTAATACTCGCACCATTTTTAGCCCGTACAGAAACCTCCAACACCTTACCAGCATCAGTCGCCTGAATAGTGTATTTTGGAACCACGCCGCTTTGGCTGATTGCTTTACCACTGCCGTTGCCCACTACGCTTGCGGTCGTGCCTTTCACTCCCCACTGGTATTCCGACTTATCGGCTGGATTACCCGTATTCGGCACAAAGGTGTAGCTGCCGCTCAGCGCTTCGCCCACTCCTAGCTTGCCGCTGATGGCCACGGTAGTGATACTTGGTGCTACGGATTCATCAACGATCGCGCCACCGTTACCCCCGCCCTCGGTAGTGTTGCCGCCGCCATTTTGCGCGGTGGTTACCGTGGTAGTATTGCCGTAAACCTTCGCGCCGTTTTTAGCGCGTACCGACATCTCCAACACCTGACCCGCATCGCTGCTTTGCAGAGTGTAGCTCGGTACTACACCACTTTGACTAATTGCGCTGCCGCCGCCGCTGTTCACCACGCTTGCCGTTTTGCCTTTCAAGCCCCACTGGTATTCCGAGTTGTCTTTTGGATTACCGGTGTTCGGTACAAAGGTGTAACTGCCGCTCAGGGCTTCACCCACAGCCAACTTGCCACTCATTGCCACGTTGCTGATGCTTGGTGCTGCGGTTTCATCAACAATCGCTCCGCCGTCACCACCACCTTCGGTGTTATTACCACCGCCGGTCTGGGCGGTGCTCACCGTTTCACTATTGCCATACACATTGGCGCCGTTCTTAGCACGTACCGACATCTCTAACACCTGACCCGCATCGCTGCTTTGCAGGGTGTAGCTCGGTACGATGCCACTTTGGCTAATCGCTTTACCGTTGCCGTTATCAACTACGCTTGCGGTTGTGCCTTCCACACCCCACTGGTATTCCGAGCTGTCTTTTATATTACCGGTGTGCGGCTCAAAGGCGTAGCTGCCGCTCAGCGCTTGGCCCACCGCCAGCTTACCGCTGATGGCCACATTGCTGATACTCGGTGCGACGCTTTCATCCACGATCGCACCGCCGTCACCACCACCTTCGGTGTTATTACCACCGCCGGTTTGTGCCGTGGTTACCGTGGTGCTGTTGCCGTAGACATTAGCGCCGTTTTTGGCACGTACCGACATCTCTAACACTTGACCCACATCGCTGCTTTGCAAGGTATAGTTTGGTACCACGCCGCTTTGGCTAATTGCTTTACCGCTGCCATTATCGACCACGCTTGCGGTTGTGCCTTCCAGACCCCACTGGTATTCCGACACATCGGTTGGATTACCGGTGTGCGGCACAAAGGTGTAGCTGCCGCTCAGCGCTTCGCCCACCGCCAGCTTGCCGCTCATTGCCACATTGCTAATGCTTGGCGCTGCGGTTTCATCCACGATTGTGCCGCCTTCGCCACCGTCTTCGGTGTTGTTACCGCCGCCGGTTTGCGCCGTGGTTACCGTGGCACTGTTGCCATAGACATTAGCGCCGTTTTTAGCACGTACCGACATCTCTAACACCTGGCCCGCATCGCTGCTTTGCAGGATATAGCTTGGTACCATACCACTTTGGCTAATCGCTTTACCGTTACCGTTATCAACCACGCTCGCGGTTGTGCCTTCCAGACCCCACTGGTATTCCGACGCATCAGTTGGATTACCGGTGTGCGGTACAAAGGTGTAGCTACCGCTCAGCGCTTCGCCCACCGCCAGCTTGCCGCTGATGGCCACGGTACTGATACTTGGCGCCGCGGTCTCATCCACGATCGCACCGCCGTCACCGCCGCCTTCGGTGTTATTACCACCACCGCTTTGCGCCGTGGTTACCGTGGAGCTGTTGCCGTAGACATTAGCGCCATTTTTAGCGCGTACCGACATCTCTAATACCTGACCCGCATCGCTGCTTTGTAGGATATAGCTTGGTACTACGCCACTTTGGCCGATTGTTTTGCCGCTGCCATTATCGACCACGCTCGCGGTTGTGCCTTCCAGACCCCACTGGTATTCCGACGCATCGGTTGTATTACCCGTATTCGGCACAAAGGTGTAGCTGCCGCTCAGCGCTTCTCCTGCGGACAGCTTGCCGCTCATCACCACATTGCTGATGCTTGGCGCCGCGGTCTCATCCACGATTGTGCCGCCTTCGCCACCGCCTTCGGTGTTATTGCCACCGCCGCTTTGTGCCGTAGTTACCGTGGCAGAGTTGCCGTAGACATTAGCGCCATTTTTAGCGCGTACTGACATCTCCAACACCTGACCTGCATCGCTGTTTTGCAGGGTATAGCTTGGTACCACGCCGCTTTGGCCGATCGCTTTACCGTTGCCGTTATCAACTACGCTTGCGGTTGTGCCTTCCACACCCCACTGGTATTCAGACGTGTCGGTTGGATTACCGGTGTGCGGCACAAAGGTGTAGCTGCCGCTCAGCGCTTCGCCCGCGGACAGCTTGCCGCTCATCACCACATTGCTAATGCTTGGTGCTGCGGCCTCATCCACGATCGCACCGCCGTCACCGCCGCCTTCGGTGTTATTACCACCGCCGGTTTGCGCCGTGGTTACCGTGGAGCTGTTGCCGTAGACATTAGCGCCGTTTTTAGCACGTACCGACATCTCTAACACCTGACCCGCATCGCTGCTTTGCAGGGTATAGCTCGGTACTACGCCACTTTGGCTAATCGCTTTACCGCTGCCATTACCGACCACGCTTGCGGTTGTGCCTTCCAGACCCCACTGGTATTCCGACGCATCGGTTGGATTACCGGTGTGCGGTACAAAGGTGTAACTACCGCTTAGCGCTTCGCCCACCGCCAGCTTGCCACTGATGGCCACGGTACTGATGCTTGGCGCTACGGTTTCATCCACGATTGTGCCGCCTTCGCCACCGTTTTCGGTGTTGTTACCGCCGCCGGTTTGCGCCGTGGTTACCGTGGTGCTGTTGCCGTAGACATTAGCGCCGTTTTTAGCGCGTACCGACATCTCTAACACCTGACCCGCATCGCTGCTTTGCAGGGTATAGCTTGGTACTACGCCGCTTTGGCTAATCGCTTTACCGCTGCCATTATCGACCACGCTTGCGGTTGTGCCTTCCACACCCCATTGGTATTCCGACGCATCGGTTGGATTACCGGTGTGCGGTACAAAGGTGTAGCTGCCGCTCAGCGCTTCGCCTAGCGAAAGCTTGCCGCTCATTGTTACATCACTGATGCTAGGTGCTGCGGTTTCATCCACGATCGCACCGCCTTCTCCGCCGCCTTCAGTGTTGTTACCGTTATCACCCGGCGCAGTGGTCACGGTCAGTGTATTCCCTAAAGTATCTAATCCATTACGTGCTTGAACCGATAGCTCTTTAACTTGCCCAACATCGCTTGCGATCAACGTATAGCTCGGCACGCTGCCTGAGGTGACGATAGTCTCAGCGCCATTCAGCCCTGCGGTCTGTCCTTTATTGCCCCATTGATAGAGGGAAGAATCTTGCGCATTTCCGTTATTACTATCGAATTGATAGTGGCCTGACAGCTGCTCACCCAATGCCAGTTTTCCGCTGACGGTCAAATCGCTGATCATCGGCGCTCTGCCTACATACAGCGTTGCTGGAGCGATTTTAATATTCTGGATTTCAGGCGTGAGTTTGTATTCCCCCATAGTTTTGCCCGCCGTAACGGTGGCTTTATAGGTGCCGATGTGACTCATATCTTCGCTGAAGCCACTGACCGTAACATCAGATTGTGCACGACCAGTCTGGCTAACCGTGGTTTTAATATCACTCGCTATGCCGCTGATCGGGTGGTTATTGGCATCACGTAATACCAGCGTCAGTTCAGCCGTTGAATGACCATCATTCGGTAACTGGAGTTCCATTGGCGTCAGCGTACTGTTAACCGTACTCACCGCCGCCGAGGCAACAACCACTAAGCTTTCAGCTTTTGGCGATGCATTACCTGATTTATCATAGGCAACGCCGCTCACCACATAGCTGTTGTTGGCATCGCTACCGTATTGGTATTCAGGAATAATGACGTTGTACTGCTGCTCAGAAACCTGAACAATCTGCCCGCCCTGACTCAGCAGTTCAGGAGCAGTCCAATCAATGCGTTCAACCCCGTTGGTACTATTGACAGACACACCCAGTGATTTGCTTTCGCCACTGTAACCGCTGATTTGCGAAGCTAACCTAAGGCTGATGGTCTCTTTTTTGCGGTATTCCAACACGATGTTGTTGTTACGATCGACGAAATCATAGCGATTAGCCGCAAGACTGCGACTCGCGGCGAGCATACCGCTATCCAACTGCTGGCTGAGCGGTGCGCCAAGGACGTAGTTCAAATCGATGCCAACGCGGGTGTCATTTTGATTGCTTTTGCCCATGCGGTGATCGACGTTAAACTTCATCAGCGGAAAAGGCGAATAGTTAACGCCAGCCGTTACCGCAACCGGATCTTTTTGTTGATTATCTTTGCCAAACAGTCCGACGCGATCGCCGTAATACTGTTCATACACCAGCTTACCGCCGATGCCCGGATAGGCAGGCAAATAGCCTTCAGTACGGATATCCCAACCGTTAGCCGGACGTTCTTCGTAGTTATCGAAATCCGGTGAATTTTTCCAGTTGGTCAAGCGCATGTAGGCGTTGGCGGCCACTTTGAGGAAGTCGCGCTGGTATTCTGCGCCGAGGCCTAAACGAGAATGGCTACGTGACCAGTCGTGGTCGAAGAAGGTATTCGCCCCCAACATATAGGTACCTTCAAAATAACGATACCCCACCCCTAAGTTAGACTGATTACGGCTGTCGGTATGATGCACCGAACCCTGAGTAAACACCTGATGGGCATTGCTTTCCCACAGCGGATACAACACATCCAGCTCAGAATTTTTTAATGAGAAATCACGGTCGGCATCCAATTTTACCCGCGCTTTTCCCTTACCGTTCAGCCAACTGGCAACTTCTTGATTCGCTTTGCTGTTCGCTGCACCCAACGCTTGGCCGCGCGCCAAATCTTTCGCGCTGTCAGCACTGGGGTTATTTTGTAGAAAATTACCGGCTTGCTGGGCGCGTTGAGCCAGCTCGGCGCTATCATCACTGCCAGCATCAGTAGCCATGCTTTTGGACTGAACAGGAACGTCGATCTCATCACCAGCGCTCACTGATTCAAAACCGTGGGCAAAGGTTCGATATTGATTCAGCGTTTTAAGTTGTGCCACGGTGAGATGATGCTTCTCAGCGACCTGCGCAAGCGTATCGCTAGGCTGTAAAACATAAGGAATGGTTTTCGCTGCGGTGGCCGCAGCAAAAAACTTTTTTTCTCCGGTCTCAGCTCGAGCAACCATCATCGGGGTAAACGACAGGGCTAGAGGAAATACGACCTGCATTCCGATATTGAGATGTGCAATAGCACGGATACAACCCTGAGTCATTTTTATTTGACCAGATGTCGGAGGTTTTTTGTTTTTCATATATGGCTCTAATAAATAAATGAAAATATAAGATGTTTTGATTACGTGTTTTTTTGCTGCAATGAAATACTGCCATTAAAAATCAACACACACTTTTCTGTGTGTTTGTAAATGGCATTATTAAATAAAACCTAAATACACTTTATATTTGGTATTAAACCTGCTTTTTTCATCACTCCATTAGAATGCTTAAGGATTAAATGAAAGAAAAAACTTTCGAATAACGAAGATAGCAATAGAAATTAATATCTCTAACCAATTACCAATGATTGAGAACGAATTTCATTTCTTAAATAAACTACTTATAAAAGCTCGATTGGTTTAACTAGAGTCGTAGAAAGAATCAACGAGAGATACTGTTTATCCGATAGTACAGCAATATAATGTGCGGGTATCGCTTACCATACTAGCGTTCAAGATGATTCAAAAACCCCATAACCCCCAAAACATGCTTAGAAAAACGTCTCTACCCCGTAACATCCCGACCCAAAAATCATCGTTAAACGCCATTTAATCAGATCATTATACCAATTTAATTAATATCGCGATCATATGATCTAAAAAAACACAAA
The DNA here is from genome assembly GCF_001586165.1 of Obesumbacterium proteus. Taxonomy (NCBI): domain Bacteria; kingdom Pseudomonadati; phylum Pseudomonadota; class Gammaproteobacteria; order Enterobacterales; family Hafniaceae; genus Obesumbacterium; species Obesumbacterium proteus. Next base: position 1,336,332 of record NZ_CP014608.1, on the reverse strand, counting down.
AAACAGCATTAAATTCTATTTAATTGTTTTTTATTCAATCCACAAGTGTTTTATATGAAAAAATAAGTAAGTTTTGGATTGTTTATATCGAATTTATTTTTAACACTATTTGTTTCACTAGCGTTTAGATTACTTAATTCCGTTTAAAAAAATCAAAACAGGTTAAATAAAATGGAATAAAACAATACTGCAATTGATATCGTTTAGTTTCCATTTAAAATAAAAATATTTTCAAATGCTGATAAATAATATTTAAACTACAACTTTAGCTATGCGGAAATAATTAAAAATGATGTCATTCAAACGTTGAGATAACATTGAAAGCTAATTATTTAGTGCGCAACAAATGAGTTAATAAATAGGAAATTTCAACATCATTTATAGTAGCCATCTCTATATTTAGAGTATATAGGACACATCCTTAGCAAGTGGAGTCTTAAACCTACGTGCGTAGGATTCCATCTATTATCTCAGACTTGATAATCACAGCCGTTAATATAATAAACAGGTTGTTATGTTTAGCGTAAATAGGAGGTGGCATTTATTTTTTGAAATAGAATCAACGAGAAGAACTATTCCGAATACTCAACAGGAGGATAATTAGCGTGCGTGGGATTCCAGTAAATTTGAAAATTAGATAAGAACAATATTCTTGAATATCTGAGGGGAATGTATGAGCCTCCCTTATCAGATAAGGGAGGCTAGAAAGGAGAATAGAGGAGTTACTTGTAAATACGAACCTTGCAGTTCTTCCCTTTGATCTTGCCTTCCTGAAGCTGCTTGTAGGCTTTCTTAGCTGATGCTTTGCGGATAGCGACGTAGGCATGAATCGGGAACATATCGATTTTACCCACGTCGGCGGCGGTAAGGCCTGCGTCACCGGTCAACGCGCCCAGAATATCGCCGGGGCGGATCTTCGCCTTGCGGCCACCGTCGATGCACAACGTCACCATTTCAGCTTCCAGTGGCTGCATCGGTGATGCCATCATTTTATCCGCAGACAACCAAGTCGGTTTCAGGCCGATATAATCTTCTAGCGCATGAGCACGTACCATTTCTGAAGGCGCGACAAAGCTTACGGCTAAGCCTTTCTGGCCTGCACGAGCGGTACGGCCAATACGGTGGACGTGAACTTCAGGATCGAAGGAAAGCTCGTAGTTCACGACCATCTCTAGTTCTTTGATATCTAATCCACGCGCGGCAACGTCGGTTGCCACCAGCACGCGGCAGCTGCGATTGGAGAAGCGCACCAGCACCTGATCGCGTTCACGCTGTTCCAAATCACCGTGCAGAGCCAGCACGCTAATATTCTGCCCAGACAGCGCCTCGTAAACGTCTTGGCAATCGCGTTTGGTATTACAGAACACCACGCATGATGCCAGTTGCAGATTGCTCAGCAGCGCTTGAAGCAACGCTAATTTCTCACCGCGTGAGGTTTCATAAAACTGCTGTTCAATATCTGGCAGCGCAGAAACATCACCGGTTTCAATGTTCACAGGCTCACGTTGAATACGTGCGCTAATGCGCTCAATGCCCTGCGGATAGGTTGCAGAGAACAGCAGGGTTTGGCGTGAGGTTGGGGTGTAGCTGATCACATCGTCGATGGCATCGGCGAAGCCCATGTCCAACATGCGGTCAGCTTCGTCCAACACCAGCACTTTCATTGCATCCAAATTGACGCTTTTCTTGCGTAAATGTTCCTGAATACGGCCCGGTGTGCCCACCACGATGTGCGGCGCATGAACTAAAGAATCCAGTTGATGGCTGATTGGCTGGCCGCCACACAGTGTCAAAATTTTGATGTTCTGGGTGAAACGAGCCAAACGGCGCAGCTCTTTGCTGACCTGATCCGCCAGCTCGCGCGTTGGGCACAGCACCAGCGCCTGAGTCGTAAACTGAGTAACATCAATCTGCTGTAGCAGACCGATACCAAAAGCGGCTGTTTTACCGCTGCCGGTTTTGGCCTGCGCCCGAACGTCACGCCCTTCTAAAATGGCAGGCAATGCAGCGGCCTGCACGGGGGTCATTGAGGCATAGCCAAGTTCAGCGAGGTTTTCTAGCTGCGCCGCTGGCAGCGTCAGGGAAGCAAAAGATTGGGTCACAACGGTTACTCTAATCAGACAAAAAATAAGGGGGAGCAAGTTTGCTGTTGAACGCGATGATAGACTCATAACGCCAGCGGACTTGTACTCATAGGCGCACATAATAACAGAGAAGCGGTAGGTCGAGCAGAAGTAAAAATAGACAACAGGGTGGGAGAAGAAATGCGGGGAGAATCCCCGCGTGATAATCCGTGTCGTACAGCCTTAGGCTATTTATATACTTCCGCAATGGCGCTGATTTTACCGTGCTCACGGCCAGCGATAATCACGTAGTATTTGCCGCCTTTCTCATCTGCCAGTTTAGACAAGACTTCCTTGGCATCCATTGGCGATGTGGTTTCTGCCGTGGTGCTTACGGTACCAATTTTCGTATATTTTGCGGCTTCTTCTTTCGTGATTTCCTCTGCTGCCAAAGCGCCAAAAGATACTGAACTCACCAGAATCGCTGCGGTAATAGCTTTAATTGCTTTCATAAATCACTCCTTGTTGTTTGCCATTGGATAGAACAACTACAGGATTAAAGGTAGTACAGATTCATGAACACCGCAGGAAATGCCATTTTTTTGGCCAGAATTAAGAAATATCTCCCCTAGAACGGGGAGATAAAAAAGTAAGCAGAGACTTACAACACTAGAGCTCATCACCGTTTGAGCGAATCACCTTTTGATACCACTCAAAACTTAGCTTCTTCTTACGCGCCAAGTTATTTTCACGGTCGATATACACGAAGCCATACTGCTTTTGGTAGCCGTTGAGCCAAGACAGCAAATCAATAAATGACCAAGGATAGTAGCCGCGGACATCGGCGCCCTGCTCAATAGCACGGCCAACGGCGCGAATATGCTCGCTCAGATAGTCAATGCGTGGCTGATCTAAAACCGCACCGTCAACAATCGGGTCCTTCGCACCTAAACCGTTTTCGGTAATATAAATAGGCACTTCGCCATAGCGATGACGAATACGACCAATCGCGTCGGTCAGCCCTTCTGGATAAATTTCCCAGTCCCAATCGGTGTACACGCCGTTTGGATTTTTTACGATCTTGAATAAGCCTTTGAAGCCCATTCCGCCGCCGCTGCCTTTCTGGCCTGACGTATTAAGATCGAACCCTTGCACGTCATCGTTACGCGCCACCATTTCACGCTTGTAGTAATTCAGGCCGATGAAATCAACGATGTTTTCTTTCAGTAATTCAGCATCACCGGGGTGGAATTCAGGTACGCCAAATGCGGCCTGTGCCATCTCTAGCATGTCGCGTGGATATTCGCCTTTCAGCACAGGATCATATAGCCAGTGGGTGTAAATCCCTTCAGCGATTTCCCAAGCACGAATATCTTCAGGCTCTTGGCTGATCGGATCGTTAGGTTGTAGCACGTTAACAAAACCAATTTGGCCTTTGATTCCCATCTCACGAAAGCTTTTCACCGCACGGGCATTGGACAAGAAAACATGGTGGCAGGCTTGAATGCCCAGCTTAGGATCTTTCAGCTTTGGTGGATGCTGGCCGGTGAAATAGCCCATGCCAATAAATACGATGGTTTCGTTAAACGTTGACCACAGATCAACGCGATCGCCGAAGCGTTGATAGCAAAGACGGGCATATTCATCAAAAGCATCAACGATTTCACGCCCTGCCCAACCGCCAAATTTATCCTGCAAAGCCTGAGGAAGATCCCAGTGATACAGCGTGATCATCGGGCGAATATTGTGGCGCAAAAGTTCATCGATCAAATCACTGTAGAATTTGATCCCCGCTTCATTAACTTCACCCGTTCCGTTTGGCAACACGCGTGGCCACGAAATAGAAAAACGGTATGAGGTCATCCCCAACTCGGCCATCAACGCCACATCTTCTTTAAAACGATGGTAGTGATCGGCCGCGACGTCGCCGTTTGTTCCTTCATGCGTGGTGCCCGGCAAATGAGAGAACACGTCCCAAACAGATAACCCTTTACCATCAGCATCATGTGCGCCTTCCACTTGATACGCTGCCGTTGCGGCTCCCCAGAGAAAATCTTTTGGAAACTGGCTCATATTTTATCGCTCCGTTCATTCTGCAAATTATGCGTGATGCATGGAGTATAAGACGCCATTTTCATTTACTGCAACCGGTTTCAGTAACCGGTTTCATTTTTACCTTAGAGTGTGAAGACGATCGAAAAAACACAAGGGAAAGCACGCTTAAATCACGCGCACAGAAGTTTCGTAGCTGCTTTCCCAATATTGGTCGTCAAGGCGGGAAGTTGTTACCCCCATGCTTTTTGACGCATGAATGAATTGGCCGTTGCCCACATACACCCCAACATGCCGCGTCTCCGGCGAGGTTTTAAAGAAAACCAAATCACCGATTTTGAGCTGCTGTTTAGCAATGTGGTTACCGAAATGAATTTGCTCTGAGGTCGTTCTCGGCAGATTAACCGAGAGTTCGCCTAGCACCCGGCGCGTAAATGCCGAGCAATCAATGCCATGTTTAGAATCGCCGCCCCAAAGATATCTCACCCCTTGCCAGCGCCGATAATCCTGCAAAATAATCTGCTTGATATTGGCCTGCTGCGGATCGTTGAAGCTGTTGCTATTCAGCGCTCCCTGATAGGAGGCTCGGTAAGAAGAGAGCGCTGAGCGGTGTTTTGCATGCAGGTTTTCATTCATCTTGTCAGATTTAAAATATGTGGGTAATTCAAACGCCGATGAAGGCTGAACCACAAACGCGCCAGAGCAAAATACAACGGCTGAGATAAGTTTTCGGAATAACATTTTGAGATCATCGTAGAGGGAAGAAAACGTCCTTAAGAGGCGTCGCGACTAGCCTCAACATCAAGGGCTTCACGCTGAATCACGTCCATTGCGGAGTGAAAATGACACAGCCCGCGATACGACCTCAACTGAATCGATTTTGAAGTTATGCTTATGAGTTAATTATATGTTTTATGAATTTATGTTTTGCTTGGCGAACCATAGCGTTAAAACCAAAATGGAATGTTAATAAGAAAATTTGGCAGGAATAAAAATTAAAAAACCGCCAAAGAATGGCGGTCTATGCCCAAAATAATTCAGGTGGCTTGGAGTATGACAGGGCTAAATCCGCTATTTTCCCTGCCCATAATAGGCCGTTGCACCGTGTTTACGCAGGTAGTGTTTATCCAATAAAGCACGCTGCATCGAGTCAATTTCTGGCATCAGTTGGCGGGAGAAAATGCCCATGTAAGCGCACTCTTCTAGCACCACGGCATTATGCACCGCATCTGCGGCGTTGCTGCCCCACGCAAATGGCCCATGCGAATGCACTAACACGGCGGGAACCTGCATTGGGTCAATATCGCGCTGAGCGAAGGTTTCAATAATCACTTCGCCGGTTTCATGCTCATAGTCGCCTTCAATTTCATCCTTATTCATCAGACGCGTGCACGGAATGGTGCCATAAAAATAGTCTGCGTGCGTGGTGCCCCAAGCAGGCAAATCGAGTCCAGCCTGTGACCAAATGGTGGCATGACGGGAATGGGTATGAACAATACCGCCGATGTGCGGAAAAGCCCGATACAGCGCCAGATGGGTGGCCGTATCCGACGACGGTTTTTTATTGCCCTCAACTACATGGCCGCTGGCTAAATCCACCACCACCATATCTGCCGCCTGCATTCCCTCATATTCAACGCCCGAAGGTTTAATCACGACTCGCCCTGATTCACGATCGATCGCACTCACATTGCCCCAGGTAAATGTGACTAAATGATGCTTGGGCAGAGCCAGATTGGCGTCTAAAACCTGCTGTTTTAATTGCTCTAACATACCAAACCTCCTTCCACCATCTTCGCTTCGATCCACTGCCGCGCTTTAATGATTTCCAGCACCGGCTCCGCTGATTTTTCCGTCCACATTTCGATCAAGAATGAACCGCGATAGTTCAGCCGTTTTAGCGTTTGGAATACACCAACAAAATCGACGCAGCCATCGCCGAACGGCACATCGCGAAACTGCCCTTGGCTGGTTGCCGTCACCGGATAGGTATCTTTCAAATGAATCGCCGCAATGCTATCGATGCCCAACTCCAGCTCGGCTGAGACATCATTGCCCCACGCGCTCAGATTTCCCACGTCGGGATAAACGCTAAACCACGGCGACGAAAGCAATCGATCCCACTTTTTCCACTTGGTAATGGAGTTCATGAATTCGGTATCCATGATCTCAACGGCCAGCATCACCTGTGCGCCAGCGGCCTGCTCCACCGCCCACGCCAGCCCCTCGGTAAAGCGCTGCTGAGTGCCTTCATCTTGCTCTTCGTAATACACGTCATAGCCCGCAAGCTGAATCGTTCTGATGCCTAAGTCGCGCGCCAGATAAATCGCTTTCGTCATAATACTGCGCGCCTGCTGGCGCACATTTTCGTCATGGCTACCGAACGGAAAACGCCGATGCGCCGATAAGCACATGGAGGGGATCGCAACTCCGCTTTCCAGCATCACTCCCACCAGTGAGGTTCGCTGAGCAACGCTCCAGTCTAAACGGCTAAGTCTTTCATCCGTTTCATCCACCGACATTTCAACGAAGTCGAACCCACAGCTTTTTGCCAGCGCTAAGCGCTCCGGCCAGCTTAAGGTTTTTGGCAGGGCTTTTTCATAAATGCCGAGCGGGTGATGTCGTTTGATGATGTTCATCGTGATGCCCCCCAAATTTCATCAATCTGCTGATGAAACGCCTGCGCAACCTCTTTCGGATGCTCAACTTCAGACAATGCACGACCGGCGATAAACGCTCTGACGGAGATATCTTTAAACAGCGCGAGATCCTGTGGCGTGATCCCTCCGGTGATCGACAGCTCCAATCCCAGATCGGAAAGCTGCTTCATTCGATCCAGATCCTGCTGGCTCCAAGATTGCCCGCTTGCCTGAGCATCGCGCCCACGATGATAAATCGCTTGACGCACTCCGGCGGCTCGCCAGGCTTTCGCATCGTCGAGCGTCCAATTGCCAAATAGCTCAATTTGAATTTCACCGCCGCGAGACTGAGCCACCTGATGCGCTTTTATCACCGTCGCCAACGGCGCTGCGCAGATCACCGTCATCCAGTTTGCACCGGCGTCGAAAGCCTCGGTTGCCAAAGTTTCTCCGGCATCTGCCACTTTGAGGTCGGCAACAATAATGCTATCAGGACACATCTGACGCAGCGCCCGCACGGCCTGCAATCCTTCACTGATGCACAGGATCGTACCGGCTTCGATAATATCCACGTGGTTTCGCAGCGCACTCACGCTTTGCAAAGCCTGATTCAGGCTCGTGTGATCCAGCGCGAGCTGGAGCAAAGGTCGGTTCATAATGGATAGCTCCTCAAGACTTGGACAACGATGAGCAGCGCACGTGATAGCCATGCAATGCTTCAATCAAATATTGGTAACGGGTAAATTTGAGTTGATAGGCAGACCACGCCGCGCTATCGGGTTCAATGCGTTGAATCGCGTGGTTAAGCTGGCTTTGCGCCTGTTTAACGCTGGAGTACACACCGCTGCCCACCAGCGCTACCAAGGCCGCGCCTAAACAGCCCGTTTCTTCAACCTGTGGTAATTCAACGGGCAAGCCGCTGACATCAGCCAGCATTTGCATCCAGACTTTCGAGCGCGCAGGCCCGCCGGTAACGCGCAGTTTGCGTACCTGCGTAAAGCGTTCACGCATACGGTTGAGATGGGTCATGTGGCTAAACACCACGCCTTCGTAAACCGCCTGTAAAAGATGCTCGCGCCGATGCAGCGATTGCAGACCATAAAAACCGGCGGTCATATCCAAACCCGCATTGCTGCCATACAAAAACGGCAAAAACATCACGTCGCTACCGGCCTTCGGCAATGCGCCTACCGACTGATTAATCTCATCAAAACTGATACCGCCGTACTGTTGGGTCAGCCATTCCAAATTGGCGGAAGAGGTCGGACTGGCCTCATGCACGATGTAATTATTCTCATCATCGCCCGGCGTATTGGCATAACGCCCATAGACATAGGGATAGGGTTCGTTCGGGGAAATATTTTTGGCTACGCCGCTGGTTACCGCCCAGGTTCCCATCACGGCGTTAAGCGTGAATTCATCCTGTAGGCCTGCACAGATCGCGGTAGACACCACATCAAACAGCCCCCCTACCACGGGCGTTCCCGCGCATAGCCCCGTGGCTTCCGCCACCTCATGCGTTACTTTTCCGCATATTTCAGTGGAACCCACTATTGGTGGCAGAGTACAAGAAACCTCGGAAATCCCCAGCCACTGGGTGAGCTGGGGGTCATATTCGCCCTGCATCATGTTGTAGAGATTGGATTCAGAAATGTTCGTTTCTTCACAACCGCGTTCTCCCGTCAGGCAAAAACGCAGATAGTCATGCGCCATCATTACTGAGCCAATTTTCTGATAACGCTCTGGCTGATGCTGTTTAACCCAGCGCAGTAAAGAAACCGGATGGCCGGTCCATAGGGTTTGTCGGGTGAGCGGATAGAGCATTTCAGGCAGCCCATCGCGCTGCCACTGCGACACCACGTCAATGGCTCTCCGATCCGATGACAGCATGGCATTGCCCAGCGGCCTGTTTTCTTTATCTAAGAGAAACAGTCCCTTGCCTTGAGCCGATATCCCGATAGCCTGTACCTGATGACCATTTACACCGCTTTGGCGCAACAGCGTGGCGATGGTTTCTATGCAGGCTTTCCAGAGCAGAGACATATCGCGCTCTGCCCAGCCCGGATGTTCACTTATCACCGGCAATGCTTGGCGGCTAATGCACAATTCCGCGCCTTGCCTATCGTATAACCCTGCTTTGAGATAGGTGCCGCCGCAGTCGATACCCAGCCAATATTCCGTGGATGTCGCACTCATAGTCATTCCTGTTATTTGCATTGATTGCCCCACCAGTCCCCCTCCCAACCTCCCCCTTGTCAGGGGGAGGTGCCGCTCGAGATCTTCACAAACTACGCTGAACGGTTCCCTCCCCTGCTAAGGGGAGGGTTAGGGTGGGGTTATCACCAATCCCCCTCCCAACCTCCCCCTTATCAGGGGGAGGTGCCGATCGAGAGCCTTCACAAACTCCCCTGAACGGTTCCCTCCCCTGCGAAGGAGAGGGTTAGGGTGGGGTCTATTTACGCCGCCGTGCGTTTGCCTTCTGGCAGTTGCGCACCAGACTGCGTTGGCACATCACATTTCGCTGGCAGCAACAGCGCCAGCAGTGCCGCTATCGCCAGCGACAGCGCAAGGCAATAAACACCGGCATCTTTGTCGTAATAAGTAATCAGCAACCCAACCGCATACGGCCCGCAAAATCCGCCAAGATTACCGAGCGCGTTAATTACCCCACGCGCCCCACCCGCCATTTCTGCGCTAAATAGCTTGGCTGGAATGGTCCAAAATACGCCCGCGGCCGACTGTAGAAATACGCCACAGCCCACTAGCATCGCGTATGACCACCACACATGGTTTTTCAACGTCACAGACAGGAACATGCACGCAGCGAAACCCAGCAGCGGTAAGAACACGAACAGCTTGCGTTTACCGGTGCGGTCAGAGAGTGAAGAGAAGAGGAACATGCCGGCCATCGCACCGACATAAGGGAGAATGGCCAACATGCCCACCTGCCCCATCGAGGTATGCGTCAGCTCTTTCAGGATGGTCGGCAGCCATAGGGTGTAGCCGTAAATGCCGGTTTGATAAAAGAAGTTCAGCGCAATCAGCTGCCACATGGTTTTATCGGACAGCACCGCGCTCAGAGAGGCGTTTTTCACCTCTTTTCCAGCAATCGCGCGCTGCTCTTCGGCTAAGGTGGCGATCAGCCAATTTTTCTCTTTTTCCGAGATCCAACGCGCCTCTTGTGGTCGGTCACACACCGCCATAACCCACAGAATCAGCACCGCTACCGACATCAAACCTTCAATGATGAACAGCCAACGCCAGTCAAGCGCGGTAATAATCCAACCCGAAAGCGGTGCCGTGATAATGCCGGCAATCGGCACAAACATAATCACAATCGCATTAGCGCGTCCGCGTTCCGCATCTGGGAACCAGTTACTGATCATGGTGAGCACGACGGGCAGCATTCCCCCTTCCGCCACCCCGAGAGCAAAGCGCAGAAACAGAAGTTGGTAATGATTTGTCACCAAGCCGGTTAAAATGGAAATTACGACCCACGCGACCAGTGACCAGCCAATAAATTTTTTCCCGCTGCCATGCACGGCAATTTTTCCACCGGGAACTTGCAGGAATAAATAACCAATAAAGAAGATGCCGCCTGCTAAGCCCGCCATGGAAGCTGTAATACCGAGATCCGCATCCATGCCTCCAGGCATTGCGAAGGCGATATTGACTCTATCCATATAGGAAATAATGCAGGTAATTAAGATCGGAGGAATTATTCTTAGCCATCGCTGGCGTGGAATATCATTCGGTATGTTATTTTTATGTAGAGTATCAGAGTTAGAGTTCATAACTTCACGCCTTAATCATTATTGATACGGCCCGTACATTGAAATGCACAGATTTCCCCATTGACATGGGTTTATTTGGTGAAGACTTAATGCATTTAATCCATTAAAAAAAGATAAAGTTTTATTACTTATTTCGTGTCGCGATATTTAAAGCATTAATTCCATCGCGCAATATATCAATACGATGTGCGACGCTGGCTTGCGGATCAATTTCTAATAGTTTAATTCCAGCAAAACTTAATGATTCCAATGGCGCTAACGCAAACATTTCAGACGCCAGTTCTACGGTCATTAAACTTTCAGCACAGTTAACCCGTGCGCTAGCGAACGGCGCAAAAGGCGCGTGTAAATCTTGCCAATCACCGTATGCGCCACCCGTCGTGGTACCAGAAAACATCAATGCCTTAAGCACCCCGGCCTGCTGGCTTTGTTGCAGATGCTGTAAGGGTAATGCCGTGTTGCGTCCTTCAATCGCTGAACGCGCCCAGTTAATGGCTACCCCAACCTCTTTTTCCAGCGCCTGTATCACCGCAATTTCCTGCTCTAAAGGCAAAAAGCCTTTGCGCGAGTCGGGTTTATTCATTGCGTCGCAGTGTTCAATCACCAGCTCGCACGGCCAGTCCCAGCGGGTAATCTGCTGCATAGACTCCGCAAAGCATTCTGCCGCCAGCGCAACATCATCAGAGCCCGCCAATGGCGCAGACTGAATCTCCAAGGCAAGGATTTTCTTCATGCCAAAGCGATCGTTAGTACGGTTAATTTTATTCAAAATATGGCGATAGTATTCAACGCAGGCCAAGCGCTGCGCTTTATCTGCCGAAGCTAAACCAAAGCCACCGTGCCCTGCACGACGGCGCACCGTTTCCATAACGGCGGTAACAACAATCTGCCAGTCCGCAGGGATCTGTTGAAATAAATAGTCATCGCCATAAGGGTGAAGGTTTTCCAAACAAGGCTGTTCAATCCCACTAACTCCCTCAACGTCCGCAAGGCCACGCCAAAACGCCGTCTCTTGATCGCGGTCGAGTTGATGAAATGAAGGTGCGCAGGGGTATGCCCCGACGATAAAGCCGTGATTATGATTCATTGAAAATTATCCCTTGGTGGTGGAAATAATGAATACTTTAAATAAGCTCACTCAGTGCGACTTTTACGACAACTTTACGAATTGGTGTCGCTTTATTTTTTATACATCCGGGACGATGAACATCTTGTGGGAAGAAAATAGCATAGCTTCCCTCGGTCATTGTTAATTCTGATTCATCATTCACATCGTGATAAAAAATAATATCTCGCTCAGCAAGTAATGATTCAGATATTTTATTATTTCCGCGTTCCGCCGCGACACAGATAACCTCTTCACCCTTGGCTAAAAATTGAATATCAATATAGCGGCGATGAACTTCTGGGCGATTATCTTTTTTGGGGCGCGTTGTCATATCAATAATCTGCGCATAGATATTGCGCCCATCGATTTCGACTTCCCCAACCTTTTGCTGGCTAAAATCCGTGGTACGTAAAAAATTGAGTGCTCTTTGGATCGCCGTTGGCAATACACACGGGTTTTCATTGCTAATATGGCCGAATATCATGATATTGCGTCCTTAAAGTGCCTGAATTTTTGCCCATACGCTGTCGTCGATGGTGATGCCATTGCGGCGGTTTTCGGCCAGCAGCTGGGTGAACTCATGGCCCGGCAAGCGAATCGCCACCTCAGGATTAGCGCGCTCCGCCCCTTTCACGTAATCCATAATGCGTTGTAGCTTGGCATCACGGGTCGCACCTTCAATTAAGCGATCGACCTCAATGGCGATAAAAATTTGTGAAATCCCATATTCGTCAGAGTTGTCCTCGGTGACTTCAGCAACCGATGCACCATCCGACAACAGCGTCGCAATCATATCCAGCACGATGGATAAGCCAGAACCTTTCCAGTATCCCATCGGCAAAATACGGCGATTTTTCTCTATCACGCCCGGTTCACGAGTGAGATTACCCTCATCATCGAAGCCGCCGTCCACGGGCAATTCACGTCCTGCTAAGCGGTTCACTTCCAACATGCCGTAAGAGAACATCGACATCGACATATCGACCATGGTGATCGGATTTCCAGGAATCGCGACGATCAACGGATTCGTACCAATGCGGCACTCTTTCGCTCCCCACGGTGGCATAACGGCAATCGAATTTGTCCAGCAAATACCAATATAGCCCTTCTCAGCGGCCTGCCATCCGTAGCTTCCGCCACGCATCCAGTGGTTGGCGTTACGCACCGCAATTAAACCAATGCCGTGGTCTGAGGCCAAAGACATCGCGCGATCCATCATTTTTTTCGCAGTGAGATTGCCAATAGAACGCTGCGCATCCCATTGCTCAATCGCCCCCAATGCTAAAACGCGTTTTGCCTGTGCATCAGGAATGATATCTCCCGCTTCAATCTGCTGAATAAAACGAGGAAAACGGTTCACCCCGTGAGAATACACGCCGGACTCCGTGGTTTGGGCAAACATGGTCGCGCACTCACTGGCGGTTTCAGCCTGAACGCCACGTGCCAATAGCACGCGTTCAAACTCCTGTTTTAACTGGGCAAAACTCACTCGCATACCGCTCTCCTCGTGATTCAGACAATCTATCTGTTCGTTTTTAAATCTTTAAATTTCACCATGTGAAATCAGATTCCAAAAAATAATACCGCTCAAATTTTAACAAGTCAAAGCACTGACGTTTTTTAAAAATCATTAAAATCAATCAGTTGTTTTTTATCATTCAAGAACGTGACGTAAAACACACTTCGGGTAGGGAGAAGATTGGAAGGGAAATAATGCAAAGGAATAGCAAAAAATGGCGATAAATTGGGTTAACATTACTGCAGTGTGATTTGACTGGAAAGATTAAAGGCGAATGAAAACAAAAGAGAAAGAAACCGAGATCGAGCCAAGCAAAGAAAAACCAGCAGGAAGCCAAAGTCTCTTTCGCGGCCTCCAGCTTATTGAGATCCTGAGCAACTATCCCAACGGCTGCCCGTTAGCGCATCTTTCAGAGCTAGCGCAATTAAACAAAAGCACCGTGCATCGCCTATTACAGGGCCTACAATCCTGCGGCTACGTCACTCCGGCACCGGCGGCAGGTAGCTATCGTTTAACCACCAAGTTCATTGCCGTTGGGCAAAAAGCGCTGTCTTCGTTAAACATTATCCATGTGGCTGCTCCTCATTTAGAGGCGCTGAATATTGCCACCGGAGAAACCATTAACTTCTCCAGCCGCGAAGACGATCACGCTATTTTGATTTATAAATTAGAGCCAACAACCGGCATGCTGCGAACGCGCGCCTATATCGGTCAACATATGCCTCTGTATTGTTCAGCGATGGGGAAAATCTACATGGCCTATGGCCATCACGATTACGTTGAGCCTTATTGGAAGAGCCATCAAGATGAGATCCAGCCGCTTACGCGCAACACTATTATTCAGCTAGACCAGATGTACCAAGAGTTAGAGCAGATTCGTCAGCAGGGAATGGCGATGGATCGAGAAGAAAACGAGCTGGGCGTATCCTGTATTGCAGTACCGATATTTGATATTCATCACCGCGTGAGTTATTCCGTCTCCATTTCCCTTTCAACCGCCAAGTTGGGCATGATTGGTGAGCAGAACTTGTTAAAGCCACTCAAAGAAACCGCAGCGGCGATATCACGCGAGCTGGGCCTCAATACCTACGAATAGCTTCGCTGTTTTGTTTGCTGTTGCCGCCTAGGCGGCAACACCTTCGCTGGCGACTCGCGTCATTAATTCATCAAACATCTGCATAACGTTCACTAACTGCTGGCGCTGATCGTGATGCAGTTTTTGATAACGACGCTCCACCGGAACCTGACTAATCACTTCTGACGCCGCGTAGTGCTCAATTTCGAGCCACCACTGGCCTTGCTCTGCACGCAGAGTCAGATGGCGAAAATGCAAGTTTTCCAGAGCAGCAAAAATATGCGGATAACAATTCAAAACCGCTAACAAACGTTGGCTATCGTCATTTTTATCTTTGCAGCGAAACTGCACGCCGCCGCGCCCTAAAATATTGCCATTACGCGCCTTCAGCCTGACGGGCTGCTGCAATCCGGTCGTTCCCTGAAGATGAAAATGGCTACACACCACAAATGAGCGAAATAGCGCCGTCGCTTTTTCACGTATTTCGATCGTTAACCCCTGCGGCAAAGCGACCGTCAAACTACACGGTGAGGTGCGCTCACAGGCATAAGGACGAAAATCACGCGCCACCAGATTTAACATCTGCCCAGGTCGATAACCCACAGGTTCACGCGACGTCATCAACCAATGCCACGCACGACTCAGTAACGGAACTGCGCTGTTCACCACTCACTCTCCATCGACAAGATTCATATTGTTGCGTTAGCCAAGCACGGCCAACAGGCGGCGTAATATACACAATCCGCAGACTGATACAAAAGCACTCATGTGGATGAGGTTTAGAGAGTTTGGGGGAGAGGTATCACAGGAGAGATATTACAATTTACATACAACCATGCAACATTTATTAATGTGCAACCTATCATTTTAGTGAGCGTGAGGCTGTCTTGTTCAATGCATACAGACTCACGCTTATTCTTTAAGCCGCCACACCTTGCACCGTCACGCGATCCATCAGTTTTTGGAACATCTGCATCACGTCCAACATCAGATGACGCTGCGCGTAAGGTAAGCGTTGATAGCCGCTACATACCGGACGCGGGCCAACCAATTCGGTTGCGGCAAACAGCTCAATTTCAAGCTGCCACTGCCCTGCTTCAGAACGCAGATTCAAGCGGCGGAAATTGAGGCAATCCAACGCATCGGTGATTTCAGGATAGCAATCCAGCACCGCCATCAAACGACGGCTATCGTCATTGCTGGTTTTAGCACTAAAGCGGGTATCACCGCGGCCAAGAATATCGGTATTTTTGGCCTGAATATGGATCGGTTGCTGCAAGCCCGTCTCACCACGCAGATGGAAATGGCAGGTTATGCTATAGCTTCTGAAGCTGGTCACAACGCGCTCTTCAACTTCCACTTCCAACCCTTGCGGACACACAACGTGGAGCACGCGATCGG
Source organism: Obesumbacterium proteus (assembly GCF_001586165.1). Taxonomy (NCBI): domain Bacteria; kingdom Pseudomonadati; phylum Pseudomonadota; class Gammaproteobacteria; order Enterobacterales; family Hafniaceae; genus Obesumbacterium; species Obesumbacterium proteus. The sequence goes on along the minus strand of NZ_CP014608.1, from coordinate 1,320,681 downwards.
ACAGGCGTTTGCATTCAAATGGCTGTAGGTTTTTTTCAACCAGATGCAATACTCTTCCTGGCTGATAACCGATAGGATCACGCTGGCCACTCAACCAACGCCATAAATTATTCACGACCTGAACTTCACTGTTCATATCATTATCTCCCGTGCTCACAAAAATGAATCAAAACCAAACTTTGGCTGCTGTTGTTACGTTTTTATCCTGCTGTTAGGCCATTCGTTACAGCGCTATTAAGTTTGGATAAATCGTTATTGGCGTACTCTACTTCTCTCGGGCTTTTCTCGGATTTTTCTCTCTACTCTGAATTTAGAGTGAGGGAATCCACATAAATTTCGCATATGAATGCAATTGATTTATGTTTTAGTGAATAGCTGAGTGGGTAATCACGACCTTGTTATTCATAAATGCCAGCTTGCCGCGACAAATACAACAGAGATAATCATCTTTAATAGTGAGGTTATTGTCAGAAGTAATAGTAATAATTTCAGTGACTAATATAGTTAGGCAAAAATAAAGCTATTTTATTCATTTTTATATCGGCTATTTTTGCTGATAAAATCGCGTTATCGGTATACTGCCAAAACGAAATAAATTGCTACGCGAACAATAGGATACTTACCCATGGATACCGGCTGGTTAGAAGACTTTTTAGCATTGGCTGAATTGCGTAATTTCTCGCGAGCCGCGCAGTTACGCAACATCACTCAGCCCGCTTTTGGCCGCCATATACGCGCATTGGAAGAAAGTATCGGTCAGAAATTAGTCGACAGAAGTTCATCGCCGGTAACGCTCACGCCTGCTGGATATCAGTTTCGTTTAATTGCCCACAGCATGGTAAATCAGCTTAAAGAAGGTATTCAGAAGATAAATGGCTTACCGTCCGAGATGATTAATCCCGTTCGTTTTAGCGCCCCGCATTCTCTTTCATCCCCTTTTTTGCTCGATTTAATTGACCACATCGATCCCGCAACGCCATTTTCCGTTGATATTCTGCGCGTAGATTTTGCCGTCGAATCGTTAATTGAAGGCGCCAGCGATTTTCTTTTGGCCTTTGATACCCACGCCTTGCTTCAGCCCCCTTTCACCAATTTGCTGTTGGGGAAAGGGAATCTTCTGCTGGTCAGCGCCGCCGATGAGCAAGGCCGGCCATTATTTACCCCTGACGAAAACCACCAGCAGCCGGTACCCTATTTACGTTATTCGCCAGACTCTTACAGCGCGAGAATGGTGGAGCGGCTCATGCCGCAGCAGCCTTTTGCCTGTCAGCCGGTGTTTGAATCTTCGCTGTGTGATTTGCATCGGCAAATGGCTTTGCGCGCTAAGGGATTGGCTTGGTTACCGGATTGTCAGATTGAAAACGAACTGGCAGAGGGTAAGCTGGTGGCCGTCAACCGCAGCCGCTGGCACATTCCCTATCAAATCCGCCTGTATCGCAATCAAGCGCAGCTTCACCAGCGCGCAGAAACATTCTGGCATTGCCTGTCTCAGCAAATAGCGCAGGGCATCTCTTTTTGGCCACCGGCGCAAAACTAAACGTCTCGCACTAAGCCGTTCACCATTCACCATCCACATAGTGCCTAAATGTACCCGCCAATGCCGGAATAGCATTTCACCCCTCAGGCCGCTTTATTTATGATGGCGTTTTCTTTTTTATCGATGAGCGCTGTTAATAATGCAGGATACGCAAACGATTACGTTGCCAGAATTTTTCGCCACCTTCCCTAAAGTGGATCTTCACTACCATCTGCTTGGCGGAGTTCGTCTCACCACCATGCTGGCGTTGGCAGAGAAATACGGGGTGCCGCTCACCGAATCCGAAGCCAAAAGTTACTATCGCCGTTATCAGCATGAAACCAGCGTGGTAAAAGGCGGGATTGCGGCGCTTAACTTTTTGTATCCGCTGATGCGCAGCGCCGAAGATTACTACCGCGTGACCTATGAAGTCGCGCAAGACGCCGCGGCAACCGGTATTCGTCATTTGGAACTGTTTTGGAATCCCTCTGATACCGCGCTTTCCTATGCCGAAGTCACCGAGGCGATGAGCAGCGCAATGGCGAAAGCGGGCGAAGAATGGGATATTCGTGCGCTCTTTATTCCTTCCATCAACCGTGAAAAATCGCCCGAAGAAGCCGTGGCGATGGTGGATGCCGTGCTGAATTATCCGCATCCTTTAGTACCCGGTATTGGCATTGACTACAAAGAGAATGACGCTCCTATCGAGCATTTTTGGAAAGCCTATCGCAAAGCAAAACTCGGTGGATTACGCCTCACGGGGCACTGCTCAGAGTTCGGTTTGCATTGGCGTAACGTAGAAACGGGCTTGGATTTAATTCATCTGGAGCGCATCGATCACGGCTATACCGTATTGGATAATCCAGAACTTACCGCCCGCTGCGCCCGCGAAGGTGTTCCTTTTACCGTCGTGCCCAGCAATACCTACTATCTCAAAAAATGGCCGGATGCAGGCCAGTGGCGCAAGCATCATCCCATCCGCCAAATGGCGCTGGCGGGTATGAATATCATCCCAGCAACCGACGACTGGCACATGCACAACACCAACGGTGCCGAATGCTATCGCGTTATGGTGGAAGAATTCGGCTTCGATCTTGATGGCGTTCGCCAACTGATGCTCAACGGCATCAATGCCTGCTGGCAGCCTGAAGAAATCAAACAACAATGGCGACAGGCGTGGGCCGCCGAATTTGACGCCCTACGCAGCAAGCTGGCGCACGAACCGCAGATCGATCCGGCTCAGCATATTTCCTATCATCGTTCCCAAACGGCATAGCATCGAGAACCTCATGTTAACCTTAACTCTTGGCGTAATAATTCTGCTGTTAACCATCATCCTGCTGATTAAAAAGCAGGACACCCGCACCGTTCTGCTGTTTTCCGGCATGTTGATGTGCCTAATCTCATTAGAACCGATGGCCGCGATGAACAGCTTTGCGGAAAAGATGGTGTCTGAAGGGCTGATCCAAGCCATTCTGTCGGCCATTGGATTTGCGACCGTCATGAAATTCACCGGCTGCGATCGTCATTTAGTCCGCCTATTAAGCGCTCCGCTTAAACACGTTGGGCTCTTTCTCATTCCGGGCACTATTTTGCTCACCACCTTCGTACAGTTGGCTCTGCCAAGCGCGGCAGGTGCTGCGGCAGCCGCGGGGATAACCATGATCCCATTACAGCTGGCCGCGGGGATCCATCCCGTGATGGCGGCGGCATCGGTATTAGCCGGAACCTTCGGTGCGAGCTTACTTAACCCAGGTAGCCCGCACATGGCGCTGGTAGCGAAAATCGTGGGTGGCGACGTCATGACGATCATCGGCGACCGCGTGATGACCGTTGTTTGGCTAGGTCTTATCATCATGATTGGCATGACGATCACCGCCGTGCTGCGTAAAGAACACAAGGGCTATCATTCGCGCCTTGACGCTGAAGATCCGCAAGAAGGCCCGATCAATATTTTGGCCGCGCTGATGCCGCTGGTACCTATTGCGCTGCTGATGCTCGGTGCATTTGGCGGCGTAAGCTGGTTAAAAATGGGGGTTCCTCAAGCCGTTATGTGGGGCGTTCTTGCCACTCTCGCCGTCACCCGCACGCATCCTGGCAAAGTGGTTCCTGCTTTCTTTGACGGAATGGGCAAAGCCTACAGCGACGTATTCGGCATTATCATCTGCGCCGGTGTGTTTGTGGCGGGGCTAACCTCGGTCGGGCTGATTGATGCGGCAAAAAGCGCGCTGATTGATTTCCCTGAAGCTGCCCGTTTTGGCGGTACCGTGGGGCCATTCCTAATGGCCATCGTGATTGGCTCTGGCGATGCAACCGCCTATGCGTTCAATGAAGCCATTACGCCACACGCCGCTGAATTTGGCATGAACCCCACGAATCTTGGAACGGCCGCCGCGTTTGCCAGCTATTTAGGCCGAACGGCCTCCCCACTTTCGGCTGCGGCCATCGTAGTGGCAGGTATGGCCGGTGTTTCTCCTATCGACCTGATTAAACGAACCGCGCCCGTTATGCTGATTGGTTTAATTTTGCTAATTGTGCTTATTTAACGGGTGTAAAATACCCCGACAGAAAATATGTTTTGATTTATAAAAGAGGACGATAGTTATCGTCCTCTTTTATTTTTTCTTTTATTCGCTGTTTATTCATTATTTACACTGGCCGTTTAGATAAGGTTCAGACTCAATCCGCTATAATTACCGGCGTTATAAATTGAATACCTACGTTATCTACACCAATCTAAGGAAATAGTATGGACAACGACAGACCGAGATCGCGTGTTTTTCTCAGCTGATCGCATGATGTGATATTGTCCCCCTTCACATCCTGCATAGACAAAGGATGTGGTGCTATTCTCCGCTTACCACCGCAGTTTCATTGTTAAGGCTTACGCTATTTTGCGTAAACAGCCTCGTTGAATTAACACGCCTCAATCTCACAATCACGTGGTTATTAATCAGATTTATTTCTGATGAATTGCTGCTATTTATTTTTCTGTTTATTCGCAACGGAAATAACGTTCTTCATCCTTTGTTGCGCAAGATATTGCGACAAAATAATGATGACGAAAGTTTCGTGGCACTGCCACGGGCAAAACATGCCTATTTTCGTTACTAAAAAGCAGAGCCCAATTTCTGAGGCTTATTACATGAACTTCACTCTGCATTACGAAACATTTTCTATTTTATTGGTCGCATTTTTACTCGGTGCCATCATTGGCTACGAGCGCCAATATCGCCAGCGTACTGCTGGGCTGCGCACCAACACGCTGGTTGCCACCAGCGCCGCTATTTTTGTTCATTTAGCGATGAGCATCGATACGCCTAGCGGTGCTGTACGGGTGATCTCTTATGTGGTTTCCGGCGTCGGCTTTCTCGGCGCGGGAACCATCATGAAGGAAGGATTAAACATCCGCGGGCTTAATACCGCGGCCACGCTGTGGGGCTCCGCCGCCGTAGGTGCCTGTGCAGGAGCAGGAATGATTGCCGATGCCTGTATGGCGACGTTTTTTGTCGTGGCTTCCAATACCTTGCTGCGCCCAATGGTCAACATTATCAACCGCCAGCCGCTCACCGACGAGCGTGGTGACGCCACTTACGAGATTTGCGTTATCGCGTTAGAAAACGATCAGCGCGAAGCACTAACACTGGTGAAACAAACGTTAAAAGCGGAAAACTGCTTTATGTCGCACCTCGACGTTGAGCCTTTCGGCGATGATGACGTGGAGATCACCGTCGCACTGATCCCTGCATCGGTTTCCGCCGATGATTTGGATAATCTGGTTAATGTGTTGCTCGATGAAAGCCTCGTCAAGCAGGCCTACTACAGCCGAATCGGTGGCAGCTCAAGCTAGAGTGGGAATGATGAGGGCATCACTGCAACTCGACGCTAAGTGGTATAGGATGAAATATCGGTGCTTATCCTATACCCAATAACGAGCGAGCGACTATGAACAACAGCCCAACTCCCCTACAGCGCATCACGTCCCGTATTAAAGACGTTGGCGGGATCCCCGTTTCGCGCGCCATTCCGGTTAAGGAACGTCGTTTGATTGGCGCATGGTGTTTTCTCGATCACGCGGGTCCATCAGTGCTTAAGCAAGACAACGGTGGATTCCGTGTTGCCCCTCACCCGCATACCTGTTTGCAGACGTTCACATGGATGCTTGAGGGCGAGGTGTTACATCGCGACAGTCTTGGCTACGAACAAATCATCCGTCCTGGTCAGGTGAATTTAATGACGGCCGGACACGGCATTGCCCATACCGAAGAGTCGGTGCCGGGCTTTTCGCGCCTGCACGCGGCTCAACTATGGATAGCCTTGCCCGAAGCGGTTAAAGATATGCCACCGCGTTTTGATCACTATCCAACGCTGCCCGTTTGGGATGCTGATGGCATCCGCCACACGCTTCTGGCCGGAGATTACGCCAGCTACCATGCACCAACCCTGTGTTTCTCCGATTTACTGGGCGTCGATCTCTATACGCCCGATGGCTCAAACACCCAGTTAACGCTGCAACCCGATTTTGAATATGGCCTGTTTGTACTGCAAGGTGAGATCAATATTGAAGGCGAACGTTTTGCGGAAAATGAGCTGGCCTATATTGGCACGCAAAATACGCAGCTCAACGTCACGCTGGCACCAAAAACACGGGTGTTATTCCTCGGCGGTGAGCCTTTGGGTGAACAGGTGCTGATGTGGTGGAATTTCGTTGGCCGCAGCAAAGAAGAATTACGTCAATCCATTGCCGACTGGAACCAAGACACGGGCCGTTTTGGCACCGTGCACGGCTTTAACGGCGAACGCACGCCGTCGCCAGAAATGCCATAGGCGTGTATGGCTTCGCCAAAACGGGAAGCCATTTATTTGTTCATTTCCTAAAATCGTGAAACAGAATCAATGTGGTGTATTTAGGACTCTTACTGGCATGTGGTTTCTTATACCTTTCTTAAGATAAGACGCTGACGATTTGAAATCATATAGTCTCCCAGTGACATTGACCGTAACTTCGCCCGATGCATACCCCCATGTAAACCGCTCGCTATTACTCACAATAAAGGGCTCTTCATGGTTTAATTGAATATCGATAGATCGCGGGTCGATTTCTTCCCCAATGTAGTATCGATAAGCCATAGGCACGGTTGCGCCGCCGTTATTTGTTTGAGTAACGTATAGATATAAATCATTCCCAATAGGCTGTACTGCGGCAATCGTAACGTTCGGCGCTGTAGACTTTCCAAGCTGAGAAAAGTATAGCGTTGCAAAAACAATAAGCCCGACGATGATAGCTGCACTAATAACCGTGCTTTTTCGCATAGTCGATTCCCTGCTTTATCCAGAACTGGTCATGCGGATCATCCCCACATGAGAAGCCGCCGAAATAGTTAGTTCATTCTGAGAGATACCTGTCTCGAGCTTTAATTTACCCGAGTAGCTGAATTAAACAGTGCTCAAAATATCAATATTAAGAAACTGATCCTACTCGGATAATGCTGTTCATTTAAGTCTGATTTTAGGGGGAGCACACCGATGGGGTCGTAGCGGCGTAAGCCGCCGGAGCGCCCCACGGTGTGGTAGACCCGTGTATCTCGATCTCATAAACGATTGGCATCCCCACTAGGATGACTTTAAACAAAAGCTCACAACCCTAACCTAAGCCATCGAGCTAATGGTTTTACGGAATCGGCTCAGGGCAAAACCAAAGAACGCCATACCAATCACCAGCAACGTAGCAAACTGCGGCCATACGATGCTGAAATCAGCACCGCGATACAATATTGCCTGCGCAAGGCTGACAAAGTGCGTGGTTGGCATAGTTTGCATAATGTCCTGCACCAGCTGCGGCATGCTTTCTCGCGGGGTTGAGCCCCCCGAAAGCATCTGCAACGGGATCAGCACCAGTATCATCAGCAGGCCAAGCTGCGGCATTGATCGGGCGATAGTGCCCATAAAAATCCCGATGGAGGTGGTGGCAAACAGGCTAAGCGCCACGCCCAGCATAAACAGCGGAATCGAGCCTTCAATCGGCACATGCAGCACGCCCTGCACCATAAAGATCAGCGACAGTCCCGATGCCACCAGCACCACCAGCCCCATCGACCATACTTTCGCTAGCATGATTTCAAACGGCGTAATTGGCATCACCAGCAGGTGCTCAATGGTGCCGTGCTCGCGTTCACGGATCAGCGCCGAGCCCGTCAGAATAATCGCCAGCATGGTGATATTGTTGATAATTGCCATCACCGCGCCAAACCACGACTGATCGAGATTCGGGTTAAAGCGCGCCCTCACTTCTAAATCAACGGGTAATGCACTTCCCGCCCGATAGCGCGCCATAAACTCGCTGACTTCGTCATTCACAATGTTCTGAATATAGCTGTTACCCAGAAATGCCTGACTCATGCGCGTGGCGTCAACGTTGAGCTGAATCGCGGGCTGGCGGCCAGCCAATACATCGCGCTGAAAATTCGGCGGAATATCCAAAGCAAAGGTGTAGGTTCCCGCATCCAACAGCGGATCGATTTGATTCGAGTCGATCATCGCCGGAGGCATAAAATAAGGCGCGTAAAAGCTATTCACGATACGGGTGGAAAGCTGAGATTGATCCTGATCGGCAATCGCAATCGGTGCCATGTGCAGCGAGCCCGGCGTTACGGTTGCCGAGGAGTAGATCGATAGCGTGAACGAAAACACGATCAGCGCCAGCATAGCTTTGTCGCCCAGTAAGGTGCGTAGCTCTTTGATCCCCAGATTAAAGATATTGCGTAAGCTGCGCATTAGCCCTCCTGCTTTTTCAATAGAAGAACGCTGAGCCCAATCACCACCGGAACGGCAATCAGCAACGGGATAAACGAAGCTTGCAGATCAAACAGGTTGAGCGCCTTGGAGAAGGTGCCTCGAGTAATAGTTAAGAAATGAGAAGTTGGGTAAATATTACCGATCCACCGTCCGATCCCTTCTAACGACGAAACCGGATCGATCATGCCGGAGAACTGCGTAGCAGGGATCAGCGTGATGATCGCAGTGCCGAAGATCGCGGCGATCTGGCTTTTCATAAAGATCGAGATCAGCAGGCCCATTCCAGTGGCGATAATGATGTACAGCAGCGCCGCCAACGTCAGCGTGAGAAAACTGCCCTTATGCTCAACGCCAAACAAAAAGACCGATAACGCGCACAGCAGTAAAAAGTTAAACATGCCCAGTACGATATAAGGCAGCTGCTTGCCGATCAGGAACTCGGCTTTGGTTACCGGCGTCACATACAGATTGATGATTGAGCCCAGCTCTTTTTCACGCACCACGCTTAACGCGCTGAGCATCGCGGGGATCATCATCAACAGCAGCGGGATCACCGCAGGCACAATGGCAGGCAAGCTTTTTACATCAGGGTTGTAGCGATAGCGGGTTTCAATATCCATCAGGATATTCCCCATATTGGCCGTTGGCTGGCGCGAAGCCATATCACTTAGCCACGCCAAGTGCATCGCCTGCACATAGCCACGCACGGTTTCAGCCCGATTCGGCATCGCCCCATCAACCCAAACGCCAATTTTCACCGTATGCCCACGCGCAATATCACGACCAAAGTTAGGCGGTATCTCAATTGCCACGGCGAGTTCACCGTCGCGCATTCGGCGCTCCAACTGCTGATAATCGGTAATCGGCGGCTGTTCGATAAAATAGCGCGAGCCCGACAGATTGAGCGTATAGGCTTGGCTAGTGCCGGTCTGATCGCGGTCTATCACCGCAAAACGCAGGTTTTCCACATCCATACTGATGCCGTAACCCATGATGAACATCAGGATCACCGTTCCCAGTAAAGCCAAAGTCGAACGAATAGGATCGCGCCGCAGCTCTAAAGATTCTCGGCGGCTATAGCTAAACATCCTCGTGAAGCTAAAGTGATTGCTGATGGCAGGCGTTGTCGTTTCAACCTGAGGCGTCTCGGGCATCTGCTCCGGCGGAGCACCGCTATCACCAGAAGCTTCACGTAAGTAGGCAATAAACGTGGCCTCAAGCGTGCCTAAACCACGCTGCTTCACCAATGCCTCAGGCGTATCGCTTGCCAGTATTTTTCCCGCATGCATCAGGGATATGCGGTCACAGCGTTCGGCTTCATTCATAAAGTGCGTTGAAATAAAGATGGTCACGCCATCACGCCGTGACAAATCCACCATCAAATTCCAAAACATATCGCGCGCAACCGGATCGACTCCCGACGTTGGCTCATCCAAGATAAGCATTTCAGGTTTATGAATCACCGCAACGGCGAGAGATAAACGCTGACGGATACCCAGCGGCAGCGCCTCTGGCAGCATATCTTCTACATCACTCAGCATGAACCGCTGATTCATCTCCTCAACGCGTGCAGGAATATCCTCCTCGGGAAGATGAAAAAGACGCGCATGCAGTTCAAGGTTTTGTCGCACCGTAAGTTCGCTATACAACGAAAAAGCCTGCGACATATAGCCCACTCGGCGGCGGGTTTCGATATCTTTGGGATCGACCTCCTGCCCAAATAACCACGCCTTCCCTTCGCTGGCGGGCAGTAATCCGGTCAGCATCTTCATGGTGGTCGATTTACCGCAGCCGTTAGAACCGAGGAAACCAAAAATTTCGCCGCGTGGTATGCGCAAATTGACATCGTTAACCGCAACAAAATCGCCAAAGCGCATAGTCAGCCCCTGCGCCTCAATGGCTACCACGTCATCCTGCGAAGTATCACGCGGTGGGATAACCACCTTTTGGTGCGCGTTGCGTTTTTCTTCCGGCAACAGCGCAATAAACGCCTCTTCCAGCGTCGCACTGCCGGTACTTTCTCGCAGCTCTTGGCCACTGCCGGTGGCGAGTACCTGTCCCGCATCCATCGCAACCAGCCAGTCAAAACGCTCGGCTTCTTCCATATAGGCGGTGGCTACCAACACGCTCATGTTGGTTTGCCGCTCACGAATACGGTCAATCAGCTCCCAAAACTGAGCGCGTGACAGCGGATCGACGCCGGTCGTCGGTTCATCAAGGATCAACAGTTCAGGATCGTGGATCAGCGCGCAGCACAAACCCAGCTTCTGCTTCATACCGCCAGACAGTTTGCCCGCCGGACGATCGCGAAACGGTGCCAGTCCAGTGCTTTGCAGTAAGTCATTAATACGCTGCTCTCGCTCTTGAGCGCCTTGCCCAAACAGTCGACCAAAGAAATCGACGTTTTCGTAAACCGACAGCGTGTGATAAAGGTTTTTCCCCAAACCCTGCGGCATATAAGCCACCTTTGGGCATACCTTGCGTCGATGATCGGCGTCCGCCATATCACCACCCAGAACGTTAACGTTTCCCGACTGAATAACGCGGGCGCCCGCGATCAGCGATAACAGACTGGATTTTCCTACGCCGTCAGGCCCAATCAGCCCCACCATTTTTCGCGCCGGTATATCCAACGTTATCTGCTGCAATGCCTGAGTATTGCCATAGTGCTGGCTAACCTGCTCAAGCCGAACGATGGGAGCCGCCTGCGGGTCTTTATTAGCACCTAACGGCCTCATTGCGGCAACCTCACATCCAGATCTTCTGGCCAGCTTTTACTGTTATCCAAACGCACATAGGCCATACCTGGCAAACCCGTTTTCACGTATTCGAGGTATTTTTCCAGCAGTTCAGGGGAAATTCGCGCTTTTACGCGGAACATCAGCTTCAGGCGCTCATTATCGGTTTCGACCGTTTTCGGCGTGAACTGCGCCACGCTGGCCACAAAGGTGGCTTTCGCAGGCAGACGCAACGTTGGCGCGGCATCAAGGACAACGTGCACGTCACTTCCGATTGCAACCCTGCCCGCCTGTTCGGTTGGCAGGAAGAACGTCATGTAAACATCGCTGAGATCGACCATATTCAGCACGCGGCCCCCCGCGGCTAACACCTCTCCCGGCTCAGCCACGCGGTACTGGATCCGCCCATCACGCGGTGCTTTCAAGGCGCTGTCTTCAATATCAGCGGTAATACGGCGTTCGGTGGCTTTAGCCGCTTCCACGCGCGTATTGGCCTGAATGATGCCCGCCTGTGCGGATTCGATAGCGGCCTGCGCGGCTGAAACCTGAGCCTTAGCGGATTCCAACGCTGCGCGAGCGCTTTGCGCCGCCGCCATATCGTCATCAAGCTGCTGAGCCGACACCGCCCCGCGTTTAGACAGCGCTTGTGAACGGGCATAGCGTTTATTCGCCGAGTTCAATTCCGCTTCACGCTGTTTCACCACCGCCTGCGCTGCCAGTTTTTCACTTTGCCGCTGTGCCAGTAACGACTTCGCGGTGGCGACTGCGCTTTGTGTTTCACGGATCTGTGCTTCGGCTTCGATACGCTGCTCGTTCAAAACACGCGTATCCATGTGCGCTAGTACGTCGCCCTGCTTCACAAAATCGCCTTCGCGCACCACGATTTTATCGATGCGCCCCGCCACTTTGGTCGAAATATCGATTTCCGTGGCTTCAATGCGCCCATTGCTGCTGGCAAATCCGTCAGGCAAACCTGGCGCACGCAGGCTCCACCACGCGGCAAAGGCCACCACGATGGCGATGATAATGATTGAGTAAAAAGTGAGACGTTTTCTATTTTTGATATCCATAAATACTCGCTGTGTTCCATGCTAGTAAAAACAAAAAGCGCGGCACTCGGCTACACTACAGACGCAGCTAATCCGCTCTGTGAGGAAGAGTTTCGGTCGATTGAACAAGGTTAAAACAGGAGAAAAAATGCGCGAAAGCAGGCATCTGCCGTTCTAAATCGCAGACATCAACGCTGATTGGGGTAACGCCAAAAATGGATGTTTTCATAACAAGACGTCCTATCTTTGTATGAATGAAACAAACACATCAATAGCTTTTGCTTATATATACTAACATGAGTAACCCTATTGTCTACGTGACTATCCCCGCGGTTAGAGAACCGCTTAAGCGCATTGCCTCCCTCTGTCATACCCCACCAATCGAATGTCAGACACAGCAAAAAGATAAAACTATCCTTGTTATAGACTCATGAGGTGATGACTGGTTTTGTCGCTCCACGACAACCCCACTCTACTAATCCATTTTTCGACCGACGGGAGGGCTTATGCCCGACAACACAGTAGCAATCCTCGACAGCGTTACGCGTTTTCTGGACCGTCAGCACGGACTTTATATTGATGGAAAGTGGTGCGACTCCACGTCGGATGCGCGCTTAGCAATTTATAACCCCGCAAACGGCGAACAGATCGCCTCTTCGGCTGACGCCAACGCCGAAGACGTTTCGCGCGCGGTCACGTCGGCTCATCAGGCCTTTTGCGCCGGTGTGTGGTCACAGCGTTTACCCGCCGAGCGTGAGCGCATTTTGCTACGCTACGCTGACCTCGTAGAACAACACGCAGAAGAACTGGCGCAGCTAGAAACCTTGGAACAAGGCAAATCGATTAATATTTCCCGCGCCTTCGAAGTGGGCTGCACGCTGAACTGGATGCGCTATACCGCCGGTCTCACCACCAAAATCACCGGGCAAACCATGGATGTATCGATACCGATGCCCGCCGGTGCGAAATATATGGCTTACACCCGCAAAGAACCGATCGGCGTGGTAGCCGGTATCGTGCCGTGGAACTTCCCGCTGATGATTGGGATTTGGAAGGTCATGCCAGCGCTGGCGGCGGGATGTTCTATCGTCATTAAACCGTCTGAAACTACGCCGTTAACCCTGCTACGCATGGCCGAACTTGCCAGCGAAGCAGGAGTTCCCGATGGCGTATTTAATATCGTCACCGGCAAAGGATCGGTATGCGGCAAAGCCTTAACCGAACATCCGCTGGTGGCGAAGGTCAGCTTTACTGGCTCAACGCCGGTTGGCAAGGGCATTGCCCGTGCCGCTGCCGACCGCTTAACGCGAGTCACTCTGGAGCTAGGCGGTAAAAATCCGGCCATCGTGCTGAAAGACGCCGATCAGCAACAGGTGATTGAAGGCCTGATGGCGGGAAGTTTCCTCAACCAAGGGCAAGTTTGCGCCGCCAGTTCACGTATCTATATCGAAGCGCCGATTTTCGACAATCTGGTTGCCGGTTTTGAACAAGCGATAAAATCGCTTTCCGTCGGCCCCGGTATGGATGCCACCACCCAAATAAATCCATTGGTTTCACGCCAGCATCGCGACAAAGTCGCGTCTTATCTGCAAGATGCTAAAGCCAAAAATGCCGAGCTGATCAGCGGAGCTACAGGGCCTGATGCGCAGGGCTTTTATATTCCCCCAACGCTGGTGATTAACCCTGATGCCGCGCTGAATTTATCGCGAGAAGAAGTTTTCGGCCCCGTCGTTAACCTTATTCGGGTAAAAGACGCCGAAAATGCGCTGCATCAGGCCAACGATACCGACTTTGGCCTCACCGCCAGCCTATGGACCACCAGCCTGCAAACCGCGATGGCCTATACTCCGCGTATTCAGGCAGGCACCGTGTGGGTGAATAGTCATACGCTGATCGATGCGAATATGCCGTTTGGCGGCGTGAAACAGTCAGGAACCGGACGTGATTTTGGCACTGATTGGCTGGATGCCTATACCGAAACCAAAACGGTGTGTGTGCGGTATTGAGAACAACTGCCCCCACCCCAGCCCTCCCCCTCGCAGGGGAGGGAGCCGAATGTGCCTCGATAGTAATGAAGAGTTCGATCTGCTCCTCCCTGCGAAGGGGAGCGAGCCGAATGTGCCTCGATAGTGATGAAGAGTTTGATCTGCTCCTCCCTGCGAAGGGGAGGGAGCCGAATGTGCCTCGATAGTAATGAAGAGTTCGATCTGCTCCTCCCCCTGCGAAGGGGGAGGTTGGGAGGGGGTTACAGCCGAAGAATAAACTACTCCTCCTACTCCCCCTTCTTCCCATTCAAATCCAACGTTGGCGTTTCACTGAAGAAGTTCCACGGTTTCAGCAGCGCATGCACCCATTCTGTTGGCATAATCGGCCACTCTTCCGCGCGCGCCACATGCGTGGTGCCGGTGGTCAGCCACACCACGTTATCCGTATTTTCAATCGACTGGTTGTCTGAAGAATACTGCCCCAGACCGGTATCGTGAATAGAACGGTTTGGATATTTCCCCTCAGGGTAGCGTTCTTCTGGGTTATAGCGCGTCACCCACAGCTGTTTATCCATAAAGCTCAGGCGATGATAAATCCATTCGTCTTTACCAAAGTTCGCCCCTTTGGCGATTGGGTGAGTTCCGCCCGCGTAAGGGATCAGTTGATAAGAAACCGGATTGCCCATCTTGTTGGTGATAGTCGAGTTACTTAACAGTCGGATAGTGGAAGGATCAAACTTCTGCGCCGCCTCTTTTTCAGTTTTCACATCGACCTGATCCACCTGCATGGTACTGGTGCGTGGGCCGCTACGATCGTTTGGCTTCACATCAGGATTCAGCTCAACCAAGCTATTGTTCTCGCCGTCGATGTCCATATCCAAACGGAAATTGTAGATATGCTGATGCGTGGTTCCGACGATGTTGTGATCGATAAGGGTGCCGTATTTGGTATCTTCTTTGGCGGTTGGATCCTGCATGGTGCGCGCTTTCACGCCTTTCACCGCTTCGATCCCCGTTGCACCCGCGTCGATGCCAATCGTACCGTTTTGATGGAATACCCAGTCAAAAATATAGTCATAGTTGCCCACGGTGCTGATCCAGCGCACCACCAACTCACGGCGCTCGGCGCTCACGTTGGGCTGCCCCATTTCCTGATGCTTATATTCTGGCCCTGCGTAACGTTCAAAGATGGCGATCGCCCGCGGAATAGCCATCGGCCTGCCGGTGTAATCCGCGATCGTTTGGTCGATCAGCACCGCATTCGACGGCGCATCTTTGCCACGGGCAATCGGCGAGGTTAACGTGCCCATGCCGTAATCACCGGAATCAAGATAGGCTTTGAAGTACCAGCCGATATCCGGATCGCCATAAGGAACGATCATACCGCCCAGCGATCCCTCATACATGATCTTGCGCTTTTTGCCCTGATCGTTGTAGGTCACCGTCGAAATGATCGGGCCAACGCGAGAGTTCAACCCCGCGTGGAAATCCCAGTTTTGCCAGTGGATGGTATTGCCGGTGATGGTGTAGTTTTTACCTTCCGGCTCAACGATTTCCAGCGGTTTAATATCTGGCGCTTTGCGGTCGCGGCCATCATACGGACGCGGAGCCATCGGCACCGGGATCACCGGCCCCTCTTCTATTTTGATAATTTTTTTCTGTTCAAGATCGACCACTGCCACAAGGTTTTCGATCGGATGCGCCCAATAGTTGCCGTCACCCACGTCCAGATAGCTGATCACTTTGAGCAAGCGTTGATCCTGCGTTAGCCCATCTTTACCATCGAAATAACCCACGGTCAGCGGCGTGGTGATCACCTTGCTGGGATCGGCAATTCCACGCTTTTTCAGCACGGCGGCAAAATCAGTGCTGGCGCTTATCACCGCCTGAACGGTGGCAAAATCATCCAATAGCACCATGCCCTGCGCATCTTTGATTGGCGTCCACGACACCACTTTTTTATCGGTTAAATCCACCACGCTTTCCACAACGTGCTTACCATCCAGCACGGTGACATTCGCCTGACGCGGCTGCTCAACGTTTTTTCCGCTCAACACAAACTGCCAAACCTCCTCTTTTGGCGGCTCCCGCAGAGAGATTTCCGTAA
Organism: Obesumbacterium proteus; assembly: GCF_001586165.1. Classification (NCBI taxonomy): domain Bacteria; kingdom Pseudomonadati; phylum Pseudomonadota; class Gammaproteobacteria; order Enterobacterales; family Hafniaceae; genus Obesumbacterium; species Obesumbacterium proteus. The sequence continues at coordinate 1,304,491 of NZ_CP014608.1, read as the reverse complement.
AGCGGAAGTTATCGTGATAGTTATCTGAAGCTTTGATCGCCTCTACCGCCGTTTTGATTTCATCTGCGCTCAGCGGATTAAGCGGATGGGTGCGTTTTTCAACGGCGAAAGTCTGGTCTAAGCCAGATTGAAAAACTTCATTGATAAAGTCTTCCGACATATAGGCCACTTTGTCGCGAAACACCACCGGCACCGCCAGTTTCAACGGTTTGCCATTCACGATGGCTTCGTTGGAATCGGGCTTCACTTTGATATAAGCGCCGTCTTTGGCAATGGTGAACATGCGGGCATAATCATCCCACTGCACATCCGCCCCAAATTCAGCCAGCGTTTTCTCCATCGGCACCATATGCGCCGCCGCACCATGTGCCTGTGCGCTGTTTTGCCAGCCCGCAGACGTCAACAGCCCGAGCGCCAGCGCAATCGCAACCGGCAGGCGTTTTTTCATCATTGTTTTGCGAGTCAGTTTTTTATAGGACTGGGTTTTATAAAACATAGCTTTATTACCTCACCACTAAAAGTTGGCATTCATGTCAGTGAATCAGTGCGCGGGATAATCTCGACCTGGTATACGAGCGTGCTGTTGAAAATCGGTTCCTCAAGAGATCTTTTAGAGACTTTTTTGGTGTCTTATTGTTGGTCTGCCGCCACGCGCTGCTACGGTTATGCAAGGCCAGTATCGACTGACCCAGCTCAAACATAGCAATTCATCGGGGGGATTAATTTGTTGTGTATGCCATCAGCTTTGTCGCAGATGACAAACTCACGAAGATGAGACTAACGATACTGTTTGCGGTATTCGCCCGGCGTAATGCCGAAACGCGTTTTGAACGCGGTAGAGAAATGGCTGTGGTCGGCAAAGCCCCACGAGTAGCCAATATCTGACAGTTTTTGCCGCACCGGCGCACTGCGCAAAGCGTTAGCGCAGAGATCAAGACGGCGGTTTTTGATGTATTGCGCCACCACCAGCCCTTTGCGAGCAAACATGCGATACAGGCTACGCACCGAAACGCCCACTTCGCTGGCAATCCACTCTGGCCGCAGCGATTCCGACTGAATATGTTTATCGATAAAAGTCAGCGTGCGGCTAAATACTTTATCCTGTGGCGCATCATCATCACGCGCAATCAGCACCGGACGCAGTAAGGTAGCCACCGCATCTAAAACCGCTTCGCTTTCCTGCTGATCTAACGCGCTATTACGCATACTCTCTTGCACCAGCTGTTGGCTAAGCCGCACCATCGGCGCGCCCGCCGCCAAACGTTGCGCACAGCGCAAATCGGCAAACTGCAAATTACGTTCAAGATAGCCACGCGGCAGCAGCAATGAGATTTGGCTAGAGGTATCGCTGAAGGTAAAAGTGCTCGGTTTAGCGGCATCAATCAGGGTGATATCTCCCGCCGAAAGCAGCGCTCGCTGCCCCTCTTGTTCCATTTCAGAATGACCGCTGAGCTGAAATACGGTGTAAAAGTAAGAACCGTCGCTCTGGGCAATTTCCTTTGGCGTTCGGTAAAGCTTGGTTTGCGCAATATCAACCATGCTCAAACGCAGAGCACCGGAGCGAAACTCCTGCACCGAACCACTAAATCCTTCCCCCAGTGTTTTGGCAGCAAAACGCCCACAGGCCTGATTAATACTGGCCAGCCAGCCCTCAAAATCAGCGTCTTTTAACGGGTTGGATGTCGTCATGCGCTACCTCACACGGATATCTTATTGCAACTCAACGGTGGTAAAAGCGTCCAATAGTAGACGCCTTTCACGATAACAACTGATTAACAGTTGAGCAACAAGGATAAGTGTAAGATGCGAAGCATCGCGCAATTATTAACGCGCCTTGGCCATGCACTTCTGCCAGCGCCCATCCACGCGTTTAGCAAACCATGCGGTGGTCAGTTGGCGGGTAATCTTAGGGCTTTCCAAGGTGATCCCCGGCAGGATCTCACGCGGCAGCTTTTTACCGCTCGATTTCTCGGCCAGCGCATATACCTGTTTGTAGAGCGACGTTTTCTCGAAATCGATGCTATCGCCTTTCTCTAACGCTCGACGGATGCTGGAATCGCTCATATCCAAACGCTTGCCCAGCGAACGCACCGCCAGCTCCGTGGAGCCGGGTTTATCAGTGCCGTAGTTAATCAAATCGCCATCCAGCGCGAGTTTAATTCCGCTAACGCGGCTGACGGCGCTTTGAAACGCCGCATTCCGGCTGGCATACCATCCGGCATTGAAGTCAGCAAAACGATAGATAGGCTGTGGGTAATTAGCCGGATAACTAAGCAAATGCAGGGTGCCGAAATAAACACCGCCGCGTCGGCTGAAGACTTCACGACGAATCGTCCCGTCAATTTTATACGGATAGCCTTTGGCGTGCGCTTCGGCAAACGCAATGCTGACCTGCATCGGGCCGCCGGTACGCACCGGATTCAAACTGCCAAACAGTTTTTGCCCCATTGGCACCATATCGATGAAATCATCAAAAATCGCGCTGAGCTCTTTCTCGCTGCGCACCTTATCTAAGCGTTCGCTATAGCTTTTCCCGTTGGGAGATTTGATCAACAGCGCGGTGTGCACCAAAAAGTTGGGAATGTGCATCTGATCGGCGCGGCGGTCGATCTCTTTCCATGCAATTTTCCCCAGTCCCGGCACCTGTGGATCGGCTTGAAAGGTCGATTCCTGCTCGGTCACGGCTAACACCGAACACAAGTTTTCTGCGGTTGGCGCAATATCCTGTGCGGTAAATGCGGCCGCGATATCCGTCGCCCAGCCCTGACGATCGCGCACGTTACTCGGCATCAGCTTAACCAACTGTGATTTCACATCGGCCGGCCGCGGCGCAGGCGCTTGGCTGGTTTTGGTTGAGCAACCAGCCAAGACCAATAGAGCCAATAAACAAACGGGACGTAACGCTACAGCGTGAAAATTTGGCATTTTTCTCGAATTATCATAGGGGCAGGAGATAAGGAACGGTAACGCAGATAGCAAGACGGGTCTAGGGTTTGCAACGATGCATGGTTCATATCGGTCATTTATTCGAGGTGGATTCCAGATAAAAAAACAAACGGTGAACAAGCTCTACGGCCCATTTCATCTTAAAAACAGTCGGCATATAGTTTTCGCGCTGAGAGACAAGCCATTCTCTTCTGAACAAGAAACAAGGCGTCATCTTAGTTGAGTGGTGACCTCATCAGCGACCAAGGATTGGGTAAAAATGTTCAGTTCACATATTGTAAACCAAACATTGCGCGCCTATTATGTTCACATGATGTAAACAGAGAGCCGGACATGCACATCATATCTAGGGATCCGTTTGAAGACGCCGCGCGAAAGTATCCAAACGATGCCGCATCTCTCATCGCAGCATATCGATTGCTTAAAGAGAATGAGTTTGGAAGCCCTACGGAATTACGCAAACTGTTCCCTAACCTCGATAATTTCAAATATAGGAACAAGTGGTGGGTAATCAACATTGGCGGGAACCATCTGCGGATGATTTCCTACATCAACTTTGTAAACCAACGCTTTTACGTCAAACACATCGTCACCCACGCAGAGTATGACAAGCTAACGAGGCAGTACCGGGAGATAAAAGAATGATTTTAGAACCGACCAAAGCGCTAGAGGCCGCAAAAGTATTGGCCGATGCCGTGCCTTTTTTAGGCGGTAATACGTCTGAGGAGGCCTATCGCGATGCGCTCGCTATGGTTGATTATCTTATCGAGCACGATGACGAAAGCCCGCTAATAGATTTTCTGGCGTTAAAAATTGCTGAATATGAAGATAACAATGAGCGATTTAAAGCCTTCAATCAGGCCGTGACTGATATGCCTACTGGCGTGGCTGCGCTACGGGTTCTCATCGAACAACATCAGCTTTCCTACTCAGATTTAGCCTCTGAAATCGGTTCGAAAAGCCTCGTCAGCATGATTTTATCCGGCAAACGCTCATTAACCATTGAGCATATCAAAGCACTCTCCAAGCGCTTTAACGTTAGGCCAGACCTGTTTTTCTAATGCGATTCGGTCGGTATCAATATGTGTAAAAAAAGCCACGTTAAACGTGGCTTTTTATTCATGAATATCGGGTCAAATCTCCAACCTAAAAAATCCCTTTCTGACGGATTTTTTTCATTTTTTCGGTCGGTGGTGCGATATCAGCCAGATCGACCTCTTCCGCGTTGCCGTTACGGATTGGCTCTACGGATGCTGGTGCTCGCTGGCTAAGGCGCAGCTGCTGGAGCTGTAAATTTTGCTGTTCCAGCAGTTTGCTCATCCGCGCAAGCTCGCTGCGCAGATGCGTAAACTCAGCCTGTTGCTCAGCGCTAATCCCTTCGGTTTGTATCGTTTCACTCACCGCGGAAGGCGCTGACTCAACGGTTTTGACTTCAGGGATCGACTGTTCAAACACCTGACGCAGTTGCTCTAACTGCTGTGCCGAGAAATCAGTATGTTGCGCTGAAGGCGCCGCCGGAATTTCTACCGGTAAAAGCTCGCAGCGCACCAGTTCTTCAGCCAGTTCGGGCAGCGTTAGGTGTTCACGGCCAATCGATTCTGCCACATGATGACAGAGCTGTGGGTTGAGCTGATGCAGCTGTAAGCCCGCCAGATACACATTGCGATGAAAAGTACGGGTTTCCATATTCACATCATTGCGATCGCTACCGCTCTGTTTTAGCTGACGGTGCAGCTGTTGCAACACCGTCATGGTACGTAAATCGGCCTGAGACTGAGCGGGGCTGAGATAAAGCGAGAAGTTAACTCGGCTCGTCTGCCCTTTACTCATTTTCCTCTACCTCAAGCATCAAAGGCTCTGCCAGTGCATCGGCCCCAGCCTCTGAGTGATACAGGCAAATTTCACGCGACAGCGCGCTCTGCGGGTTATCAATAGTGATAATGCGATCGCCCAGCGTGGAATAGGCTTCACGGATCGCATTCTCCACCAGCGTGGCACCGCCGCCCACCAGATAAACGCGGTTCGGGTTTTTAGCAAACTTCTTCGCTTCATAGGCCACCTGATCGCCTAGCTCACGAATCTTGGTTTCAATGCGCTGCAAGATATCTGGAATACGTGTTTCGTCATTCACCACGCTACGCACGAAAGCCATATCGTGACGGCGTTTAATCAGCTCATTCGCCACCAAATAGCTTGAATCGCTGTCGGCAGAAGCCAGCGCTTTACGAATAGCATCCGTCACCATCGCCACACCGATTTCGTTGTTGCCGTAAATCGCAGACACATCGTCAAATTCACCAACGATGACGCCCATATCCAACGTTGTACCGCCGCAGTCGACCACTAAAGAGCGGGTGAATTCGCTGGTTTCAGAATTCAGTAAATGCGAAAGCACCGCAGGCAAACTTTCAGGCATCACCTCAACGCCAACGATTTTGAACAGCTCGCCTTTGTTCAGCGAGATTTCGCGCATCAGGTTGCGACGCTTGGCTTCAATTTTATCTTCGTTGCGCTGGCAGTCATCTGGGTTATAGAACTGGGTAATCGGCAGCGTCACCACCACGTCAACTTCACACGGCTCAAGACCGCTTTGCAGCAGGGCATGGTGCACCGCCAGCAGGTTTAAATCGTCATACTGATATTCAATATGCGTGGTCGATAATGCTTTATCGGAAGTCGCATCGTAGGTGTATTTGGTGGTGCCAATGGTGTAGTTGAATACCTTTTGCCCGCGCAGCAGTGCTGCGCTTTTCCAGTCTTTACGGAATGAGTTAGGGGAAACAACGGTTTTTAGCGTGCCGTTCTCAATCCAACTGATTTTGACGTTGGTAGAGCCATCATCAATGGCAAATTTCATGCGGGCTTGGGTGGTCATAGCGTTTGTCTCAATAGCATATTGTATGGGCAAAGCCAGCCATAGCAGAGCGCTTCGATGGGCTTTGTCTAAAATTTTTAAAACCAATTAACAGGATATTGGGAGAGGGGATATCGACAGCGATATCTAAGCGAATACATCAATGCGAATGAATCAATGTGAATAAATCAATTGCAGAATATTGCTTCATCTCCCCGCCATCAGCAGAGATATCCTTAGAAGGTTAAGTGAATTGTATCTTATGTCAGCGGCGTATTGAGGAAATGCTAACCGCATTATGATGCATGTCAGAAAGGTGAGATCTTTAAAAAATAATATTTAAGTTCTGTATTTATTGTGTCGCTATTGATCTTCTATTGCTCCAGCAACATGTTTTATATGGCATTCAAAATAAAAGCAGCGGCCCTATTTCTGGCCGCTGTGATAATCCTATCGCGCTGCTATCCCACGCATGAAGAGACATTTTTCTTGCACCTTGGGCACCACGTCTGACACTGATTCAGCATGCTATACAGCTGTCCCCTAATGCGCTGTCGGCAGCCTGGGCACATCACATAGCGTGACTCCAGCAAACTTTGCATACTCGCATTCTTGGCTAAGTTGTGTGCTGAATTGTTTACCGTACCGGCTCCCTCCCGCTGTCTCTCCGGCTTACACGCCATGAAACTAGCGTCCTTTCCAGACCGGTTCACGTTTTTCCGCAAAGGCGGTTGGACCTTCCAGCGCATCTTCAGAGTGCAATACCGACGGATAGTGTTTTAGCTTGCCACTGCGTGCGTGGCGATAGCCTTCTTCAACCGCCAGCTCGCTGGTTTCACGATAAATTTCTTTAATCGCTGCAACAGCAAGCGGTGCGTTAGCCGCAATTTGCGCCGCCAGTTCACGGGCATGTGGCATGAGCTGTTCGCTCTCCACCACCGCATTCACCACGCCCCAGCGCAGCGCTTCCTCGGCGTCCATGCTGCGACCCGTCATCATCATTTCCATCGCAATCGCCGGAGGTAATATCTTCGGCAAACGCAGCATTCCGCCGCTGTCTGGCACAATCCCTAACTTAGCCTCGGGCACTGAGAAACTGGCATTGCGCGAGCAGATAATCATATCGGCAGCCAGCGCCAATTCGAACCCTCCGCCAAAGGCATAGCCGTTGACCGCCGCGATCACCGGCTTATCCAAATTAAACAGCTCGGTGAGGCCAGCAAAACCGCCGGGGCCGAAATCAGCATCAGGTGCTTCACCCTCAGCGGCGGCTTTTAAATCCCACCCCGCAGAGAAGAAGCGCTCGCCCGCGCCGGTAATAATAGCGACGCGTAGCTCAGGATCGTCACGAAAAGCGATAAACGCTTCACCCATCGCAAAACTTGTTTTGGCATCAATCGCATTGGCTTTCGGTCTGTCTAACGTAATTTCTAGAATGTAGCCATTACGCTTAATATGTAATTCACTCATGCTAAGACCTCATCTTAATAAGAAACTTCAACCAGGCTTTTTTTAATCACTTTTCCCGAGCAGCTTCTAGGTAGACTCGTTCTTATTTCAAAGAAAGAGGGAACCTTGAATTTTGCCATGTTATTTTCACAGAATGTGAAGAACTCTTTTTCCGTCATAAACTCGCCGTCATTTAAAACCACAACGGCTTTTATCGCTTCATCTCGGATTGAGTCTTTTAAACCAATCACTGCCACGTCCATAATTTTTGGATGAGTCGAAATAATATTTTCTATTTCAACGCAGGAGATATTTTCCCCGCTGCGCTTAATCATGTTGCAGCTGCGCTCAACAAAATAAAAATATTCGTCATCATCCATATAGCCGTAATCACCGGTTCGCAGCCATCCGTCAGCATTCAGGGTTCGCGCGCTTTCCTGAGGCAGTTTGTAATACTCTTTGAACAGCGTTTTTCCCGGAATGCCTTTTATCCAAATTTCACCCGTTTTTCCCACCGGCATTTCATTACCTTGCGCATCGCTGATTTGTGCTTCATAGCCCATACCAACCCGCCCAATCGACGGCCAGCGACGCTTATCTCCGGGCCTGTCGCCAATGGCGCCCACGATGGTTTCGGTCATGCCATACGATGTGAGTAACCGCACGCCAAAGCGCTGAATAAATTCGTCTTTTTCTTGCTCGGATAAATTAAGATAAAACAGCACCTCGCGCAGATTATGCTGTTTTTCCCACGGCATAGGCGGCTGCATCATCAGCGTTTTTATCATCAGAGGAATACATTCCGTCACGGTGGCGCGGTATTGGCATACCTGCCCCCAAAAGGCTCGCGCGCTGTATTTTTCTAGCAGCACAAAAGTGGCTCCCGCCGTAAATGTGGGCATCGCGGCGGTACACTGACAGTCAATATGAAAGGCTGGCATCGGCGTTAAATAGACGTCATCTGCCCGCAATGCGCATTGCCAAGCCGTGTAGTAGCCCGCAAATAACAAATTATGGTGGGTGATCACCACGCCTTTCGGGCTGGAAGTCGTGCCAGAGGTAAAAAGTATTTCCGCAACATCATCGCTATGAAGCTCAACCGAATAGATAAGCGTATCAGGCTGAGTCTTTTGCAATGGGTGAAAATAAATAACCTCACGGGAATTTGGAGGCTCTACGCCGTGATTAGTTAATATAATAGGATACAAAGAAGGCGAATTCTTTGACGTGAGGTCGGCATAAATTGAATAAAATTCCGCGGAGGTCACCACCATTTTGGCCTCACACTGATGAATAATATACGCGCTTTCCTCACGTAATAGATTGGCATTGATAGGCACAACGATTGCACCGATTTTCGCTAGGCCAAACCAGCAAAATATAAACTCAGCGCAGTTGTTCAGATGCAAGGCAACTTTATCGCCCTTATTCACACCCAGTGAATGAAATAGGTTAGCCGTGCGATTAATCTCTTTATTTAACTCAATATAACTATATTGAGAAACTTGCCTTGCCTGATCTTCGAAGACAAGCGCCGTTTTATCGCCGTGCATATCCGCTAAATCATCCCAAGCCTGACGCAAGCTTCGTTTGCCTATCATATCCATATCTATCTACCCAAATAATTACAGTGCCTAATCAGCCTTGGCTAAACCTTTAGCTACCAGCGTCTCAATGTCGGCATCAGAATAACCAATGCTGGCAAGAATGGCCGCGGTATCCATGCCGTGCGTTGGCATTCCACGCCAAATTTGACCAGGGTTATTCTTAAACTTCGGCATGACATTTGGCCCTTTGTAGGTGCGGCCATCGATGGTGTTCCACGTTGTGAGAGATTCACGGGCGATATACTGTGGATTGCTTTCTAATTCAGGGATGGTCAAGACTTTCGCTGAGGCAATATTGAGTTCAGCAAAGCGCGCCAGCGCCTCTTCATACGGCTTCGTCGCCAAATATTCATCCAGTTTGGCTTCAACCAGCTCACCAAATGGGCATTCGACGCGATGGATTAACTGTGTGCCGACAGGGATTTCAGGCGTGCCCAGCAGGTGCGCAATGCCCATATCCTCAAACATTCCCTGCATTTGGTTAACGCCAACCAGTTCCATCACAATGTAACCATCTTGGCACTTGTACAGACCGCAGCCCGCGTAGTACGGATCTTTGCCTTTGGTCATACGTGGGCATACTTCGCCGCCGTTGAAGTAGTCCATCATGAAGTATTGCCCCATGCGCAGCATCACTTCATACATCGCCACATCAATACTTTCGCCCACGCCCGTTTGCTGCATTTTATACAAGGCAGCCAGCGCCGAGGTGGTCGCCGTCAGGCCGGAGAAATAATCGGCGGTATACGGGAATGCCGGCATCGGCTGATCTTTATCACCGTTTTGGATCAGGTATCCGCTGAATGCCTGCGCAATGGTGTTGTAAGCCGCCAAGTTGGTGTATTCCGGCGTGCCGTACTGACCAAAACCTGAAAGATGCACAATAATCAGCTTGGGGTTTATTTCCCAAAGCACTTCATCGCTAATACCACGGCGCGCAAAGGCAGGGCCTTTACTGGCTTCAATAAATATATCGGTGGTTTCCATCAGCTTTAAGAAAGCTTCACGCCCTTCGTCTTTAAAGATATTCAGCGACAGCGCGTGTAAATTGCGGCGTGAAAGCTGCGGATAATTTGGCTGAATGCGGATCGTATCGCCGTAGGAGACATTTTCGATCCAGATAACTTCAGCGCCCCACTCGGCAAACATTTGCCCTGCAAAAGGGCCTGCGATTTCAATTCCTGAAAAGACCACGCGTAAACCCGCCAGCGGGCCAAATGTTGGCATAGACATAAGCTGTTTCCTCAAAATTAGGGCTAACGTGTAACCGACTCATCAAGCGATAACTTAGGCCCGATATTAGGGAGAGCGCCCCGCGGTACGCTATGCCCGTGTATCTCGGTTAAAACGCAACTTGCTGTTAGCCCTTTATTTTCAATAAATTATTTTTAATAAATGGCTTACCGATACTGTTTCAGCACCGCACGACCCAGCGTTAGGATCTGCATTTCATCCGAACCACCGGAAACGCGATCCACGCGCAGATCGCGCCAGAAGCGGGTAATACGATGATCGCCTGCGATCCCCACTCCGCCGAGCACCTGCATCGCCGAATCCACCACTTCAAAAGCGGCGTTAGCGCAGAAGTATTTGCACATCGCGGCATCGCCGGAGGTCATCAAACCGTTATCGCTTTTCCATGCTGCTTCAAACAGCATGTTTTTCATTGAATTCAGTTTGATAGCCATATGCGCAAACTTTTCTTGGATCAGCTGGAAGCGCCCAATGGCTTCGCCAAACTGAACGCGCTGGTTGGCATAACGTGCGGCGTCTTCAAAAGCACAGAATGCGGTGCCGTAGTTGGTGAGTGCCACGATGAAACGTTCGTGATCGAACTCTTCTTTCACGCGATTGAAGCCGTTACCTTCGCGTCCGAACATGTCTTTTTCTTCTAGCTCAACGTTGTCGAACAGGATCTCGCAGCAGCTATCCATGCGCAGGCCCAGTTTTTCCAGCTTGTTGACCTTCACGCCCGGTTTGCTCATATCCACAAACCATTCGGAGAAAATTGCTTTATCTGGTGAAGCCGCATCACGCGCCATTACCACGATGTAAGGCGTATGCGCGCTGCTGGTGATGAAGCATTTGCTGCCGTTGAGGTAAACTTTGCCGTTTTTACGGGTATACGACGTTTGCATGCTGCCCACGTCAGAGCCCGCGCCAGGTTCGGTAATTGCCGAGTTCCACATCTGCTTGCCGGTGCCGCGGAAAGCCATGATCTTATCGATTTGCTCCTCCGTTCCTTCACGCAGCACCGTGTTAAATCCACCCGGCAGCTGATACAGCACATAGGTTGGCGCACCAAGGCGTCCAAGCTCGGCCCACACTGCGGCTAAGGTGACAAAGCCCGCATCCAGACCGCCGTGCTCTTCCGGCAACAGCAGGCTATCGATCCCCATATCGGCCAGTTCTTTGACGAACCGTTCTGGATATTCGCTATTGCGGTCACATTCCGCGAAGTACGCTTCCCAGTTTTCTTGCGCCATCAGGTCGCGGATACCGGAAACAAATAACTCTTGTTCGTCAGACAGTGCAAAATTCATAAATCAGGCCTCTTGGTGGTTAATATCGTTCGAATTCAAACAGGGTAAAACGCTTAGTATTTCCAGTGCGTAGCCTTGGCATCTTTTAAGAAAGATATGGTTATCAGTATGTTGACGAAGAAAAGTGGACATCCTCCGGCAATGATCGCGGTTTGAATCGGTTTCAGCCCACCGAGCGCCAGCAGAATGATGCCGATCACGCCAACCAGCACAGACCAGCCAACGCGAACCCAAATCGGCGGTTCGTCATAGCCGTTTGCGCCCTTACAGGTCGACATGGCCAGCGTGTAGGAACAGGCGTTAATGAGCGTTACGGTGGCGAGGAAGCACAGAATAAAGAACGCCCACATCGTGACGGTGCTGAGCGGCAACGTGGCCCAGGTTTCAATGATGGCGCGCGCCACACCGTGCTGTTCGATGATCTGCGGGATGTTGATTTTGCCGTTGTTGATCAGGGAAAGCGTATTGCTGCCCAAGATGGTCCACAGCAACCACGTTGAAGCCGTTAATCCACCAACCATACCCAAGCAGAGTTGGCGAACGGTGCGGCCTTTAGAAATACGCGCTAAGAAGATGCACATCTGGATGCCGTAAACGATCCACCATGCCCAATAGAACACCGTCCACGCCTGCGGGAATCCACTCTTGCCGACGGCATCGGTGTAGAACAGCATACGGGTGAAGTTAGAGAGCAGAATGCCAACAGAATCAGTGAAATAGTTGATGGTGAAGCTGCTCGCGCCGATGATAAATACCCACGCTAGCAGGATCAGGCTGAGATAGTTTCGAACGTCGCTGGCAACCTTAACTCCGCGCTGCAAGCCAAAGGCAACGCACACGGCGTTAAACACTACCCAACAAGAGATAATCAGCGCATCCAGCTCTAACGTGTGAGGCACCCCGAACAGATACTGAATACATTCAGTCACCAGCGGTGTTGCTAGCCCAAGGCTGGTTCCCATCGCCAAAATCAGCGCCACCAAATACAGGTTGTCGATGATGGTGCCAATAATTCCGTTGCAGCGCTTTTCACCAAAAAGCGGCACCAGCGTTCCGCTTGGACGCACCACGTCGATTTTCTTCACATATAGGAAGTAGCCGAATGCCACGGCGAGGAAGCTGTAGGTCGCCCACGGCAAAGGCCCCCAGTGAAACAGGCTATAAGCTAAACCAAGATCTTTGGCTGGGTTTGAAAATGGCGTTAAGCCAAACGGCGGTGAGGAAACGTAGTAGTAGATCTCAATCGATCCCCAAAACAGCACGGCGGCTGAGGTACAGGAGGCGAACATCATGAAGATCCAGCTGACGGTGCTGAACTCTGGGGCTTCTTCGCCGAGGCGACGCTGGGCAAAAGGGCCAAAGATCAGCCAGAACCAGCCGACAAACATCACGACCATGTACCACTCAAACGCCCATCCCCACTGCGTTGTGATGTAGTTGAATACCGAATTAATAACGATATTAGAGGCGTTCAGATCACGGATAGTTAAATAACAAAGTAGTGCGACAATTATCAATGACGGGAAAAAAACCTTCGGTTCTATCCCTATTTTCCGTTTGCTCGTTTCTGTCTTCATTTACACATTTCCCTCATGGAAAGGAGTTCCTTGCCATAACAACTTGAGATGCAATATTCAGAATAAACGTCAGAACTTCTGCTATGAAAAAGCAGAACACCAACACTAATTTTGCAGGTAAATTTTCAATTAATGGTGGATCTAGTTATTACGAGTTATTTAGCTTGCAAAAAATATCTGTTAAAACTTCGGCTAATAATAGTTAAAGGTATCTGATTGAATGTGTGTCGCCTTTACCGTTTAACGCCGAGATATAATGAGATTTGGTGGTTCAATAATCCGTGATCTTAATCAAACTATTTTCTGACACCCACTGCACGCCTTAGAACCACGATCCAACAACGAAAATTAAATCCTTTAAAATCATCAAAATAACAAAATTAAAACATTATTCTCGAAGGTTTTTTGCCCTTGAGTCGTTCAATATTGGTGATCTAGGTATTATTTTGGTCTGGTGAATCATGGTATTTCTATTAGCGTGATAACAAGGCACGAATAACAACTTACAGGGATACCTTTATTAGATATTAATTAATTTACTCCATTCTTTATTTTAGTGATTTTAATTACACCACTAATAGCGTTTAAATCAGCTATGGCGTGCACACATTTATATATATAGCGAACCTTCGCTTTCGTTATTTTTATTTATCTTTGCCTAGCGTTTCTCGCTGCAGAAATAATTACACCTGTCATTACGGGCATCGTCTTATGTACAGGGTGTTACGGATATTGTATTGCCTATCGAAATCGGAGAAGTGATGAAAATTATTGCATGTTACAAACTCATCCCCGAGGAGCAGGATATCACCGTCAATAGTGATGGCTCTCTGAATCTCAGCAAAGCGGATGCCAAAATTAGTCAATTCGATCTCAACGCTATCGAAGCAGCTATCGGCTTGAAATCGCTCAATGACGCTATCCAGATTACGGCGATGAGCGTGGGTGGCGAAGCGCTGTCCAACGCAAAAGGCCGTAAAGACGTGCTGTCTCGCGGCCCTGATGAGTTAGTTGTCGTTTCCAGCGCAGGTTTGGAGAAGATGCTTCCTCACCAAACGTCTGCCCTGCTGGCGGCCGCTGCGCGGAAAACCGGTTTTGATTTAATTCTTTGTGGTGACGGCTCAGCCGATCTTTATGCACAGCAGGTTGGCCTGCTGCTCGGCGAGGCGCTGGGCGTCGCATCCATCAACGGAGTGAGCCGGATCGAGGCCCTCAGTGACGACAGCATTCAGGTTGAACGCACGCTAGAAGACGAAGTTGAAACCTTAACCATCCCGCTACCTGCGGTGATTTCGGTATCCACTGATATCAATACGCCTCAAATCCCCTCCATGAAAGCCATTCTCGGCGCGGCTAAAAAGCCGGTAACCGCGTGGCAGCCTGCCGATCTGGAACTGCCTGAGATCACGCCATACACCGAGTTGCTGAGCGTACAGGCTCCACAGCAAAAAGCGCGTGGGCGGGTCATTATCGAAGGCGATAGCGACGATCAAATTTCAGAATTCGCAGAGCATCTGCGCAAAGTCATTAGCTAATTGGGGGCAATATGAGCAAGTTTGCAACAGTATGGGTGTTCAGCGATACCCACTCACATCTACCCGAGCTGATTGGCGGCGCACGCGAGCTGGGCGAAATTATTCACGTCATCAGCCACAGCGCTGAGCAATCAGCTTTGGCTTTCCGTCTCGGCGCTAACGCCGTTTACCATATTGGCGAACAGCCCGCCGACCGTATCATTGAAGATTATGCCGATACTCTGGCTCAGGCGATCAAGGCGCATAGCCATAGCTCTCGCGCTTTATTGCTGCTGCCCGCAACCCGTCGCGGCAAAACTTTGGCAGCACGCTTAGGCGCTCGCCTCAACGCTGGCGTAGTTAACGATGCCGCTGAGTTGAGCCTCGAAGACGGATACCCAGTTGCCACACATATGGTTTACGGCGGTTTAGCCTTCGGCAAAGAGAAAATCACCACCGACTACGCCGTTATCACGCTGGCCAGCGGCGTATTCCCTGCCGTGTCAGAAGACAGTGCCTTAGTAGGCAATGCTGAAACGCTGGCCTTTATCCCACCAGCCCATGCGATTTCCTGCGTATCACGTCGAGCCAAGCAAGGCGAAAGCGTCGATCTGGGCAAAGCACGTTTGGTGGTGAGCGTTGGGCGCGGCATCGGTTCACAGGAAAACATCGCCATTGCGGCGGCGTTAAGCAATGCCATTGGCGCAGAGCTGGGATGCTCGCGTCCGGTCGCCGAAAACGAAAAATGGATGGATCGTGAACGCTATGTGGGCATTTCGGGGATCATGATCAAACCAGAACTCTATCTGGCGCTGGGAATTTCTGGCCAGATTCAGCACATGGTCGGCGCCAACGGCGCGCAGATCCTGATGGCCATCAACAAAGATAAAAACGCCCCGATCTTCCAATTCGCGGATTACGGGATCGTCGGCGATCTGATGAAGATCGTCCCTGCTCTGACAGAAAAACTAAAACGATAAAATATCGACGGAGCACGGATTAGCGTATGGCTTCCGTGCTCCATCGAATTTGGAGAGCCTATGTCTGAAGATGTCTTTGACGCCATTATTGTTGGCGCTGGCCTGTCTGGCTGCGTTGCGGCGCTGGTGCTCGCCCGAGAAGGCGCTAACGTATTGGTTATCGAGCGCGGTAATCATGCGGGAGCCAAAAACGTCACCGGTGGTCGCCTGTATGGGCACAGCTTAGAACGCATCATTCCCGATTTTGCTGCCCATGCTCCCGTTGAGCGCCGCATTACCCGCGAAAAAATATCATTTCTTACCGACGACAGCGCGGTCACGTTGGATTACCACCACGCCAATGCGGCCGAACCGGCGCAGGATTCCTATTCAGTTTTGCGCAGTAAATTCGATCCTTGGTTGATGGAACAGGCTGAAGCCGCCGGTGCGCAATTCGTTCCAGGGATCCGCGTAGATAAGCTGATTGAGCGCGATGGCAAAGTGATCGGCGTTGAAGCCGATGGCGATATTTTAGAAGCCAACGTGGTGATCCTCGCCGAAGGCGTTAACGCGCTGTTGGCCGAACAGCTGGGTATGGTGCAGAAACAGGTTTCTGCCAAGCATGTGGCCGTTGGGGTGAAAGAGCTGATTGAACTGCCTCGTGAACTGCTCGAAGCGCGCTTTAGCCTAACCGAGAACGAAGGTGCTGCATGGCTGTTTGCCGGAACGCCGTCTAACGGTCTGATGGGCGGTGGCTTTCTGTATACCAACGGTGATTCATTGTCTTTAGGCATCGTCGTTGGCCTCAGTCATATTGCCGATGCGGGAAAATCGGTGCCGCAAATGCTGGAAGATTTCAAACAGCATCCAACCGTTCGCCCATTAATCGCCGGTGGCAAAACCGTAGAATACGCCGCCCACGTAGTACCTGAAGCTGGCATTAATATGCAGCCCAAACTGGTGGGTAACGGCGTACTTATCGCCGGTGACGCCGCAGGCATGTGTATGAATCTGGGATTCACCATTCGTGGAATGGATATGGCCATCGCCTCTGGTGAAGCGGCCGCACGCGCCGTACTGCAAGCCAAAGAAGCCAATAACTTTAGCGAGCAGGGGTTGAATAGTTATCTCACGCTGCTAGAAGAATTACCGGTGATGAAGGATTTACGCCACTACCGTAAAGTCCCTGCCATGCTGGAAAACCCGCGCATGTTTACCCAATACCCACAAATGGTCGCCGACATCATGGCGGATATGTTTACCGTCAACGGCCAGCCGCCGCAGCCAATCCGCAAAATGGTGATGCGTCATTGCAAGAAAATTGGCTATCTGAACCTGTTGAAAGACGGCATTAAAGGAGTGACCGCGCTATGACTGAATCCGTCAAATCCGCCAATTCCCCCGTCAATGAGCCCGTTAACGTTGATGTTAAATTAGGCATCAACAAGTTTCACGTTGATGAAGGGCATCCGCATATCATCATTCGCGAACACCCTGATATGGAGGCGTTTCATACCCTCACGCTGGCCTGTCCGGCGGGGCTATACAAGCTTCAGCCTGATGGAACGATCCGCTTTGACTACGCGGGCTGTTTAGAATGCGGCACCTGCCGGATCCTGTGCCGCGATTCCGTTTTAGATGAGTGGAACTACCCGCGTGGCACCTTTGGCGTTGAATATCGCTACGGTTAAAACCGATATTCTGGCCTGCCCGTCTCTGTCACTTTTTTTACCCACTATAGCCACTTAGCTCTGCGATACATGTCAGAGCTAAGCAGCTATCAGGCTGATTAAAACCATCATTATGGAAAAATCCAAAAGGTTTGATGACATCAGTTTTACCCCGATCCACCGCAAAATCATGCTGTGGGGAAGCGGTGGCCCTTTTCTCGATGGCTACGTGCTGGTCATCATCGGTATTGCACTCGAACAGCTGACTCCTGTGTTACAGCTCGACGCTCGCTGGGTGGGGTTAGTCGGGATCGCAACGCTGGTTGGGCTGTTTATTGGCACGTCACTGTTTGGTTACATCGCCGATGTGCTTGGTCGCCGGTTGATGTTTCTGATTGATATTATTGCCATCGGCGTTATCTCGGCCGCGACCATGTTTGTGACATCGCCGCTGGAGCTGGTGATCCTGCGTTTTCTGATAGGCATTGTGATCGGCGCAGATTACCCCATCGCTACCTCGATGATTGCCGAATTTTCTACCACGCGTCAGCGCGCTTTCACCATGGGTTTTATCGCCGCGATGTGGTACATCGGTGCAACCGCCGCCGACGTTGTGGGCTATCTGTTATATGACGTCGAAAACGGCTGGCGCTGGATGTTGGGCAGCGCGGTTATTCCTTGTATTATCATTCTATTAGGACGTTTTGAACTGCCCGAATCGCCTCGCTGGCTGATTCGCAAAGGGCGTATTGAAGAGTGCCGTGCGCTGATGTTTAAGCTGTTTGGCGAAAACGTGGTATTCGATGACGAAGCCCCACAGGAGACGCGTTATAGCCAGATTTTCACCCGCAGGCACCTAACATCGATTTTGTTTGTCGCCATTATTTGGACGTGTCAGGTAATACCGATGTTTGGCATTTATACCTTCGGCCCGCAAATTATCAGTCTGCTGGGGCTCAACGAAGGTAAAGAGGCCGTACTCGGCAACGTGGTGATTAGCCTGTTCTTCCTGATTGGCTGCTTGCCTGCGATGTATTGGCTCAACAGTATCGGACGCCGTCCGTTGTTAATTGGCAGCTTTGCCATTATGACGCTCGCGTTAGCGGTATTAGGAATTGTTCCAGATCCTAGCATTACGCTGATTGTGTCAGCCTTTGCGCTTTATGCATTTTTCTCAGGCGGCCCCGGCATTTTGCAATGGCTCTATCCAAACGAGCTTTTTCCCACTCACATTCGTGCTTCCGCCGTGGGCGCAGCGATATCGCTCAGCCGGATCGGCACCGTGGTGTCAACCTATGCGCTACCGCTGTTTATGCAACAGCATGGGATCGCGATGACGATGCTGGCCGGTGCGGGGATCTCGCTTTTTGGCATGGTCGTATCCGTATTTTTAGCGCCCGAAACACGCAATTTATCACTGGATAAAACCAGCCAGATGGATCTGTATTAAAAATACTGGCGGGCAATCTAACCGACTGCCCGCCTTTTATTTGCCTATATTCGTCATACTTCAAGCTGCTCGCAAAAATAGCGGGCACCGTCGCGCAATGCCTGATCGGCACTTTCCATCATGCGCGAATAATGCAAAAACGCATGCAGCGTACCGGGATACATTTTATAGCAGCAAGGTTGTTGGTGTTCGGAAAGCGTGCGGTGCAGCGCAATGCTGTCGTCAATCAGCGGATCAAATTCTGCGGTGGCAATAAAGCAGGCAGGCATGTTGTGGCTAAGATCGTTATTAAACAGGCAGCAATAAGGTGACTCTTTATCTTGTTCATTCGCCAAATAGGCGTGCTGATAAAATTCAATATCGGGTCCGGTTAAACCGTCCCAGACTCCGCCGTATAATCGACGGCTGGCAGAATCCTGTAATCCATAAAGTCCGTAATAAAGCAGAACGCCTTTGACGTAGCCGCAGTCGATCTTGCGATCGCGCAACCATAATGCCGTTGCCAGCGCCAACATCGCACCGGCAGAATCTCCGGCAAAACCAATTGACTGCATATTGAGTTGATAATCCGCAGCGCACTGAGAAAAATAGCAGCATACCGCAACCGTCTCTTCGATCGCCTGCGGAAAATGCGCCTCAGGCGAAAGCGTATAGTCAACGCCAATCACGGCACATCCGGTGTAATCGGCTAATAAACGCATAATACGGTCGTGAGTATCAAGATTACCGACAATAAATCCGCCGCCGTGTAAATAAAAGATCGTTGCCACTGTTTCTCTCTGTGGATAATATATTTTCGTCTCGATATCGCCGTGAGAAGTGGCTATCTTTTCATGCAGGGTCTTAAACATTTTAGGCCCTCCCTCATTCCAATATCTTCGCTCCTCAATATAAGCTTGTCTAATCGTTGAATTATCAGCATCTGCTGCTATTGGTTTTGCATTTTCATACTGAACACGCAATACATCACGCATCTCCGCTGATATTTTATCAGGGACATTAATTTTATTTATTGGATTCATTACACACTCTCATTAGCGATTTCATTCATTATAAAAACAGAGCTAACGCCACATGGCATTAAGAAACAAAAAGCATGATAAACCAGATAGCTATGGCGTTATCAGCAAGCAAAAAGTGCGCCAATGCGCATAGTTTTTTGTCTATTCAGGTGATATCAAATTAATTATGTTGTTTATTATTTTAAATCAAAAAATTAGCCTTTATAAACATATTCTCAATCACAAAAATAAATTAACACCACACAGCAAGAAAACATTATCACTACAATAAAACAACAATAATTGCGGTTACGACCCCTCGCAACAAATCAAATAAAAACCATAGCGAAGGCGTCATTAGATAGGTATATTCAGATCAAACCGTGATTATAAATGTGAATATGATCGCATATATTTGAGCCCATCCATTTATATGGTAAACAAATGCTAATCTGATAAAAAATTGCTTTAATTTAAAGGTGAGTCTATGTGTAGAGAATACGTACCAGAGCCTTTGTATTTGTCCGTGGCGCGTTGGGCAATGCAACAACAACGTTGGATAAGCTCGCGAGAGATTGCCGATCAGTTTGATCTCACGCCGTGCAAAGCCATAAACCTTGTCTCTTATATCCTTTCTGCCGTTGATGAAATTGACTGCCAAACCAAAACCGTTCCAAATCAGCTAGAAGGCCGAGGCTGTCAGTGTCAGCGCATGATCCAAGTGGATCATATCGACGATCACATTGCCGAACGAATTAAAAATGCGGTTAACGTTGATGGAGAAGAAAATGACTCGGAATCAATGCCTAAAATGCTGATTCCGGTTCCTCCTTCAGAGCTGAATCAGGAGCAGAAGTGGAAATGGATGCTGTCTAAATCACAAAGAAAGTAGAGATGAACCGTTAATGGGAGGTCTACTACCTCCCTTTTCCCTACTGTTTTTTGTGACTCAAAGCCAACCACTCCAGTCTTCCTTTTCTCATTTTTGTTAAGCCACTACCCAGATCACACCTCGTCGTTTTACCTAATCCCATAGCTTGACTATGGGTTTTTGCCAATTCATTATATAAATAATTATATAACGAAAAAACTTCTGGTTATGACATGGATATCACTCGTCGTAAGCTGATTGGGTATTTGCTTTCTGGCGCAGCTTTATCGGTCAGCCCTTTTGCTACCCACGCCGCTGACGCCCTTTTAGTCCCTTTCGGTACTTTGCCATCGCCACAAAAAGCACACCGCGTATTGAGCGCGGGGGCTCCCGCCGATCTCTTATTGCTCGCGCTAGCACCCGAAATGTTGCTGGGATTATCCTCGTTTGATTTCTCAGTTTCCGGCAGTGAATTTCTTTCCGATACCATTCGAAAACTGCCAAAGCTAGGACGTTTATCTGGCCGTGCAAGTACGCTTTCCCTCGAAAAGATAGTGTCGCTGGCTCCAGACATCATTATTGATTGTGGCAGCGCCGATGAAACCTTCCGCTCACTCGCGCAGCGAACCGCAGCACAAACTGGCGTGCCCTACGTCTTAGTGGATGGGAAATTACGGGATTCAGCCAGCCAACTGCGTCAGGTAGGCACGCTGTTAGGGGTTTCATCGAGAGCAGAGAAGCAGGCTCAGTTGGCAGAGCGTTTTCTGCAAGATGCCGAACGTTTTTCGCAGATGAGCGGCAATTCGCCTCGTTTTTATTCCGCACGCGGCGCCACAGGATTAGAGACGGGCTTGCAGGGATCTTTGCATACGGAAGCCGCAGAGCAGTTAGGGCTAATCAACGTAGTGAGCGAACCGTCGCAGCATGGTTTAGCTCAGGTGTCTTTCGAGCAACTATTGCTGTGGGAGCCCGATATTATTCTGACTCAGGACGCCAACACCTATCGCTATATCACTCAGAATGCACTGTGGAAAAATCTTCAGGCGGTGCGTAAAGGTCAGGTTCTGTGTTATTCCGGCTTGCCTTTTGGTTGGCTCGATTCGCCACCGGGTATTAATCGCCTGCTAGGCATGCGCCGACTACAGGCGCATTTTGATAGCAAGATTCAGGCAAACTGGATGGATGACCTCCAGCAGTTTTTCCGGCTGTTCTACCACTCGGATTTAAACCAAACCCAACTCCAGCGCTTGTTGGAGGCTGGATGAATCTGACCAAAAATCTGGCTCTTTTTTCCAGCGGTATTCTGGTTGCCATTCTATTGGCGCTTTTGGTTGGCAAATATCCACTCACGCCCACTGAACTGTTGAATCTGTTGGTGCATTCAAACACGACGCAGGCAGATCCGCGAGTTGCTATCGTGTTCTGGCAAATACGCCTGCCGCGAATTTTAGCTGCTCTAATGATTGGCGCCGCGCTTTCGGCTGCCGGAGCGGCTTATCAAGGAATGTTCCGTAATCCATTGGTTTCACCCGATATTCTGGGCGTATCCGCAGGGGCAGGAATGGGGGCATGCGTGGCGATGTGGCTGGGTTTGCCGATCGTTATCGTTCAGCTGTTGGCTTTTGTCGGCGGTATGCTGGCCGTGGCGCTCACCTGTCTGATTGCCTCGCTGGCAAAACGCCACGATCCGGTGCTATCTCTGGTTCTGGTTGGCATTGCCATCGGCACCCTGTGCGGCGCGGTCATTTCGCTGATTAAAATCTTGGCCGATCCCTACACCCAACTCCCTTCGATCACCTTCTGGTTATTAGGCGGCCTTTCTACCATCACCCATGACGATCTCTACAGCAGTATCCCCGTTTTACTGTTGGGCATGCTGCCACTTTTGCTGCTGCGTTGGCGTATGAATCTACTGAGCCTGCCGGATGATGAAGCCAAAACCATGGGCGTTCATGTTAAGCGCCTGCGGCTGATCTTTATCATTTGCGCGACGTTGATCACGGCAAGCGCGGTATCGGTCGCCGGTATCATTGGCTGGATTGGCTTAGTGGTTCCCCATATCTGCCGCTTAGTCACCGGCGATAACTATCAGCGTTTATTTCCAGCCTCCATGCTGGGTGGTGGGCTACTTCTCTTACTCACCGATACCTTGGCCCGTAGCCTATTCACCATCGAGCTGCCTTTGGGGATACTCACGGCGCTGATCGGCGCTCCTTTTTTCCTGATGCTGTTACTTCGCGGAGGCCGCGGATGAGCATGGTGTCATTTAGTCAGGTTGCCTTGGGATATCGCGATCGCCCCATTTTGCAGAATATTAATTTTGCCATCCAACGCGGGGAAATCTGTTGTCTGCTGGGCGCTAACGGCTGTGGGAAAACCACGCTAATGCGGACGCTGCTTGGGCTATTACCCGCGCTCAAGGGCGATATTATCTTGGCAGGAAAACCGTTGCAGGAGTGGTCACCGGCTAAGCTCGCACAGCTGGTTGCTTATGTTCCTCAGGCTCACAGCGGCCCTTTTTCTTACAGCGTACTGGATATGGTGAGCATGGGCCGCAGCGCTCATCTGGGCTTATTTTCCTCCCCTCATCAACGCGATCACCAGCTCGCCCGAGATGCACTGGATGCTCTTGGCATTCTTCACTTGGAACAACGCAGCTTTCCAACGCTCAGCGGCGGTGAACGGCAGTTGGTATTAATCGCCCGCGCTCTAGTCCAACAGCCAGCGCTTTTAGTGATGGATGAACCGGCAGCCAGCTTGGATTTTGGCCATCAGATAACCCTGCTCAAGCGTATTCGTCAGTTAAAAACGGTTGGGATCACGCTGTTGATGTCTACCCATCATCCCATGCACGCCAAAGCGGTGGCCGATACCATCGTGACCCTCAGCCCACAAAACGGGGCATCACAGGGAACGCCGAAAACGATGCTTAATAGCGCTTCATTGTCTCAGCTGTATGACGTCAGTGAAGAGGAAATCGAAGCACATCTGGGAATATGAAAACTAAAAAAGGAACTCACATGCTGATTGATGAAATCGACTTTTCTGCACTCTACCAACAGCAGTTAGCACTAGCGCAACGCACTGAAAAAGCGCCAGAACATTGGGATAAACGTGCTGAGAAAATGGCCGTAACCTGCGCGAACCCGCAAGACGCATATTTGGTTCAGCTTATTGCCAAAATGGATTTTACCAACGCGGAAACCTTACTGGATATGGGCTGTGGCCCCGGTTCGGTTTGCCTCAATGTGGCGCATAAACTCAGCCATGTTTACGGCGTGGATTACAGCAAGGGGATGCTTGAGGTTGCGGCCAAACGCGCACAGGCCATGCAGCTCGATAACGTCACGCTGCTTCGCCGAGCTTGGGAGGATGATTGGAGCGCTCTTCCGCAGTGTGATATCGCCGTTGCCTCGCGTTCAACTCTGGTCGGTGATTTACGCTCGGCCATGCAAAAACTTCATCAGCAGGCACGGCTGCGCGTTTACACCACCCACACCGTCAGCCCTTCGTTCGTCAATGCTGAAGTGCAGCGGGTTATCGGTCGCCCCGTCATTGAACTGCCAAACTATATCTACGCGGTTAACGTCTTGTACCAGATGGGCATTCATGCCCGCGTTGATTTCATCGCCGGGCCAAACTGTCAGGGAAATACGGATACTTTCGAGCGTTTTTATGAAAGCACCAGTTGGTCATTGGGCACGCTGAATGATGAAGAACAGCAGCGCCTTTTTGATTACTACACCCACCAGCAAAAGCACGGATTAACCATTGCTTCGCCGACTCGTGATTGGGCGCTAGTGTCATGGGAGAAAAAAACGTCACCGCAGGGGGCGCTATGATTTTCATCCCTGATGCGCAGCTCGATCAGTGGCTGATGGATGACATACAGGGCGGGGATCTAACGACGCGCGCGCTGAACATCGGTGCGCGTCAAGGATCAATGCGCTTTCATCATCGACAAGGAGGCTGTATCAGCGGCATCGACACCGCTCGCCGTATGCTTTTACGGCTGGGATTAGAGGTTGAGCAGCACCTCCACGACGGCGATATCGCCATGGCAGACGCATGTTTGCTCACCGCCCAAGGCCGCGCCGATGCGCTGCATCAGGGCTGGAAGGCCGTGCAGAACCTGTTGGAGTGGAGCTGTGGCGTATCTGACTATGTCTATCAAATGCGTCAGATCCTACAGCGTTATTCGCCGCAGGGAAAAATTGCCTGCACGCGCAAAACCATTCCTGGCACCCACTTACTCGCCATGCAAGCCGTGACCGCCGCAGGTGGCATTATTCATCGTGCGGGCTGCGGTGAAACTATTTTGCTGTTCACCAACCACCGTCGATTTTGCCCCTCCCCTGATAACTGGCAGAGCATCATTGCAACCTTACGCCAGCAGGCGCCGGAAAAAGCCATCATCGTCGAAGCCGATACCGTGGATGAAGCCAAACAGGCGTTATTGGGCATGCCCGATATTGTGCAACTCGATAAATTCTCACCCGATGACATTCTCGCGCTCAAAGCCTATGCACAGAGATTTTCGCCTCACTGCCGACTGTCCTTAGCGGGCGGAATTACTCTCGCGACCATTGATAAATTTGCGCAAACCGGCATTTCACTGCTGGTCACCTCCGCGCCTTATTACGCGCCACCGGCAGACATCAAAGTTCGGCTCGTACCCTCTGACTAAATAACAAAGCGTTCCACATTGGCAGGCTAATGACGGCCTGCCAATAGACACCATAAGCGTTATATAAAAATAAACATATCGATCCTGGGGATAATGATGAAAATGAGAAAAACAACTTTATGTACGGCAATAACTCTATGCATGTCAGGCGGCATTGCCATGGACGTTCAGGCTGCCAATGACGATGATGTCATGACCGTTTGGAGTAGTCCGGTAGCAAACACCAGCGAGATCGTCACACAAGACACCATCACCAAACTCGATAAACGCAACGTCGCCGACGCGCTCAGCGTGGTTCCCGGCGTATCCTTGCAAAAATCGGGCGGACGTAACGAATTACAGGTTCGCGTTCGTGGGTTCGATAACCGGCAGGTTCCTATTTTTTATGATGGCGTCCCGATCTACGTTCCCTATGACGGCAATTTGGATTTAGGCCGCTTCCTCACGTCAAACTTGGCTTCGCTGGAAGTCTCTAAAGGCTACACCTCTCTGCTGCAAGGCCCCAACCAAATGGGGGGCTCAATCAACCTCACCACGACAAAACCTAAAAAAGATTTAGAAGGCAACATTAGCTACCGTCAAGGATGGGCGCGTGGCAAAGACAATGCTTTTGACACCAACGCCTCGCTGGGTATGAAAGGCGATTTAGGCTATCTACAGATCAGCGGCAGCGAGCTAAAACAACGATTTGTTGGCTTGCCAGACAGCGTAGATAACCGCACCGCAGGCACCGACGGCAAGCGCACTAATTCAAAATCTGACGATAAACGTGGCATTGTGAAGCTCGGTTTTACCCCACGTGAAAATGATGAATACACCTTTACCTATATCAAACAGGATGGTGAAAAAGAAAACCCACCGTATGCCGGAACCAGCGATCAAAAACCGAAATATTGGCAGTGGCCGGAATACGACAAAGAAAGTTATTACTATCAGGGAACCACCAAGCTTGGCGATATCTTTACCCTTAAAAGCCGAGCCTATCGAGATACCTTTAAAAACACCCTGCTGATGTACAACTCACTAAGCGATCTGAAAAATAAAAAAGGCAGCTACAGCCACTATGATGATTACACCGATGGCGCAGGCCTCCAGCTATCGGCTGATATGCGCGAGCGTGACCAGCTTTCGTTTGCCGCTCATTGGAAAGAAGACGTTCACCGCGAGCAGGGATATCGCAATGCACCTTACGATCGTTACAAAGATCGCACATGGTCGCTCTCTAGCGAATACCAATGGGCAGTAGACGATCAGTGGGACGTGGTGGCAGGGATAAGCTACGACTGGCGTGATAGCCTTGAAGGGATGAAGCACGAAAAAGACGGCTCGATTACCCACTACGACAGCAATAATCAAAACGCCTTCAACTGGCAGGCCATGACGAAATATCACTTCGACAACCGTGATGATATTGCGCTCTCGGTTTCCGATCGCAGCCGTTTCCCTACACTGAAAGAGCGCTACACCACATCTCGCCCTGCGTTCGGACAGGTGGCCTTGGTTAATCCAAACCTCAAAGCCGAGCGCGCTCGCAGTATCGACCTCACCTATACCGGCTATCTCAGCGAAGATTGGGGTTATGAAGCAAGCGTTTATTACAACCGCATTAGCGACGCTATTCTCACACAGAACATCGATGCCAATACGGTACAAAACCGCAATAGCGGACGCGTTGACTACACCGGCCTCGATTTAGGTATTAACGGACTGATTCTGAATGAAGTGAAAGTGGGCCTTAGCTACAGCCTCATTCACAGCGATGTTAAGGACAAAGACGTTGGCAAAGTAACCGGACTCCCGACTCAAACGGTCATGGGCTGGGTCACTTATACGCCATGGCAGCCACTTAGCCTTACCCTTTCTGAAGAAGCCCGTTCTTCAAGCTATAGCAACAGCGACGGCAGCCAAAAAGCGGGCGGATTTGCCGTAACCAATGTGCGGGCAGATTACGAAATTGCGAAAGGCCTCAGCGTTAACGCCTCGGTGAATAACGTGTTCGATACCGCTTATGCTTATACCGAAGGTTTCGTCGAAGAAGGACGCAACTACTGGGCGGGCATCGAGTATAAATTCTAAGTAATCCCCCCGTATAAACGGGGGGTTTAACGGTGTTTATATCCAACAAGATGATGGATATAGGAGTAATAAATGAACACACAGCAACTGCTCGCCACTCTCGATGTGATTTTATGCAACCAGCGCCAAGCCGATGGAACACAGCTAAAAAAACCAGCTAACGGGCGCGTTTATGTAGGCACCCACGGAATTGAAACCGAAGCGGGACATCAAGAGTATTTTGATGACCCTGAATGCGCCATCATGAACTATGCGCTTGAGCATTATGATTTTTGGCGCTCACACTATCCGGCTCAGGCTGAGCTATTTAAAACCCCCGGTATTTTTGGCGAGAACTTTGCTACCAGAGGGATCACCGAACACACCATCTGTATTGGCGATACCTTCAGCATTGGCACTGCGCGGCTACAAATATCTTGGGGAAGAGTGGCCTGTAACACCATGGCAGGCCGCTTAAATGACCCAAACGCGCCGGAGTTGATGCATCAGCAATCACGTAACGGCTGGTTCTATCGTGTTTTACAGCCGGGAGAAGTTCAGGCAGGTAATGCTATTACGCTGGTTGAGCGCCCTCATGCCGATTGGCCGCTGAGCCGCGTGCAAAACATCATCTTCAACCCCAACGCATCTGCCAGCGATCTGGACGCGCTGAGCAAGCTTGATTTACTGGCGGCAATCTGGAAAAACGAAGCTAAAGCAAGATTAGACAGCCTGTAAGCCGCGTCGCGCAGCGGTACAGACTTGTGCAGTACCGCTGCTGTTTGATTTAACTAAAAGCGCTCGGTTTGAAGCTGAGCGGCAATATCGCTCATCACATTGCGTGCCGTTTGGCTAACGCCACCGAGCTGGAAAAATCCGTGGATCACGCCAAGATAGCGCTGCGCACTACAGCTCACACCCTGCTCGGTTAGACGTGCGAACAACGCCTCACCTTCATCGCATAGCGGATCGTATTCAGCGGTAATAATGTGCGTTGGCGGCAGACCAGAGAAATCACTGCGCCACAGCGGGCTGACTTCAGGATGCTTAAAATCGATGTCTGGAAAATAAGCTTCGTAACCGCTGAGCAGCGCGTCGCGGGTAATAATATAGTCATCGCCGTTGCGCTGATAGCTATCAAAAGAGGCCGTGGCATCCAGCATCGGGTAAATCAGCAAGAGCTTATGCGGCAACCAACGGCTCTCATCACGCAGACGCAGCGCCGTGACTAACGCGATATGCCCGCCCGCGCTGTCGCCAGCCAACGAAATTTGCTCGCGATCCACGCCTAAAAAATCGGCGTGCTGCCACACAAGCATTGCCGCATGATGAGCATCATCGTGCGCAGCAGGATAGACGTGCTCCGGTGCTAGCCGATATTGCGCGGCAATCACTCGGCATCCGCTGTGATAGGCCAACTGCCGCAGTTGCTTTTCATGCGTGGCAAAACCACCGCTGACAAAACAGCCGCCGTGGTAGTAAATCACCGTTGGCTTATTTCCATGTGCTCCCTGCGGAGAAATCACGCGCAGCGTCATCCCTTCAAGGCTCACGTCGCGCACGTCCACGCGCGTTTCTTTTTCGCCCGCCAATATCGTGCTGGCCACATAGCCCGCTCGCCGCTCGGCAACGGTTTGGCGACGAGGCGATGGCCGACCTGCCGCAATAAAATCGTTCACCAGTTCAGCGATTGCAGGTTCTAAAGGCATATCTATATCCTTGATATTATTGATTCTGAGCTTTGATGTGTGCGGCACTATGTACCTGTTCGACGATAAAATCTCGCAGCCAGCGATGAGCAGGATCGCGATGAGATCGCTCATGCCACAGCATCGACATTTCATATCCAGCAATGGGCATCGGCGGCTCAATATATTGCAGTTCGGGGCTAGCGATGGCTAAGCGCAAAGGCAACATCGCTACTAAATCCGTGCTAGCAAGCACAGACTTCACAAACAGAAAATGCGGCACCGACAGCACCACTCGGCGCGTAAGTCCCGCCTGCGCTAAAGCCTCATCGGTCACACCGCAAAAGCCACCGCCGCTGGGCGACACAATAACATGCTCTAAATCGCAAAACTGCGCAGAGGTTAGAGCCTGTGACAGCTGTGGATGCTTTCGCCGCCCAGCCAGCACATAACGTTCAGAAAACAGCTTTTTTAGATGAAGTTCCGGTGCGGCTTCATCGCTTACGTGAAAGGCAATATCGATTTCGCCCTGCTCAAGCTGTTTAGCAATTTTAGCGGGCGCCAACTCAATGACCGATAACCGCGTATTGGGCGCCACGGCGCGTAAGCCGATTAAAACCGGCAAAACAACCGTGGACTCACCATAGTCGGCAGCAGAAACCGCCCAATCATTTTGCGCCGTTGCAGGCTCAAACGGTTTGGTCGGCGCGACAACACCTTCTAATGCATTCAATGCCTGCCGCAGCGGTTCGCGCAGTGCCTCAGCTTTAGCTGTTGGCAGCATGCCTCGTGGCCCCGGTAGCAACAAAGGATCGTCAAAAATATCGCGCAGTTTAGACAGATGCACGCTGATTGAAGGCTGAGAAAAATTAAGCTTTTCAGCAACACGCGTCACATTGTGCTCGGTCAGTAACGCATCGAGCGTCACCAACAAGTTCAGATCCAGCCGACGAAGATTACTCATAGTAATACCTGAGATATCAGAAATTCATTTCTCATGAATATGACAAAATTCTACCCTGCTATCTCTTTATTTTGAGATAGCGACTGAGATAGCCACAATGAAAGTACTTCTTGTTTATGCCCATCCCGAACCTAAATCACTGAACGGTTCATTAAAAAACTTCACCATCCAACACCTGCAAAACGCGGGACATGAAGTACAGGTTTCAGACTTATACGCGATGAACTGGAAAGCAGCGTTAGACGCAAATGACAGCAAAAGTCGACTTGATAAGACCTATTTCGATGCTTCTCTCGACTCGCAGCACGCGTTCAAAAACGGCCTACAAAGCGATGATATCGCCCTTGAGCAAAGCAAACTACTGTGGGCTGATACGGTTATTTTCCAGTTCCCGCTGTGGTGGTTTTCTATGCCCGCCATTATGAAAGGCTGGGTGGAACGCGTATACGCCTATGGTTTTGCCTATGGCGTGGGCGAACATAATGATAGCCATTGGGGCGACCGCTACGGCGAAGGCACACTGGCAGGCAAACGCGCTATGCTGATGGTCACCGCCGGTGGCTGGCAGCCACATTACAGCGCGCGCGGTATTAATGGCCCAATCGACGATATTCTGTTCCCGATCCACCACGGTATCTTGCACTATCCGGGATTCGACGTACTGCCACCATTTGTGATTTACCACACCAGCAAAGTTAACCCTGACAGCTATGCAACAATCTGTGAAAAATTAGGCCAGCGCCTCGATACTTTATGGAGCACAACGCCCATCGCTTTCCGCCAGCAAAACGGCGGTGATTACACGATCCCAGATCTAACGCTGAAACCCGATATCGCCCCCGAATTAACCGGCTTTGCGGCGCATATTAAATAACGGTAGAGATGACTAAGGGCTGCGGGGGATGCAGCCCTTGAAGGGGTTAATTATCCATTTGGCGTTCGAAGGCTTGAGTGACTAAAGTCATCACGTAAGGGAGATCGGACAAAGTCTCAAGGCCAACCTCAACGTCGCCATTTCCCCATCGACCAAGGTTGGTAACGTCTCGACATAAACCTCGCGGATCGTTAATTTCGGCAAAAGGAATATTCAGTGACAGCCGTAGACGTTTTGCCTGCGGTACCACATCAACAAAATTCACTTCGGCCTTATAAGCTATATAAAGTTTGAGGAACACTTCTGTCACACACGGATCGAGTGCCAGAACCTCTTTGCGGAAGGCTTCAAATAAACTATTCACATGCTCTTTCGCTAAATATGGGTGGTCTTCAAAACTGTAGGTTATATTTTCTTCATGCTGAGGTTTATAGCGATGCAAAGTTTCCAGAGAAAGGCTGGCGCTAGGCCATACTTCGGCTGCTTTTTCCGCCATTTTTTTCGCACGCGAGATAATCGCCTTTTCATCCCAATTATCTAGCACGGCCACGTCATCATTTAAACGAAAATGACTATATTTAAATCCTCTATCGGCATCACGTTTTTCAGCAAAGGATTTATTACTGTACTCGGAGTTATAACCGGTTAGCGTGAGGTTACCCAGCGTATGACGCCACGTTTCCCATACTCGCTGCCACTCATCGCCCAATGCTTGCTGCCAGACTAAAGGCACCTTTTCTACGTTGTTGTCGCACTGCGGCATAATATGTTCGATGGTGATCCCATCGATTGGAATAGGTTCTTTGTGATTGTGATTTTCCAACTTTTTCAGCCAATAACTACGGCTTCGGAAGTTATAGAGATCGCGAGTTTGAATATCACGCTTAAACTCTTCATCGGTAGGAAAACGACGATATGATGGCAGCAGCATGAATGCGGCTTTCAAGCTCTCTAAATAGTGCTCTTTATTAAAGCTTTTGCTAAGACCAGCAAAAGTTTTGTTCATCGAGTTGGTTGGAATAGCACACACCGCACGGCGGAAGACATAGCTTTCCATCAGACGCAGTGCTTCAATAAACTCATTCAGCTGAAGTTTTCCATGATGATAATCATCATACAGTTCCAGCATTAATGGATAAGCCACATCCATTCTTAGCTCACGGATGTTCTGGAATATCTCTTTTAAGGTTTTATTTTTCTCTACGCCCAGCGCAATCGCGCAGTAATAAATGGCATATTGATGAATATCTGCCACCGCTGACTCAACCGAAAGATGGCTGCGATGAAAGTATTGCTTAAAGGCTTCATAGACATCATCGACCTTAGGTATATCGCCGGTTTTCACCGTTAAATAATGACGCATGAAAAAGTCGAACTGCTCTGAATAAGCCTCTTGCCCAAACAGCAACTCCATTTTTCGCCAATGATCGTTATACAACGTAGTTTGACGCTCGTTTTCTAAGCCCATCAAAATGTAGTTGCGGATCAGATCGGCCTGACTCAGTTTTTTCCCTGTAGAGTTCATGCTTTCGAAAATTAGCTGAGGATTATCATGATCACGCTGCAAAGAAATATCGACCACAATCAGTTTGCTCAACCCCTTGCAGACCGTTTCAAGAATACTTTTATCTTTCAGCTTTTCCTGAAAAAACTCGAAGTTTTCTTGAACTCGCAATGAATAAGGCTCTGGCCGAGGTTTACCATCAATAATAGCGCGCAGCGTTTCGTTATCAGTTTGCGACAAGATCAACTTGTAACGTTTTTCGCCAGATAATAATGGGTTCGTTAAATAGAATCCTCGCAGCTGTACTTGCTTAAAGCCTTCAATAAACTCTTCTTCACCAACGGCTTCAGCCAATGCGGCAATCAGCAAAGACGCCGTGGTGACGCGCTGTTGCCCATCAATAATTAGCAGCGGAGATTGAGATGTTACCGAATACAGACCATGCTCAATATAAACAACCGAACCAATAAAGTGGCCATTATTATCATTATCCTTACCACAACGAATAATATCATCCCACAACTGTTCGCACTCTTTGATTCCCCAAGAATAAAGGCGCTGATAGATGGGAATAACCAACTGCGGCGCGGTCTGGAGAAAATTGAGTAACTTGGCTTCTTTTGCTTTCATCCTGATACATCCCTATTAAATATCCTGAGTCGAATTTTACTGGGGAGATAATTTACGCCTGTCGCCCTCATTTGGCGAAAAATGATTGTGGGAATGTTTGTCAGGCTACAAATATTCATACTCTCTGATTAAAAATTAGGTGTTAGGTCATAACGAAGTACTGCTTTAGCTGCCGGAGCGCCCCACCCTACGGTAAAATCATGTATCTTAAACTCATCAACAGCGTTACCCACTTTGGTGTTTTATCCCCAATTCATGAGAGGTTGATTCCATATTCAAATACAACTTACTGTAAATCCATCCAGCCTATTTTCAAATGAGAAAGGCGGACATTGCTGAATAGCAGATAGAAAAAAGGGATAGCCATCGCTACCCCTTTTAGAATGATTTGAATATCAATGAAACCGATTAATACTCATCAAAATACCAATAGCCCTGATTCACTAAATCAGTGAGCTCAGCCACAAAGGCCGGATTGTTCAGCGCGTCGCCCAGCTCTTTTTTACCTACGCTGGTGTAACGGCACAGCGCATCGGCGGCTTTTGGTTCAACCGCTTTCATCGGTTCGCTGTTAACAAAGAAGCTATCGCCAATGTTCAGCACGCGCAGACCGCTCAGGCGCGTTAAAACTTCGTCGCCCAACAGCGCATCAAGAATTTCATCAGGCTCATAAGCCGGTTCCGCAGGCGCGATATCCAGTTCATGACGCGGTGTAGTCGCAAAACGACCCAACCACTGTTTGAAATCTTCCGGCTGGTTCAGCATCTCGATCATCATCCCGCGCAGGCGGTCAACTTCATAATCTTCAATGCGACCCACGTGATCGCGGCAGGTCAAATCAGGATCGCTGTAATGCTCGCCACCCAGATCGTTTTCCAGCGCATAGTCAGCAAAGCTGCTGATTAAATCTCTGCCGTTTGGCCCACGGAAGCCAACGGAGTAGTTCATCGCGGTTTCATGGGTGAAACCATCATGCGGGAAGCCCGGCGGAATATATAAAATATCGCCCGGTTCGAGATCTTCATCGATGATCGGTTCGAACGGATCAACGTGCAACAGCGCTGGATGCGGACAGAACTGACGCATCGGCAATTTATCGCCCACGCGCCAACGACGGCTGCCCATACCTTGAATGATAAAAACATCGTACTGATCGATATGTGGTCCAACGCCGCCGCCCGGCACGGAGAAGGAAATCATCAGATCGTCTAAACGCCAGTCCGGCAACACGCGGAACGGACGTACCAGCTCGGCAGATGGCGCATGCCAGTGGTTAACGGCCTGAGCCAGTAACGACCAGCCGGTTTCGCCCAAGCCGTCAAAATCTTCGAAAGGCCCGTTGCTGGCCTGCCACTCACCGTTTTTATGGCTAACCAAACGGCTATCGACTTCCGGCTCCATCGCCAAACCCGCCAGCTCATCCGGCGTGATAGGATCAACAAAGTTTGGGAAGGCATTTTTTAATACAACTGGCTGTTTTTGCCAGTATTTTTCAAGGAACTCGGGCCAATTAAGATTGAGTTGATAAGCCATGCGTTCACACCAGTGAGAAGAAAAACGGGCTCGATTATAAAGAAGCTAAGCGTGGGGCTGCCTTGTCATTGGTCAAGGATAATGTTGAATAAGTCGAGAGGGGAAAATCAGATAAGCGTTACTTAACAAACGGTCGAACAAATTGCCTAACAAAAAACGGCGCGCCACACGCGGGTATGACACGCCGATAACGTCAGTTTTTAGCGTCGATTAACGGATAAAATCTTTATCATCAATCACCCGCAGCGGATCGATATCGCTCTCTTTCTTAATCACTAAGCCCGTCTCTGAACGCACGCATACACCGCCGTAATGACCACCAACGGTAAACGCACACAGCTGAATATAACGCCCCGCCACTTCAGGCAGACACCACAGCTGCTGATAGATATTTTTCTGTTCGGAGAACTTACCCGAGGTTTCATCCAGCACCTGATCTTCATGGCTTATCAAACCGATGTTGTTACCGCAGCGTCCAGCAATCGGTTTCACCGCATAGCCGCTTTGCTCCAGCTCTGCGTTTAACTCAAAGTCAGCGTCCAACAGGTAACGATGATGCGGGAACAGCGACCATAGCACCGGCAAAATGGCTTTATTGCTTGGGATCACCGTCCACAGCGGCTCAAAGACCATCACTTCAGGACGAAGCAACACGTCGATCAAGCGAACGCTATTTTCGGGATGTCCGGTTCGAATTGGCAGCGCCGAGTGCTCCGCTTCGCTCTCTTCACGCAGCTGATCGAGCGCGGTTTCCCATGCCCACGTTTTCCACACACAGCTCACTGCGCGATGATCGCCATCCACCAACTGACCAGACGCATCCCAATGCAGCTCATCTAAGCCGTGCAGAATTTTGCTTTCAAAACCGGCTTTAGCTAATGCGCGCTGCATAAACTGCGCGTGATAGCTCTCTTCGGCATCATGATCTTGCAAGATATGAACGAACGGGCTGGCGTCGCTGTGCTTCCAAGTGTTCGCTAACGCATCCAGCAAATGCTCGCCCGGATCGCCGCCGAGAACGTCTCCCGCCTTCTCTGCCCATTGGCCTAGAATCAGCCCAGTTTCAGCATGGCACGACGCGGAATCCGCGTTGTATTCATAGACTTTCAGACCACGCTCATCCATACAAAAATCAAGACGACCGGTGATCATATGATGACGACGACGCTGCCAAGACAGGCGCAGGCGCGGCCACAGCGCTTCAGGAATATCAAACAGCGCCAGCAGATTGTCATCTTTCAGCACTTTATCCGTGGCATGCAGATACATCAGATGCAGCTCATTGGTGGCACGAATAAGCTCTTGTTCCGCGCTGCGCGAGATTGTGAAATAGCGGTAAGGATCGGCGTTTAACGTATGGCCGCCGTTGGCCTGCACGTAGGTATGCTGCAACGGATCCTGCTCGTTCAACCAAGCGCCGCTAAACTGGCCGCGGTTTTCTACGCGCTCGCTGTGGATAGCCAGATACGGCGCAGGGATCTGCGGCTGCGGCAGACTAAAACTATCGTCGGCGGTTTGGGTCATCCAACCCAATATTTCGGTGTCGTCGAACGTATCCTGAATCACGTATTTGCCGTCTTGGCACACCAGCGGTAACTCGCGCGTCCACTGCTGCCCTGCGGGCAACGGATGGTGGATCACGTTCTGCTCCGCCACGCGGATGCGGTCTTCCAACACTTGGGTGATAATCGCGACGTGCCCCGTATGCTCAAACTCACCGCCCTGCTGCCAAATCAGCAAAGAACCCGCCACCGGCAAACGCTCGCAGCCGTTGGCAAACGCCTGCAACGGCAGAATATTATCGTTCACGACCTGACGCAGATAGCGCAGCGAAAAAATATCGTAGGCCATGCGCACGTCGGTAAACACGGTGCCGTAGTTGAGATAAAGGAAGCGGCGGGCAAACTCGACGCACTGCCACTTATACCCCATGTACTCTTTGTCCAGATAGTGACGGAATGCCGCATCATCCATCTGATCAAGGTTTTCAAGGGAGTCATAATTCGAGGAGTAAATCGCTACGCCACCGGGGGCATAACCTAACAACGTACCGAAAGGGGCATGTTTTTCGAGCGTGTTCACACACATAGCGAGAGCCTTACGCGAATATCACTGTTGCAATAACAGTTGGGGAAAGATCTATCTTAAATCACCAGCAAACAACCGGTAGACAGCACCTGAATCATGAGACTGATTCCGTTCAAAGCTAGAAACACTATGATAGCACTGTTGCTGCTGTGGAAAAGATGAATTGGGTGGGGCTGGATGGGTATGCTTGGCGATGAGGGGGATGGGAGGTTGTTCAAGAGGGTAAGCCGCTTATTGAAATTAAACCGCTTACCCGCACGAATATAAATTCGTGCTCTAATTTGGGCTTAGAATTTGGTTAAAATCTTCAGATTGAAGTTCACCTTTAGCACATAACATATCTCTAGCAAGCATCCGCCGTTTTTGTAGTAATTCATCCAGAGTCTCTTCAAACGTTGGCATTGCCGAATCTCTGACCGTTGGATAATAAACGTAAACATCTTTTGTTTGTCCAATACGATAAACGCGATCTGTCGCTTGATCCTCTTTGGCTGGATTCCAGCATCGAGTGAAATGAATCACATGGTTTGCTTTCTGCACATTAACGCCGAATCCAACCGCAACCGTCGATAGAATAATTACGCCAAATCCCTGTTGTTCTTGAAAGAGATCAATCAGTTTTTGCCTGCTATTTGCACTTGAGCTTTTAGTACTCGTATCGCCATTTATAACGTACGGTTTAAATCCAAATCGTTGTTGGATGGCATGTTGTAATTCACGTTGAATATCCCTCAGTTCAGTAAATATAATGACTTTGTCATCACTGTTCTTTTGGATATCTTCTAGTTTCTGCATCATCCATTTCAGCTTCGGCGAATAATTACGCAGCGGGCTATCTGGTTTCACACTGTAAGGATGAGCACAAATTAATTTAAGCCGATGCAAAAGGCCAAGCATTCCCATTCCTGCCACCTCGAGTTCATCTTGCATTTGCTGCTTACTTTGATAAGACACGATCGAAGAAATATATAAATCACGTTGCAACGGGATCATAGTAAGATTCTTGCAAGCCAAGTCCTCTAACTTTTGGGGTAAATCTTTTGCAACATCGTCTTTGGTTCGCCGCAAGGTCTGAGGTTCAATAAGTTGGCGGAGCAATTCAAGAGCTGCATTATCTCGTTCTTTAGCACCTTCGATTGGTCGTAAAAAACGTTGCCCAAAATCATTCAATGCGCCAAGTAGGCCTGGTTGTACAAAATCAAAAAGGCTCCAAAGATCTACTAAGGTATTTTCGACGGGAGTTCCTGTACAAGCAACTTTAAATTGAGCCTGAACTGCGTTAGCTGCATGGGTTATTAATGCCGCAGGATTTTTTATTTTCTGAGCCTCATCACAAACCATAATCGACCATTTTTGCCGAGCAATAGAAAACTCCTGATCGCGCAGCGTTTCATAAGTCGTTAAAACTATTTGTGCATTACCCACCCATCCAGGGCGAAAAAGGTTTTTAATGCCTTGAGCCTTTAGCTCTGGCGGAATTTCATCCTTATGAAATTTAAAGGATTTAACTGTATCACCATAAAGTTTAAGGACTTCTACTCCGGCAACGTAAAAGAAATTATCTAATTCTCTTTCCCAGTTATCTAATAAAGAGACAGGGGCAACAATCATTGTTGGTAGTCCTGCTGGATTCTTCTCAATATACCACATCAAGAACGTAAGAATTTGCAGCGTCTTTCCTAGCCCCATATCATCAGCTAATAAGCAGCCCGATGTTTCATCCGGTGATTTAAGATAAAGCTGCTGTAGCCACGCAACCCCTTGCCGCTGATGCTCGCGTAACTGGATATGTTTCTTCAATAATACTGGTAATACAGGTTCCGCTCCGCGGACATTCAGCAATGCTTCACGCCTATGTTTAATGTAGCTAGCATATTCTATATTCTGCTCTATTTGTAAAACAGCACGTTTATCTTGGAGATTCGTTTCTTTGTCATCACTAGATAATTCAGATTCAACCTTCTTACGCCAATCTTTTAAAAATGACTTAGCATCATCAATAGGAAGAGATTGCTCATTCCACGGCATGTTTACTGATAGTTCTTGTTGTTGTTCAGCCAGCTTAATTCGCTCATCAAGCTCAGAGAGTAGTTCAGCACTACGTTGATCAAACTCGTCAAAGAAATCTTCTGAAAATAAAGTCTCGCCCAGTTCTTTAGGTAACCAGTTTTCACTTTCATTTTTAACCAAAAAGGGAGAGGTAACCTTTTCAAGCTCACCTATCCCAATGACTCGATCGCCATACTTACTGAGATCTAGGACATCATCAAATTCAACACCAGCAGACTCATTCTGCCAACGTAACAACAAGACTTGGTAGTTTTGTAACTGTTCCAACGTAAATTGGCTAAGCTCTAATTCATATCCCTTCCATATACCTGCTGGTAATCCAGATGCCAGTTTAATTGAAAGTTCTTGGATAAATTGTTCAAACTCGTGAGGCTTAGACAGCGAAAATCGAATAGAGGGCTGGGGGATAGCAGCGATAGGTTCGAGAGTCAGCAATACCGAGTCGATCATATTACTCTCTGTATCCAGTAGCGGCTCGATATTGAAATGGTGAAAGAATATGTGTGCATCTTGCAACGCTTGCTCATGCTGCTCAGGGGGGACGACAGATGCAGCACTCTCACCAATGAATGTATACGGGTTACGTACAAATGAAATGGCATCGTCGCCAGCCACTCGTCGTCCAGGAATAGAATGGACTGAAGATAAGACATCTTTAACTTCGGGTGAAATAATTACATGACTGAGTGAACCATCGCTACTTAATATACGGTATTGATCAGGCACCTGCTTATTATTATCAAAACTACTCAGCCATTGTTCTGGTTGATCTTCGAACGTGGGTTCAATTTCAATAACTGATGTATCGTGAATTGTTGCTTTCCTGACTTTTATTTTCAATGATTCGGGCTTAACAACAATAGTTTTTGTCAGATAGTTATCAAGTTCAGCATGCGCATTCTTGGCTAAGCGCCTTATTTTTGCCCATCCAAGTTGATTTGTGACCTCACCGGCTTTCTCCTTCTGTTCACAACGAAAATGTTCCAAAGCAGATAATAGCAACCAGTTTTCTTTACTCAGCAGAAACTGTCCGTGAGGGCAATCAATTACCGCACCAGTGCGCTTAAAAATAATAGTTCTCCCCGACGCTATCTCTTGCCACTCCTGAATATAAATATTGAAATCTGCGTCACTTAGTCCCCCTCGTCCAGCTAAGCTTGCCTTCAGTTGCATTACAGCCGGAACACCCAATAAAGGCAGACTAGTATGATGCTCTACGTCTTCCGATAATCGATATAATTCATCCCAGGTTAGCATCCAGCGGTCAGAAAGCTCTGTGACATAGCCTTCTTCCGAGAGTTGATCCATATAAGCAATTAATGGCCATAAAGCGTCATCATTAGCCAAACTGAAAGGAAATGAGAGGCCTAATTCTTCTATCTGGTACTGATGGCTCATTGCTTTTTCGGACGATAGATGATTACTCATAAACTTATTGAGTAGACGCTTCAGCATTAGTTGCTCCAGAAAACCAGTGGGTCACCGTGTTTGGGTTTGAAACCAAGCTGCGTCAGCTTAGCTATCGCCTTTGGGTCTCGCTCAGATAAACGAACATGTAGAGCACCTCCTAAGGCACGTTTATCGCTAATAGATGCTTTCAACCCTCGAAGAAACTGTTGTATATCTTGTTCACGCTCTGTTTTTGAGTTTTTTTGAGTTGGTGCGCTGCTGTATTTAAAATTCTGTGCCGGATGAGACGTGGCTTGCATATCTGTAGGAATATATTTAATACCCCGTTGGCGTAGCATATCTTCATACGCCACCATCCAACCTGTAAGATGTTTATCACTGTATCCAACCGCCGTTGGGGCATGACGGAATTTTAAACCACCACATTTTAATTCATCATTGAGATGCAGTTCGTTCTTTTCAGGATCAAATGGAGTTTCCGAAGACTTATACACATAAAGCGCATTCCCAGTCCGAGAAAACTCAACAAAAAGATAATCTCCAACTTGCATGATTACAGCATTGTCAGCACTTGCCCCACCCAATAAATGGCTCAAGCGTCCTTTGTTTTTTTGCCTGAAAGCAACAAAGTCAGAGTGCATATCGTTGCGTGCATCCTGTCCCATCACTATTCGTGTAAAACCCATTTGATTGGCAAAACGTAGCCAGTAGAACAATCTAGCCTGATCAACATCACCATTACCTTTCAGTAATTGGAAGAAATGTGTCAGATCTTCTTTCGCCAACCAGCTACGAACCATCCCACAAATTTTTTCGCTTGTATTGGGGTCTTTTAAATGATTTAACCAAAGATTCTGTTTGCTACGCAACTGAGGGCTTCCCCAACTATCTAAAGCCATTTGCTTAAGCTCAGGGTGCGGAATATTTCGATATGAAGACCGGTAATATTGGGTTAAACAAGCGCGTAAAATTATATTTTTATATCGCTCTCGTTGTCGTGCAAGCTCTAAAAGATGCGGAAGCCGAAGCTTAAACTCTTCGTCATCAAGCTCTAAGACTTTAGATAGGAGAACAACAAATGCACGATACCAGAGCCAGCTATTATCAGGTACTTGTACAACATTCTCTAAAGCAGAGAAATCGACAAACTTCCCCAAAATCATTTTATCTGCAATGAGTGAACCTGCTTCAGGAGTAAACAAATCACCGTAGTGATCAATTATTTTCATCCAGCTTTTTTCTTTACGTGCCTGACTTTTAACTACACCGTAGCCAATACGAAGCAGATCGCGTAGAGAGCACCAGTTATTATTTTCGCCTGGTTTTTTCGAATGATACCCAAAATAACTACTACATAAAAACTTCCATTCTCGGCGCTTAAGATTTTTTCTGTCAATACGTTGCTGTATCTCTTGCTCCACACGACTATAAAGAGTGTCATCTTCAAGCAAAATAGGAAATGCTGCATCAGGATCTTTATCCGATAGTCCTGCGAATATAAGCTGCCAATCATATCTCGTAAGCGCTTTTAACTGGCGTAACGCTGCAATTGCCCGCAGCCTTTTATCAAGAGGAGGAACTATTGTCCGTTCGCTTTTCTCCATTTTCGCAGCTAAATACTGCTCAGCAGCTTTCAGTTTAGGGAAGTCACCAAAGATCTTATTATCAGACGTAGAAACGTGTCGTTTAACCGTGGCAGCAATATCAGCAGACAACTGAGACAAAGCCGATATCATATAGGCATCTCCAACTGGCATCTTTCTATACTTGGCACAACTGAATCTTCTACATCAACAGCTGGCTTTTCATGCTCATCTTTCAAACCAAAGAATTGCATACGCAATTCAACGCGACGGCTAGCTTCTTTACTTTCTTTCGCATTATTAAACGAAACGCCACCGGCCAAAAATAGTTTACGGATTTGCTCTTGCTGCAGCGGAGTTATTTGCTGTTGAAGACGACTTCGACTATCTAGCAAACTGCACATCACCCATTCAGAACGCTGCAAGGATAGATGCAAGTTATAAAGATATGAACCATCGGTATCAGTAAAACCTTCAATAACAATCTGCTTAAACCATTTCTTCCCTTCATCGCTATTAGCCGCGTCTAGAACGAGAGGAACAGCATCTTGTAATGCCTTCTGGCCATCTGCATTAAGAAAAAAACGATTATGATCAAAGCGCCCTGCTTCACCAAAACTAATACGATTATCCCGGCAATCTACCACTATCGTTTTATTCAAACTCTTTGCGTGTAATTCTAAACGTTGGCATAAGCGTGAAATATCTTGCCCGCGCAGTTTTTCTCCCTGCTCGACACGCTGAATACGTTGAGTCACTGAGCTGAGGGATGCAACCATCACTACCAGAAATAGCACCATCATCGCGGTCATCAGGTCTGCATATGAAATCCAAAATGGTTTCTCAGCTTCATCTGAGCGGCGGCCTCTAGCGCGAGAATATTGACCAAACATGATTCACCGCCTCTTAAACTGACACTTTAGACAACATTTCTTCAAGGCTCTCAATACTTTCGCCAAGTTCTTCAATGCCGCTTCCTAACCGTTTAACTGCGCTATCCAGATTTGAATCTAAAGCACCTAACGTTGTGTCTAAGCTTGTTTTCATACCATCGGCAAATTGGTTAAAGCCATTTGCCAGCACTTGGCCGGAATGTTCTAAGAACTCTTTGGCTTCGCGGTTGTAATCGTGTAAGCCTTCATTATGCTGTTTTAGCTCTTTAAGGAATTGACTACGAGTTGCTAATTCCGCCTGCGCGTTAGCCACAATGCCTTCAAGCAACGTGATTGATTTCGCGACAGAATCTCGGTTATTGCGATAATCAGCGACGACAGAGCTCAACTCTCGGCTTGCCTGACTTAACTCATTGCCTGCACTTTGAGTTTTATTGAGTACATCTGCAGTAAGATGATTCGCTTCTTTAACCTTGTCGCCAGCAGACTCAAAATGCTCGGCAGCAACACGCATTTTATCTGCGCCAGTATGCATATCTTGTAAGTGCGCAGTAGTCTGTTCAGCCATTCTGCGAAGCGCATTTTCGGTCGCTTCTTGTTGTGCATGTAACGCATTAAGCAACGATTTAACTTGTTCATCAAATCCAGAAACAATCTGCTGTGTTTCTTGATGGAGGGATGCTTGTGTATCCTGTTGATGAGTCGTTAACTGTTTCTGCCCCTGCTCAAGTTGAGTAAATAATGAACTTAATTGTTCTCCTACTTGCTCTACTGATGCAGCCATTTTTTGCATGGTTTCGTGCTGGCCCTGCTGAGATGTTTGCTGAATAGTGGCGATAAATTCTTTCATTTGATCTGCCATTGCTTTTTCGCGAGCTTCGTTATCGGCAAATACTTTCTCTAACTGTTGTGCCATACGCTCGCCCGCATTTTCACCTTCAGTACCAATTTTTGCCACTGAGGATTGCAAGCTTGTCAGCATATCGTTCATACCTGACTGCATGGCTTGTTGGCCGGTTTTCATTTCGGTAAGCAATTGAGCCATCAGCTCTGCACTACCTTGCTTGCTTTCTTCGCTAGCGCTACGCATATCTTGTAACAGGGCTGAGAACCCTGTTTGCATCGACTCAATGGCTCCAACGGATTGCCCCATCATTTGGTGCATATTGTCGAATTGCTTGCCAAAAGTGTTATCAAGCTTGGACATAAATACGGTTAGAACATCTTCTAGCATGTTATGAACTTGGCCACTTTGATCACCGCTAGCGGTTTGCACTGCCCCTGCTATTTTATCCAGTGGGGATTTAAGGCTACTTTCAATAGCATTGCTGACCTGCTCCGCAAACTGCTGGCCGCTATCTCGATATGTAGAGGAAAGCGATTGGGCTAGTTTTTCATTTTCCTGGATCTGACTTGCAACTAAGTTTTGCAGCATATCGCGCAGATCAGTAACTAAGCTATCTTTAAGCTGTTTAGCCTGAGTCGCGCTCTCATTGCTGGATTTTACTAGTTCAGCTAAATACTCTTCACCAACACCACTTTCAAATAACTGGTCGATAGCTGCTGTTAATTGCTCAAGATATTTGTAACATTTAGCGAGAGAAAATTTTTCTAGCCAGGTGAC
The DNA here is from genome assembly GCF_001586165.1 of Obesumbacterium proteus. Classification (NCBI taxonomy): domain Bacteria; kingdom Pseudomonadati; phylum Pseudomonadota; class Gammaproteobacteria; order Enterobacterales; family Hafniaceae; genus Obesumbacterium; species Obesumbacterium proteus. The sequence goes on along the minus strand of NZ_CP014608.1, from coordinate 1,260,447 downwards.
TGCAATAGATGCCGCGATTGCGGTAAAAGAACCGAGAAAAGCATAGAGCACATCACGTAGCAAAGACGCAACGCTGCTAGTTACCTGCTCAGGAGTGCTCGGGTCAAAGTGGAATAGACCAATCATCAATCCATAAAATGTACCGATAATCCCTATACCAGTAAGAATTCCTGGGAGATGTTTGAAAAATTCAGTATTAAGAGGAATATCAATCAGTTGTTGCTCAGTAAAATATACAGCGCTGGGGGCCGTCGCTCGAACCTTTTGCAGCTTTAGTTCACCCTCGACAAGATTTTTTTGCTGATGCAATGATTCTTCAAACTCGCTCCATGAATGCTTCATAGACGACTGCGCAAAGAGCTCACTCAGTTTGTGCAATTTTTCTGCTGGGCTTTCCGTTTCCCATACACTGATTTTTTTTGCCTTACTTTTTAGTTTACTGACAATTTTTATCGCGCGAAAAACATAAAATATGGCAAAAAAAACTAATGCTATAGTTACACATACAATAACAACGAAAGGTACTTTGGCGGGTTGTACAGAAGTCAAAATGACCAATAGTGAATTAAGCCAATCCATTTTTTGTCCTAAAAATTAAATACGAACTATTCATGTATAACTACCAAGAAATATTCATAACAAAACTTTGATATATAGATAATTCATATAAAAGTATTTTTATTGTGTTTAGGTAGTTTTGAGACTCTGCGGCTTATAGGCAGCATTACAAACTAGATGACCCTTTTTAGTAGCAGCCAGTACAACCAGCAACTGATGGCGTTTGGCAACTCAACATCAATCAGGACTACGATTAAAGTTAACAATGAGATAAATCCAACAAATCATAACGCTGTATGTTGGGATAACAAGTAGCAAGGCCAAAAATGAGTAAAAAATCTGATGAAAAAAATAAAAACTTAATATTTTCACCAGAAAAATATAAACACACAGCATAATAACAATACGAGAAAAATAAAAATGATATAGTTAGCAGGCTATTACTATTCATCAACTGAAGTGACTACTTAGCAAGGCCACTCAAAAAAATAACAAATGACCATCGCTACAAAATTATATGCAGTGTGCAGTTTTTTCACTTTTCGAATATTCTTTTATTAATCAAATATCCTCGCTAAATCAATTGTAATAATTTGCCTCAAATGAACCTGTTCTGTATGCAGTTATATTGCTCTGAGAATTCGTAACACGAGCATTACCGAAGCTATCAGTGTGAAACGCCAAACCGTACCCCACGAGTAGTACCGAAGTTATCCGTTCACCAGAGACTATCCTGATCATTTCGTGCGGTGCCAAAGCTGTCAGTACTATAGGTGGCAGCATTTACGGCAGTAGACAGTAGAAGGCGCAATCAGAACATGAAAATCGCAAGATAATTTTCTCAACATCACCATTTTCCCTTATGCGCATGCGCATGATCTAGCTTTAGCGGCATCGCATCTGCATGACCAAAGCTTCGATTGAACGTCGCTAAATGGCAAGGTGTACACAGATGAACCTTGCCATAGTTACTATCAGCATAGGCCCGAATTGGGCTGGTGTAAGTATGGCATTCGGCGCAATAATGCTTTTCGGTAACGATTTTACCCCGCCTGACCTTCAGAATCAGCGAGCCATGCTCACCGCTAACAAGATTATCGTAATCGTTGGTCGCAATATTATAACGAGTAGGCTTGCCACGCGGTTTAGCTGTCGAGTCGGTTTTTTGCTGATAATTGCCAAGTGCTCTAAGAATCTTTTTCTGGGAATACGGAGATAAAACAAACCCCAAGTTATTTACTTTAGACATCGTTACTTACCTCACCCTCTGTTTGTTAGAACCACTCAATATAAACCTGAATTATGGCATCAAACCGTAAACAACAAACTAAATCTATGATCATGATCAGACGATATATAGATTTAACCAGACAGGTTAGCACTGGCGGAAATATTATGGTATAGCCTGATGTAAAGGATGATAGTCATAAAAAACAAAAATCATCTATCCTTACTCCTACACCAACGCAAACTATCTGAAACCATTAAAGCAATGGAGATTAATAATTAACTACATCATTAAATATTACAAGAACTTACACCTTGATTTTAGATTTAAGATCCATTTTTACCTTGACGCTATTTAGCTAAATTATGCACATTAAAGCTTTGCTTTTTTTGCCAAATTTTGGTTCATGTTTCTATTGCAGATACTTTTATATACACAACAAGGTTAATACGATGAAGCGCTCAGGAACACAGTTCCACTCATTTTTGAATCTAAAAAGAAGTACCACAGTGGGTTATTCCCCCTTAGTTCCAGACATCGCCTTATACTTCACGTATTCTGCTAGTACTATAGTAAATACTGTAGCTACAGTCTCATATAATAGATACCCGACTCACAGTTGAAAATTATTCCGATTGGTTTTTTTCGGAGTTCCTTGGCAATTTTCAGAGTTTTATTTGTCAGCCTACAGCTCGGAAAAATTTGATAATGATCAAATAAATTGTTGGTACCTCTAAAAAAAAATGCATATCTGCCGATGACTGACAAGGCATGTCAGTCCTTTATATATAATTCGAACTAAGTAAACAAAACGGTGGGAGCCTATGGCTGATTCAACACGGAGCCGCTCAGCAGAACGTTTAGTCGACATTCTGATGGAGCTACAAACTTATGGAGTGGTTAGTCGCTATAGGCTGATGAAGAAATTTAGGATTACTGAACGAACTGTTTATCGCGATCTAAACATGCTATCTCCATTTGTTGAAGGCTGTGGCGGTGGTGAATATCGATTAATTTCTTCACGCGCTCAGAATAATAGCCATGATGCTCTGCATAATCCGCTAGCTAAGCTACTAGACGCTGACACAGTATTTCCTGATAGAGATGGAGATTTTTGGAGCAATCTAGAAAGACGTGTTACAGAACAGCACATTAGTGTTCAGTTTAATAGCCCAGAGCATTCGGTAAGAAATGATTTGCGAAAGTATTTTAATTTATTAGAGAAGGCCATTCAAAAAAACAGCGTTTGCCATATTTTGTACAAAAATAAAACACGGGTTATTCACCCTTATAAGTTGGTGAACCAGAAAAATATCTGGTATCTCCAAGCGACGGAAAACGACAGGTTAAAGTCATTTTCGCTCAGCAAAATTCATTGGTTGGATATAAGAAAAGAGCATTTTTCTGTAGAGGCTCCCACACTTTTATTAATTGATGAGCACCGTGATCCGTGGGTAAGTGAAGATACGTTTGAAGTTCGGGTTCGAATTAACCACAACATTGCTAGCTACTTTAGCCGACGTAATTTGCTTCCCCAGCAAGAATTATTGTGTGAGGAGGACAACGGAATAACGTTACTCTGCAAAGCAGCACATCAGAATCAAATTATTCCGTTAATTTTATTTTGGTTACCCAATATTGAAATTTTGGAACCAAAATGGTTAAAAATAACTGTCATCAATATGCTGCACACCTATATCGCTGGCGATCGCAGCTCAGTTCCAGCCTTGGAATGTGATGCATAGCTAGTAACAACGACCTATAGCACTGGAGATAATAACCTATGGCATTACCTTTCATTATTTTGGGCGTCGCGGCAGCGGCAACTGCATTTGGTGGTAAAAAGGCGTATGACGGTTACCAAAAAAAATCGGAAGCCGACGATGTATTAGATCGCGCGCAACGACGCTTTGAGATGAATAAAGAGAGTTTTGAGGTGGCCAACACAACCACATCGAAAAAGCTGGCCGAATTAGGCGAAATAGAGTTGAAGATCGGTAACGATTTCAATGAATTCAATACAATCGCCATTGATCTCCTTGAGCGCATGGCCAAAGATGGACATAAAGATCTCCAACTGACCGTGCCAAAGCACAATATTAATAGAATTCGGAGCTTGGCCATTTCCGCTACAGAATATTTGACCACAGTAGTCGGCGCTGGGGTTTCTGGCGCCGCAGCCGGTTTTGCTGTGTACAGTGGAGTTATGGCTTTTGCTGCCGCCTCTACTGGCACACCGATTGCCGCACTGTCTGGCGCGGCAGCTTATAATGCTACGATGGCTGCAATTGGCGGCGGTTCGCTGGCTGCTGGTGGTTGGGGGACGGCAGGCGGTGCGATGGTACTTGGCGGTGCGGTGGTAGCACCGCTAATTGCTATCGCAGGTTGGGCTTATGATAGCCATGCGGAAAAAGCTCTTGATAACGCTTATCAAAGTTCCCGTGAGGTAACCGCTGCAGTAGAAAAAATGAATTCGGCTGAAGCACATCTGACGAAAGTACAACAGTATGTAAACAGCATTTATGAATCTATCACCAGTATGCATGCAGTTTTCGTTCAGCACTACTTTGCACCGCTGAAAGCAATGCACGCAGTCATCGTTGAGCGTCATCAAAAGAATATCACCACAGATATTGATGAGTCAGAAGAAATCATGACGCTTATAGATCATGGCTATGAATTAGCCGCCATCATGACTGACATAATTACAACACCTTTATTCAAGCCAGTAATGCAGGATAACGGTGAAGCCGTTATTGAAGATGGCGTGATCCAGCTGCAGACCGACAGCAACGGTATGAACTTACTGAACAAAGAAGCGTTGGACGAAAAATTAGAGGTATCCGCCTCTGATTTCAACTCATTTTCCTCTCGAATTTAAACGACCCGCCGGGCTAATAGGCCCGGCATTGCTATGGGCTAAGCACAATGAACACAGCTAAATTTGACTGGGGTGAAGAGTTACATCAGACAGTAGTAAAGAGCCTCACAACCTCATTTGGATTAGATTTTCTCCTACTGGAGGATAAGCACGGCGGCGATGTAAACACCATTCATAATGCCTATCAGGGGGTATATGCCACTGACGTCGAACGTCAACGATTTGAGCAGCGCGAAGGGTATAATTCGCATCATTACCATAGTCACAAAAACTATATTGCCACTAACCGAGAAGGTAAAAAAGCCCATCAAGCTGGTACATTGACAGACACCTATACCGGTGAACATTTTTCGGCCAATGATAAAAAGAACCTCGACCACATAATTTCCGCCCATGAGATTCATAATGATCCCGGACGTGTTCTCGCCGAATGCAATGGGGCCGATCTAGCTAATGACTCATCGAATCTTACCTTTACGAACGAGTCGCTAAATAAGGCAAAAAAAGCAAAAACGATGGATGCCTTCGTGCAAACGTTACAAGGGCAACAGGCAGCCACGACACAGGAAATTGTTCGATTACGCAGCCAACCAACGCTATCCGAGCAAGAACAAAAGCTGCTAAATAAGCTGGAAAATAAAGCTGCCGCCGATTTCGAACGCATGAAAAAAGCCGATAACAAGGCACGCGAAAAATACCACAGCACTATCAATCAGGAATATTATACTGGTAGTAAATTTGCGAGAAATGTCGCCACCGCTACGCTGAATAATGCCTTTCGCATGGGAACACGGCAAATGCTAGGGCTGATTCTGGCGGAGACCTGGTTCGAATTCCGGGAACGTATTCCAGTGGTGTTTGATAAGCATCGTCATACGTTCGACGCCGCAGAGTTCTTACAGGATGTGACTGAAGCATTACGCGCGGTCTGGTATCGGATGCAGAAAAAATTCAGCGCCTTCCTAACGACCTTTAAAGACGGTGCACTTGGCGGCATCCTGTCCAGTACTACCACAACACTCTTCAATATCTTCTTTACTACAAAGAAGATGATGGTGAGGCTGATTCGCGAGATGTGGAACAATTTGGTGCAGGCCTTCAAAGTGATGGTTTTTAACCCTGAGGGCTTAACTCCAGGACAGTTAGCAAAGACGGTGAGTAAACTGGTCGCTGCGGGCATCGCCGTCGCTGCTGGAGTGGTGGTTAACGAAGCATTAGCAAAAATCCTTGTTTTTCCTTTTGGACCTGAATTGGCTGCCTTCTGCGGCGCGCTGGCGACAGGTATTTTGACTCTGGTGATGAACTATTTTCTCGAAAATAGCGCTTTGATGAAAAAGGTCTGGGCATTTCTAGACACATTTAAAGATAAGTACCAAAAAGCACTTGAGTATTATAAAGAGGTTAATGCTGAGCTTGATCGCTACCTGCTGGAGCTTTCAGCGCTAGAATTCACGATCGAAACCTCAGAGCTGGAGCAATTTTCCCTACACCTTAACGTAGTGAATAGCGAAATTGAGCGTGGCTTATTGCTGCGGGCCGAGGTCGAACGTCGGAATATCGTGCTACCGTTTGAGGCTGGAAATACTCGCTCCACACGTAGCTGGTTAAACAAACTATGAAGTCTACTACAGAGTTTCCCTGCAATCAGTGCGGAGCATGCTGCCGTCACGTCGATCGCGCCAGTGAAACAAAGTTTCTCGATCGTGGTGACGGTATATGTCGCCACTACCAGATGGAAACAAAGCTATGCGCGATTTATGAGACGCGTCCGCTAATTTGCCAGATTGAGACACAGTATAGGCTTAACTATCAAGAGCAGTATAGCTGGCAGGATTTCATTGCTCTAAATCGCGAGGCATGCTTGATTCTAGAAAAACTATAAAGCGAAAGAGAAGTGAGAGTAATTATGTGTCATTCAAATAACGCGTAATCAAAAATGACTAGTCCTGATATAGGTTGACAGTTTTCTGCCTGTAAAACGCCTGATGAACATCATCGGGCGTTTTATATTTAAGAACGAATAACAGGAAGTCGCTCAGAGATGTCGAGGTTGAACTTGGGGTTACCGAGGTTGTCGCTGAAAATAAGTGGGGCTAAAGTTTGGGCTACCGGCAGCCTCTGTTCCTCGGCAGATCGGTAAAGGCAAATCAGCAACAATGTCAAAGAGGTGACTCGCTGCTGGCCATCGATCAAGTAATTTTTGTTGTTGCGTTTGCTGACAATGATAGAGCCAAGAAAATACTCTCCATAATTACTAATAGCGCTGGTTTCATCACCCTGCTTGTAGTAGTTATAGAATTTTCCCTGAAGATCAGACAGTAGCTCGTCAATGTTCTCCTTCTCCCACTTGTACTCACGCTGATACTCATCGATAGAAAAGGATTGGCTTTGCAGCAACTGCTGTACGTTACGGTAGTGGGGGGTGATTGTGCTCATATCAGACGAAACCGTACTAATGATTAATAGCTGTATTATGCCCTGCTTGTGGAGCCGTGTCTTTGACCCTTGTTCAAAATCAGTGCGTTGCAAAATCTGCAGTGGCACAGCTGAGTCAATAACTTGCAAAAACCAAAATTAGCAAAAAAATAAGGCATGCCTGAGGCGCGCCTTATAGAAACCCTTTTAATCAGCCCTTATTCAACTTAGCAAAATCAAACGGGCTACCCCCCTTCTCACGATTGGCATCCAGATAATCCGCCCACCACTGCACCATCAGTCTACGCTCCCCCAAGTGCTCGGCCTTATGAATATAAGCCGCACGTACCGAGTTACGCTCCTGGTGACTCATCTGCCGCTCTACCGCATCCTTCGACCACAGCCCCGACTCAATT